>CAMYMG010000018.1 GCA_947259295.1 uncultured Rhizobiaceae bacterium
GACCGAGAACCCTGCCTGCCGCAGCCGGCGCGTGAAACCGGCGTCAGGCCCCGACGACCAGACGGCGAGCACGCCGCCCGGGCTCAGTGCCTGCTTCGCGGCCGCCAGCCCCGCGGCGCTGTAGAGGCCGTCATTGGAGCTGCGCGACAGGCCTTCCGGCCCGTTGTCGACATCGAGCAGGATGGCGTCATAGGCGTTCTTGCTGGCTGCCATCATTGGACCGACATCGCCTTCTTGGATGACGACCCTAGGGTCGTCGAGGCAGGTGCCGAAAACTTCGGCCATCTCGCCGCGCGCCCAGCCGATGACAGCCGGCACGATCTCGGCCACCTCGACGCGGGCGTCGGCGCCGAGTTCGGCAAGCGCGGCGCGCAGCGTGAAGCCCATGCCTAGGCCGCCGATAAGGATTTTTGGCCGCGTGCTGTCGGCAATCTTCTGGATCGAAAGCCTCGCCAGCGCTTCTTCGGAACCGCTCAGCCGGCTGTTCATCAGCTCATTGGTGCCGAGCATGATGGAGAATTCGCCGCCGCGCCGCTTGAGGCGGAGAACTTCCCCGCCGCCCGGAACCTTGGCCGTGCCGAGAAGAACCCAGGGAATCACGAAGCCAGGACCGGCTGTGTCCATCGCGCGGCGATCAGCCGGTAGGGGATGAGGGCCACCAGCGCGATCACGAGCTTGACCGACAGGTCGCCGAGCGCCCAGGACAGCCAGCGCGGCATCTCGGCCGAGAAGACGCCGAGCAACGGCGCGCTCTCCAGCGCAAATCCGTCATTGGGGCCGACAAAGGCGAATGAAGCGGCAAAAGCGATGCCAAAGAAAATCAGCGTGTCGACGATCGAGCCCGACAGCGAACTGAACACCGGCGCGCGCCACCAGGAGCGCTGCCTGAGCCAGTTGAAAACCGTCACGTCGAGCAGTTGTGCGACCAGGAAAGCCGAGCCGGAAGCGGTGGCGATGCGAAGCAGCCGGCCGGGCTCCGTCTCGAATTCCGTCAGGCCGTAGCGGTAGAGCAGCGGCGGCACGACGATCGAGCAGGCGACCGCGACGACAAAGCCGACAAACACGATCCTGCGCGCCACGGCGGGGCCATAACGGCGGTTGGCAAGGTCGGTCACGAGGAAGGCGAGGGGATAGGTGAAGGCGCCCCAGGTCAGGATGTCGGCCAACGAGAGGCTGCCGAGCTGTCCCTGTACGGGAAACTGCACCAGGATGTTCGAGGCAACGACGACAAGCGCCATGGCCGCCACGAAGGGCAGATAGGAAGAGTAGCGAAGCATTTTTTTAACCTGGGTGATGGAACCAGCCGGGCGGCGCGGGCCGCCCGAAAAGGAAATCAGGCGGCCGGAGCTTCGGCAGCCTGTTCGGCGGTCTTCTTGGCGATCTGCTTCTTCAAGAGGCGCGCGCGCTGCGACAGCTCGGCAACATCGGCCTTGGCCAGGAAGGCGTCGAGGCCACCGCGATGTTCGACCGTGCGCAGGGCGTTGGCCGAGATGCGCAGACGAACGTTCTGGCTCAGCGCTTCCGAGATCAGCGTCACCTTGACGAGATTCGGCAGGAACTTGCGCCGCGTCCGGTTGTTGGCGTGGCTTACATTGTTGCCGGACATAACGGCCTTGCCGGTCAGTTCACAAGCACGGGACATTTTTCACTTACCTTCAGGTCTAAAACGGGCCAACGACTTCGGCGCACCAGGAATCGATGGCGCGCAGCCTCTTCGAGCGGCCGCATGGAAAAGTTGGCGTTCCATAGTGGCAATCCGCGCTTGCGTCAAGCGCAGGCGTGGCTTCGCGTCGGCACTTCCTATCACACAAAGGCCGGAATTGAACCTATAGCCTCGACCCGCCCGCCTTGACCAAGGGTCAGTGCGTCAGGTGCATGAAGATCGGGATCGCTCGGGACATGTCATTGCAGCTTCGCGTCTTCGTCGCCTTTGTCGCGCTGGCAGCGGTGGAGCCGGCCCTGGCCGAAACCAGGCTCTACCGCGGCGAGTACTCGCTGTCCTTCCTCGGCCTGACCCTGGCGAGGGCGAATTTCGACAGCCGGATCGGCGAGAAGACCTACGCGATCGAGGGGTCGGTGACGAGCGCGGGTCTCGGCGCCATCTTCGACGATACGAAGGGCACGCTTTCTGCCACCGGCACTTTTTCCGGCAAGGCCGTCCGCCCGGACAAATTCCGCGCCGACTATGTCTCCGGCAAGAAGGCATCGATCGTCGACATCCGCTTTTCGGACGGCGACGTCACCAAGGTGACGAATGTCCCGCCGCCGAAGAAGCGCGGCAAGGACTGGCTGCCGCTCGGGCCGAACGACCTCCTGAAGGTCGCCGATCCGATTGCCGCGACGCTGGTTCAGGCAGGCAGTCTGGCCGAGGTCTGCAATGGAACGATCAAAATGTTCGACAGCGAACTGCGTGCCGACCTCGCACTGAGCTACGTGTCGAAGGGCAAGGTCGACATAGAGGGCTACAAGGGCGACACGGTGACCTGCCGCATGCGGTTCAAGCCCGTCTCGGGATACCGCAAGAGCAAGCGTGCGCTGGACTATCTGAAAAACGAGAGCCGCATCATGGTGGCGTTTGCCCCGCTCGGCAAAACCGGCATATATGCCCCGATTCATGCCACGGTCGGCACGCAGATCGGTACGATCACGGTGACGGCACGGCGTTTCGAAGTTCTGGAGTAGCTGGCGCCAGGCGCCCCGGAGACGACCTGTTGCTGACGTCGCGTGCCACCCTGATCGGCTTCAGTGCGGTTGCCATGTGGGCGCTGCTGGCGCTGCTCACCGATGCGTCGGGGCAGGTGCCGCCCTTCCTCCTCTCGGCCATGACCTTCACGGTCGGCACGGCGGTGGGGCTCGCTGCCCGATTGTTCACACCGCGTCCTGCCTCCGCGCCCCGGATACCGGCGATCGTCTGGCTCATCGGCATTGCCGGGCTGTTCGGCTACCACTTCTTCTACTTCACGGCGCTTCGCAACGCGCCGGCGGTCGAGGCCAGCCTGATCGCCTATCTGTGGCCGCTGCTGATCGTGCTCGGCTCGGCGCTGATGCCGGGCGAGCGGCTGCGCTGGCACCATATCGTCGGCGCGCTGATGGGGCTTGCCGGCTGCTTCCTCATCGTCACCAAGGGCGGCGGCCTGGATTTCGAGGCGCGCTATGCCTTCGGCTACGCGATGGCCGGCGTCTGCGCGCTGCTGTGGTCTGGCTACTCGCTGCTGTCGCGGCGCTTCCCCGAGGTGCCGACCAGCATCGTCACCTGGTTCTGCGCGGCGACGGCGGCGCTGTCGTTCGCCTGCCACCTCGCGCTGGAGGAAACCGTACTTCCGACGGGCGCCGGCCAATGGCTGGCGGTTCTCGGCCTAGGCCTCATGCCGGTCGGCGCGGCCTTCTATGCCTGGGACATCGGCGTCAAACGCGGCAACATCCAGGTGCTCGGCGCCGCCAGCTACGCCGCGCCGCTGCTGTCGACGCTGGTGCTGATCGCCTTCGGCTTCGCCGAACCAGGCCTGCGGCTTCTCGCCGCCTGCCTGCTCATCACCGCGGGCGCCCTCCTGGCAGCGAAGTCGATGCTGTTTCGCGGATCGGCCCGAACCTCAACTCAAGGCTGAACGCCGCCATCACGGCTCCCAGCCCGGCTCAGCCAGTTCGAAAGCCGCGAAGTCGAAGCCGGGCGCCACGGTGCAGCCGCAAAGCGTCCACGCCCCGAGGCTTCGTGCGGTCTGCCACCATCCCGCAGGCACGATCGCCTGTGGTCGCTCGCCGGCCGCCAGGTCGGGACCCAGCCGGTGCGTTTCGCGCCCGCCGTGCTCGTCGCAGACGGTCAGGTCGAGCGGCGCGCCGGCATAGTGGTGCCAGGCTTCCGCTGCGTCCCTGACGCGATGCCAGGCCGAGACGTCGCCCTCCTCGAGCAGGAAGTAGATCGCGGTCGAGTGGCCGCGCCCGCCGTCCGGATTGTCGCGAAAGGTCTCGGCATACCAGCCGCCCTCGGGATGGCGCTGGAGGCCGAGCGCCGCGATGATCCCGGCGGCGGATTCCGGCACTGCTAGAAATTGTCCTTGCGCTTGCGGATCTCGGCAAACACGTCGACGTCCGGCGCATTCTCCATGCCGAGCGTCTTGCGAATCGCCGGGTCGTGCCAGCGCATGAACGGATTGGTCGCCAGTTCCTCGCCGATTGTCGTCGGCAGGGTCGGCTTTTCGTCGGCCCGCAGCTTCTCGATCTTGGCGACCCGCTCCTTCAGCGCCGAGTTGGTCGGGTCGACGGTGATGGCGAAGCGCGCATTGGCCAGCGTGTATTCATGGCCGCAGTAGATCACGGTGGCGGCCGGCAACGCCGCCAGCTTCTTCATCGATTCGAACATCACCGGGGCAGGGCGCTCGAACAGCCGGCCGCAGCCGAGCGCAAACAGCGTGTCGGCGGTAAAGGCGACGCCGTCATCGGGGAAATAATACGATACATGCCCCGCGGTGTGACCGGGCGTTTCAATCACCTCGATCCTGTGGCCGGCGAACTCGAGCTTCGATCCTTCCGCTACCGTCTCGTCGATGCCCGGAATCTTGTCAGCCTCGGCCTTCGGGCCGATGATCTTCAGGCCGAACCGCTCCTTCAGCGCCAAATTGGCCTCGACATGGTCGGCATGGTGGTGCGTCGTCAGGATGACGGACGGCTTCCACCCGGTGCGCTCGACGGCGGCGAGGATGGTCGATTCTTCCGGCGCGTCGATCAGCGCGGTCTCACCGCTCGCCTTGTCGTGGACGAGGACGCCAAAATTGTCCGACCGGCACATGAACTGATCGATTTCCAAACCCATTCCATTCTCCTTTGCTGAGACCAATAGATAGGGTCCGCACCCCGCGGTGTCACCCCCGGGGCTGACTTGTTGAAACCGCCACACACAGCAGATACCGTCGCCGTCATGAATTCGGACATCGTCGATCTCAGGTCGTTCTACGCTTCGCTGCTTGGCCGTATCGCCGAGCGATCGATCACGATGGCGCTGTCTTCGGTCTGGACCACGCTGTCGCGGGAGCGGCTTGTCGGCCTCGGCTACACATTGCCGTGGCTCGACCGCTTCGGCGCCGATGCCGAGCGCGTCTTTGCCTTCATGCCTGCCACGCAAGGCGCCGTGAACTGGCCGACCGCCGGTCCGTCGGCCACGGCGCTGGTGTTCGACGAGGAATTGCCGCTCGTCGATTCGTCGATCGACCGCATGCTGCTCGTCCATTCGCTCGAACATGCGGAAAACCCGCGCGAGACGCTGAACGAGATCTGGCGCGTGCTGGCGCCCTCCGGCCGCGTCGTCATCGTGGTTCCCAACCGCCGCGGCATGTGGGCGCGCTTCGAGCACACGCCGTTCGGCACCGGGCGGCCGTTCTCCCGCGGCCAGCTCAACGAATTGCTGCGCGAGGCGAATTTCACCCCCGCGGCCTGGGCCGACGGGCTGTTCTTCCCGCCGTCCAAGCGCCGCTGGATGTTGCGCTTCCACAATCTGCTGGAACGCGCCGGTCGGCGGCTCTGGCCGATCTTCTCCGGAGTCATCGTTGTCGATGCGCAGAAGCGGCTCTACCAGGGCGTGCCGGTGGCGCAACGCGCCTCGCGCCGCGTCTTCGTGCCGGTCCTATCGCCGCAGGGCGCGGCCACGCGCGGCTTTTCCCGGACCGGCTCGGCTGGTGAGGACAAAAAGGATAGGGGTTCCGTCTCATGCCTGCCGACCTCCTAGGCCCGGCGCAGCTCGCCGCGACCCTCGTGCTCCTGCAGCGGGGACTGGAGGAACTCCACTCGCAGCGCAACACGCGGGCGTTGGTGGCTGAGGGGGCGGTCGAGGCCGGGCGCAGCTTCTATCCCGTCGTCGCGGTCACGCATCTCGCCTGGATCGCCTCGATATTCTTCCTCATTCCACCATCCGCCGCCGTGCTCTGGCCGTTGCTCTGGCTCTATTTGGCGGTGCAGGTCGTGCGCTACTGGGTGATCGGCACGATCGGACGCTACTGGACCCACCGCATCTGGACCCTCGACAAGGCTCCGCTGGTGCGCAGCGGGCCCTACAGATGGATCAGGCATCCGAACTACGCGGTCACCATCGTCGAAACGCTGCTCCTGCCTTGGGTGTTCGGGGCTTTCGCGCTCGGCATCATCATGGTTGCCGTGTGGACGGCCGTCATCCGCTACAAGATCGAGCTCGAGAACGAAGCCCTGGCGGCGCGACGGGTCGATTGAGGCCTAGAGATCGAGGATGGCGAAATAGGCCGAAAAGCCCGGACCGAACGCCATCATCAGGTGCCTGCCCCTGGCCCCGCTTCGCATCGCCTCATCGAGCACGAACAGCGCGGTTGCCGACGACATGTTGCCGAACTTGCGCAGCACGTTCCACGAATGCCTGAGATCGTCCTCGCGCAGGTTCAGCACGTCCCTGGCAGTATCCAGCACCTTGCTGCCGCCGGGATGGAACAGGAAACCGTCGAAATCCTCGATCCCCAGTCCTTGCTTTGCAAGAAAGGCCGCGACCGCGTCGCCGAGATTGTCCCGCATCAGGGACTGCAGTTGCGGCGACAGCACGACGCCGAAGCCGTCCTGCTTCATGTCCCAGCCCATGATGCGCTCGGTGCCCGGCCACAGATGCTCGCCGGTCGCAATGATGTGCGCCGAACCCGACGCCATTGCCGGCCCGCCTGGCTCCCCGCGCAGCACGACCCCGACTGCCCCGTCGCCGAAGAGAGATGCCGACACGAACATTTCGATGCTCGGATCGTCGATGCGCAGGCAGAGCGAGCAGAGGTCGACCGTCAGGGAGAGCACATTGGCGCCCGGCGTGGCGCGGGCAAGGGTCGCGGCGCGCGACAGGCCCGCTACGCCGCCGCCGCAGCCGAAGCCGAAGATCGGCAGCCGCTCGACGTCGCTGCGAAGCCCGACGCGGTTGATCAGCCTTGCGTCGAGGCTCGGCACGGCAACGCCGGTTATGGTGTTGACCACGAGCATGTCGATGTCACCGATCGCGAGGCCCGCCGCGGCCACGGCCTCATGCGCCGCGCGTTCCAACAGGTCCAGCGCGTGACGGTAATAGACCTGCGAGCGCTCTTCCCAACTGTGCGTCTGGAGATACCACTCGGGCGCCTCCGACACGTGGCGGCGCTCGATCCCGGTATTGGCGAACAGTTTCTCCAGCTTGTTGAACTGCGGCCATACTTTTCTTGCGCGCTCGGCGACGTCGTCCTGCGTCATGACGTAGGGCGGTACGGCGGTCGCCACGGAAAGGATGGAGATATCGCTGACGGGCGCCGGCAGGATTCCGGCGACGCGCGGATCGGTGATGGCAAGCATGTCGGGCTCCGTCGGCCGGAATGGCCGGTCGCTCACAAGGTAGCGCGGACGAGGCAGGTTTCTTCCTGCCGCGGAGCATTCGCTTCGCTGCTATCGTTCGATTAGGGAAGCCGTTCTACGGGCCTGCAACATGCAGGAGCGCTGCGAGGTATCGCTCGCCGCCGGCGTCCAGCCCTAGGACGCCACGAGTTCGTCGCCGCGACCGATGTTCTCCACGTCGAACGACGTGGTCTGGTAGACTTGGTTGATCCAGTTACCGAACAGCAGATGGGCGTGCGAGCGCCAGCGATTGAGCGGAGGCCGGCCCGGATCATTGTCCGGGTAGTAGCCGTGCGGGATGGCGATCGGTATGCCCGCGGCGACGTCCCGGTCGTACTCCTCCTTGAGCGAGGTCGAGTCGTATTCGATGTGGTTGAACATGTAGAGCCGGTTGCCGGTCCGCTCGGAGGCGAGGCACGGTCCGGTCACGTCCGATTCCATCAGCAGCTGCAGGTTGCCGTCGGCGGAAATGTCGGCCGATTTGACCTCCGTCCAGCGCGAGACCGGAATGGCGAAGTCGTCGGAAAAACCCGCCAGATAGGGCGAGGCAGGCGCGTTGTTGCTGTGCCGGAACACACCGAAGGCCTTGCTGTCCAGCGTGTATTTGGGGATCTGGTGGAAGTGCCAGGCGGCCGCCATCGCCCCCCAGCAGATGAAGAAGGAGGAGTGCACGTTGGTCTTCGTCCAGTCGAGGATGCGCGTCAGCTCGTTCCAGTAGGTAACCTCCTCGAACGGCAGCAGCTCGATGGGCGCACCGGTGATGATGAAGCCGTCGAACTTGCGGTGCGCGATCTCCTCCCAGGTCTGGTAGAAGGCGATCAGGTGCTCGTGCGAGGTGTTCTTGGCCTTGTGGGTGCCGACGCGCACGAGCGTCAGCTCGACCTGCAGCGGCGAGGCGCCGATCAGTCGCGCGATCTGCGTTTCGGTGCGGATCTTGTTAGGCATCAGGTTGAGCAGCCCGATCTGCAGGGGACGGATGTCCTGGCGCAGCGCCGTCCGCTCGTCCATGATCGACACGCCTTCGCGCACGAGGATTTCATGGGCGGGGAGCTGATCGGGAATCTTGATTGGCATCGCTTTGCTCCAAAACAAAAAACCGGCTTTGCTTTCGCAAGCCGGTTACATGATGCAAACGGCCCTTTAGCGAGTTGTTTAACGTGGCTGCAAGCCGACCGGCCAAATCACCACGGATCCTGGCCGACATTTAAGCCCGACATGCTGCGCCGTCAACGGCCTCGACAATTCCGGCCCCTGCCTGTATTTCCGCACTGCCTCGGCACGAGGCCATTTCAACGGAATTTCAAGACCATGACCGAGGCAAAGCCGTCACGTCCGACACCCCGCGCGGGCATCATGGAGATCGAGGCCTACGTGCCCGGCAAGAGCGCTGCCGCACCCGGCGTTTCGAAGATTCACAAGCTCTCGTCGAACGAAAACCCCCTCGGCGCCTCGCCGAAGGTCATCGAGGCCGTGCGCGAGGTCGCGGCAAAGCTCGAATTCTATCCGGACGGTTCGGCCACGCGTCTGCGCGAAGCGATCGCCGAGGCGCATGGGCTGAACCCGGCCAACATCGTCTGCTCGAACGGCTCCGACGAGATCCTCGGCCTGCTGGCGCAGACCTATCTGTCGCCGGGCGACGAGGCGATTTTCACCGAACACGGCTTCCTGGTCTACAAGATCTACATTCAGGCGGCCGGCGCCACGCCAGTCAGCGTCAGGGAAACGGACGAACGCGCCGACGTGGACGCCATTCTCGCCGCCGTCACGCCGAAGACGAAGATCGTCTTCCTCGCCAACCCGAACAATCCGACCGGCACCTACCTGCCGTTCGAGGAAATCCGCCGCCTGCACGCCGAGCTGCCCGGCAATGTGCTGCTCGTGCTCGACGCCGCCTACGCCGAATATGTCCGGCGCAACGACTACGAGGCCGGCGTCGAGCTGGTCGCCGGGGCGCAGAACGCCGTCATGACGCGCACCTTCTCCAAGATCCACGGCCTCGGCGGCATGCGGGTCGGCTGGATGTACGGGCCGGCGCATATCGTCGACGCCATCAACCGCGTGCGCGGACCCTTCAACGTCAATGCCGCGGCCATCGAGGCCGGCATCGCCGCGATGCGCGACCGTTCCCATGTCGAACGCACCGTCGAGCACAACGAGCGCTGGCTGCGCTGGCTGACCGAGGAAATGACGAAGCTCGGATTGCGTGTCACGCCAAGCGTCGGCAATTTCGTGCTCGTGCACTTTCCCGACGATGAAGCCCACTCGGCGGCGAAGGCCGACGACTATCTGTCGGCGCGCGGATATATCCTGCGCCGCGTCGCCGGCTACGGCTTCCCGAACGCCCTGCGCATGACGGTCGGCACCGAGGAAGCCAACCGCGGCGTGATCGCCGCCCTCACCGAATTTCTGAAAAGCTGAGCGCGATGACAGAACCTCTGTTTCCCAGGATCGCGCTGATCGGCATCGGCCTGATCGGCTCGTCGCTTGCCCGCGTCATTCGGCGCGAGGGGCTCGCCAGCCACATCGCCATCGCGACGCGCAGCTCGGCGACGCTGACGCGTGCGGAGGAACTCGGGCTCGGCGACAGCTATTCGACCGACGCCGCCGAGGCGACGCGCGATGCCGATCTCGTCATCGTCTCGGTGCCGGTTGGTTCGTCCGGCGCGGTCGCCGAGGAGATCGCGCCCGTCCTGAAGCAGGGCGCCATCGTCACGGATGTCGGCTCGACCAAGCGCTCGGTGATTGCGCAGATGGAGCCGCACATTCCGGCCGGCGTGCATTTCATTCCCGGCCACCCGCTGGCGGGCACAGAGAAATCCGGCCCCGATTCCGGCTTTGCCGACCTCTTCGACAATCGCTGGTGCATCTTCACGCCGCTCGCCGACACCGATCCGGCAGCGCTGGAGCGCCTCTCAGAGTTCTGGCGCCGCTGCGGCTCCAACATCGACACGATGGATCCGGAGCACCACGACATGGTGCTCGCCATCGTCTCGCACCTGCCGCACATCATCGCCTACAACATCGTCGGCACGGCCGACGACCTCGAGACGGTCACCAAGTCGGAGGTGATCAAGTACTCGGCTTCCGGCTTTCGCGACTTCACCCGCCTTGCCGCATCGGACCCGACCATGTGGCGCGACGTCTGCCTGCACAACAAGGACGCCATCCTCGAGATGCTGGCTCGTTTCTCGGAGGATCTCGCCTCGCTGCAGCGGGCAATCCGCTGGGGCGACGGCGACAAGCTGTTCGACATGTTCACGCACACGCGCGCCGTGCGCCGCTCGATCATCGACGCGGGCCAGGACATCGACGTGCCGGATTTCGGCCGCCAGGCCATCGAGCATCCCAAGAAGAACTAGGCTCAGAGCGGCGGAATTTTTCCGAGCTTCACGAAGCTGATATTGGCCTTGCCCTTCTTGATCGTCAGCGGCAGCGACGGCGCATTGCCCATGAAGGACAGCGCCGAAACGCCGGCGATGATCTGGTCGCTGTTTTCGGGGAAGGCGGCCGCGAACACCACCGACAGCCCGTTCGGATCGCGGATCGTGATCTTCAGCTCGGCGTCGATCAGCCCGTCTTCGCTGATCGAGAACGGCCCGCTTATGGTCAGTCCGGTGTTCGGCCCGCTGAACAGCGATGCCTCGTGGATCGTGCCCGACTGGCCGCGGATCGTCTCGATGCCGGAGCCGACGAGGCCGACGCCGTTCTCGATGGTCACGTCGGTCTGCCCCGACAGCGGCGGCAGGGTCCTGCCGGAGACGCGCGAGGGATCGATCACCAGGCCTTCGAAGCTGGTTGCCAGGTCGAGGTCGGCGCCGTTGGGGCGCATATGCGCCTGCAGATCGCCGACGGTGCCGAGCGGCGTGCCATCGGCCAGGCTCGCCGCCATGTTGTCGCCTTCGAGCGAAATCCGCTCCGGCAAAGGCTGCGCCCAGCGGACGCTTGCGCGCAAATTGTCCCAGATCAGGTTCATCGGCCCGCTGCCGGGCGAATCGATCGTCGCGGGGCTGTCGAGTTCGGCGACGAAACGCATGGGATCGTAGATCTGGCCGGCCGAACGGAAGCTGCCGGCCGAAAACGACACGGCCTCGGCAGGGTCGGCAAAGGCGACCCGGTCGCAATAGATGCCAAGCCGGAACGGAAAGCCGTGCGCCACGGGGTTGTCGCATGCCGCCGACACGCCGTTGCGGTTCATTCGGGCGATGGTCTCCTTCGCCCGGTCCTCGAACAGGTTGGCGAGATAGAACCAGCCGGCGGTGTAGCCGGCGCAAAGCACGACGACAAAGACGCCGAGCCACAGGATGCGCCGGCCATAATTCGGTTTCTTTTCGTCCGCCGCAGTCATGCCCTACCCCGATTATTCCCGCACCAGCATATGCCGGTCCGAAAGGTCTGCCCCTTTCGTACCACATGCGCTAACCCATATGCATGCTGACGGCGATGAGCCGCAACTTACACTGGCGTTGCGATATGGGCGATTTTTGGGTTTTTGGCTATGGCTCGCTGATGTGGCGGCCGGGATTTGCGCATGTCGATATGTGCCGTGCCCGCGTTCACGGCTTCCGCCGGTCGCTTTGCGTGACCTCCTTCGTGCATCGCGGAACGCGGGCGAGGCCAGGCCTCGTGCTCGGGCTCGACCATGGCGGCTCCTGTGTCGGTCTCGCCTTCAAGGTGCCGGGCGAATTGCGCGGCGAGGTGATGGCCTATCTGCGCGAACGCGAACTGGTCACCGACGTCTATATCGAGCGCGAAATGCCTGTCCGGCTCGAAGGCGGCCGCATCGAGATGGCGGTTTCCTACATCGTCGACCGCCGGCATCAGCAATATGCCGGAAACCTGCCGGAGACGGATGCCGCGAGGATCGTCTCGGGCGCGGTCGGCCAGGCCGGTCCGAACGAGGAATATGTGCTGAACACGATCGCGCATCTCAAGGCGCTCGGCATCCGCGACCATTGGCTGGAAGAAGTCGGCCGGCTGATCTCGGCACCCGACGGCATTCCGGCAGCCAGTCGAGCCATTTGATGTTTGGCGCCGGCCGCCTATCTTCCCGGTTAGCCGCCTTTCCGGTCAGGCCAAATTCCCCAGATCCCGGAGTAATCACTTGCAGAAACGTCGCCTCGGTCGAACCGACCTCGAAATCGCGCCGCTGGTCCTTGGCGGCAATGTCTTCGGCTGGACCGCCGACGAAAAGACATCCTTCGCCGTGCTCGACCGCTTCACCGAGGCCGGTCTGAACGCCATCGACACCGCCGACTCCTATTCCCGCTGGGTGGACGGCAATTCGGGCGGCGAATCCGAAACCATCATCGGCAAGTGGATGAAGGCGCGCGGCAACCGCGACGAGGTGGTGGTTATCACCAAGGTGGGCTCCGACATGGGGCAGGGCAGGAAGGACCTGTCGGCCGGCTACATCGCAAGAGCCGTCGAGGATTCGCTGCGCCGCCTGCAGACCGATCGCATCGATCTCTATCTATCGCATTGGCCGGATCCGACGGTCGGCTACGAGGAAACGCTCGGCGCCTACCAGCGGCTGATCGAGCAGGGCAAGATCCGCCATGCCGGCGCATCCAATCTCGATGCCGGGCAACTGCGCGCTGCGCTCGATGTCTCGAAGGAACAGGGGCTGCCGCGCTACGAGGTGCTGCAGCCGGAATACAATCTCTACGACCGGGCAAGCTTCGACGGTCCGCTGCGCGACCTGTGCATCGCCGAGGATATCGGTGTCATCACCTATTTCAGCCTCGCCAAGGGTTTTCTGTCGGGCAAGTACCGCAGCAAGGCCGATCTCGGCAAAAGCCCGCGCGGCGGCGGCGTCGCGTCCTACCTCGACGCACGCGGCATGCGCATCCTTGCCGCCCTCGACGCGGTGTCGGCGCGGCATTCCGCCAGGCAGGCCGAAGTGGCGCTCGCCTGGGTTGCCGCGCGTCAGGGAGTGACGGCGCCGATCGCCAGCGCGACGACGCTTGAGCAGGTCGACAGCCTTATCAAGGCGGCGTCGCTGCAGCTCTCGTCTGCCGACATTGCCGAACTCGACACTGCCAGCGCCTGAACCGGTCTAGGCGGCGGGGCTGTCCCGCCCCGCTTCGGCCGCGACCAGTTCCTTCAGCCGCTTGACGGCCGTTGGCGGCAGCGGCGGGTGGTTTTCGGTCGTCGCGGCCTCGACCAGCAGGGCGTCGCAGGCCGTCTCCGTCTCGCCAATCAGCCGGCGCATGAATTCCTCGCGGTCGAGGCCGGGCGGAATGGGCTTCAGGAATCGCGCCTTGATGGTGCCCGGGTAGCGCATGAACTTGCGGCGCGGCCACCACAGCCCCGCGACATGCGCCACCGGAACCACCGGCAGGCCGAGCTGCGCGTAGATCTCGACGATCCCGTATTTGTAGATCGGCTCGTCGCCGGGCGCGCGCCTTGTGCCTTCCGGATAGATGATGAGCTGCCGGTTATGGGCGCTCATCTCGCGCTTGGCGTCGGCCACCGCCTTCTTCAGCGCGATCGAGCGCTTGCCGCGGTTCACCGGGATCATGTTCATCTTGAGGATGTACCAGCCGAAGAACGGAATCCAGGTCAGCTCGCGCTTCAGGATGTAGAGCGGGTCGTGCAGCGACGGCAAGAAGGCGAACGTATCCCAGAACGACTGGTGCTTCGGGGCCAGGATGAAGGAACCCTCCGGCAGGTTCTCCTGGCCGGTGATCTCGCTGCGCGTGCCGGCGATCTTGTCCATCAGCCAGAGGTTCGATTTCGCCCAGAACTTCGGCACGAACCAGGCGCGGTGGCGCGGAGAGAGGAAATAATAGGGCGACCAGCCGACCATCTGGACGATGAGGTTGAGATAGAAGACGACGTTGAACAACAGCGAACGGATGATCTGCATTGTGGCGGTGCCCGGCGATGACAATGCGCCGGAGTTACACCAGCTTGGCGCAGAAAGGAAACGCCGGCGCCGAATTCAGGGCTCCGGCGAACCCGCCGCTTACTTGGAGGCGGCGGTCGCGCTGACCACGCCCATGCCGTTCGCCGCGGGCCGCCAGGGAACGACGCCGCGCGCCAGCGCCACGAGGTATTTGTTGTACTCGGTGAAAAGCACCCGCAGCGCTTCCGGCTGCAGCCAGCGCCCGTCGTCGAGCCGCGTATTGACCACCGGGTAGGGCTCAAGCTCGGCCGCCCCGAGCAGCCGGCCCATTTCCAGCAGGCTGCGCGGCATATGGTAGTTGTTGGTCACCAGAATGACCTTGCCGTAGTCATGCGTGCGAACCCATTTGGCGCTTTCCTCGGCGTTGCCGATCGTGTCGAGTGCCGCGTGGTCGATGTCGACGCAGCAGGAAAACAGCTGCTTGCCGCCGCCAGTCACCGCACTCAGATCGTCGCGGTTGGCGTCGGGATGAACGCCGCTGATCAGCAGCCGCTTGCCCTTGCCGGATTTCAGCAGGTCGATCGCCGCGTCGAGCCGCGCCTGGCCGCCAGTAAGGACGATGATCGCGTCAGCCGCCTCTGGATCGCTCGGCGTCGCCATTCGGCTTACATGGGTCGAAAAAAGCGCGAAGCCGCCGAGAAAAACGGCGCACAGGCCGGCGGCGCCGAGAAATGACAGCCACAGGATCCGAGAAGGCGAGCGCCGTCGTGCGGCGGGTTCCGCGCTCCGACCGGCCAAGTCTGACTCCTGTTGTCCCGTCATGGGCTCCACGCCTAGCCTCGAATTGCGGCGATGTAGGGAGACGGCCATATCATGAGTCGGCTTGGCGCGTATCGAGATCGGTCAGGTAGGCGACGACGGTGAAATGCGACGTCGCCGCGGTGAGGACGCCGATCACGATCACGATCAGCGCGACGCCGCCATAGCCATTGGCGCCGATGGCGAAATTGCCGAACAGGGCGGTCGCCTGGTCGGCTTGCGGCGTCGCCAGGTTGCGCGCCGACCAGAAGGAAAAGATGATGAAGACGAGGATCGCGGCCAGGCCGCCCGCCGCAGCGCCCTTCATGCCGGTCAGCAGGAAATGCCGGCGGAATTCCGTGGCGATGAAGCGGGCCTCGGCGCCAACGAAATGCAGCACTTCGATGATATGGCCGTTGCCGGCCATCGCGCCGCGCGTCGCAAACACCACCGACAGCACGGTGGCGGTCAGCATCAGGCCTAGCGCGGCGATGCCGATGGTCACCGTCGTGCGGGCCATGGTGACGAGGCGGTCAACCCAGGTGCGATGGTCGTCGACGCTGGCTTCCGGCACCACGGCCGTGAGCGCGGTGCGCAGCCTGTCGAAATTGGGCGGGTAGGTCTCGTTCAGCGTCACGATGATCAGCCTGGGCACCGGCAGTTCGTCGATATCAAGCCCGGAACCCAGCCAGGGCTCGAGCAGCCTGGCCGTCGCCTCGCGATCGACGATGCGGGTGCCGACAATGCCGGGAAACCCGCTCGCCACCGCCGCGGCCTTTTCGAGTGCCGCGTCCATCTCCAGCCCGTCGGCGGGCTTGATCTGGATCGTCGCCTCGCGCGAAATCTGGTTCTGCCAGATGGCCGCCGTGTCGTGGACCAGCGTCACCGCCCCGAGCGTCAGGCACGACAGGAACGTCATGATGGCGATCACCGAGATCAGCGCCCGGCCGGCAATGTTCTGCGCCGGCACGATCGGCGCCATGCGGCGCTGGACACGCGGCGTGGCGATCGTCTGTTCGGCGCCATCGTCCTCTACGACATCAATCATAGATGTCGAGCCTTCCGCCGGACAGGATCATGCGGCGTGCGTCCACCTGCTCCATCAGCCCGAGGTCATGCGTGGCGATGACCACCGCCGTTCCCAGTCGGTTGAGTTCGATGAACAGCCGCAGCAGGCGGCGCGCCAGCGGCGGGTCGACATTGCCGGTCGGCTCGTCGGCGAGCAGGATTTCTGGCTGTTCGATCAGCGCGCGCGCAATCGCCGCGCGCTGCTTCTCGCCGCCCGACAGCACTGGCGGCAGGACGTGCATGCGCTCGCCGAGCCCCACCCACTTCAGGAGTTCGGTCACATCGCTGCGGTAGCTCGCCTCCTCGCGGCCCCGCACGCGCAGCGGCAGCGCGACATTCTCGTAGGTCGTCATGTGGTCGAGCAGGCGGAAATCCTGGAACACGACGCCGATGCGCCGCCGTATGTAGGGAAGCTCGCGCCGCGTGATGCGGGCCCGGTCCTTGCCGAACACCGAAATCAGGCCGCGCGTCGGCTTCAGCGAGAGGAACAGCAGGCGCAGCAGCGAGGTCTTTCCGGCGCCGGAGGGGCCGCTCAGAAACTGGAACGACCGCTCCGGGATCTGGAACGACAGGTCGCGGAGAATCTCCGCTCCCATACCGTAACGCAGACCGACATTTTCAAAGCGGATCAATTTCTGGAAACCTCAAATGACGGCTCGGAAAGCCGACCCTTTGCATGCGCCGACCATCGGTCCGGCATGGTTAATCACCGGTTAATTTACGCCCGCTACGGTGACAAAGTCGCGAAGCGTTAACCATTTCCGGTTACCCC
>CAMYMG010000019.1 GCA_947259295.1 uncultured Rhizobiaceae bacterium
GCGGGGCCGCGCCTCGCTGCCGGCCGACGAGGCCGCACTCGCCAGGGCTGACGGCGGCATCCCCCTGCCGACATGGCGGCCCGACCAGCCGCCGCCTGCCGGAACCGAGCCGCTGGCGATGCAGGGCGATTCGGCCGACGCCGGCTGATGGACGGCTTTCCGATCCCGGTTTCGGTGCTGACGGGATTCCTCGGCGCCGGCAAGACGACGCTCCTCAACCGGCTGCTGAAAGATCCCGCGCTCGCCGACACGGCGGTCATCATCAACGAGTTCGGCGACGTAGCGATCGATCATCTCCTCGTCGAGCAGTCGTCGGACGGCATCATCCAGCTCTCCGACGGCTGTCTATGCTGCACGGTTCGCGGCGAACTGGTGGACACGCTGGCCGACCTCGTCGACCGGCTGCAGACCGGCCGCATCAAGGCGTTGCGCCGGGTGATCATCGAGACGACCGGTCTTGCCGACCCCGCACCCGTCCTGCAGTCCATCATGGGGCATCCCGCACTGGTGCAGGCGTTCCGCCTCGACGGCGTCATCGCGCTGGTCGATGCCGTCAATGGCGCGGCGACCCTCGACAGCCACATCGAGGCGGTCAAGCAGGTGGCCGTCGCCGACCGCATCGTCATCGCCAAGACCGATCTCGTCGCGGATCCGCAGCAGATCGCCTCTTTGCGCGAACGGCTCAGACAGATAAATTCCACGGCCCCGTTCATCGACGCCGCCGCGCCCGAGGCGGGATACGCCGCACTCTTCGAATGCGGGCTCTATGATCCGTCGAGCAAGACCGCCGATGTCCGCCGCTGGCTTGGCGAGGAAGCCGAGCATGCGCATCACGAGCACGACCATGCCCATCACGAGCACGACCACGTGCATCACCATGATGCGCGCATCAGGACATTCTCGCTGGTGCATGAGCGGCCGATTCCGTTCTCGTCCATCGAGATATTCCTCGACATTCTGCGCTCGACGCATGGCGACAAGCTGCTGCGCATGAAGGGGGTGATCGAGCTTGCGGAGGATCCGTCCCGCCCGCTGGTGGTCCACGGCGTCCAGAGCATCCTGCATCCGCCGGCCAGACTGCCGGCCTGGCCGGATGCGACGCGCGGCACCCGTCTGGTGCTGATAACGCTCGACATGCCGGAGGATTACGTGCGGCGGCTGTTTGCCGGCATCACCGGCACGCCGTCGATCGACGCGCCCGACCGGGCCGCCATCGAAGACAACCCCCTGGCGATCGCCGGCTTCCGCTGACAAAAAAACCGGCCTTCCGGCCGGCTCAATTTGGTGCAACGGGTCATGGGGAGGGGGGATTGAACCCGTCGTCGAAGCATAATGCCTTCGCCGTGCGATGGTTGCGTGAAGCCACGAAAATTGCTGGCCTGCCCGCCAAAGCGCTCTCAACAGGAAGCGATAGCCGCTGTCGAGGGCCATGACCTCTGCCACGCCATCGCCGTACTTAGCGCTGCAGATCTCGACGTCGTCCGGGTGGAACCCGGATCAGCTGCCGAAAATGTTGCCGATCTTCTTGCGCGCGGTGCCGAACAGGCCGAGCGCCCCGCCGGCTGGCGCATCCGCCGCCGCCTCGGTCGGCGCGGAAACGGTGCCGGTCGACACCACCGCTTCGGGCGGGTTGGACTTGGCCAGTTCGGCCGCCTCTTTCTGCTGCTGCTCGGCCAAAGCGAGTGCCTTCTTCTGCTCCTCGGCCTTTTTCTTCTCGGCCTCGGCGGCGTCGATTGCGGCCTGTCGCTTGCCTTCCGGCGAATCGATGCGGCCCATGCGCGATGACACCGTCACCGTACCGTCAGGCTCCATCGCCGGCGGGTCGACCGGGACGCGCTCGCCCTTGGCGCGCTTTTTGGTCCATTCGGAGACGATGCTCGCCTCTTTCAGGCCGACGATGCTGGGCTTCGGCGGCGGTGTGGTCTTGGCAACGGCCGCGGCGAAGGCGGCCTCGTATGTGGACTGATACGACTGGTATGCGCTGGCGACCGTCTCAGGCTGCGTCGAAGGCGGACATGCGGCGGTCGCGTTGAAGCTGGCGCCAGCCTCCGGTACCCGGTTGAAGACATAGCGCTTCTCGCAGACATCCACCTTCGGCGGCACCTTGGTGATCTCGAACTGGTCGTAGCCTTCCTTCAGCATCTTCCAGAACTCGAAGTTCGGGTCGTTGCGGTAGCGCGCCATGTTGGCGGCGGTCATGCGGAACGGGAAGGCCTGGATCTGGAATTCGGTCTGGCCCCCACGGAAGGCGTCGCGGCCGAAGGCATAAATCTGCTCGATCTGCGCATCCGTCATCGAATAGCAGCCGGACGAGGAGCAGGCGCCGTGTACCATGAGGTTGGCACCGGTGCGGCCATTGGCGCGGTCATACGCGTTGGGAAAGCCGATGTTGAAGGCCAGGTGATAGCTCGACTTCGGGTTCATCTGCGCCGGGCGCACCGTGTAGAATCCCTCGGGCGCCTGGCGGTCGCCCTCGATGTATTTGGGCCCGAGTTCACCGGACCACTTGCAGATGTCGTAGCTCGCGATCAGGTCGTAGCGGCCGTTCGTCTTCTGCTTCCAGATTTCGAGCTTGCCCTCTTCCTTGAAGATGCGCGCCATGACCGGCGAGGTGCGGGTCATGCCCTTCGCCTTCATCGCCGTCAGGATCTTCTCGGGAAGCGGCTTCTCGGCCTTGGCGCCGCCGGCCACGTCTTCGAAGGTCCCCCCGGTGCAACCGGCCAGGGCGAAGGCGGCAATCAACAGTCCGGCACGCAGCAATCTTGCAATCATCGGTCGGGCGTCGTCTTCTGGTTCATCCGGTAGCCTGTGCGGCACAGCGCCGGAAATGCATCAAATCGGCCGAGAGGGTAGGCTGGTTAACCTTGAGAATTGATTACCGCCCGTGTCAATGTCCGCCCCCGGCTGACATGCCCATGGACAAGCAAGGCACGGCATTTTTGTGGCAGATGCGCCAAAAAGCCACAATGGGCGAGATCAGAGCGAGCGGCCGATCGCCAGGTATTTTTCGCGCCGCTCTTCGCGGAAATCGGCGTTGGACTGCGCGAACTCGCCGAGCGTCCTGGCAATCAGGTTGCCGGTCGCAGTGAAAACGGCGTCCGGCGAGCGGTGTGCGCCGCCGAGCGGTTCGGGAATGATGTCGTCGATGATCTTCAACGCCAGCAGGTCCTGCGCGGTGATCTTCATGTTCGTCGCGGCATCCTTGGAGCGGGTCGTATCGCGCCACAGGATCGACGCCGCACCCTCGGGCGAGATGACCGAGTAGATCGCGTGCTCCAGCATGTAGACCCGGTTGGCGGTTGCGATGGCGATGGCGCCTCCCGAGCCGCCTTCGCCGATCACCACCGAGATCGACGGCGTGCGCAGCGACAGGCAGGCCGAAGTGGAGCGGGCGATGGCTTCGGCCTGACCGCGTTCTTCCGCGCCGATGCCCGGATAGGCGCCCGCCGTGTCCACCAGCGTGACCATCGGCACCTGGAACCGGTCGGCGAGTTCCATGATTCGCACCGCCTTGCGGTAGCCCTCGGGCCTGACGGAGCCGAAATTGTGCTTCAGCCGGCTCTTCGTGTCGGAACCCTTCTCCTGACCGATGACCGCTATCGGCTCGCCGCGAAAACGCGCGAAACCGCAGATGATGGCGTTGTCCTCGCCGAAATTCCGGTCGCCGGCGAGCGGCGTGAAATCGGTGAACAGTTCCCGCACATAGTCGAGGCAGTGCGGGCGGTCGGGGTGACGGGCGACCTGCACCTTCTGCCACGGCGTCAGCGCCTTGTAGATGTCGCGCAGCGCATCCATCGAGCGCTTCTCGAGGCGCGCGATCTCGTCGCCGACATCGACGGATTCGCCGCTTTCGGACATCTTCTTGAATTCGAGAATCTTGCCTTCGAGGTCGGCAACCGGCTTTTCAAAATCGAGATAGTTGTACATGCGTGAGCGAACCGATGCGCCGGAACTGGAATGGGGAAGGGCCGGAAATATTGCGGCTCCCGCCCGTGAAACATCGCCTTCACATAACGGTATGACGTCTAGTCGGCAAGCGGATGATGCTCATTGACCAGCCGCACCAGCCTCTCCTCCAGCACGTGGGTATAGATCTGGGTCGTCGATATGTCGGCGTGGCCCAGCAGCTGCTGAACGGCGCGCAGATCGGCGCCATTCTGCAGGAGGTGGCTTGCGAAGGCGTGCCGCAGCACGTGCGGCGAGACCTTGGCAGAGGCGATGCCGGCGCGCGCCGCAAGCGCCTTAAGGTCGCGGGCAAACACCTGCCGCGACAAATGCCCGCTGTCGGAACTCGCGGGAAAGAGATGCGGGCTGGCGGCAAGGCGCGGGACCCGGTTGCGCTCGGCGAGCCAGGCACGCATCGCGTCGCGCGCCTTCTGCGACAGCGGCACCATGCGCTCCTTGTTGCCCTTGCCGCGCACGATGAAGAAGCGCTCGTCGCGCTGCGCGACTGTCACGGGCAGGCCGACGAGCTCGGAGACGCGCAGACCGGTGGCGTAGAGCACCTCGACCAGCGCGTGAAGACGCTTCGCCGCAACGCGGGCACCTTCCGAGAGGCTCTCGTCGGCCGCTTCCTGTGCTGCCCGATCGAGCAGGCGTCCGGTTTCTGCCTCGGCCATCGTCTTGGGCAGAGGCCGGCCGCGCCGCGGGCTGTCCAGTGTCCCGGTCGGATCGTCGGTGCGCAAATTCTCGGCGTAGAGGAACTTGAAGAACTGCCGCAGCGCCGACAGCTTGCGCGATTGCGAGGAGGCGGCAAAACCCTGTGCCGCGAGACCGCCGAGAAAGGCTCGGATGTCGCTGCTCGTAGCATCGGCCAGGCCGCCGGGGATGGCCGATGTGGCGTCGTCGAGATCGCGCCGATAGCTGGCAAGCGTGTTGTCGGCGGCGCCGCGCTCGACGCTCATCATTTCCAGAAAAGCTTCGATCTGTGCGGCGCTGTTCATACCGGCAGCCTATCTCTGCGGATTAATTCTTTCCGACGGAATGCGTTCGCTCATTTCACCCTTGTTCGGCTCGACCAGAATGACCAGCGCAAGCATCGTGCCGTAGCCCAGCAGGGCAAGAAGGCAGAGTGTGAAAATGAACTTGAAAAGCGTCGGCATAAATCGAATCCGCCCGCGGTAGTTTGCGTCCCCGCGCCCTTATGGGACGCCAAACCGGACAAGACAAGGGCGTCTCCGCAAAGGATCGGGCGCGCTTGACGCAAACCGTCTTTTCATGTCGATACGCTGCCATGGTTGCAATCCCGTTGCTGGCGTCAGGAACCGTCGACGCCCTGCTTTCCAGGCTCGGTTCGCGCTCGATCGTGTTTGTCGGCCTCATGGGCGCAGGCAAGACGGCGATCGGCCGCAAGGTCTCGGCCGGGCTCGGCTTGCCGTTCATCGACAGCGACCACGAGATCGAAAGCGTGTCGCGGATGACCATACCCGACCTGTTCGAGCAGTATGGCGAAGCCGAGTTCCGGGCGCTCGAACAGCGGGTGGTTTTGAGGTTGCTTGAAAACGGCCCGCAGGTGCTGGCGACCGGCGGCGGCGCATTCATCAACGAGCAGACTAGGCAGGCGATCGCGGCGCGCGGCATCTCGGTCTGGCTGAAGGCTGACGTCGACATCCTCATGGAGCGCGTCTCCAAGAAGCAGAACCGTCCGCTCCTGAAGACGCCGAACCCGCGTGCGGTGCTCGAGAAGCTGATTGCCGAGCGCTATCCGACCTATGCGCTGGCCGACATCACGGTCCTGACGCGCGACGACCGAAGGGAAGTGATCGCCGGCGAGGTCATCGAAGCCATCAACCGCTCGTTCGATGCGGTCGACGCGGTGCATGAGAGCAAGACGACATGAGCAGAGCCGGAATCGAGACGGTCGAAGTCAGGCTCGGCGACCGCTCCTACGACATTCTGATCGGCGAGGGGCTGATCGCCGGCGCCGGAGCGGAGATTGCCGCGCGCCTGCCGGGCATCGGCGCTGCCATCGTCACCGACGAGAACGTCGCCGCGGTCCATCTTCGGTCGCTGCAGCAAAGCCTGGAGGAACAAGGCATCAGGGCTGCGGTCATCAGCCTGCCGCCTGGCGAAAAAACCAAGAGCTTCGAGGCACTTCAGGAGGTCGTGGACGGCGTGCTGGCGGCCCGCCTGGAGCGCGGCGATGCGGTCATCGCGCTGGGTGGCGGGGTCATCGGCGACCTCGCCGGCTTTGCCTCCGGCATCGTGCGTCGCGGCATGAAGTTCGTCCAGGTGCCAACCTCGCTCCTGGCGCAGGTCGACTCCTCCGTCGGCGGCAAGACCGGCATCAACACCGGCCACGGCAAGAACCTTGTCGGCGTCTTCCATCAGCCGCAGCTCGTCCTCGCCGACACCGGCGCGCTCGATACGCTGCCGGCGCGCGAATTCCGGGCGGGCTATGCGGAACTCGCCAAATACGGCCTGATCGACCGCCCCGACTTCTTCGCGTGGCTGGAGGACAACTGGAAAGCGGTCTTTGCGGGCGGCGCCGAGCGTGCCTTTGCCATCGCCGAGGCATGCCGCGCCAAGGCCGACGTCGTGGCACGCGACGAATACGAGACAGGCGACCGGGCGCTGCTCAATCTCGGCCACACCTTCGGCCACGCGCTGGAGGCGGCAACCGGCTACGACAGCGCGCGGCTCGTGCACGGCGAAGGCGTTGCCATCGGCATGGCGCTCGCCCACCGGTTCTCCGCCCGCCTCAATCTCTCTAGCCCCGACGACGCGGCGCGGGTCGAGGCGCATCTTCGCGCCGTCGGACTGCCGTGGCGCATGTCCGACATCCCCGGCGAACTGCCCGACGCGGACAGGCTCTTTTCCTATATCGCGCAGGACAAGAAAGTGTCGCGCGGCGCGCTCACCTTCATCCTCACCCATGGCATTGGCCGGAGTTTTATCGCCAGGGACGTGCCGGCCTCCGAGGTGATGGTGTTTCTCAGGGACAATCATCCGGGATGACGCAGCCGGTACTCCTCACGATCGCTGTATGCGTGGTGCTGGTCGGCGCCCTGGTGCTGTTGCACCGGCCCCTTTTGTCGGCGCTCGGCTACGAGATCCGTCGCGTCGTCCCGCCGCGCCCGGTGACTGAAGAGGTCCGCGCCCCATCGCCCGATGCGGCCGGCGAAAACGGCAAGGCAGACCGGCTGGGCGCTCTCGTCGACTTGCACGAGCTCGAAGTGTCGGACGTCATGGTCCACCGCACCAACATGCGCTCGGTCAATGCCGACAATCCGCCGGAGGCCGTGGTGCGCGAAATCCTGCAGAGCCCGCATACGCGCATGCCGCTCTGGCGCGGCACGCTCGAAAACATCGTCGGCGTCCTGCATGCCAAGGACCTGCTGCGCGCCCTCAACGAGGTCGGCAACGATTTCTCCAGGATCGACGTGATGAAGATCGCGACGAAGCCATGGTTCGTCCCGGACACCACCTCGCTGCAGGATCAGCTCAACGCCTTCCTGCGGCGCAAGGCGCATTTCGCGCTGGTCGTCGACGAATATGGCGAGGTCGAGGGCCTGGTGACGCTGGAGGACATCATCGAGGAGATCGTCGGGGAAATTGCCGACGAGCACGATGTCGAGATCCAGGGCGTCAGGCAGGAGGCCGACGGGTCGGTCGTCGTCGACGGCACCGTGCCGATACGGGATCTCAACCGCGCGCTCGACTGGTCGCTGCCCGACGAGGAGGCAACCACGATCGCGGGGCTCGTCATTCACGAGACGCAGTCGATACCCGACGAGCGTCAGGCCTTCACCTTCCACGGCATGCGGTTCGTGGTGATGAAGCGCGACAAGAACCGCATCGCGCGCCTGCGCATCAAGCCCGTCGCCTGATCCTCGGCCGGATCGCGGCGGTCAGGCCGCTACCAGCGGGTCTTTTCGCCGGGAGCGGCGGGTTCTATCGCCAGTGCGTGGACGCCGGCTTCCAGTTCCTCGGCCAGCAGCGTGTTGACGGCCCTGTGGCGGTCGATCCGGCTCAGACCGGCAAATGAGGGCGAGACGAGGCGGACTCGGAAATGCGTTTCGCCGGAACCGTCGAATGTGGCGTGATGCCCGGAATCCTCATGATGATGCCCGGCATGGAGATGGCTTTCGTTCACCACCTGCATGCGCTCGGGCGAAAATGCACGCTGCAGCTTGTCTTCGATGGTCGACTGTATCGACATTGCGGTCTCCTTCACCCATATGTGTCCCGACGGCATAGATTGCCTCATGCGGGATCAGTCCTGATTTGGGTCGGTAGGCCCCGTTTCCCGAAAATGTCAATTCTTGTTTCGCAGCCACAACATCCCATAAATGGATGAGATGAAGCCGTACCCGAAATATTTCGAGAAGATTCGCATCCGCCAGGACAAGGACGCGGAGGTGAAGTCGCACGCCCCGGTCTGCCAGTGGGACGGCTGCAGCGAGCCAGGCACCCACAAGGCGCCGGTCGGACGCATGAAGGAGGGCGAGTATTTCCGCTTCTGCTTCGATCACGTGCGCGAGTACAACAAGGGCTTCAACTACTTCTCCGGCGTGCCGGATTCGGAGGTCGCGCGCTATCAGCGCGAGGCGATGACGGGACATCGTCCGACATGGGCGATGGGCGTCAACAGCACCGCCCGTTCCTCGCCCGACGTGGCGCAGCAGCGCTCGGGCCGCGCCGGCTACTACAACCGCATCCGCGACCCGTTCAACCTATTCGAGGGGCCCAAGGATCCGCGCCAGCCGCGCCAGCGCAAGGCCAAGCCGCTTGAGGCCAAGGCACTGGAAACGCTTGGTCTTGATACAAAGGCGACTGGCAAGGACATCAAGGCGCGCTATAAAGAACTGGTGAAACGCCACCATCCTGACGCAAATGGCGGCGACAGGGGTTCGGAAGACCGGTTCCGCGACGTGCTGCAGGCCTACCGCGTGCTCAAACAGGCAGGTTTGTGCTGAGCCAGCAGGATTGAAGGACCTTTTCCAACTTTCATCCGGCTGGAAAAGGCACTAAGACCGCCCCCGGACAAATTCGATTGCCGGCGAAGCTCGAGGCTTCGCGCGTGGAGACATGATGAACAAGGTCGATCGCGATATAGCCAACCTCCCCGATACCACCGTGTCGGTCAAAGAGCAGTTCGGCTTCGAGTCAAAGATGGTGGTGCCGGCCTATTCGGCGGCCGACCAGCACGTGCCGGACCTCGATCCGGACTATCTGTTCGATCCGCAGACGACCTCTGCGATCCTGGCCGGCTTCGCCTACAACCGCCGCGTCATGGTCTCTGGCTATCACGGCACCGGCAAGTCGACCCATATCGAGCAGGTCGCCGCGCGGCTCAACTGGCCGATGGTGCGCGTCAATCTCGACAGCCATGTCAGCCGTATCGACCTCGTCGGCAAGGACGCCATCGTCGTCAAAGAGGGCATGCAGGTCACCGAATTCCGCGACGGCATCCTGCCCTGGGCCTACCAGCACAATGTCGCGCTCTGCTTCGACGAATATGATGCCGGTCGTCCCGACGTCATGTTCGTCATCCAGCGCGTGCTGGAATCGTCCGGCCGCCTGACGCTTCTCGACCAGAGCCGCGTCATCCGGCCGCATCCGGCGTTCCGCCTGTTCGCCACCGCCAACACGGTCGGCCTCGGCGACACGACGGGCCTCTACCACGGTACCCAGCAGATCAACCAGGCGCAGATGGACCGCTGGTCGATCGTCACGACGCTGAACTACCTGCCGCACGACAACGAAGTGAACATCGTCCTCGCCAAGGCCAAGCATTACCGCAACGCCGAAGGCAAGGAGATCGTCAACAAGATGGTGCGCGTCGCCGACATGACCCGTTCGGCCTTCGTCAATGGCGACCTGTCGACTGTCATGAGCCCGCGCACGGTCATCACTTGGGCCGAGAACGCGGAGATTTTCGGCGACGTCGGCCTGGCATTCCGGCTGACCTTCCTCAACAAGTGCGACGAGCTCGAGCGCTCGATCGTCGCCGAATTCTTCCAGCGCGCCTTCGGACAGGAACTGCCCGAATCGGCCGCCAACGTCGTGCTCGGCTAGCAGAAGGCGCGATGGCGGGTCCCGGCGACAACACACGCAACAGGCCGAAGACAGGCGCGGAAGCCGACAGCTTCAAACGTGCCGTCACCGTCTGCATGCGTGCGATCTCCGGCGACAACGAACTCGAAGTCGCTTTCGCCAAGGACAAGCCGGCGCTCGCCGCCAACCGAGCCCGGTTGCCGGAGGTGCCCAAGAAGCCGACCGCAAATGACATCGCGGTGACGCGGGGCATCGGCGACTCCATGGCGCTGAAGCGCGCCTGCCACGACCTTCGCATCCATTCGAAGTTCGCGCCCGAGGGCAAGCAGGCACGTGCCGTCTACGACGCCGTCGAGCAGGCTCGCGTCGAGGCAATCGGCGCCCGCGCCATGACCGGCGTTGCCGACAATCTCGGCTCGATGCTCGAGGACAAATACGCCAAGGCCAATCTCGCCGATGTCCGAGACCGCGCCGATGCGCCGATCGAGGAAGCACTCGCCCTGATGGTGCGCGAAAAGCTCACCGGCCGCGCGGCGCCCAAGAGCGGCCAGCGCATGGTCAACCTGTGGCGCGACTGGGTCGAGGAGAAGGCCGGCGCCGACCTCGATCACCTGACCGGCAATCTCGACGACCAGCAGGCCTTCGCCCGCGTCGTGCGTGAGATGCTGGCCTCGATGGAAATGGCCGAGGAACTCGGCGACGACGAGCAGTCGGACGAATCGGAAGACAGCGAGGATCCGCAGCCTCAGGGCGAGGAGAACAGCGACGAGGGCGGCGAGGACGATTCAGGCGCCGACCAGTCGCAGTCCGACGATCAGGACGCCTCGTCCGAGGAGGAACAGGCCGGCGAGATGGAGGCCTCCGATGCTTCGGCCGACGAGTATTCCGACGAGGAGGATGCGGACGCCGAGACGCCGGGCGAGGCCAAGCGCAAGGACGATCCCTTCACCGAACTGACGAAGCATGTCGACTACAAGGTCTTCACCAACAGCTTCGACGAGACGGTGGGCGCCGAGGATCTCTGCGACGAGGAGGAACTCGACCGCCTGCGCGCCTTCCTCGACAAGCAACTCGCCAACCTTTCCGGCGTCGTCGGGCGCCTTGCCAACCGCCTGCAGCGGCGGCTGATGGCGCAGCAGAACCGCTCCTGGGATTTCGACCTCGAGGAGGGCTATCTCGACCCTGCGC
Organism: uncultured Rhizobiaceae bacterium; assembly: GCA_947259295.1. GTDB lineage: Bacteria > Pseudomonadota > Alphaproteobacteria > Rhizobiales > Rhizobiaceae > CAMYMG01. The sequence continues at coordinate 11,188 of CAMYMG010000019.1, forward strand.
GGCTGGTGCGCGTGGTGATCGACCCGATGCAGCCGCTGTCCTTCAAGCAGGAGCGCGACACGAAATTCCGCGACACGGTGGTGACGCTGGTGCTCGACAATTCGGGCTCGATGCGCGGCCGGCCGATCACGGTTGCGGCGACCTGCGCCGACATCCTCGCCCGCACGCTGGAGCGCTGCGGCGTCTCGGTCGAAATCCTCGGCTTCACCACCCGCGCCTGGAAGGGCGGGCAGGCGCGCGAGAAGTGGCTGAAGGACGGCAAGCCGCCGAACCCCGGCCGCCTCAACGATCTCCGCCACATCATCTACAAGAGCGCCGACCATCCGTGGCGGCGTGCGCGGCGCAACCTCGGGCTGATGATGCGCGAGGGCCTGCTCAAGGAGAACATCGACGGCGAGGCGCTGCTGTGGGCTCATCAGCGCCTGATGGCGCGCCCCGAGCAGCGCAAGATCCTGATGATGATTTCCGACGGCGCGCCGGTCGACGATTCGACGCTGTCGGTCAATCCCGGCAACTACCTGGAGCGTCACCTGCGCGCCGTCATCGACCTGATCGAGACGCGCTCGCCGGTCGAGCTGCTGGCCATCGGCATCGGCCACGACGTGACGCGCTATTATCGTCGCGCCGTCACCATCGTCGACGCCGAGGAACTGGCCGGCGCCATGACCGAGCAGCTCGCCTCGCTGTTTGGCGAGGAAGACGCACGCGAGACGCGCCGCGGCGGCATGCGACGCGCTGGATGAAGCTCCGAAGCGCCCTGGGAATAGGGCTTCTGGCCGCGGGTCTGGCCGGGGCCGCCCTTGCTCTTGCGCCGCTCGGTGCGACCGCCGCGGAGCCAGAGCGCATCGAGGTTTCCACCCGCCCGATCACCAATTTTCACATCGGCCGCGACGAGAAGCAGTTCGGGCCGCTGGAGTTCGTCGGCGGACTGGAAATGACCTCGACGGCGCGAGACCTCGGCGCCCTGTCGGCGATCCGCTTCCTGACGCCCGGAAGCGACTTCATCGGCGTTGCCGACACCGGGCTCTGGTATTTCGGCAAGGTGCTGCGCGACGCTTCCGGCAAGCCCTCCGGGATCGGCGATTTCCGCATGGAGCCGATGTTCGACCGGTCCGGCAAGGTCAGCGACCGCAAGTGGGAGGTCGATGCCGAGGGCCTGGCGGTCAGGGACGGCATTGCCACGGTCGGCTTCGAGCGCGATCACCGCATCGCCAATTTCCGCATCGAGCCGGGCGCCATGAAATCCGCGACCGGCGAGATCGATTTTCTGATACCCGAGCGCGAACTGCGGTCGAACCGCGGCTTCGAAACGGTTGTCCATGCTCCGACCGACAGCCCGCTTGAGGGTGCGCTGGTCATCGTGTCGGAGAAGAGCCTCGACCGGAAGGGCGACATCTTCGCGGCAATCGTCGAAGGGCCGGGCAAGGGTATCTTCACCGTCAAGCGCAACGGCGAATTCGACATAACAGACGGCGCGTTCCTGCCCGACGGCGACCTGCTGCTCCTCGAGCGCAGCTTCTCGATGGCCTCCGGCGTGAAGATGCGCCTGCGCCGCATCGAGGCCGACAGCATCGCCAAGGGCAAGGTGGCCGACGGGCCGGTGCTGTTCACCGCCGACATGAGCTACCAGATCGACAATATGGAAGGGCTCGACGTCTGGACCCGCGAGGACGGCGCGCTGATGGTGTCGCTCGTCTCCGACGACAACCATTCCATCCTGCAGCGCAATCTCTACCTGGAATTCATCCTGCATGAAGACTGAACGGCTTTTGTCGCCGCTGCGACGGACCGCCTGCCTCGCCCCGCTACTCGTGTCCTGCCTGTCCGCTCTTGCCTCGCCCGTTGCGGCCGCAAGCGATCCGCTCAAGGACCGCCCGGCCTTTGCGCTCGGCGACCAGCAGCCCGAAAGGACGGCGGAGTGCGGCGAGCTTCGCGCCATGACCGCCGGCCTCGTCATGCCCGATTACCGGATCGACCTTGCGGTGAAGGGGCCGCTGACGGCGGTCGAGACGGACGGGGCGCTCTGGTATCTCATCATGTGCGCCGCGCCGGACGTCCAGGTCATGTGCATCACCTACCAGGACAACGGCATGAAACCCGGCGACACGGTCTATTTCGGCGGCGGCTACATGCGTCTCGGCGAAGACCAGATTCAGCTCGATCCCTGCCTCGCCGGCTCCGCGCCCTTCGGCAACGGCGCGGAAGACTGAGACACGGCTCCAGGGCGGAGTGTGCCGGTGTCAGGCCTTGACAGCCAGCCAGATCACATGCCGGGCGCCACGCTTGCCGCGCGCCCGCACGCCGACCTCCTCGACCGAGAACCCTGCCTGCCGCAGCCGGCGCGTGAAACCGGCGTCAGGCCCCGACGACCAGACGGCGAGCACGCCGCCCGGGCTCAGTGCCTGCTTCGCGGCCGCCAGC
>CAMYMG010000020.1 GCA_947259295.1 uncultured Rhizobiaceae bacterium
CGTCACCGGAGGGCGACCCGCGGCCGCGGCTGCTGATGTCGCCGCGCGGCAAGCCGCTGACACAGCGCCGCGTGCGCGACCTCGCCGAGGGGCCGGGCGCAGTGATCCTGTGCGGGCGCTTCGAGGGCGTCGACCAGCGGGTCATCGACGCGCGCGGCCTCGAGGAGGTCTCGATCGGCGACTATATACTCTCGGGCGGCGAACCGGCCGCCCTCGTGCTTCTCGACGCGGTGGTGCGGCTGTTGCCCGGCGTCATGGGCAACGACACCTCAGGAGACGAGGAAAGCTTCGAGAACGGGCTCCTGGAACATCCCCACTACACCCGTCCGCAGGAGTGGGAGGGACGGGCCATTCCCGATGTGCTGACATCCGGAAATCATGCCAAGGTCGCGCAATGGCGCCATTCGCAATCCGAGAAGCTGACCGCCGAGCGACGACCCGACCTTTTGCCGGCCCGGCTCAAGCCTTCGTGAAATAGTAGAAGGCAAGCAGCAGGCCGACGGCGATGACGAAGACACGTACCGCTGTTTGCGGGACCCTCTTCGCCACCCAGACACCGCAATAGCCGCCGAGTGCAACGCCCGGGATCATCACGAACGCCTCCGGCCAGGCGACCACGCCACCCGACACGAAGACGACGATCGCCACCGCGGCGATGACGATGGACAGCATGTTCTTCAGCGCGTTGAGGCGATGATAGTCGCCGCCCTCGGTGAGGCCCAGCGTGGCGAGCATCATCACGCCCATCCCCGCTCCGAAGAAACCGCCATAGATGGACGTGAAGAACTGAACGACCGGCCCGGCGACGCCTGCCGATGTCACCGTCGCACCGGGCCTCGCCTTCGGCTTCAGCCACGGACCTGCAGCGAAAAGCGCGGTTGCGCCGAGAAGCAGCCAGGGCACCATTGCCTTGAACGACGGGTTGTCGAGGGACAACAGCAACAGCGATCCGCCAAGCGCGCCGGCCGCCGAAACGACCGACAGCACGATCGCTTGCCGCCACATTGCCCGGATGTCGCTCCAGTAGGCCATGGTCGATGTGATGTAGCCCGGAAACTGGGCTATCGACGACGTCGCATTGGCGCCGATCGGCGGGATTCCGGCCAATGAGAGCGCACCGAACGTCAGGAAAGTGCCGCCTCCTGCGACCGCGTTGACGATGCCGGACGCGAGGCCCGCGAGAAAGAGCAAGAGCAGGAGGGAAAGGGTCACGAATCTGCCTGGGGTCTGCGAAAAAGCCGAGGCGACCCTTTACGGAGGCAATTCGTTGGACACAAGTCGGGTAGTCGATTCCGCGCTCCGGGCGCCACACCCTGCAAAAATGCCACCCGCAAGGCGTGACAAGCCCGCTCTTTTGGTGTATCGCCCGCCCGAACCGGAAGAACAATCTTCCGGGACCCGTCAATAAGAATAGTGAATTCGCCCCTGCTCCTTCCGATCTCCGGTGAAGAAGAAGCATAGCCCAGCGGTCAAGGAACTGCGAGGCAAGCGTTGGGCGCTCTGGCTGTCGAGAAGCAAGAAGAGGTATTTTCGATGGACATAATCCGTCAGATCGAGGCCGAACAGGCCGCCAAGATCGAAGCCAAGCGCACGCTCCCCGAATTCCAGCCGGGCGACACGGTCCGCGTCCAGGTGCGCGTCACCGAAGGCACGCGCACCCGCGTCCAGGCCTATGAGGGCGTCGTCATCGCCCGCTCCGGCGCCGGCTTCCAGGAGAATTTTACCGTCCGCAAGATTTCCTACGGCGAAGGCGTGGAGCGCGTGTTCCCCGTCTACTCGCCGATGGTCGAGGGTGTCGAGATCGTCCGCCGAGGCAAGGTGCGTCGTGCCAAGCTCTATTACCTGCGCGATCGCCGCGGCAAGTCGGCACGCATCACGGAAAACACCGGCGTGCGCGCCCGCAAGCTGAATGACGCCGAGCGCGAGGCGCTGGTGGCTGAAAAGGCCCGCATCGAGAACGAGAAGATTGCCGCCGCCGAGGCGCTTGCCGCCGAAAAGGCTGCGCAGGACGCCGCCGACGCCAAGGCAGCAGCGGAGGCCGCAAAGGCCGCTGAAGCGGCCGAGGCACCAGCCGAGTAATCTCGTGTTCTGATCTTGCAAAAAGGCGGCCTAGGCCGCCTTTTTCATGACGGGAGCAAATCATGGACGAATTTGCCGAGGCCAACCGTCTCAACTGGGACAACCGGGCCGAACTCCATTCCACCGACCCGACCGGCCGCTACCGCATTGCCACGGTCCTCGCCGGCGGATCGAGCCTCCATGACCTCGAAGCGGGCGAGATCGGCGACATATCGGGCAAGGACATCGTCCACCTGCAGTGCCATATCGGGCTCGACACCATCAGCCTCAAACATCTTGGCGCCCGCAGCGTCACCGGTCTCGACTTCTCGCCCAAGGCGATTGCCGCGGCGCGCGAATTCGCCGCCAAGGCGGGCACCGAAGCGCGTTTCGTCGAGGCCTCCGTCTACGATGCGGCCGAAGCGCTCGGCCAGACTTACGACATGGCCTACGTCACCTGGGGCGCGATCAACTGGCTCGACGACATCAACCGCTGGGCGCGCGCCGTGTCGTCGGTGCTGCGGCCGGGCGGAACGCTGTACCTGCTTGAGGGCCATCCGACGATGAACCAGATGTATCCGGACCGCAATCCGCTGACGGTCGAGCTTGACTGGCGCACGCCGCCAGGCGAGCCGAATGGATGGGACGATCCCCAGACCTATACCGGCGATGAGAGGCCGTTGACCCATGTCCGCCATTACGAGTGGATCCATCCGCTGTCGGACGTGGTCAATGCCCTCATCGCCGCCGACCTGTCGATCGACTACCTGAACGAACATGACATCGTCGTCTGGAAGGCTTTCTCCTTTCTGGTCGAAACCGGCGAGGATCAGTTCACGCTGCCCGAGGGTCAGCCAAGGATACCGCTGTCGTTTTCGATCGGGGCGACAAAACGGAACTGATGGCGTCGACTGCTTGCAAGCGGCATTGAGACGGCTACAGTTCCACCCAAACCATACTTACCCATGTTCAAGGAGCGGACCATGTACAGGTTCAGATTGTTGATTGCGGGCCTCGTGGCCGGCCTATTCCCTGCCGTCGCAGCCTATGCCCAGGCTTTGCCCGATCTTGGCGGCCGCACCGTCGTTGTCGTGACGGAAAACGCCTATCCGCCGCTGCAGTTCGTCGACCCGATCTCCGGCGATCAGGTGGGCTGGGAATATGACGCCATGAACGACATCGCCAAGCGGCTGAAATTCAAGGTCGTCTACCAGAACACCTCGTGGGACGCGATGATCCAGGCGGTCTCCGATGGGCAATACGACGTCGGCATGACCGGCATCACCATCAAGGACGACCGCAAGGAAAAGGTCGACTTCTCCGATCCCTACATGCGCTCGGAACAGTTCATGCTGGTGCGGGGCGACGAAGACCGTTTCAGCGACGCCAAGACCTTTGCCGAGTTCAAGGATGGGCTGGTCGGCGCACAGGCCGGCACGACGCCCTTCTACACCGCCGTCTACAGCGTGCTCGATGGCGACGAGGCCAATCCGCGCATCAAGCTGTTCGAGACCTTTGGCGCCACCGTCCAGGCTCTCAGGAGCGGCGATGTGGACATGGTGCTCACCGATGGAACGGCCGGCAAGGGCTATGTCGACGCCTCGGGTGGAGAGTTGAAGCTGGTCGGCGGCCCGCTTGGCACCGAGGACTTCGGCTTCATTTTCAAGAAGGGCTCCGACCTCGTCGCCCCGGTGAACGCGGCAATTGCTGCGATGAAGGCCGACGGCACAATCGACGCGCTCAACAAGAAGTGGTTCCTCGACTACAAGTTCGGGGAGTGAACCGACCGCTGCAGAGCCTGACCGTGGGACGCAGGGCAAGGTCACGGCGTTGACCGGGTCGCGCAGCGAACAGTCCGAGTTTCCCTGGTGGCTCGTGACTGCCGCCGCACTGGCCGTGGCGGCGGCGCTGGCCATTGCCGCAAGCGACCTCTATTCGCAGGTGTTTGCCACCGTTTCCAAGGGCGTGGCGATTACCGTGTTCGTTACGGTCGTGGCCTTTGCGCTGGCGTCGGCGCTGGGCCTCGGCCTGGCCCTGATGGCGCTGTCCGGCTCGGCAATCCTCCGGCAGACGTCGCGCTTTTATGTCGAGATCATCCGTGGCGTACCGATCCTGGTGCTGCTGTTCTGGATCGCCTTTGCCGGCGCGCCGGCCTTCGTGGCCGGCTGGAACGCGCTGACGGCGCCATTGCAGGATGCCGGCCTGTTCGGTGCCCTGCAGGTGCGCGACGTGTCGTTGCTGTGGCGCGCCATCATCGCGCTGACCATCGGCTACGCCGCCTTCATCTCGGAGGTCTTCCGGGCGGGTATCCAGTCGGTGGACCGCGGCCAGATCGAGGCGGCCAAGGCGCTGGGCCTGTCGCGCTACCGCCGCTTCCGCCATATCATCATGCCGCAGGCGATCCGCACCATCCTGCCACCGCTCGGCAATGATTTTGTCGCGATGGTGAAGGATTCTTCACTTGTCTCCGTGCTCGGCGTCGCCGACATTACGCAGATGGGCAAGATCTATGCGGCCGGATCATTTCGCTTCTTCGAGACTTATTCGATCGTCGCCTACATCTACCTGATCCTGACGATCAGCCTGTCACTCGCTCTGCGGGCGCTGGAAAACCGGCTGCGAAAGGGACGTTCCACATGAGTACCGAAGACGAGGAATCAGCACTCGAGCGGGTTTATGCCGCGAGCAGTGCCGAGGAACTGGCAGCCGCCTACGCCGAGTGGGCGAGCGAGTACGACCAGGACACGGCAAGGCGCGGCTACTGCCTGCCCTTCATGATCACGGCCTGGGTGGCCCGCTATCTGCCGAAGGGGAAGGGTCCCCTGTTAGACGCGGGTTGCGGCACGGGACTTTCCGGACCCTATCTTCGGGCCCTCGGCTACGACGCTGTCGAAGGCTTCGATTTCTCCGACGAGATGCTGGCCATTGCCAAACGCCGCAATGCCTACAGCGAGCTCAAGCAGGCCGTGCTCGGCGAGACGCTGCCCTGGCCGGACGGCTATTTCGCGGCCTTCCTGTCCACCGGCGTCTTCACCGAGGGTCACGCCCCCGCCTCGAGCCTCGAGGAACTGGCGCGCATCACCAGGCCCGGCGGCCACGCGATTTTCACCGTGCGCGACACGGTGCTCGATCAGGGCGGGTTTCGCGACGTTTTCGAATGGCTGGAGAAGGCGGAACGCTGGAAGCCCGTCGAGGAGAGCCCCCTGTTCCGGGCCTTCTCAGTGGCCGAGCCGGAAGTGCTGCTGAAGGCGTTCGTGTTCGAGATCGGCTGACGGCAAGATCCAGGCATTCTCACGGGAGGGGCGGCGTTCCTCCCCGTCCGCCTTACCGGTTCGGATCCCGTTCGCCGGAAAGCGCCCTGATCTCGGCCTGCAATGCCGCAACCTGCTCTTCCAGGGCCTGAAGACGGCTTTCGATGCCGGGGGAGGAAGCGGCGGGAGCCGCCTGCCTGGAAGCCGCAGCGGTCACGACAACATCGCCACTCAGCAGATGCGCATAGCGCTCTTCGCGCTGTCCGGGCCCGCGCTCCAGCAGCTTGACCAGCGCAGGCCTGCGACCGATCAGAAGGTCGAGTTCTGTCGCCAGAGCGTCGATGGAGCCGAACCGCGCCAGCCTCTCCGAGCGCGCGAGGAGCTCATGCGCCGTCTGGGGACCACGCAACAGGAGCAGACCGATGATGGCGATCTGAGGGTGGGTAAGCGAGAACCGCTGCGCAAGCTGATGTTCATAGCGCTCGACCCGCGAGGCAAACACCTGGCGGACGAGGCCCTTCTGCTGGAGCAGGCCGAGCGTGCGCCTGATCTCGTCGGGCTCAAGCGCCATCACCGGGTCGCGGGCCGTCTTCTGGTTCGCGGCGGACTGCAGCCCGTTCAGCGTCATCGGATAGACGTCCGGCGTCAGCTCCTTCTTCTCAGCCAGGCAGCCGAGAATTCGGGCCTCGGCCGGATTGAGAACGGGGAGTTCGGTATCCATCAATTGACCCCGCGCTGCCCTTAGACCCGCCGCTCGACCATCATCTTCTTGATCTCGGCAATCGCCTTGGCCGGATTGAGGCCCTTCGGGCAGGTCTGCGCGCAGTTCATGATGGTGTGGCATCGGTAGAGGCGGAACGGGTCCTCGAGATTGTCGAGCCTGTCCCCCTTCGCCTCGTCCCTCGAGTCGATCAACCAGCGATAGGCCTGCAGCAGAACAGCCGGCCCCAGATAGCGCTCGCCGTTCCACCAGTAGCTCGGGCACGACGTCTGGCAGCAGAAGCACAGGATGCATTCGTAGAGGCCGTCGAGCTTCTGCCGGTCCTCGTGGCTCTGCTTCCATTCCTTGGCCGGTTCCGGCGAGACCGTCTTCAGCCATGGCTCGACCGATGTAAGCTGCGCATAGGGAACCGTCAGGTCCGGGACCAGATCCTTGACCACGGGCATGTGCGGCAACGGATAGACCTTCACGACATTGCCGATCTCGTCCATGCCCTTGGTGCAGGCAAGCGTGTTGGAACCGTCGATGTTCATGGCACAGGAACCGCAGATGCCTTCGCGGCACGAGCGGCGCAGCGTCAGCGTCGGGTCGATCTTGTTCTTGATCCACAGCAGCGCGTCGAGAACCATCGGCCCGCAATCGTCCATGTCGACGAAGTAGGTGTCCTGCCGCGGATTCTCGTCATCGTCGGGCGACCAGCGATAGATCTTGTATTCGCGCAGATTGGTCGCGCCCTCCGGCTTCGGCCATGTCTTGCCGGCCTTGATCTGAGAGTTCTTGGGAAGGGTGAGTTCAACCATGGGAATTCATCCTCATCAATAAACCCGCGCCTTGGGTGCGATCTTGGCGCGGCTGATGCCGCCCTCAGCCTCGCTGGTCAGCGGGTCGGCATGCACCGGCCGATAGTCGAGGTGGACGTAGCCTGCCTCGTCGATCCATGACAGCGTGTGCTTGCGCCAGTTGGCGTCGTCGCGGTCGGCGAAATCCTCGCGCGCATGCGCCCCGCGGCTCTCCTTGCGCGCCTCGGCGCTGTAGACCGTGGTGATGGCGTTGGCCATCAGGTTTTCCAGCTCCAGCGTCTCGACCAGGTCCGAGTTCCAGATCATCGAGCGGTCGGTGACCTTGATGTCCTTCAACTCACCCCAGATCGCCGAAATCCGCTGGCATCCGTTCTCCAGTGATGCCTGCGTGCGGAACACCGCGGCGTCTTCCTGCATGGCCTTCTGCATTTTCTCGCGCAGCACCGCTGTCGGCGCGCCGCCATTGGCGTGACGCACCCGGTCGAAGCGCTCCATGATCTTTTCGACGGCCGCCTCGTTGACCGGCGGCACCGGCGCGTCGCGGTCGACCACCTTGCCGGCCCGGATCGCGGCGGCACGGCCGAACACGACGAGATCGATCAGCGAGTTGGAGCCCAGCCGGTTGGCGCCGTGCACGGAAGCACAGCCCGCCTCGCCGACGGCCATCAGGCCGGGCGCCACCGCGTCCGGATTCTCTGCCGTCGGGTTGAGCACCTCGCCCCAGTAGTTCGTCGGGATGCCGCCCATGTTGTAATGCACCGTCGGCAGCACCGGGATCGGTTCCTTGGTCAGGTCGACGCCGGCGAAGATCTTCGCCGATTCCGAAATGCCCGGAAGCCTTTCGTGCAGCACGGCTGGATCGAGATGGTCGAGATGCAGGAAGATGTGGTCCTTGTTCTTGCCGACGCCGCGCCCTTCGCGGATTTCCATCGTCATGCAGCGCGAGACGACGTCGCGCGAGGCAAGGTCCTTCGCCGACGGCGCATAGCGCTCCATGAAGCGCTCGCCCTCGGAGTTGACGAGGTAGCCGCCCTCGCCGCGCGCCCCCTCTGTGATCAGGCAGCCGGCGCCGTAGATACCGGTCGGGTGGAACTGCACGAATTCCATGTCCTGCAGCGGCAGCCCGGCCCTGGCAATCATGCCGTTGCCGTCGCCGGTGCATGTATGCGCCGAGGTGGCCGAGAAATAGGCGCGGCCGTAGCCGCCGGTCGCCAGCACCACCATCTTGGCTGAAAAGCGGTGGATGGTGCCGTCGTCGAGGTTCCAGGCCACCACGCCCGTGCAGCGGCCGTCGGCCTCCATGATCAGGTCGAGCGCGAAATACTCGATGAAGAACTGCGCATTGTGCTTCAGTGACTGGCCGTAGAGTGTATGCAGAATGGCGTGGCCGGTGCGGTCGGCCGCCGCGCAGGTGCGCTGCACGGGCGGGCCGTCGCCGTAATTCATCATGTGGCCGCCGAACGGCCGCTGATAGATCTTGCCTTCCTCGGTGCGGCTGAACGGCACGCCGTAGTGCTCCAGCTCGTAGACCGCGGCGGGCGCCTCACGCACCATGTATTCCTGCGCGTCCATGTCGCCTAGCCAATCCGACCCCTTGACGGTGTCGTACATGTGCCACTGCCAGGAGTCGGGCCCCATATTCTGCAACGAGGCAGCGATGCCGCCCTGTGCCGCGACCGTGTGCGAGCGCGTCGGGAAGACCTTGGTGATGCAGGCGGTCTTCAGCCCCTGCTCGGCCATGCCGAGCGTCGCGCGCAGTCCGGCGCCACCGGCGCCCACCACCACGACATCGAACTTGTGATCGACAAATGTATAGGCCTTGCCGTCAGGCTTTGCTGCTTCAGCCACGCCTCAGCCTCCGAATGCCAGTTTGATGAGGGCATAGACCGAGGCCACGCCGACTGCGATGGAAAAGAAAGTGTTGAGAATGAGAAGGGCCAACTTGCCACCCTCGGCATGAATATAGTCTTCGACGATCACCTGCATGCCGAGACGCATATGGTAGAGGCCCGAAACCAGCATCAGCAAAAACATCAGCGCAACGAAAGGATTGGCCATCGCCACCCTGACCGTCGCGTAGTCCGCGCCGTTGAGCGAAATCAGAAAGCCCAGGAAAAACAGGATCAGCGGGATGTTGGCGATGGCTGTAAGACGCTGCGCCCAGAAATGGCCGGTGCCTTCGCGAGCCGAACCGAGCCCGCGAACCTTTGAAAGCGGTGTGCGCATATCCGTCATGGTTACATCCCCCGGGCCGCGTAGCCGGCGATCCAGACCAGAACCGTCAGCACGATGCCAAGGGCAAGGTTGCCCCAGGCGATCTTCGACGCTGTATGCTTTTCGAGGCCGCTCCCCGTATCCCAGATCAGATGGCGTATCCCGCCGAGCATGTGGTGAATGAGCGCCCACGTGTAGCCGAACAGCACCAGCCTGCCGAACCAGGAACCGAAGATTCCGTTGACGAAGTCGAAATAGCTCTCGGAGGTCGAGGCCGCGATCAGCCACCAGGCAATCAGCAGCGTGCCGAAATAAAGCGCACCGCCTGTGATGCGCTGCAGGATCGACACGGTCATGGTGACCGGCCACCTGTAGACCGTCAGATGTGGCGATAGCGGCCTTGCACGGCTGGCTGTGGCTTTGCTCATGGCTACCCCATTTATGATTATCGGGCGCGGCACCGATCGAAAAAGGCCGAAGCGATGCCCTCGTTGGCTGCCGTTGTCTAAAACTCTTTTTGCACCGCGTCAAAGTTCCAGGCCGCAACCCGACGCATATCTAGGTGCAATTTCGCAACCTCTGTAGGTCCCAATTCGCTTCAATCGATTGAAGCCTGAGAGGCGCATGCTGCAATGCACTGAGAAGTGCGAATCACTCTCGGCCCAGGGTGGCTGCCGTGCCTGCCCTCCTGACCTCAGAATCGTCTCGGAACGTGTTGATATTAACCATGTCGACCGATAGGCCGCCGCGAAATTGGCCCTTGCCTCTTAACAAAGGTTAAGAAAGCGTTACCTTCCTGAGACGAGGAGGCCACGGCCTCAAATCAGGAGGACGCGCAATGCGTTTGAAACTGAACCGATTGAGCTTCTTGCCTCTTGCGCTTTGCCTGGTTGGCGGAGCAATGACCGCGCCCGCATCGGCCGGCGGCCAGTACCACGACCGCATCTATGCCGACAGTTTCGGCAATCTCGTCGTTCACAGCCGCAGCGGCTACAAGCGCATCGTCGTCGGTGCCGGGCACCTCGCCAAGGATCTCGCCGACTACGAGCAGACCGGCGACGACGGCGTCGTCTACCTCGACGAGGACGGCGCAGGCTACGCCATGCCGAGATGCTGGAAGCCCGCCGTTCTGCTCAAGGGACGCAGCTACATGTATGGCCTTGCGGACGGCGAACTGCCTGATTTGCCGGGTGGCTGCCACTCCGACACGCATGCGGCTCCCGGCGTGGTGATGCGCCGCGACCGATAGCCCTCATTTGGTCATACGCTGCCGGTATGGCGCGGGGCACGACGAATGGTAGGTAATCGATGAGTCACGCCATCCGGGCCAGCCGGCTCAAAAGCCACGTAGCCTCGCTTGAGACCATGACGCGCTTCGTCCTGGCTACCTTGGCGCTGGCCAGTGGCGTGTACACCTATCTCGGTGTCCGCAGTCTGCTCGACGGTTCGGCCACCGTCGTGTTCTTCGCCGCGATCATCTATTCGGTCGCTGTCTCCGTGGCCATCTACGGCTTCTGGACCTATCTGATCCGCTTTCTGCCGGAAATGCGCGATGCCGGGTCGCGTCTTGCTCTGTTCGGCTTCATGGCGCTCGGTTCGGCGATGATCGTGGCCATGTCGTCATGGCTGAATGCGGCGGCACTGGCTGGTTCCGCGGCGGTGGAGCAGCATCTCGCCGTCACGCTGGAGGATTATACCGCCGACCTCGACCAGGCGCACGGCAATGCGCTCGGCGCACTGTCCCTGTTGCCCGACATCCAGCGCGCATCCGAACGGTTTGCCAGGCTTGCCGCCGACGAGCAGGCAACGGGTGCGCTGACAGGCACCTCCGGTTCCGGCAGTGTCGTGCAGCTGCTCAGCCAGATGTCAGCCCAGATGGACGAGCTCGAAGCGACCATCGAAGGCTCGCGCGACACCATCAAGAACGGTTTCGCGGAGGGTCAGGAGCGTCTCGCGGCGATGCGCTCACTGGTGTCGGCCCCCGGCGCCATCGCCCAGCGGTCCGACCAGTTCGCAGCCGAGGCGGTGGCCCTGGCAGGCGTCATCGCAGCGCTCGAACAGACGTCGATCGCCCCGTCGGTTACGCGCGCTGCCGCCGATCTGTCGGTGGGCTTCATCGCACCGATCGCCGATGGCGGCACAGTCGATCTAGCCGGGCGCCAGGATCAGGTGATGGCGACCATCCGCACCTCGGTGGAGGCTCAGTCGAAGGCCCTCTCCGAGGCGGCAGCCGAGATTCTGGCCCAGCCGAAAGTACCGGAGCGCCGTTACGTGCCGCTGACATCGGCCGAGGCGGTACTGCGCTATGCGTCGGATTTCATTCCGAGTTGGGCCGGCGCCATCTCCATCGACCTGCTTCCGGCCGTGCTCGTCGGCATCATGGCGGTCGTGCAATCGTCGCTCCGGCGCACCGAGGAGAATGTCGAGGGTGCCGACCGGATCACTGCCGGCGACATGATGCGCTCGCTTGAACTGCACGAGGCCCTGCTGGCCCGACGCCAGACCGCCGCGGCACCCGTTGCGCCAGAGGAAGCCCCGGTCACCCCGCCGTCGGCTGAACCCGACGCCCATCCGCAGTCCGAGCCCGATGAGCGGCAGGCCGGCCAGAATGTCACGCCACTTGCGCTCGGTGACAGAAAGCGTCTCGAACCGTGAGCCGAACCTCCGCCCCCACATCCGCCAACACTCTTGCCGGCACGGCTGCCTCGCCGAAGCCCAATCGGCTCGTGCGCTATTTTTCCCGTTTCGACGAAGGCGAAGTCGTGCGCTGGGCGTTCCGCGGCATGCTGATCGGCACGATAGGTGTTCTAGGGCTCGATCTGCGCGATCTGAGCGACAGCAACGGATGGTGGCCGACCGAGACGTCGGCTCCGGCGCATGCCTCGGAGCCGGTCCTGCCGCCTGCCGTGGAGACGGCGACACCCTTTCCGTCGATCGATCCCCGGCAGCATGTCACCGCCGACGTGGAAAGCCTCGGCCAGCCGATGCGGTTCGTCCTGGGTTCGGGTGGCGTGTTGCAGGCCGAGGGCAGCATAGCGCCCGGAACCGCGGCGCGCTTCGCCGCCGAAATCGAGGCGCGTGGCGAATATGTGCGAACGGTCTCGCTCAACTCTCCCGGCGGAGCGCTCGACGATGCCATGGAGATGGCCAGGCTGGTGCGCGGCCGCGGCCTATCGACCGAAGTCACCGACGGCGCAATCTGCGCGTCTTCCTGTCCCCTACTGTTTGCCGGGGGTTTGACGCGGACCGCCGGTGCAAAATCAGCCGTCGGCGTCCATCAGTTCTATGCGGCGACCGAAGCGACCACCGACCCGGCGCAGGCAATGTCGGATGCCCAGGCAACGACGGCGCGGATCTCGAGGCATCTCGCCGAGATGGACGTGGACCCTGCGCTGTGGCTTCACGCACTCGATACGCCGCCGCGGGCGCTCTACTATTTCTCGCCGGTCGAACTGGCGAAATACAAGCTGGTCACCAGCCCGGTCGCCACTGCTCACAAATAGTCCTGGCCGACTGCCCGGGCAGTGACTGTCCCTGGGCGGACTCAGACACTGACCGCAACCGCCGGCCTGTCGCCGGCCCTGCGCATCTCGGTCCGTGGCGCGATCTTGACGCAGTCGCGGCCGCTTTCCTTGGCCAGATAGAGAGCCTTATCGGCGCGCGAGAACAGATCCGAGTAGCTCTCGCCATCCATCAATTCGGCAACGCCGAAGCTCGCCGTGACATGCTTGGCATCCGGCAGCCCTTCGATCGTCGTGCCGGCGAAGGTGCTCCTCGCCCCTTCGGCAAAAAGCCGTGCCGCCACCAGATTGGTTCCCGGCAGCAGCGTCGCGAATTCCTCCCCGCCGATGCGCCCGCCGAAATGGTGCTCGCCCATGGCCGAACGCAGGAACTCCGCGAAACTCATGATCACCTTGTCGCCTGCGACATGGCCGAACGTGTCGTTGATGGACTTGAAACGGTCGAGGTCGGCGATGACCAGCGAGACCGGCATGCCGAGCCGGCGTGCAGCCCGGATCGCAATGTCTGCCTGCTGTTCGAAACCGCCCCGGTTGAACAGTCCCGAGAGCGGATCGGTTTCCGAGCGGGCTGCAGCGTCTGACAGCACGTCGCGCATCAGGATGACGAGCAGCGTCAGGGCCACCGCTATCGCAAACACCGTCCCGAGCGCCTGCGAAAACATCGCATAGCTGGTTGTCAGATAGTCTTGCGGGCTCGCGCCCGTTCCGCCGAATATCTGGAACAGGAAAGGCTTGCTGAGGAACTGCAGCGAGCTGGCGGCCAGGAGCGCCATCAGCGCATTGTCGAGCCTGGCGCGGTTTCGCGCCTGCGCCACGATGCTCACCGCAAGGGCCTGCATGACGAAATAGGGCGTCTGGTAGATCAGCATCCGCGAGAAGGACTGGCGCGGCATGTCGAGCGTGAGGACACAGGCGACGATCGAACCGGCAAGCACCAGGCCCATCGTCAGCCACGGAACCCCCACCTCGTATTTCCGGGCGATGCCGATGTTCAGGATCGCCAGGGCGCCAAGTATTACTGCGAAGGCCAGCACGAACATCCATGGCGAATTGCTGAAGCTCGCAATCGCGAATTCGAGTACGGGATTGATCATCCCTACAAGGTAAGCCAACGCAAGCCAGCGGGCAGGCAGCGGCCGGCGACTATGTGCCGCCACCGCCATGAAGGATGATGCAATAAGCCCCGCAACGACGAGGTTGATGCCTAGAATGAAGCCCGCGCCGCTCATTTGTTGTCCCGTTTCCGTTGCGGCAGAAAACCACGGCGGGACCAAAGACAGGTTAACGAGGACGGTTAAGCAATTCAGCACCACCACGGGTGCGGTTTATCAGGCGGTTTGCAGACCGCTTTGACCAGCTGGATCCTCTGAGCGCCGCTGGTACGATACGCGGACGCTATCGCGACCGCTCTTCTTCGCATGATAGAGCGCCTCGTCGGCGCGGCTCATCAGTTGCGACAGCCCCTCGTCGCCGCTGCGCGCCGCAACGCCGAAGCTTGCCGTCACCCTCACATCCGGCGGCAGTCCGTCGATTGCCTCGGCCGCGAATACGGCTCGCACGGCCTCTGCCAGCAGCCGCGCGGCTCCCGGATCCGCCAATGGCAGCACGACGGCAAACTCCTCCCCGCCAAGCCTCCCGGCAACGCCGCGGTCGCCGGCCGCCATCCTCAGCCGCGTCGAAAACTCCACGATCACCCTGTCTCCCGCCGCGTGGCCGTGCTTGTCGTTCAGCGCCTTGAACTGGTCGAGGTCGGCGATCACCAGGGCGACAGGCAGATTGCTCCTGGCACAGCTGTCGAGCAGCATCGATGCCTTCGCTTCGAAGCCGCGGCGATTGAGCAGTCCCGACAACGGATCGGTCAGCGACTCGGCCTTGAGCTGCCTCATTGCATCCTGGGCCTCGGCCGCAAACAGCGTGAGCGCGATCAGCAGCGACAGCAACGCGTGACTGAGCACTGTGGACGTCCAGTAGAGCGACGACTGCATCCCCTCGTAGCTTTGATAGTCACCCCCGATCGCGATGGCGATCAGCGGGCGCAGGAGGAAGTTCAGCCCCGTCAGCGTGGAAAGAACGAGCAGCAGCTTCTCGATCTGGCCCTTGGACGCAATGACGCGGATTTCCGCCGCGACGATCAGGCATATGCCGCCGAAGGCGAAATTCAGCATGTAGATGCGCCAGGTCAGGCTAGGTTCGACGAACATGAACCAGGCGAAGGCCGCGACCCCGCAGCTTCCCAGCGTCACAAAGGCCGCCAGTGGAATCCTGCGGCCAAAGCGGGCGACCACGGCCGACGCCATGCAGATCGTCGCCAGCGTGAAGATGATGATCGAAAACAGCTTGGTCAGGTCAAGCCCGATCGGCAGCTCGAACCGCTGAAGCAAGAAGCCGGCCGAACTTCCGACATAGGCCAGGGCGAGTGCTGCGAGATAACGGCGATCCTGCCGATAGCGCCACAGCAG
This sequence comes from uncultured Rhizobiaceae bacterium, assembly GCA_947259295.1. Taxonomy (GTDB): domain Bacteria; phylum Pseudomonadota; class Alphaproteobacteria; order Rhizobiales; family Rhizobiaceae; genus CAMYMG01. The sequence goes on from CAMYMG010000020.1 coordinate 15,025, forward strand.
GTAGAATGACATCGCCAGAACCAGCGATATCAACGGGTTGAGCAGGGATATGGAAAGATCCGTATGCAAAAGGCCTGCCGTCCTGTCCACCCGATACCGCGGCGGACTCTAATGGCCATGAACGAACATACGGTTAAGCGATGCGCCCTTAGGTCAAGGGGCGGTCGCTGCCGGCGACTTTCGCCGCCGGCAGCCGTAGTCCAACGCTATTTCCAGTCGCGGATGTCGACGAAATGTCCGGCGATTGCGGCTGCAGCAGCCATTGCCGGCGAGACGAGATGCGTCCGGCCCTTGAAGCCCTGACGTCCTTCGAAGTTGCGGTTGGATGTCGACGCACAGCGCTCCTGCGGCTTCAGGCGATCCTCGTTCATGGCCAGGCACATCGAGCAGCCAGGCTCGCGCCAGTCAAATCCGGCCGCGATGAAGATCTTGTCCAGCCCCTCGGCCTCCGCCTGCTGCTTGACCAGTCCCGACCCCGGCACGATCATCGCATCGACGCGCGGGTTCACCGTCTTGCCCTCGACCACCTTGGCGACGGCGCGCAGATCCTCGATGCGTCCGTTCGTGCACGATCCGATGAACACCCGGTCGAGCTCGATGTCGGTGATCCTGGTGCCGGCGGTGAGGCCCATATAGTCGAGCGCGCGCTGCTTCGACGTGCGGCGGTTTTCGTCGTCGATGGCAGCCGGGTCCGGCACCACGCCCTGCACCGACACGACGTCTTCGGGCGACGAGCCCCAGGACACGATCGGCGGCAAATTGGCGGCGTCGAGCACCACGACCTTGTCGAAATGCGCGCCCTCGTCGGTGACCAGCGTCTTCCAGTAGTCCATGGCCATGTCCCAGGCAGCGCCCTTCGGCGCCCGCGGCTTGTCCTTGACATAGGCAAAGGTCGTCTCGTCGGGCGCGATCAGCCCGGCGCGCGCCCCGCCCTCGATCGACATGTTGCAGATCGTCATGCGGCCTTCCATCGACAGCGAACGGATTGCCTCGCCCGCATATTCGATGACATAGCCGGTGCCGCCCGCCGTGCCGATCTCGCCGATGATGGCGAGGATGATGTCCTTTGCGGTGATGCCTTCCGGCAGCTTGCCATCGACCCGCACCAGCATGTTCTTGGCCTTGCGCTGGATCAGCGTCTGCGTCGCCAGCACATGCTCGACCTCGGAGGTGCCGATGCCATGTGCGAGTGCCCCGAAAGCGCCATGCGTCGAGGTGTGGCTGTCGCCGCAGACGATCGTCATGCCGGGCAGGGTGAAGCCCTGCTCTGGACCGATGATGTGGACGATGCCCTGGCGGATGTCCTTCTCGGAATAGTACTCGACGCCGAAATCGGCGGCATTGGTGGCCAATGCCTCGACCTGGATGCGGCTTTCCTCGTTCTTGATGCCGAATTTGCGGTCGGGCGAGGTCGACACGTTGTGGTCGACCACGGCCAGGGTCCGCTCGGGATGGCGAACCTTGCGGCCGGTCATCCGCAGCCCCTCGAAGGCCTGCGGGCTGGTCACCTCATGCACGAGGTGGCGGTCGATATAGAGCAGGCAGGTACCGTCGTCCTGGCGGTCGACAACGTGCTCGTCGAAAATCTTGTCGTAGAGTGTGCGCGGTGCGCTCATGTGCGTGAATCCGTCGATTATGTCTGAAGATGAAGTCCGGCAATGCCGGGCGCAAGCTGGCCTGGATCAGGACAGTCGGCAGGTCAGCGCACCGGAGACGCGCGCAAAGAAGCGCGCCGGCAGGCGCTTGTGGTCCTGCAGCACGAACTTCCTGAAGCGTGGGTCGCCGAACAACTCTTCCATGCGCGGCTCATACCAATGTTTTGGCTGCGCGGCAATCGGATCGGCGGGCTTGCCCGGCCTGGTCAGCGACCGGGGCGGTCCGGTGTGTCGGGACCATCGTCGTCTCCGGCGCCGCTTTTCGGTAAGGAACGACCCTGTTCCACCTTGCCTGCCCGGTTGAGATCCAGCCTGTGCTCGAGCGTATGCATTATCCCGAGCACGAAGAGGCTGATCAGCGTCGAGAACGTGGCAATCTGCCAGAGCCCCAGCCCGCAGCCAAGGCCGATCGCTCCCGCCATCCACATGCCTGCCCCGGTGGTAAGGCCATGCACTTCGCCACGCTTGAAGATCACCAGGCCGGCGGCCAAGAAGGCGACGCCGGCCGTGACCGCTTCGACCACGCGCAGCGGATCGAATCGGGTCGAATCCTCGACGAACATCGGCGCATGCACGATCTCGATGGTCAGGATCGCGAAGGTCGCGGCCGCCACGCAGACCAGGATGTGCGTGCGAAGGCCGGCCGGTCGGTCCCGCCACTCGCGCTCGAATCCGATGATCGCGCCGAACAGTGTTGCCAATACGAGACGAGCCACGACGACGACAAAGGGCGTGTAGGTAGGATGCCCGAATTCTCTCGCCAGTTCCTGCATCGTCTCCTCGCGGCGCGACCAAGGTCAGGTTTTCTCAACGCATCGGCGAAACGCGCGTTCCACGCCCGATCACGCAGGTTTGTAGCGGCTTGTGTTGAAACCTTCCAGCGCTGCAGTAGGTGACGGCCTGAACCTTGGAGACTCCGTCATGTTCAAAACCCTGTTGGCCGCAGCTATCGTGGCTATTGCCGTTCTACCCGCGCCGATCGCTCAGGCTGCGGAGAAGTCCATCATTCTCGCGGGCGGCTGCTTCTGGTGCGTCGAGAAGGATTTCGATCATGTCCCAGGCGTGTTGTCGACGACGTCGGGCTACGCCGGCGGCACGACCGAGAACCCGACCTATGAGAACCACACGGCCGGTCGCCACCGGGAAGTGGTGAAGATCGACTACGACGACACCAAGGTAAGCTTCGAAAAGCTTCTCGACGTGTTCTGGCATTCCGTCGATCCGACCGATGGCGGCGGGCAGTTTTGCGACCGGGGGCACTCCTATACGACCGCGATCTACGTCGCCGATGCCGAGGAATTGCAGAAGGCCGAGGCATCCAAGGAAGCGATCGCCGCGCAGCTCGGAAAGCCCGTCGCGACCGAAATCGCTCTCGCGCCGGCTTTCTGGCCGGCGGAGGAATATCATCAGAACTACTATGAGAAGAACCCGGTCAAATATCGCTTCTACCGCTACTCATGCGGACGCGACAGCCGTATCAAGGACCTTTGGGGGAGTGCCGCACACGAAGGGATCGAAGGGTCGTAGCTGCCATTGTGTGAAACGAGAAACGGGCGCCGCAGGGCGCCCGTCCTCATTTCGGCTGGCTGGACCCTCAGGCTAGCGATGCGTCCAGCGATACGTTGATCGCGCCGAGCGCCTGCGACACCGGGCAGCCGGCCTTGGCCTTGTCGGCCAGTTCCTTGAACTTCGCCGCATCGATGCCGGGGACGGTGCCCACGAGTGTGATCGCGCTTCCGGTGATGCCGGTGCCCGGAACCAGCGTCACGACGGCCTTGGCGTCGAGCTTCTCGGCCGGGGTGCCGTTCTCCGCCAGGAAGTGCGAAAGCTGCATCGCGAAGCAGCCGGCATGGGCGGCGGCCAGCAGCTCTTCCGGATTTGTTCCCGACTTGCCGCTTTCATCCTCGAATCGTGCCTTGAACGTATAGGGAAGAGCCGAGAGCGCACCGCTCTGCGTGTCGAGCGTGCCTTTCCCCTCTTTCAAAGTGCCCTTCCAGACGGCTGTGGCGTGACGATCCATAATCTTCTCCTGGGTTGAATGACGAGCCGGCGCCTCTCCGGGCGCTGGGCACCCGGATCACTTAGCGCATTCAGGCAGATTTTCAATTTGTCGCGGCGCCGTCAGGCACAAATGTCGGCTGGCGGGCGCCTATCGCGTCCTTTGTGAGCTTCGCCGCCCCTTCCTGCGGCTCATGAGGGAACTGCCATGTATCCACCACCGCACCGCGACATAGGGCCGGAGTACTCCGACCTTCATTGCCCGGCACGTCGCCCGTCTCTTTTCTCCTTGATAAGGTTGGCGGTTTGCGTGGTCCTCGTCGCATCCTTCGTGGTCGTCATCGAACTCGCCGCAACACGCCATGCAGCTCAAGGCCCCATCGCTTCGACAACAACGCAAGGAAACGCTCGATGAAATATGTATGTCTGGTCTATGGGCAGGAGTCCGACCTCCACGCCATGAGCAAGGCAGAACTCGCCAGGCTCGACGCCGATTCCGTCGCCTACGACAGGTCGCTCGCCGAAGAAGGCAGCTTGATCATCGCCCAGGCCTTGCAATCCGTCAGGCACTCCAAATCGGTCCGCCGCCGCAAAGGCAAGACGATGGTGACGGACGGGCCCTTCGCTGAGACGAAGGAACAACTGCTGGGATTCGTTATGGTGGAGGCAGACAGTCTCGAACGGGCCATCAATATTGCAGCGGCAATTCCCCTGGCGGTGCTGGGCACTATCGAAGTCCGGGCGATCTACAGGGTACCCGGCTCCTGACGGATCGGGACTGCCGGGTCTGGGACCGTCGGGCTATATTGCCTCGCCCTTGAGCAGCCGAGGCGTGTCGCCGCCCAGCCCGGAAGCCTGCTGGATGAAAAACTGCTTCATGCGCGGCATGCGCTCGACGAGGCCGAGGCCGATGTCGCGGATCGCCCGCAACGGACCGAAATCGTTCGAGAACAGCCGGTTCAGCACATCGGTCGTGATGCCCATCTGGACCGTGTCGAAGCGACGCCATTGCTGGTAGCGCTCCAGGACGTCGAGCGCGCCGATGTCCTGCCCGAGCCGGTCCGCCTCGACCACCGTTTCGGCAAGTGCTGCTGCGTCCTTGAAGCCGAGGTTGAGGCCCTGGCCGGCGATCGGATGGATGCCGTGGGCGGCATCGCCGACCAACGCGATGCGCGGCGCGACGAAGGCGCGCGCCAGGGTCAGTCCTAGCGGCCAGGCGCGCGGCGTTCCTTCCACCGTGATCTCGCCGAGCTTCAGGCCGAATCGCTGCTCCAGCTCCACCTCGAATATGAAGGGGTCCCCTGAAACGAGCCGTTCCGCGTCGGCTGTCCGCTCCGTCCACACGATGGATGACCGGTTGCCCGACAATGGCAGTATGGCAAAGGGTCCGGCCGGCAGGAAATGCTCCTCGGCGCGGCCATTGTGCGGGCGCTGATGCGCCACGGTGCACACGATCCCCGACTGGTCGTACTTCCACTCGACCGTCTTGATGCCCGCCATGTCGCGCAGCTTCGACCTGACCCCATCGGCGGCCACCAGGAGACGCGTCTCCAGGGTGATCCCGTCGGCGAGCTGAACCCTTGTGCTGGCCGGACCGGTTTCGAAAGAGCCGACCGCCACGCCCTCGACGATATCGATCCCGAGTTCGGCCGCACGCCTGCGCAAGGCACCGTTGAGGACCTTGTTGCCCACCATGTGCGCGAAGGGCTCACCGGGTGCCACCTCGCCATCGAAGGTGAGAAACACCGGACGCACCGGATCGGATGTGCGGGAATCGGTGACGATCATGTCGGTGATCGCCTGCGCCTGCGGCGCGATCTCGCCCCAGCATCCGAGGCGTTCCAGCATGCGGCAAGCGGCGGCCGCGATGGCGGAAGCGCGGCCATCCTTTTCCCAGACACCTTCCGGTGCGGCATCGACGATCGCAACGGCAAGGCTGGGCCGGGCCTGCTTGAGCGACACCGCCGTGGCAAGGCCGACATAGCCGGCGCCTGCCACCAGCACGTCGATCGGCCGGTCCGTGGGCATCGCACCCTCTTTACTCGCCGCCATAGCTCCGTCTCCGCCTTGACTTGACCAATCGATCCTGTTCGAAACCGATGCTTACGCTGTTCCGGAAAAGGGCGCGAAAATATGTCGGCCGCGATGCAGGAACTTCTCGCCATACTCGACCTCGAAAGGCTCGAGCACAACCTGTTCCGTGGTCGCAGCCCGAAGGAAAGCTGGCAGCGTGTTTTCGGCGGCCAGACGATCGCCCAGTCGCTCGTGGCGGCCCAACGCACGGTCGAACCCGACCGCTACGTGCATTCGCTGCATGCCTATTTCATGCGGCCAGGCGATACGTCCTTGCCGATCGTCTATGAGGTAGATCGCATCCGCGACGGCGGATCGTTCACGACACGCCGCGTCATCGCCATCCAGCATGGCCAGGCGATCTTCTCCCTGGAGGCCTCGTTTCAGGGCGATGAAGAAGGCCTCGAACACCAGGTGCCGATGCCGCACAACGTTGCCGCCCCCGACACCCTGCTCAGCCAGCGGGATCTTATGGGCAAGTTCGGCGACGTCGTGCCAGAGGGGATCCGGCGCTACTGGGAGCGCGACCGCCCAATCGAGATGAAGCCGGTGATGCTTCAGCACTATACCAGCCGCGAGAAGCTCGAGCCGCATCAGAACATCTGGATCCGCACCACCGGCCCGGTTCCCGCCGATCGCGCCACCCAGTCGGCCGTGCTCGCATATCTTTCCGACATGACGCTTCTCGACACCTCGACCTTCGCGCATGGCCGAGCCATTTTCGACCCCGACATCCAAGCGGCCAGCCTCGACCACGCCATGTGGTTTCACCGGCCGCACGCGCTCGACAGCTGGCTCCTCTACACGCAGGACAGTCCCTCGACACAGGGTTCCCGCGGCTTCACGCGCGGCGCGCTCTACGCCGAAGACGGCACGCTGATCGCCTCTGTCGCCCAGGAAGGCCTGATCCGCCTCAGGCGTCAGCCCGCAATCTAAGCAATTTCCAAAATTTGCCTATTTTTTAGGCAGCACGATTGCTGCGTGTGCGAAGTGCTCGCTGGCAATCAGGCCCATTTCCGTTGATTTACAACAGGTTAACAAGCCTCTTGTCGAATTGGCACGGGGCTTGAATTGCACTGGTCACTTGCCGGTCGTCGAGGGGCGTCCGGCCAGGCACGTGTAACGCGGGGGACCCGCAATCAGCAAAGGGTGCAACCTTATGAAAATCGTGATGGCAATCATCAAGCCGTTTAAACTCGACGAGGTGCGCGAAGCGCTCACCACCGTCGGGATACAGGGCCTGACCGTCACCGAAGTCAAAGGCTACGGGCGTCAGAAGGGGCATACGGAAATCTACCGTGGAGCGGAATATGCGGTCAGCTTCCTGCCAAAGATCAAGATCGAGGTCGCGGTAGCGCCCGATATTGTCGACAAGGCCGTCGAAGCAATCGTCGGCGCCGCAAAAACAGGCCAGATCGGCGACGGCAAGGTCTTTGTCTTCCCGCTCGATCACGCCGTGCGCATCCGCACCGGCGAAACAGACACCGACGCACTTTAAGCGGGCTCATTCCCATTCCATGGAGATTTCAATGACCATACCAACCAGTATCAAATCAGCGGCCCGCACCGCGCTTCTGGGCACACTCGCCCTCGGCGCACTGGGGACGATCGCCGCATTCGCGCAGGAAGCCGCGCCGGAGGCTGCCGAAGTGGTGGAAGCGGCCGCGCCGATCATCGACAAGGGCGACGTCGCCTGGATGATGACGTCCTGCGCTCTCGTCCTGTTCATGACCATTCCCGGTCTGGCGCTTTTCTATGGCGGACTGGTCCGCGCCAAGAACATGCTGTCGGTGCTCATGCAGTGCACCGTCATCGCCTCGGTCATGATGATCGTCTGGGTTTTCTGGGGCTACTCGATGGCCTTTGGCGGCGGCACCAGCCCGTTCTGGGGCGGCTTCGGCAAGCTGTTCCTTGCCGGCGTAACGGTTGATTCGACGGCGGCCACGTTCACGGACGGCGTTGTCCTGCCGGAATACCTTTTCATCGCCTTCCAGATGACGTTCGCCGCCATCACCCCGGCGCTGATCGTCGGTGCCTTCGCTGAACGCATCAAGTTCCGCGCAGTAGTGCTGTTCTCGGTCCTCTGGGGGACCTTCGTCTATTTCCCGGTCGCACACATGGTCTGGGACGGCGCAGGCTACATCTTCAACCTCGGAGCCATCGACTTCGCCGGCGGCACGGTCGTTCACATCAACGCAGGCATCGCCGCGCTGGTCGGCTGCTTCTTCGTCGGCAAGCGTCTTGGTTACGGCAAGGACAACATGGCGCCGCATTCCATGACGCTGACCATGGTCGGCGCATCCATGCTGTGGGTCGGCTGGTTCGGCTTCAACGTCGGTTCGAACCTCGAAGCCACGGCAGGTGCAACGCTTGCCATGATCAACACCTTCGTCTGCACGGCAGCTGCCGTTCTGTCCTGGTCCGCCGTTGAATCCATGGTCCGCGGCAAGGCCTCGATGCTCGGCGCTGCTTCCGGCATGGTCGCCGGCCTGGTTGCGATCACCCCGGCCTGCGGCACGATCGGTCCTGTCGGTGCCATCATCCTCGGCATCGCCGTCAGCCCGGTCTGCTACTTCTTCGTCGCAACCGTGAAGACCAAGTTCGGCTATGACGACTCGCTCGATGTCTTCGGCATCCACGGCGTGGGCGGCATCATCGGCGCTCTCGGCACCGGCATCCTGACGGCGCCGGGCCTTGGCGGCACCGGCGGCGAAGACTTCAGCATCGGCGGCCAGCTCTGGATCCAGTTCGTTGCCGTCGTCATCACCATCGTGTGGTGCGGCGTCATCTCGGCGATCCTCTACAAGGTTGTCGACCTTATCGTCGGTCTGCGCCCGACCGAGGAAGCCGAGCGCGAAGGTCTGGACCTCACCTCGCACGGCGAGGTTGCGTACCACAGCTGATCCTGTCCCGGGGCGGCCGAGCCGCCCCGGCATCCTCCCGGCGGACTTCATCTTCCGCAACTTGACCCGGCTTCGGCCGGGTCTTTTCTTTCTGGCGCCGGCCTATCGCGATCGATCGCTTATCGGGCGACGAAAATCTGGCTGGCGACACACTTGTTCACCGCACAGTATTTCTTGTCCGTGGTCGGAACACCTGCCCGCCTGATGACCTCACTGCTGGCACAGTATTGGCGGTCCTTGACGTAGCGATCGTAGATCGGCAGCCCGAGGATGCTCGACGACCTGTAGGCGAGAATCGCCTCGCCCTCACGTTTGATCAATGCCTGGACTTCCGAGCATGCCATCTTGGAAATGTCGTATCGGGTAGCTGCCATGGCGTCCGTTGCGAACAACGGGACCGCTGCAGCGACGGCAATCCATACCCGATTCATGCGCTTTTCTCCCATATTGGCTTTGCGGCCATGCTTGCCTACAATCGCCGGCGCTTCAAGTCTCCGAGCGGCCGCGGGATGGCCTGGGTCTCGCCAGAGGAACAAGCATGAAAAGAGCTGTCGCCGTCCTTGCCGTCATGCTGCTGCCATTCGAGGCACATGCAATCGTCCGATATCTCGTACAGGACATGACCTGCCAGGAAGTTCAGCAGGCCATAGAACGCGACGGTGCCGCCATCCTCTACCGCAAGGCGTCCGCCTCGGGACTGCCACTCTACAACCGCTACGTCCGCACCGGCGATTTTTGCGAAGCGGGCCAGAAGATTGCGCGATCGAGTGTCTCGACCGCAGACACGGACAAGTGCGCGGTCAGCAAATGCGAAGACCAGAACCGGCCCTGAGTCTCGCTCTCGACCAGGTCGTAGCGGGCAGTCCGCGCGTCGAATGAGTGCACCCGGCGTCCCCTTATACTTAATGCCGTCTTAACCATCCGCCCCCTAGTCTGGCCGTCGAAAACGTCGCAGCAAAAGCGCTCGGCATCCGCACGTATTTACGGGGAACGACATGCGTTCTGGGGTTTCAGCACCGCTCCCGCTGGCCGATACCGGCTTTGGCGTACAAGCCTTTCTGCGTCGCCAGGCAGGCCGTGTAGCAGGCATCGGTCTTTTCGCCGGTGTAACCTTCGCGCTGGCGAGCCTGGGAACGTGGAACGTGGCCGACCCCAGCTTCAGCCATGCCACGGACGGTCCGGTCAGTAATGCGATGGGCTATCCAGGCGCCGTGTTCTCGGATCTTGCCATGCAGTTCTTTGGCCTCTCCTGCGTGGCCGCACTGGTGCCGGCCGTTCTCTGGGGATTTCTGTTTGCTACGGCGCGGGGCGTCGACAATTTGCCGAGGCGGGCGGCAGCATGGTTTGCTGCGGCGCTTCTTTCGGCCGCGGTCGCCGGCTGTTTGGCCCCGCCCGAGACCTGGCCGTTGCCGACCGGCCTCGGCGGTGTGTTCGGCGACATGGTGCTGAAGGTGCCGGGGGCCTTTACGGGCGGCTATCCGACCGGACTTTTCGCCACCGCGCTGGCCATCCTGTTCCTCGCCCCCGCTCTCTTTCTCTATGCATACGGGTCAGGGCTGACGTCCCGAACGCATGGCTTCGCCGTGAAAGCCGAACCGGCGCGCCGTGAGGCGGTCGAAGAGGACGCCTTCGACGACGATGGCGACGACGATGACGGCATGCTGGCTCTCGGAGCCGTCACCCACTGGTGGCTGTCGCTCCGCGCCTTTGCTCGCCGCACGGCCGCCCGTTTCCGTACCCATGACGGTTTTGAGTTCCAGGACAGCGAACGCGCCAGCGGATGGCGTCGCGCCGCCGAGCGGGTCGAATCAGCCGAGCGCGCCGAGGCCAGGATGGTCGGCGACCGGATCGAGCCGGAATTCTTCGGGTCGGACATCGACGACGATTTCCCGACGGTCGATGCGGACGATCATGACGACTATCGCGCCGATGAACCTGCCGGTGCCAGGGTACAGACGTTCCGTTCCCCGGCCGGCGCGGTGCGCGTCGATGGCCCGGCGCCGCGCCCGGTTCCGGGGGCCCGCGTGCAACGCGAAGCGCAGACTTCCCTGATCGGCCCCGCCAGTTTCGAGATGCCGACGCTGCATTTCCTGAGCGAGCCCAAGAACGTGGTTCGCGACACGACGCTGTCGAAGGATGCCCTGGAACAGAATGCGCGGCTTCTCGAAGGCGTGCTCGAGGATTTCGGCGTCAAGGGCGAGATCATCCATGTCCGCCCCGGCCCGGTCGTCACACTCTACGAACTGGAGCCCGCGCCAGGCATCAAGTCGTCCCGCGTCATCGGCCTTGCCGACGATATCGCACGCTCGATGAGCGCGATTGCCGCGCGTGTCGCGGTCGTGCCAGGCCGCAACGCCATCGGCATCGAACTGCCCAACGCCAAGCGCGAAACCGTCTATCTTCGCGAGATTCTCGCCAGCCGCGACTTCGAGACGACAAAGGCAAAGCTGGCACTGGCGCTCGGCAAGTCGATCAATGGCGAGGCGGTCATCGTCGACATCGCCAAGATGCCGCACGTGCTTGTCGCCGGTACAACCGGCTCGGGCAAGTCGGTTGCGATCAATACGATGATCCTGTCCCTGCTCTACCGCATGACCCCGCAGGAATGCCGGTTGATCATGATCGACCCGAAGATGCTCGAACTGTCGGTATATGACGGCATCCCGCATCTGCTCACGCCTGTCGTAACCGATCCCAAGAAGGCCGTGGTCGCCCTCAAATGGACGGTCCGCGAAATGGAAGACCGCTATCGCAAGATGTCCAAGGTCGGCGTCCGCAACATCGAGGGTTTCAACGCCCGCGTGGCGGCAGCCGACAAGAAAGGCGAACGCATCTCGCGCACCGTGCAGACCGGCTTCGACAAGCAGACCGGCGAGGCGATCTACGAGACCGAGGACCTTCACCTCGAGGCCATGCCGTTCATCGTCGTGATCATCGACGAGATGGCCGACCTGATGATGGTCGCGGGCAAGGATATCGAAGGCGCGGTCCAGCGGTTGGCGCAGATGGCGCGCGCCGCCGGCATCCATGTCATCATGGCCACTCAGCGCCCTTCGGTTGACGTCATCACCGGCACGATCAAGGCTAACTTCCCGACCCGAATCTCCTTCCAGGTGACCTCCAAGATCGACAGCCGCACGATTCTCGGCGAACAGGGCGCCGAGCAACTGCTTGGCATGGGCGACATGCTCTACATGGCCGGCGGCGGTCGCATCCAGCGCGTCCATGGCCCCTTCGTATCGGACGACGAGGTCGAGAAGGTGGTTGCCCACCTCAAGCTCCAGGGCGTGCCTGAATATCTCGACGCAATCACCGAGGACGACGGCGAGGACGAAGACGAGCCGTCGGGCAAGGGCGGCGGTTCCGGCGGCGGCGGCAACTTCGACGATTCGGACGATCCCTACGATCAAGCCGTCTCGGTGGTGCTGCGCGACGGCAAGGCATCGACCAGCTACATCCAGCGCCGTCTCGGCATCGGCTACAACCGCGCCGCCTCGATCATCGAGAAGATGGAGCAGGAGGGGATCGTCGGTCCCGCCAACCATGCCGGCAAGCGCGAAATCCTGGTACCGACCGAAGAAGACAAGCTCTGACGGCAGCATCCGCCGCTGGAGTTTATGGCACTCCGCTTTGGATTCCCGCGTTCGATGCCCATATGGGAGTGACGGCGCCGCCAAATTTGCGCCCCACTACACCCCTATCGATCCGCCCAGGATCGACAGTCACGAAAGCGACCAGGAATGAAAAGCGACGCCGCCACCACGACAGATCAACCTGACCACGTAAGACGCGGCATCATGGCCCTCGTGGGCGGCACTCTGGCTACGCTCGCCGTGGCAGGCATGATCGGCCTTGGCAGCGCGACGAGCGTCTTTGCCGCGTCCGACACCGCCCAGAAAATCGCGGACCACTTTTCCAGCGTCTCGACGATGACCGGCGAATTCGTGCAGTTCGGCCCCAAAGGCGAACAGACCGGTGGCAAATTCTTCCTGCAGCGCCCCGGCAAGGTCCGCTTCAACTATGAGGCTCCCTCCGCCTACCGGGTGATATCCGACGGCAAGAATGTCGCGATCGATAACAGCAAACTCAACACGATGGACATGTATCCCTTGTCCAAGACGCCGCTGAAACTGTTGCTTGGCGAGCGCATCGATCTGTCAGGGGCGAAGGTCGTAAGCGTCAAGGAAGATTCGGACCTGACGACGATCAAGCTCGCCGACAAATCGGTTTTCGGTAGTTCGACGATCACCATGATGTTCGATCCGAAGTCCTACGAACTGCGCCAATGGACGATCACCGACTCGCAGGGCAAGGACACCACGATCATGATCTTCAACGTCAAGCAGGGTGTCTCGATCGATCCTGCGACGTTCAAGGTCGACTATGAACGCAACCTCGAGCTGAATTCTCCGAGCCGCCGGCAGAAGAGCCGCTAGGCCGGGGCTGCCGCCGCCCGCACCCTCCCTCGGCGTCGCATAGCTGTGGAAAGACGCGGCACGCCGGCGAGCAGCCCTGCGGCGGGTTGCCGTTGACGGCCTCTGCTGTCAGTTTCCGGGCTCGATTCCTGTCCGGACCATCATTTCATGACATTTTCGATTGCGACCTGGAACATCAATTCGGTTCGGCTGCGCATGCCGCTGGTGGCGAGGCTTCTCGAGCAGCATGCGCCCGACGTCCTGTGCCTCCAGGAAACGAAATGTCCCGACGACCTATTCCCCTTCAAGGCATTCGCCGAGCTCGGCTATGAGCACGTCGCCATCCACGGCCAGAAGGGCTATCACGGTGTCGCCACCGTCTCGCGCCATCCGCTGGAGGTCGTCGAGCGGCGAAAATTCTGCCAGCTGACCGATTGCCGGCACCTTTCGGTGCGGGTTCAGGCCGGCGGCAAGTCCCTGCTCGTGCACAATTTCTACGTGCCGGCCGGGGGCGAGGAGCCAGACCCCGATATAAATCCCAAGTTCAGGCACAAGCTCGACTTCGTGGCCGAGATGAATGAAATCCGGGCCGAATGCGATGACGAATCCGCATGCATTCTCGTCGGCGACCTCAACATCGCGCCGCTGGAGCATGACGTCTGGTCGCACAAGCAACTGCTGAAGGTCGTCAGCCACACGCCCATTGAGACCGAGGGATTCGAGGCCATGCGCAAGGCCGGCGACTGGATCGACTTGATGCGCCTCAATGTCCCACTCGACCAGAAGATCTACACCTGGTGGAGCTATCGTGCGCTCGACTGGGACATAACGGATCGCGGCCGCCGCCTCGATCATGTCTGGTCATCACAGAATATCGTCGAGAACCTTGCCGGCATCGAGATCCTGCGCGAGGCGCGTGGATGGGACCGGCCTTCGGACCACGTGCCGGTGATCGCGCGTTTCGACTTCGACCGGTCAGGGAGCGAACCGCGGCCCTAGCTTCTCGATCCGCCGGATCATCGCCTGCAGGTCTTCGGTGATCTGCTGATGCAGGGCCTGCGCGGTCTCGGGATATTCTTCAAGGATGCGGCGGAACATGCTGCGGCTTAGCCGCAGGACTTCCGCGTCGCCCTCCGCGTCCGCGCTGGTCAGCCGTCGCGTATCGGCGATCAGTGCCATCTCGCCCAGCATGGAACCCGGGCCGACCGATCCGACCACCAGGCGTTCGCCTTCATGGTCGCGGTAAAGGGTGATGCGGCCTTGCAGCACGACATAGGCCGAATCGGCATCGTCGTCTTCCCGGAAGAGCTTGCGTCCGTCGGGCAGTTGCATGCGTTCCGCGCCGAAGGCGAGCAGCCGCAACTGATCCTGCGTCAGGCCTTCGAAGAGCCTTACGCCGGATAGGATGCGGATGTGATCATCCAGCGCCATTGTGTCCCCGAACCCTCAGCCTGGCGCTCCTCCCGCGATTAAGCCCCACCTCTCCGCAAAATCACTTCAGGGAACCAGCTTGTATCCGCCGCTTTCTGTCACAAGAATTTCCGCATTGGAAGGATCGCGCTCAATCTTCTGGCGCAACCTGTAGACGTGAGTCTCCAGCGTATGTGTCGTGACGCCCGAGTTGTATCCCCACACTTCCTCGAGCAGCACGTCGCGGGTAACCACCTTCTGGTCGGCCCGGTAGAGGTATTTGATGATCGAGGCCTCTTTCTCGGTCAGCCGCACCTTTGCGCCGCGCTGGTCGATCAGAAGCTTTTGGCTCGGCTTGAACGTGTAGGGCCCGACCGAGAAGGTCGCGTCTTCACTCTGCTCGTGCTGCCGGAGCTGCGCGCGAATGCGCGCCAGCAGGACGGCAAAGCGGAAAGGCTTGGTCACATAGTCGTTGGCGCCGGCTTCGAGCCCCAGAATCGTGTCGGAATCGGTGTCCTGGCCGGTCAGCATGATGATCGGCGCCTTGTAGCCGCCCTTGCGCAGCAGCTTGACGGCCTCGCGGCCATCCATGTCAGGCAGGCCGACATCCATGATCAAAAGGTCGATCAGCCCCGCGCGCGCCGCCGCCACGCCCTTCGCCGCCGTCTCCTCCTGCAACACGTCGAACTCCTCGTAGAGCGACAATTGCTCTACAAGCGTGCTGCGCAGATCGTCGTCATCATCGACGATCAGGATAGTGCGTGAAGTCATGGCTCAGTCCATTATCCCGAATCAGAGGTTGGTCGGTAACTGATAGTTGCCTTTTGGCGGGGCAATATGGCCGCGAGGGCGGCCGGTCACAGTGGTTTATTTTATGTCGCGATCATACAAGAAAAAACGTGAGCGGAACGCTAATGGCCTAAAAAGCCGGCAAAACTTGGCGCGACTGACCGTTCGTGCGCGCCCCGGTCATCCCAGCCAGGGCCTGATGACTGCCGGCCAAAGCGTCTTCCCCTGTGCCCTCGGGCGCGGTGGAATAACGTCCAACAAGCGCGAAGGCGACGGCGCCACGCCTCTCGGGTCCATGCGGCTGCTCTCAGGGTATTTTCGCAGCGATCATGTGGCCCCGCGGTCGACGCGGCTCGCCATGAAGCCGATCGCCGCATCGCTCGGCTGGTGCGAGGTTCCGCAGGACCGGAACTACAACCGCCCCGTCAAGATGCCCTACCGCGCCAGCCACGAGACCATGCGCCGCGCCGACCATCTCTACGACTACTGCCTCGTGCTCGACTGGAACATGTCGACCCGCATCCGCGGCCGCGGCAGCGCCATCTTCTTTCATCTCGCCCATGCCGATTTCTCGCCGACGCAAGGCTGCGTCGCCGTCTCGGCAAAGGTCATGGCCCGTCTTCTGCCGTTCCTGACGGATCGGACCGTTCTGACGGTGAAGAGATAGGCGCCGCGCCCCAGGAAGGGTGCAATCCCCCTGTCAGCCGGCGCTATCGAAAGCGCCAGACCGTCGTCTTCTTGACCTCCGCATCCTCCAGCACGCGCGTCACCGGCACCTGGTAGGCCGCAATCTCTTCCAGACGCTGCTTTGGCAGATAGGATCGTCCGGGATCGCCGACGATAATGTCGGTTCCACGCCTGGAGAGTGCCTCGAACCACGGCACAAGCCGGTCGGCGAAGGGTCGGTCGTAAAACACGTCGCCGGCGAGCAACGTGTCCCAATCACCCGTCTTACCGATGAGATCCTGGCTTTCGAACTCAATGGCCGAGCCGTTCATGTCGGCATTCAGCGCGACGGCGGCCGCGCAGAAGGGATCTATATCACCCGCAAGCACGCGTGCCGCTCCCGCCTTCGCGGCGGCGATGGCGACCAGCCCCGATCCAGTGGCGAAGTCCAGCACCTTCTTGCCGCTGACCAGTTCCGGGTGATCGAGGACATGGCGCGCCAACCCCTGTCCGCCGGCCCAGGCGAAGGCCCAGAAGGGAGGCGGCAGGCCGATCTCGGCCAGTTCCTCCTCGGTGCGGCGCCACAGGTCGTGGGCCTCGTCCGCCAGATGAAGGACGATCTCGGGCACATGAGGGACGGGCATCGGCGCCGTGTTATCGAGAATGAAGCGCCGTGCGTTGCCCGGGGTGACGCGTGCTGTCGTCAGGGGGCCGGATCAAGCCCGCCCATGCGGCAGACTTCCTTCCACTCATCCGGTGTCACCGGCTGCACGGACAGCCGAGAATTCACCACCAGCACCATCTTGGCGAGCTTTGGGTTGGCCTTGATCTCGTCGAGCGTCGGCGGGTTGGGCATGTCCTTCACGGCGCGGATGTCGACGCACTCCCAGCGTTCGTCCTCGGTGGTCGTGTCGTGGTGCGCCGGCGCGCAGACCTCGGCGATGCCGACGACATTCAGCCCCTCGTTCGAGTGGTAGTAGAAGCCGAGATCGCCGACCTGCATGGCGCGCATGTTGTTGCGCGCCTGGTAGTTGCGGACACCGTCCCATTGAGTGCCGGTCTTGCCCTTCTTCTTCAGTTCCTCGAACGAGAAGGTCGATGGCTCCGACTTGAACAGCCAGTAGTTCATTGCGGTTGCTCCCTGGTGCCGCGGGCCTCAGCCATTGGCCGGGTTGTTGAAGGTCCATGTCCACGGCCGGATCTCGACGCTCTCGAACAACCCCACCTTCGCATACGGGTCGGCGGCGCTGATAGAAGCGGCGGCATCCGCATCGGCGGCCTCCACGACCACCAGGCTGCCATTGGGCTTGCCGTCGGCGTCCAGAAAGGGACCCGCGATCTTCAGCGTGCCGGCCTCGTTGAGCTTGGTCAGGAAGGCCACATGCTCGGGCCTCGTGTCGGTGCGCAATTGCAGGCTTGCGGGCTTATCCTTGCAGACGAAGGCAAACAGCATGAAGAAATCTCCTCTTTCCGATTAGTCGGTTTCACTTCGCAACGGACGCGACATCAGCGCAGAAACGGCCTCGTTTATGTTCATTTCGCCCGCCAGAATCGCCGCGACCGCTGCGATGATTGGCGCGTCGATGCCGCGGTCGCGCGCGATGCGAGCCGCGATGGCGGCCGTTGCCACGCCTTCGGCAAGCGGCAATCCCGCGAGGCTCCGGCCTTGCCCGATGGCCTCGCCATAGGTGAAATTCCGCGATTGCGCCGAGGAGCAGGTCAGCATCAGATCGCCGAGCCCCGACAGCCCCATCAGCGTTTCCGGGTCGGCGCCGAATGCCTGGCCCATTCGCCTGAGCTCGACGAAGCCGCGCGTCACCATCGCAGCCTGCGCACTGGCACCAAGTCCCGCTCCCGCCACAGCACCGGCGGCAAGCGCAAACACGTTCTTCAGCGCGCCGCCAATTTCGACACCGACGAGGTCTCCGGTCGAGTAGCAACGGAACCGTTCGGTCGAAAATCGTTGCGCAAGCCGGGCGGCGAGCGCTGCATCGCGGGCCGCGATAACCACCGCCGTCGGCAGGCCCTTCGCCACATCGGCGGCAAAGCTCGGACCCGACAGCGCAGCAACCGGGTTTGCCGGCAGCAGCGTCTCGGCGATTTCCGACAGCAGCAATCCGCTGTCATGTTCGATTCCCTTGGCGCACAGGACCAGGGGAATCCCCTTCGCGACGAGGCCCGGCATGGCCTGAAACGTCAGGCGGGAAACCTGCGCCGGCGTCACGGCGAGTACGCAGTCCGTCCCCTCCAGAGCAGCCGCCATGTCGGTCGTGGCGGCAATGCCGGGGTCGAGCCGTATCCCCGGCAGGTAGCGTGGATTCTCGCCGCGATTGAGTGCCTCGACCGCGGCACCATCCCTCGCCCACAACCGCACCGAGTGGCCCGCACGCCGCGCCTGCATGGCCAGTGCCGTGCCCCAGGCGCCACCGCCCAGCACGGTGACGGTAAAGGAGCCGATCATGCCTTGGCTCCACGCCGGCCAAAGCCGACCAGCGGCCGCGACACCTCATCGAGCGGCCAGCGCGAGCGCGGCACGAAAGACGCCGCGTCATCCTGCCCGAGACCGGCGCGCAACCGCTCTATGCCCGCCCATGCGATCATCGCGGCATTGTCCGTGCACAATTCATGCGGCGGCGCGATGAAGCGGAAGCCCTGCTGCGAGCACTGTGCCTCGAGTTCTGCCCTGATCTGCCTGTTGGCCGCGACGCCGCCGGCAACGACGAGCGCCGGCTGCGCAATGTCCGGAAATTCTTCGCGAAACCGGGCGAGACTTCTTGCCACCCGGTCTGCCAGCGCATCCGAAACAGCCTCCTGGAACGAAGCGCAGACATCGGCGACATCGCTGTCGGAGAGCGGCGCTGCAGCCCCGGCGGCCTGGCGAACCGCGGTCTTGAGGCCCGAAAACGAGAAATCCGGTTGCGCCGAGCCCTTCATCGGTCGCGGGAAGGCGAAGCGCGAAGCATCGCCGCGCATTGCCTCCTTTTCCACATTCGGTCCGCCCGGATAGGCGAGCCCGAGCATCTTGGCCGTCTTGTCGAAGGCTTCGCCGAGCGCGTCGTCGATCGTGGTCGCCCAGCGCTGGTAGTCGCCCACGCCGCGAACCAGCACGATCTGCGTATGGCCGCCGGATACCAGCAGCAGCAGATAGGGAAACGCCAATCCGTCGGTCAGGCGCGCCGTGAGCGCATGGCCTTCGAGGTGATTGATGGCGAGCAGCGGCTTGCCGGCCGCGGCGGCGATCGCCTTGGCCGTCATCAGCCCGACGATGAGTCCGCCGACCAGGCCCGGCCCGGCCGTCACGGCAACGGCGTCGACATCCGCCAGTCCCATTCCGGCATCTTCAAGCGCCGCCTCGACAATTCCGTCGAGCGATTCCACATGCGCCCGCGCCGCGATCTCCGGCACCACGCCGCCGAAGGCGGCGTGCTCCTCGATCTGGCTGAGAACCACGCTGGAGCGTATCTCGGCAGCCTGATCGCCGCGCAGTTCGACGACGCTGGCTGCGGTCTCGTCGCAGCTTGTCTCGATGCCGAGAACCCGGATCAACCCGTCGCTTGATTCCATGGTCGTTGCGCCAACGCTTCCTGCGATGCTGGCATGAGCTGCCCGAAAACGGGTTTCCCCTTTTCAGGATCATGCGTTAGGAGGTGGCGGCAAAAGTCCCGCCGCCGCGGGGGTTATCACGGACCGCGTCATGCAAACAACCACGTTGAAGATCGGAACGCGCGGAAGTCCCCTGGCGCTGGCCCAGGCACAGGAAACCCGTTCACGGCTGATGGCGGCGCATGCGCTGCCGGAAACGGCTTTTTCCATCGACGTGATATCGACGAGCGGCGACCGCATCCAGGACCGCCCCCTGTCGGAGGTCGGCGGCAAGGGCCTGTTCACAAAGGAGATCGAGGAAGCGCTGCTGTCCGGACGCATCGATATCGCCGTGCATTCGTCGAAGGATATGGCCACCAGGCTGCCGGAAGGCCTCGAACTCTCGGCTTTCCTTGAGCGGGAGGACCCGCGCGACGCCTTTGTCGGCAGGGCTTCAGCCTCGATCGAGGGCCTGCCGTTGGGCGCGACGGTCGGTTCTTCGTCGCTGCGCCGGCAGGCGCAGGTCCTGCGGCTGAGGCCCGACCTCAAGGTCGTCATGTTCCGCGGCAATGTGCAGACGCGGCTGCGCAAGCTCGACGACGGCATTGCCGATGGCACGATCCTCGCGCTGGCGGGTCTGAATCGGCTCGGGATGCCGCATATCGCCACGGATGTGATGTCCGTCGAGATGTTTCCGCCGGCTCCCGGCCAGGGCGCGATCGCCATCGAGACCCGAAGCGGCGATACGCGCATCAGCGAACTGGTCGCGGCGATCCACCATGCCCCCACCGGCCATGCGCTGGTATGCGAGCGCGCCTTCCTGTCGGCACTCGACGGTTCCTGCCGCATGCCGCTTGCGGGCTATGCAGCAACGGACGGCGACAGGCTTACCTTCAGCGGGTCCGTCCTTTCGCCCGACGGCACGCAATACTATCACGCTTCAGGCAACGGCAGCGCAGCCGACGCGGCCGAGATCGGACTGGCGGCCGCGGAGAAGGTGCGAGCGCAGGCTGGTCCGCGATTCTTCGATGACTGGGGCTGAAACGCGCCGCCGCGTGCTTGTGACGCGGGCCGAGCCCGATGCCACCGAAACCGCACGGGTACTCGAGGCTTCCGGCTATCAGCCTCTTATCGTGCCGCTGTCTGAAATCAGGCCTCTGCCTGTCGAACTGTCAGCCTTGCCGCCGGACTTGGCCACGGTCGCAACGACGTCGGCAAACGCCGTTCGCAACCTGCCCCACCCGCTCGCCTCGGCACTGAAATCAGCCCACTGCTACTGCGTAGGCGAGAAGACGGCCGAGGCAGCGCGCAGGGCCGGTTTTGCCGACATTGTCGAAGGTCGCGGCGATGCCGAGCAGCTTGCCGCTGCCATCATCGCATCGGGCGCCCCCGGACCCGTGGTCTATCTTTGCGGGCGCCTGCGCCGTCCGACATTCGAAGCCGCGCTCGCGTCTGCCGGGATTAAGGTGCTGCCACTTGAAACCTACGACACGGTTGCAGCCCCACTCGACGAAGCGACCGCATTAGAAGCCCTTGGCGGCATGGCGGTGGATGCCGCGCTGGTCTACTCCCTCACCGCGGCGGAAGCGCTAGCCAGGCTGTCGCGGCTGCCGGCAGTCTCTCGCCTTCTTGAAACGACCGAAATCTGTTGCATATCAGGACGGGTGGCGGCCGAACTTCGCAGCTCCGGATTCACCCGAGTTCGCACCGCCACGGAACCAACTGAAGCCGGGCTGCTTTCCATTCTGGGCAATCCAACCTGACCCCGTCATAACGCTGCCTCTTTTCTCGATGCACCGGTATGATAGGGATGTCCTGAACATCCTGAATACACAGTCACTTGCGGAGGCCGCTTATGGTCAAGACCCCCAGGACCCGGCATTCCAAGACCAAGCGCGAGCCCGTCACCATCGAGCTCGAACCCGGTTCGGTGTCGCGCGTCGCTGATGAGTCCGAAGCCGCCACCACCCCATCAGGTTTCGAGGACGCCCCAGCCACCGACGAAAAAGCGTCTGCTTCCGCGTCGGACGACTCCAGCAAGGAAGCTGCCGTCGAGGCGAAGGCCGGCGATCCGGAAACTTCCTCTTCGTCCGATTACAATCTCGACGAAACACCGCCGAATGACCGCGATACGGACGGCGAGAGGGCGCAGTCCCAGCCCGAACCCGCATCCACGGCACCGAGGAGTGGGTCGCGCCTACCGGTTTTCGCAGCCGGTGTTGTCGGCGCGATCGTCGCGCTGGTCGCTGCAGGACTGCTGCAATATGCCGGCATCCTTGGCACGCCCCGCACGCAGGTTGCTTCCGACCCGGGGTCGAGCCAGCTCGAGGGCGAGATCGCGACGCTGAAGTCGGAAGTCGCCGCTCTCAGAGACAACCCGGCCACAGGTTCCGGTGTCGATCCCGCAACCGTCGAAAACCTGTCCGGCGCCGTCGAACAGGTGAAGACAGAAGTCGCATCGCTGCAGAAGGCGGTCGAGTCTGGCTCTGCTGGCGATACGGCCGGGTTGGAGGCGCTGCGCACGCGGATCGAGGACATCGACAGCCGGCTTGCCGGCCAGGCCCAGAATGCGAGCGGCCCGTCTCCCGAAGACATCGCCGCCCTTAACGAGCGGATTGCCGCAATCGAGGCACAGGTGAAGTCAGCCGACGAAGCGAACACGGCAATCGATGGCAGGCTCGGCGCCTTCGAACAAAGCCTCCAGGGCCTGTCTTCGAAAGTCGAGGCGCAGGCCGGCCAGCCGAAGATTGCGCTGGCGATCGCCTCCTCGGCACTGAAGTCGGCGATCGAGCGCGGCGTGCCGTTCCAGTCGGAAATCGAGACATTCGCGGCCATTGCCCCAGAGTCACCCGACATTGCCGATCTCCGCACCTATGCCGAGGACGGCGTTGCGACGCAGGCCGAGCTTGTTGCCGAAACAGATGCGGCCGCCAACGCAATGATCGCAGCCGCGGCACCGCCCAAGAAGGATGCCGGCATTGTCGAGCGCCTGCTGACGAGCGCCGAGTCGCTCGTTTCGGTCCGCCCCATCGGCGCAGTCGAGGGCGACGGCGTGCCGGAAATCGTCGCGCGCATGGAAGTCGCCATCCAGGCCGGCGATCTGGAAAAGGCGCTCGCCGAGTATGAGACCTTGCCCGAGCCGGCCAAGGCAGCCGGTGCGGCTTTCGCCGAAAGGATCAGGGCGCGCGTGCAGGTCGAGAAACTCGCCGATCAGGCCGTGGCCGGCGCGATGCAGGCCGAGTGAGGACGTCGACATGATCCGCATCCTCATTTTCCTGATTTTCATCCTGGCGCTCGCCGCGGGCTTTGCCTGGCTCGCTGACCGCCCGGGCGACATGCTTGTCACCTTTGGTGGCTACCAGTACCGCGTCAGCCTCATGGTGGCCGCCGTCGCCGTGACGGCTGTTGTCGCCGCCGTCATGATCGCCTGGTGGCTGATCAAGTCGATATGGAACAGCCCCTATACGATCGCCCGCTATTTCCGCGTGCGGCAGCGCGACCGGGGCTATCAGGCACTGTCGACCGGCTTGATCGCCGCCGGCGCCGGCGATGCAGCACTTGCCCGCAAGATGAACAAGCAGGCGGCGAAGCTCATCCGTTCCGATACCGAGCCGCTGATCCACCTGCTAGACGCCCAGGCATCTCTGCTCGAGGGCGACCACGACTCGGCACGCGAAAAATTCGAGCGCATGCTGGACGACCCCGAAATGCGGCTGCTCGGCCTGCGCGGCCTCTATCTCGAGGCCGAGCGTCTTGGCGACCGCACCGCTGCTCAGCACTACGCCGCGCGTGCGGCCGATGTCGCGCCGCAACTCGGCTGGGCCTCCGAATCGACGCTGGAAGAAAAGACGGCGCGCGGCGACTGGGACGGCGCCATCAAGCTTGTCGACGCGCAGGCCTCGACGCGACAGATCGAACGCGATGCCGCGAACCGGCGTCGCGCCGTGCTTCTGACCGCCAAGGCCGAGGATCTTCTCGACAGCGATCCCGTCGCCGCCCGTGCGGCAGCGATCGAGGCCAATCGTCTGCGCCCCGATTTTGCGCCGGCCGCCGTTGCAGCCGCCAAGGCTCTGTTCAAGCAGGACGACACCAAGCGCGGGGCCAAGATTCTCGAGGCGGCATGGAAGGCCGAGCCCCATCCGGAAGTTGCCGATCTCTACATCCATGCAAGGCATGGCGACGCTGTGCATGACCGCCTCAAGCGGGCGAGGAAGCTCGAGGCGCTCAAGCAGAACCATGTGGAATCGTCGCTCGCGGTTGCCCGCGCGGCTCTCGATGCCAAGGAGTTCGGCGAAGCCCGCAAGGCCGCGGAGGCTGCCATCCGCATCCAGCCGCGCGAAGGCGCCTATCTCCTGCTCGCAGACATCGAAGAACTGGAGACCGGCGACCAGGGCCGAGTCCGGCAGCTGCTGTCGAAGGCGGTCCGCGCCCCACGCGACCCTGCCTGGGTTGCCGACGGCTATGTGTCCGAGCATTGGGCGCCGGTATCGCCGGTGACCGGCAAGCTCGACGCGTTCGAATGGCGGGTGCCCGTCGAACGTATCGGCCAGTTGATCGAACAGGACGATGCGGACGGGCAGGCCATGCGCCCGTCACTGGCGCCGCCGGTGGAAGACATTGACGTCGAAGAAGCCGAGCCCGTAGTGATCCCGGCCGAGAAACAGCCAGTTGCCGCCAAGCCAGCGGCCGCCGCTGCCGGCGAGACCGTTGCCGTCCCTGACAAGGACGTTCCGGCGAAGGAAGAGGCCGCTCCGGCAGAAGCGGCTGAGCCCGCGAGGCCACCGGACGCGTCGGACCCGGCCGA
Source organism: uncultured Rhizobiaceae bacterium (assembly GCA_947259295.1). Taxonomy (GTDB): domain Bacteria; phylum Pseudomonadota; class Alphaproteobacteria; order Rhizobiales; family Rhizobiaceae; genus CAMYMG01. The sequence continues at coordinate 39,320 of CAMYMG010000020.1, forward strand.
TCCGGAGGACACGGCTGACGCGCTGCCCTCCAATGTCGTCAGGCTGCCTGACGACCCCGGCGTCGATCCGGAAGAAGGCTCTGAGAAGCCTGAAAGCCGGTTCCGTCTGTTCTGAACCAAAAGCGATAATTGGCGCCTGGGGGAAACATGTTCGATCGTGTCGTTGCCTTTCTGAAGAAATTGCCGGCTGGAAGCGAAGGCGGGACCAGCGGTCCCGCGGCTGACGATCCCCGCGTCGCAGCCGCGGCGCTGATGTACCACATCATGGACGCCGACGGCGTTCGCCAGGACGTCGAGTGGGAGCGGATGAAGCAGATCCTGAGCGAGTCCTACGGCGTCACCGGCGAGGCACTCGATCGGCTCGTGGCCGCCGGGGGCGAGGCTGACGAAGATGCCGTCGATCTCTATTCGTTCACCAGCGTCCTCAAGCGTCACCTCGATGCCGAGGAGCGGGTGGAATTCATCGGACTGATGTGGGAGATCGTCTTTGCGGACGGCGAGATGCACGAACTTGAGGAAAACATCCTGTGGCGCATCGCCGAACTGATCGGTGTCGACCGGCGCGACCGCATCCTCGAGCGCCAGAAGGCGCAGCGTAACGCACCCGATGCAATTGGCAGGGCGACCGAAGAAGACTGACATCGATGCCGACTCTCGACGTTCAGCGACCCAAGGTTCTGGTGGTTTTGCACCAGGAACGATCAAGCCCCGGCAGAGTGGGTCACGTATTGCTGGAATCGGGCTTCGACCTCGATATCCGCCGGCCGCCGCTTGGCGACCCCCTTCCCGACACGCTCGACGGCCATGCCGGTGCAGTCGTTTTCGGCGGCCCCATGAGCGCCAATGATGAGGACGAGTTCGTCCGCCGCGAGACGGACTGGCTGCAGGTGCCGCTTCGGGAGGACCGGCCTTTCCTCGGCATCTGCCTCGGCGCCCAGATGCTGGTCAACCATCTCGGCGGCAAGGTCGAGGGCCACGACAAGGGTCTGGTGGAGATAGGCTGGTACCCGCTCGAGCCGACTGAGGACGGCAAGGCGCTGATGCAGTGGCCGGAGATGGTCTATCAGTTTCACAGGGAAGGCTTTTCGCTTCCTTCCGGCGCCACCCTGCTTGCGACAGCCGAGACCTATAAAAACCAGGCTTTTCGCTATGGAAACAATGCCTGGGGCATCCAGTTTCACGCCGAACTGACGCAGATGATGATGCAGCGCTGGGTCGTGCACGGCGCGCATCGCTTCGAGCTGCCCGGGGCCCAGCCCGGTCGCGACCATCTCGGTGGGCGGCTGATCTGGGACATTCACCTGAAGCGCTGGCTGCATGAGTTCCTCGAAACCATCTTCGGCACACCTGCCCGAGGCTAGTCGAGATCGCGCCCCTCAAGGTGCCTGATGCGCCTGAGTTCGGGAAACAGGTAAGCCCAGATCCCGGCGACCGCGACGGCGCCGACGCCGCCAAACACCACCGCCGGAACCGTGCCGATCAGGGCCGCCATCGTCCCGGCGCGAAATTCCCCGAGCTCGTTGGACGCGCCGACGAACACCATGTTGACCGCGTTGACCCGCCCGCGCACCACATCCGGCGTCCAGAGCTGGATCAGCGTCTCGCGCACATAGACGCTGATCATGTCCGCCGCCCCTAGCAGGGCCAGCGCGGCGATCGACAGCCACGGCACGGTGGAGACGCCGAAAACCACGGTGAGGACGCCAAACAGCGCCACGAAGCCGAACATCAGGGCACCGGCGTGATCGCGCAATGGATGGCCGGCAAGCCAGACCGCCACCAGGATCGCACCCACGCCCGGTGCCGCGCGCAACAGGCCGAGCCCCCACGGGCCGAGTTCGAGTATGTCGCGCGCATAGACCGGCAGCAGCGCGACGGCGCCCGACAGCAGCACGGCGAACAGGTCGAGCGAGATGGCGCCCAGCACCACTTTCTCGCCCATGATGTAGCGGATGCCGGCAAACAGGGTTTCGACCGTCGGCTTGTCGGTGGAACTGCGCTGCTTCGGCTTGGGGATCGAGAAGATAAGCACCGTACCTGCGGCCATCATCACGGCGGCCGTGCCGTAGGCGATCTCCGGCGACAGGCCGTAAAGCAGGCCGCCGGCCACCGGTCCGACGATCGTCGCCGTCTGCCAGGCCGACGAGTTCCACGCCACCGCATTGGCGAAGATCTCCTTCGGCACCAGATTGGCGACCAGCGAGGCCGAGGCCGGACCGAAGAAGGCCCGCGCGATGCCGAACACCCCGAGCACGCCGAAGATGGGTCCGGGCCCGGTCAGGCCATGCCAGGAGAACAACACCAGCGCGAGCGCACAGAGCGCCTCCAGGCCGGCCGAGATACCCATGATGAGACGCCGCCCGAACCGGTCCGCAACCGCGCCCGTGACGAGCACGAGGAGCAGCGCGGGCAGGAACTGGATGATGCCGACCAGCCCGAGGTCGAGCGGATCGCGCGTCAGGTCATAGATCTGCCAGCCGACCGCGACGGACACGATCTGCGTCGAGAAGGTCGCGAGAAAGCGTGCGATCCAGAAGCGCAGGAATGCGCTCTCGCGGAAGGCTGCATAGCGCTGGTCTGGTGTCTGCGAGGTCATTGCCGGCACGCTGGGATGAGGCCGGCAGGATTGTCCGACCAGTCTGCTCTAGCGCAGAATTCATGATCTGGCCCGCGGTTTGCGGCTGCTGGACCAGTCGAAACTCGCGCTCCAAACAAAAAGCCGGACCATAGGGCCCGGCTTTCGGATTTCGGATTGTACCCGGGTCAGCCCGGAATGACGGCACCTTCCAGCGTCGTGAGTTGATGCAGGAACTGCTCGGCCTTGGTGCGCGCATGATCGTCATGCGCGTTGGCCGCATCCTCGCGTGCCTTCTCGATGCGCTTGGCAATGTCGCCCGGTTCGACGTCGGCCATGAGCATCGCCGATTCGGCCAGCAGCGTGCAGCCCGTAGGCAGGATGTCGGCAAAGCCGCCGAACACCACGAAACGCTCCGTCGCCCCGGCCGCCGTCTTGACGGTAACGACACCCGGATTGACCGTGGTCATCACGGGCGAGTGGTTGGCCATCACGGTCATTTCACCTTCGGCACCGGGAATGACAACAGACTCGACCTGCTCCGAAACGAGCAGGCGCTCGGGCGAAACCAGTTCGAATTGGAAAGCTTCAGCCATCTCTTCTCACAGCGCTGTTTATGCCGGTACAGGCGGCAAGCCCGCCTGCACCCAGGTCAGTTTCTGCTTAGGCAGCCTCGGCGGCCAGCTTCTGCGCCTTGGCGATCGCCATGTCGATGCCGCCGACCATGTAGAAGGCAGCTTCCGGCAGGTGATCGTACTCGCCTTCGACGAGGCCCTTGAAGCTCTTGATCGTGTCTTCGAGCGGCACCAGCTGGCCCGGCGAGCCGGTGAACACTTCGGCGACGAAGAAGGGCTGCGACAGGAAGCGCTCGACCTTGCGGGCGCGCGCCACGGTCACCTTGTCCTCTTCCGAGAGCTCGTCCATGCCGAGGATCGCGATGATGTCCTGCAGCGACTTGTAGCGCTGAAGGATTTCCTGCACACGGCGGGCAACCTGGTAGTGCTCTTCGCCGACGATCATCGGGTCGAGCATACGCGAGGTTGAATCGAGTGGATCGACGGCTGGGTAGATGCCCTTTTCCGAGATCGCGCGGTTGAGAACGGTCGTCGCGTCAAGATGCGCGAACGACGTCGCAGGCGCCGGGTCGGTCAAGTCGTCGGCGGGCACGTAGATCGCCTGCACCGAGGTGATCGAGCCCTTGTGGGTCGAGGTAATGCGCTCCTGCATCTGGCCCATGTCGGTGGCGAGCGTCGGCTGGTAGCCCACGGCCGAGGGAATGCGGCCAAGCAGCGCCGACACTTCCGAGCCGGCCTGCGTGAAGCGGAAGATGTTGTCGACGAAGAACAGTACGTCCTGGCCCTGGTCGCGGAAATGCTCGGCGATCGTCAGGCCCGAGAGAGCGACGCGGGCGCGGGCGCCGGGCGGCTCGTTCATCTGGCCGAACACGAGCGCGCACTTGGACCCCTCGGTCGAACCGCCATGCTCGTGCGGATCCTTGTTGACGCCCGACTCGATCATCTCGTGATAGAGGTCGTTGCCCTCGCGGGTGCGCTCGCCGACACCGGCGAACACCGAATAGCCGCCATGCGCCTTCGCGACGTTGTTGATCAGTTCCTGGATCAGCACGGTCTTGCCGACGCCGGCGCCGCCGAACAGGCCGATCTTGCCGCCGCGTGCGTAGGGCGCCAGCAGGTCGACGACCTTGATGCCGGTGACGAGGATCTGCGCTTCCGTCGACTGGTCGACATAGGCAGGTGCGTCCTGATGGATGGCGCGGCGCGACTTGGTGACGACCGGGCCGGCTTCGTCGACCGGCTCGCCGATGACGTTCATGATGCGGCCGAGCGTCTCGTCGCCCACCGGCACGGTGATCGGCGATTCCGTGTCATAGACTTCCTGGCCGCGAACGAGGCCTTCGGTAGTGTCCATGGCAATGCAGCGGACCGCGTTCTCGCCGAGATGCTGCGCGACTTCCAGGATCAGCCGGTTGTCGCCGTTCATCGTCTCGAGCGCGTTCAGGATCGCCGGCAGGTCGCCGTCGAAGGTCACGTCGACGACGGCGCCGATGACCTGCGAAACCTGGCCCGCCTTGCCCTTGGCCAGCAGCTTTGCCGCCGGCGCCTTGATCGAGGCGCTCCGCGTCGCCGCTGCCGCTTTGGCCGGAGCCGCCTTGCTGGCAGCCTTGGCCTTCGGTGCGGCAGCCTTCGCTGGTGTGGCCTTGGTGGCCGCGGGGGCCTTCTTGGCTGCCGGGGCCGCCTTTGGGGTAGCTGCTTTCGCCATTTTTCTTGCCTCTTGCCTTAGAGCGCTTCCGCGCCCGAAATGATTTCGATCAGTTCCTTGGTGATCTGCGCCTGGCGCTGCCTGTTGTAGGTGATGGTCAACTTGTTGATCATGTCACCGGCATTGCGTGTCGCATTGTCCATCGCGCTCATCTTGGCGCCCATCTCGCCGGCAGCGTTCTCGAGCAGCGCCCGGAACACCTGGACCGAAATGTTGCGCGGGATCAGATCCGACAGGATCTCACCCGGCTCCGGCTCGTATTCATAAGCCGCATTGCCGCCCTGGACTTCCGCCTTGCCTTCCGATTCGACCGCAGCCGGAATAATCTGCTGCGCCGTCGGGACCTGGCTGATCACCGACTTGAACTCCGAGTAGAACAGGGTGCAAACGTCGAAGCCGCCTTCGTTGAACAGCGAGATGATCTTCTTGGCGATCGCATCGGCATGCACGAAACCGACCTGCTTGGCTTCGCGCAGATCGACCCGCTCGATGATCAGCGAGGCGAAGTCGCGGCGAAGGATGTCGAAGCCCTTCTTGCCGACGCAGATGATCTTAACCGTCTTGCCCTGGCCCTGGAGCTTGCGGATGTGGTCGCGGGCGAAGCGGGCGATCTGGCTGTTGAAGCCGCCGCAAAGACCGCGTTCGGCCGTGCATACGACCAGGAGATGCGTGTCGTCCTTGCCGGTGCCGGTCATGAGCGCCGGCGCGTCGCCGCCGCCACCAACGGCATCGGCGATGTTGGCCAGAACCGCGCCCATCCGCTGCGAATAGGGACGGGCCGCCTCCGCAGCTTCCTGCGCACGGCGCAGCTTCGCCGCGGCGACCATCTGCATCGCCTTGGTGATCTTCTGCGTCGCCTTGACCGAGGCGATACGGTTGCGGAGGTCTTTTAGAGAGGCCATGCCCTGTCCGTCACTCTCAGGCGAAGTTCTTCGCGAAGGCGTCGATATGGGCCTTCAGCTTGTCGCGAAGTTCGTCGCTCAGCGCCTTCTCCTTGCGGATGGCCTCGAGCACGTCCTTGCCGTCGGAGCGCATGTGCGCCAGCAGGCCCTGCTCGAACTTGCTGATCTGGTTCAGCGCCAGCTTGTCGAGATAGCCGTTGACGCCTGCGAAGATCACGGCGACCTGCTCCTCGGTCTTCAGCGGCGAGAACTGCGGCTGCTTGAGAAGCTCGGTGAGGCGTGCGCCGCGGTTGAGCAGGCGCTGCGTCGCGGCGTCGAGATCCGAGCCGAACTGCGCGAAGGCCGCCATCTCGCGATACTGTGCGAGTTCGCCCTTGATCGAGCCGGCGACCTGCTTCATCGCCTTGATCTGGGCCGCCGAGCCGACGCGTGACACCGAGAGGCCGACGTTCACGGCAGGACGGATGCCCTGGAAGAACAGCGTCGTCTCGAGGAAGATCTGGCCGTCGGTGATCGAGATCACGTTGGTCGGGATGTAGGCCGACACGTCGTTGGCCTGCGTCTCGATGATCGGCAGAGCCGTCAGCGAGCCGCTGCCATTGTCCTTGTTCAACTTTGCAGCACGCTCCAGCAGGCGCGAGTGCAGGTAGAAGACGTCACCCGGGTACGCTTCACGGCCTGGCGGGCGGCGCAGCAGCAGCGACACCTGGCGGTATGCGACGGCCTGCTTCGACAGATCGTCGTAGCTGATCAGCGCGTGCATGCCGTTGTCGCGGAAGTACTCGCCCATGGCGCAGCCCGAGAAGGGGGCCAGAAACTGCATCGGCGCCGGGTCCGAAGCGGTCGCGGCGATGATGATCGAATACTGGAGCGCGCCGCGCTCCTCGAGAACCTTCACGAACTGCGCGACGGTCGAGCGCTTCTGGCCGACGGCGACGTAGACGCAGTAAAGCTTGTCCGTTTCCGGGCCGTTGTCGTGCACCGACTTCTGGTTGAGGATCGTGTCGAGAATGATGGCGGTCTTGCCGGTCTGACGGTCGCCGATGACCAGCTCGCGCTGGCCGCGGCCGACCGGGATCAGCGCGTCGATGGCCTTGAGGCCGGTCGACATCGGCTCGTTGACCGACTGGCGCGGGATGATGCCGGGCGCCTTGACGTCGACGCGGCGGCGTTCGGTCGCCTTGATCGGACCCTTGCCGTCGATCGGATTGCCGAGCGCGTCGACGACGCGGCCGAGCAGGCCCGGACCGACGGGAACGTCGACGATCGAACCCGTGCGCTTGACGATGTCGCCTTCCTTGATGTCGCGGTCAGCACCGAAGATGACGACGCCGACATTGTCGCTTTCAAGATTGAGCGCCATGCCGCGGATGCCGCCTGGAAACTCGACCATCTCGCCGGCCTGGACATTGTCGAGGCCATAGACGCGGGCGATGCCGTCGCCGACCGACAGGACCTGGCCGACTTCGGAGACTTCGGCCTCTTTGCCGAAATTCTTGATCTGGTCTTTGAGAATTGCGGAAATTTCCGCGGCGCGGATGTCCATCAGCCGACCTCTTTCAGTGCAAGCTTGAGCGAATTAAGTTTTGTTTTGAGCGACGTATCTATCTGGCGCGAGCCGATCTTGACGACCAGTCCGCCGAGCAGCGACGGATCGACCGCCGCCGAGATCACCACGTCCTTGCCGGCCACCCCTTTCAGGGCCGTGGTCAGTTCGGACTTCTGCGCGGCGGTCAGCGGGTGAGCCGACACGACATCGGCGGTCACTTCGCCACGCTGTTCGGCAGCAATGCTGCGGAACGACTTGATGATCGTCGGGATGGCGAACAGACGCCGGTTCCTGGCCACGACGCGCAGGAAGTTTCCGACCAGCCCCGTGATCTTGGCCTTGTCGGCGATGGCCACGACTGACTTGTACTGTTCGTCAGCCGAAAACACCGGGCTCTTGATCATGCGGGTGAGATCGTCGCTGCCGTTCAGCAACTCTTCGAAGCGGCTGAGGTCCGTTTCGACCTTGGCGACTGAATTGGACTGAAGCGCAAGTTCAAACAGCGAACCCGCATAGCGATCGGCGATACCTGAGATTGGCGAGCTGGACTTTGCCACTGATCGTCTTTTCTCTTCTCTGGTTGGCCCGCGATTTATGCAACGCCAGCCGGAAAAGCTGACTAAATCATTGGCCTCACTGGAATTTCTCGACCCCGGGCGCACACAGTCCGCATCCCCCTGCCGAAAGTCGATTGCCGTCTAGCACAGGCTTTTGGAGACCGCAACACGTTGCCGGAAAGGCCTTTCGGGCGCTATTGTCGCACTCTGCACCGGCCCGGCGCAAGCTGGCTTCGATTCACTGTAGGAATCCAAAGGCATACCCGAGCGGCAGCGCGGCAAGCACCGCTTCGAGGGCAAGCCAGGCCCAGTTGTAGAGCGTGTTGCCGCGGTCCGACATCATCGACACGATGCGGCCGAAAGCCGTGAAAAGCCAGGATGCGCCAAGCGCCAGATAGAGCAGCGGCTGCGCCAGCAGCAGGCAGCAGAGTCCGAGTCCGAGATAGAAGCCGGACATCGTCCCGCGTGCCTCGGCGACGGCCTCCGGATGGTCCGGGCTGGTCTGCAGTCGGAGCAGCTTGAACGACAGTCCCGGGGCAAACAGCAGCACCACGCCGAAAAGCACGGTGACGGCGCCGCTCGACCAGGCCAGCCACTCCCCCTGCGCCGTCGGCCAGGGAAATTCAAAGCCCATCATCCGCCCCCTCTGGCTGTTGCCCCGAACCCTTCCTCATCCTAGCGCGACGCCTGCCAAACGCAAATCCGGGGGCGCGGCACGCGTCACAGAAAGCTCTGCGGATCGATGTCCACGGATACCCTGACCGAACCCCTCACCTTCGGACCTGCCGCGAGCATGGCGCGAACGAATTCCTGCATGTCCGACCGCCTCTCGCCCTGCACGAGCAGGCGGAAGCGATGCCGGCCGGCGAGCAGGGCCAGCGGCGCCTCCGCCGGTCCGAGCACCTGGATGTCCGCGGAACGCGGCGCCGAGCGACGCAGGCCTCTTGCGTGGCTTTCTGCCTCCGCGCGGGTCGCCGCGCTGACGATGATGCCGGCGAGCCTGCCGAACGGCGGCAGCCCGGCCTTTTCCCGCTCCGCGATCTCCCTTTCATAGAATGCCTCCGCGTCCCCCGAAACGATCGCCCGCATCACCGGGTGATCAGGCTGGAAGGTCTGCAGCAGGCCAAGGCTCTTGCGGCCCGTGCGCCCGGCCCGGCCCGTCACCTGCGACAGAAGCTGGAACGTCCGTTCGGCAGCGCGCGGGTCGCCATTCGCCAGTCCGAGGTCGGCATCGACAATGCCAACCAGCGTCATGTTCGGGAAATTGTGTCCCTTGGCGACCAACTGAGTGCCGATGACGATGTCCGCCTCGCCCTTTGCGATCGCCTCAAGCTCCAGCCGCATCCGCCGCACGCCGCCCATGATGTCGGACGACAGCACGATGGTGCGGGCATCGGGGAACTCGGCCACGACTTCCTCGGCGATTCGCTCGATGCCAGGTCCGCAGGCCACTAGATGGTCGAGCGTGCCGCATTCCGGGCAGGCATCGGGACGCTTTTCGTTGTGGCCGCAATGGTGGCAGATCAACTGGCCGCGGAAACGGTGCTCGACCAGCCAGCTCGAACAGTCGGGGCACTGGAAGCGGTGGCCGCAGACTCTGCAGAGCGTCAAAGGTGCATAGCCGCGACGGTTGAGGAAGAGCAGCGACTGCTCGCCGCGCGCCAATGTCTTGCCGATCTCCGAGACCAGCACCGGCGACAGGAACCTTCCCCGCGCCGGCGGATTGCGGCGCATGTCGATGGCCCTGAGGTCAGGCATCGCCGCATCGGCAAACCGGCCAGGCAGCTTGGCCAGCGCGTAGCGGCCCTGCATGGCATTGACCCGGCTCTCGATCGACGGCGTCGCCGAGGCGAGCACCACGGGGAAGCCGCTGATATGGCCACGCACCACCGCCATGTCGCGGGCATTGTAGGAGACGCGATCCTCCTGCTTGTAGGCCGGGTCGTGCTCCTCGTCGACGACGATCAGTCCGAGCCTGTTGAACGGCAGGAAGAGCGCCGACCGCGCGCCCGCGACCACCCGGACGCTGCCTTCCGCGACCTGGCGCCAAACGCGCTCCCGCATGCGGGGCGCCAGGTCCGAGTGCCATTCGCCGGGCTTTGAGCCGAAGCGGTCCTGGAAGCGCTCCAGAAAGGCATGCGTCAGCGCAATTTCGGGCAGCAGGATGAGTACCTGGTGATCCTTTTCCAACGCCGCGGCCACCGCCTCGAAATAGACTTCCGTCTTGCCGGATCCGGTGACGCCATCGATCAGCGTGACGGATGATCCTCCCTTGAGCGCTGTCTCCCGCAGCATGTCGGCAACACCCTGCTGGTCCGACGAAAGGTCCGGGGAGCCGAAGCCCGCATCCGGAGCCGCAACCACGGGACGCGGCGGGATCATCACCGTCTCGAACACGCCCTGCGCGCGCAGTCCCTCGACGACGGTCGCCGACACGCCGGCGGCATGCGCAAGGCCGGACCGCGTCCAGGCGAAGCCATCCGAGGATGCCTCAAGCACCCGCGACCGCGCCGCCGTCATCCGGTCGGGCATGAGCTCCGTTCGCTTCAGCCCCTCGCTCCAGGGCTCCGGATCGAACGCCGCCGGTGCCCGCAGCAGCATGCGCGCGACCATGCCGGGCGGCGACAGCGTGTAGGCCGACACCCAGTCGACGAAACGCCTCATGTCGCGATCGATGGGCGGGCAATCGAACACCTGCGAGATAGGCCGGAGCTTCTTGGCATCGACCGGATCGGCGGCGCTGTCCCAGACGATTCCGGCCACTTCACGTGGTCCGAGCGGCACCCGAACTATCGAACCCGGCACCACTGTCATCCCGTCGGGGACGGCATATGTATAAGGTCGCGGTGCCGGCATCGGCACCAGAACCGGCGCGGCTTTTGCGTAGGGCGAATCGTCTCTCATTGGACGTGACCTTGCGCGTAGTTTCGGCTAGAGCAAGTGCCAACGCGAAGCATCCTCGCCGGGCGAGTCAATGATAAGGAGACGGTCATGAAGTTTTTCGTCGACACTGCGGACGTCAAGGAAATACGGGAGCTCAATGATCTTGGCCTCCTCGACGGTGTCACCACCAATCCGTCCTTGATCCTCAAGTCCGGTCGCAAGATCGCCGAGGTTACCAAGGAAATTTGCGACATCGTCGACGGCCCCGTCTCCGCCGAAGTCACTGCCACCGAATATTCCGAGATGATGAAGGAGGCCAAGGTCCTCGCCAAGATCGCCGACAATGTCTGCATCAAGGTGCCGCTCACGCTTGACGGCCTGAAGGCGTGCAAGGACATCCGTTCCGACGGTCGCATGGTCAATGTCACGCTCTGCTTTTCTGCAAATCAGGCGCTGCTCGCCGCCAAGGCCGGCGCCAGCTTCATCTCGCCCTTCATCGGCCGCATCGACGATATGGGCACCGACGGCATGGAGCTGATCGAGGAGATCAAGACGATCTACGACAACTACGGCTTCCAGACCGAGATACTCGCCGCCTCGATTCGCACCGTCAATCACGTCAAGATGGCGGCGCTGATTGGCGCGCATGTCGCCACCGTGCCGCCCGCGACGTTGAAGGCGCTGGTCAAGCATCCGCTGACCGACAAGGGACTGGAGCAGTTCCTGGCCGACTGGGCCAAGACCGGTCAATCCATCGGGAGCTGAGGTATCAGGTCGGACTGATGAGCTGTTGCGCAAGCGTCAGCTTCAGCAGTTCGGCCAATTCCCGGGCGGCGCGGTTCTGGGCGTCGAGCTCCGCCCTGTAGGCCGCGAACTCCTGCCGCGGCAGGTCATAGGACGAGGCGATCTGGCGACGTCCGTCCGCGACGACCTTGCCGGTCGCCGTCTCCGTGAGAACGTAGTTTGCAGTCAGCGTGACCGTGCCGGCCGTCGGCTCGTTTTCCTCGGCGCGCTGGACAACGGCGGCTGATTGCCTGAGGGCCGTCACGTTGAGCGCCAGCGTGTAGCGCGCGGCAGCAGGCTGCCCGCTCCCCCCATTCAAGAGGAAGATCAGGTGATTGCGCACTTCCTGCGCATAGCGTGTTTCCACCGGCTTGATGGCGATCGACGACAGTTCGGCGGTAACGCCGGTCGGAACGCCGTCGGACGACGGATTGTAGTACAGCGGCTGGACCGTGCAGGCAGACAGCACAGGCAAGGCGACGATGGCCCCAACCAGGGCCGTGCTGCGCAGATTTTTCAGGAGCGGGAGTTCAGACCACGACATTGACGATCCTCTGCGGCACGACGATCACCTTGCGCGGCGTCTTTTCCTCGAGCGCTTTCAGCACGAAATCGAGCTCGAGCGCGGCTCTCTCTACTGTACCTTGATCCGCGTCGCGGGCGATTGTCAATTCACCACGCTTCTTCCCATTGATCTGCACCGGGTAGACGACGTCGTTATCCACCGTCAGGGCCGGGTCGAACACCGGCCAGGGCTGGTCGGCGATCAGTCCCTTGCCGCCAAGCGCTGCGTAGGACTCTTCCGCCAGATGCGGCATCATCGGTGCGATCAGGCCAATCAGCATGTCGAGCGCCTGGCGCGCCGCTCCCATCATCTGTGGCGACGCCCGGCCGTCTATGACCTCGGCCAGCGGTGCCTGCAGCGTGTTGGACAGCTCATAGATCCGCGCCACAGCCCGGTTGAAGGCCAGCCTCGATATATCCTCGCCAACCGCCTTTACCGTCCGATGCGCAGCCTTCGAGACCGCGCCGGCATCGCCGTCGTTCGACGCCTTGGGCTCCACGCCCTGAAGCGCCGGTGCCGCTTCCGAAATCAGCCGCCAGATACGCTGCACCAGGCGATGCGCGCCTTCGACGCCTGCCTCGGTCCAGATCACGTCGCGTTCGGGCGGTGAATCCGACAGCATGAACCAGCGTGCCGTGTCGGCGCCGTAGCTCGCGATGATGTCATCGGGGTCGACGACGTTCTTCTTCGACTTCGACATCTTCTCAATCGAGCCGATCTCGATCGGCGCGCCGCTGGAAAGCAATGTGGCGCTGCGCTTGCCATCCACTTCCTCGATCTTCACGTCGACCGGCGTCACCCAACCGTCCGGGCCCTTGTAGGTCTCGTGCACGACCATGCCCTGGGTGAACATGCCCTCGAAGGGTTCCTTCAGACTGTTCAAATGGCCGGTCGCCTGCATCGCCCGCGTGAAGAAGCGCGAATAGAGCAGGTGCAGGATCGCGTGCTCGATGCCGCCGATATACTGGTTGACCGGCAGCCAGCCGTTCTTGCCGTCGACGCAGGACAGCGTGGTCGGCTGCTTCTCGTTCCACGGATCGGCAAAGCGGGCGAAGTACCACGACGAATCGACGAACGTATCCATCGTGTCGGTGTCGCGCCGGGCCGCCTTGCCGCAGCTCGGGCAGTCGACATGCTTCCACGTCGGGTGATGGTCGAGCGGATTGCCCGGCTTGTCGAAGGTCACGTCGTTTGGCAGCACCACCGGCAGCTGGTCGTCCCGAACCGGTACCGCGCCGCAATCGTCGCAGTGGATGACAGGTATCGGGCAGCCCCAGTAGCGCTGGCGCGAGATCAGCCAGTCGCGCAGGCGGAACTGCACCTTGCGCTCGCCCTGCGGCCGGTTGCCGATAGTCACGCCCGACAGCCGCGTTGCGACTTCGTCGAAAGCCGCTTCGGGCGTCATGCCGTTCAGGAACTGCGAGTTGATCATCTTGCCGTCGTCGACGAAGGCTTCCTCGGTGATCTGGTACGTCGCCGCGTCGCCGCCTTCCGGCATCACCACCGGTACAACCGGCAGGCCGTATTTGTTGGCGAAGTCGAGATCGCGCTGGTCGTGTGCCGGGCAGCCGAAAATTGCGCCCGTGCCGTATTCCATCAGCACGAAGTTCGCGACATAGACCGGCAGCGTCCAGCTGGAATCGAACGGATGCACCACGCGCAGTCCGGTGTCGAAGCCGCGCTTCTCGGCGGTCTCGATTTCGGCGGCCGACGTGCCGCTGTGCCTTATGTCGTCGATGAACGCCTGCAGTTCCGCATTGCCGGCCGCAGCCTTCCGGGCCAGCGGATGGTCCGCCCCGATCGCCATGAACGAGGCGCCGAAGATCGTGTCGGGCCGGGTCGTGTAGACCTCCAGCTCCGAAGCGCCCTCGACCGCCTCGACCAGTGGCCAGCGGATCAGCATGCCTTCCGACCTTCCGATCCAGTTCTGCTGCATGACGCGGACCTTCTCGGGCCACTTGTCGAGTGTCTCGAGGCTGTCCAGCAGGTCCTGCGACATCGACGTGATCTTGAAGAACCACTGCGTCAGGTCGCGCTGCTCGACCAGCGCGCCGGAGCGCCAGCCGCGTCCGTCGATCACCTGCTCGTTGGCGAGCACGGTCATGTCCTCGGGATCCCAGTTGACCTTGGCCGACTTGCGTTCGGCCAGCCCCGCCTTCCAGAAGTCGAGGAACATCTTCTGCTGGTGCTTGTAGTAGGTCGGGTCGCAGGTCGCGAATTCGCGCGCCCAGTCGAGCGACAAGCCCATCGTCTTCAGCTGGCGCTTCATCGTGGCGATGTTGGCGTAGGTCCACTCGCGCGGGTTGACCTTGTTGTCGCGCGCGGCGTTCTCCGCCGGCAGGCCGAAGGCGTCCCAGCCCATCGGGTGCAGAACGTTGTAGCCGAGCGCCCGGCGATGGCGCGCAACGACGTCGCCCATCGTGTAGTTGCGCACATGCCCCATGTGGATGCGCCCCGAAGGATAAGGGAACATCTCCAGCACGTAATATTTCTCGCGCGGATCGTCGTTCCTCGTTTCGAAGAGCTTGGCGTCGTCCCAGGCCTTCTGCCATTTGGGTTCGGCCGCACGCGGATTGTATCGTTCGGTTGCCATGACCGGTTTTTCACTTAAAAGACTGGGCGACGACCGACGGCGGTTGATCCGGCGATCCAGAAATGTCGGGGCGGACCTTCACCATGGATTGCGGGAAGCGTCAACTCTGCGGTTGCCGACAGGCATTATATCGGGTTCGGGATAGATATGAACAAGGCCGTCGAACAGCTCCAGACCGTCCGTGAGGCGATAGTCGCGGCGACCGCCGATGCGAAGCGCGCACCAGGTGCGGTGACGCTGGTCGCTGTCACGAAAACCTTCGAGCCTGCCGACATTATTCCTATCATCGAGGCCGGCCAGCGGGTCTTCGGCGAGAACCGTGTACAGGAAGCGCAGGGCAAGTGGCCGGGGCTGAAGCAGCAGTTCCCCGACATCGAACTGCACCTGATTGGGCCTCTGCAATCGAACAAGGCCAAGGAGGCGGTGGCGCTGTTTGATTGCATCGAAACCATCGACCGGGAAAAGATCGCGGCCGAGCTGGCGAAAGAGGTGGCGAAACAGGGCAAGGCGCCGAGATTCTACGTCCAGGTCAACATCGGGTCGGAACCCCAGAAGGCGGGGATCGGCCCGCGTGAGGCGGTCGCCTTTGTCGAGCGTTGCCGCTCGGTGCACGGTCTCGCCATCGAAGGGCTCATGTGCATCCCGCCTGTCGACGAGAACCCCGGTCCGCATTTCGCGCTTCTTGACAAGCTGGCCGGGGAGGCGGGGGTTGAAAGACTGTCGATGGGCATGTCTGGTGACTATGAACTCGCCATCGCCTTCGGCGCCACCAGTGTTCGCGTCGGCTCGGCCATCTTCGGCAGCCGCTGAAAGCCGCCCCTTGCTGCGGCGGCTTTCGCAGGCCTGACCGGCGGCTGCCTGCCTATACCGCCTTGTCACTCATGCGGCCGGACATTCGCCGCGAGAAAGTCGAGGAAGGCGCGCACCCTTGCCGGCAGATGCTTGCTCGGCCCCACATAGATCGCCTGCACCGGCTCCTCGTCGCCCGGATTGAAAGCCTCCAGCACCGGCACAAGGGCGCCGGAATTGATGTCCGGCTGGATGTGGTTGCGCGACAGCCGGCCGAGCCCAACCCCTGCCAGCGTCATCAGCCGTAACGACTCGCCATCGCCCACAAGGGCGTTTCCGCGCGGCTTAACCATTGCCGGGTTCCCGTCTTCCCCGACCAACGCCCAGCCGTCGACCAGCCGTGAAAACCCGAAGTCGAGGCAGTTGTGGCTCGCAAGATCGGCCGGCGTGCCAGGCACCCCGTATCGCGCGAGATAGTCCGGCGCGCCGACGATCACCATCCGGCTCTGCCACAGCTTGCGCGCCACCAGCCGCGACTCCCGCAACGGACCTGCTCGAATGGCCACGTCGGCGCGTTCTTCCAGCAGGTCAACGACGCGGTCGGTCAGCGAGACGTCGACGACGATTTCGGGATAGCGCTCGAGGAATTCCGCCAGCAGCGGCAGCAGGTAATGCTGGCCGAAGGGCACGTTGCAGTTCACCCGCAGCCGGCCGCGTGGCGTGGCACCGGCGGCGGCTTCCTGTTCGGCGGCGTCGATCTCGCCGAGAATGCGCAACCCGTTCTCGTAAAAGGCGGCGCCCTCCGGCGTCAGCTGGAGCCTGCGCGTCGTGCGATTGATGAGCCTTGTACCCAGCCGGTCTTCAAGCCGGCGCAGCAGCTTGCTGACGGCCGATGGCGTCATGCCGAGCACGCGCGACGCCTCGGTCAGTGTGCCGCGTTCCACCACGCGCACGAATACCTCGATATCGCCGGAACGGTTGATGTCGATGCGCGCCATTGATGAATTGATCTCACAAATCATGTGCCGGCCGCAAGGGTGTTCTGTGCGCGTCAACGACCCGATCTTGGGAACGCGACAACACGAACCGCCAGGGACGAACGATGCCTATTGCCCTCTACGCCCTCACTGCCGGTGCCTTCGGCATCGGCGTCACCGAATTCGTCATCATGGGCCTGCTGCTCGACGTCAGCGCCGACCTCGGCGTGTCGCTTTCGGCCGCCGGCCTGCTGATCTCCGGCTACGCCCTTGGCGTCGTCGCAGGCGCACCGCTGCTTGGCGCCATCGCCGGCCGCCTGTCGAAGAAGACGCTGCTGATGGTCCTCATGCTCGTCTTCACCATCGGCAATCTCGCTTGTGCCCTGGCGCCCGATTACTGGACGCTGATGGCGGCGCGCGTGCTCACCGCCTTCGCCCACGCCTCCTTCTTCGGCGTCGGCTCGGTGGTGGCGACGGGGCTGGTGCCGGCCAACCGCAAGGCTTCGGCCATCGCCATCATGTTCACCGGCCTCACCGTTGCCAATATCCTCGGCGTCCCGTTCGGCACCTGGCTCGGCCAGGCCTATGGCTGGCGCTCGACATTCTGGGCAGTCACCGGCGTTGGCATCATCGCTTTCGCGGTCATTGCCCTGTTCGTACCAGCCGACAAGGCGACGGACAGCGACGAGACTGGCTCCGAGGGCGTCCTTGCCGTGCTTGGCCGGCCGGCCGTGCTGCTCGGCCTCTTGACGGCCGTGCTGTCGTGGATCGGCGTCTTTGCGGCCTTCACCTACATCGCCCCCATCCTGACCCGGATCGGCGGCTTCTCCGAGGCGGCGGTCTCGCCGATCCTGCTGGTGTTCGGCGGCGGGCTGCTGGTCGGCAACCTGCTCGGCGGCCGTCTCGCCGACCGGCGGCTCGTCCCCACCGTCCTCGGCACCCTTGCCGCGTTGTCGGTCGCCCTCCTGGTCATGGCCTTCGCCATCCACAGCCAGGTTGCGGCGGTGATCTCCGTCGGCCTCTTCGGCGCGGCCGCCTTCGCCACCGTGGCACCGCTGCAGATGTGGGTGCTCGACAAGGCGCAGGGCGCCGGCCAGGGCCTCGCCTCCTCCTTCAACATCGCCGCCTTCAACTTGGGCAATGCCACCGGTGCCTGGCTCGGCGGCTTCGTCATCGACCATGCCGGCGGGCTTGGGGCGGTGATCCCGGTCGCCGCGCTGATACCGCTTGCCGCCCTCGCCATGGTGATTGTCGCCCAGCGCGTCGAGCGCAACGGCACGAGCCGCGCGGCGGCAGCCGCCTGTATCGAAGCGGCCGAATAGCCCCCACCCCCCTCCAACCCATCAGGAGTTCACTCATGGAATATAGACGCCTCGGAGCATCCGGCCTCAAAGTGCCAGCCTTGTCCTTCGGTGCCGGCACCTTCGGCGGCTCCGGCCCGCTGTTCAGTCACTGGGGCACCAGCGACGCCACGGAAGCGCGGCGGCTGGTCGACATATGCCTGGAGGCGGGCGTCAATCTGTTCGACACCGCCGACGTCTATTCCAACGGCGCGTCCGAGGAAGTCCTCGGCTCGGCGATAAAGGGACGGCGCGGCGACGTGCTCATTTCGACCAAGATGTCGCTGCCGATGGGCGATGGCCCCAACGATGCAGGTTCGTCACGCTCACGCCTGATCAAGGCTGTCGAGGATGCGCTGCGGCGGCTCGGCACCGACTACATCGACCTTCTGCAGTTGCATGCCTTCGATGCCGGCACGCCGATCGAAGAGGTGCTGTCGACGCTGGACGGGCTTGTCCGCGCGGGAAAACTCCGCCAGGTCGGGGTCTCGAACTTCTCCGGCTGGCAGCTCATGAAGTCTCTTGGCGTCGCGGACCGGCACGGCTGGCCGCGCTATGTCGCGCATCAGGTCTATTATTCGCTGCTCGGCCGCGACTATGAATGGGAGCTGATGCCGCTCGGCCTCGACCAGGGCGTCGGCGCGCTGGTGTGGAGCCCGCTCGGCTGGGGCCGCCTGACCGGAAAGATCCGCCGCGGCCAGCCGCTGCCGCAGGGAAGTCGGCTGCACGAAACCGCAAGCTTCGGGCCACCGGTCGAGGACGAACATCTCTACCGGATCGTCGATGCGCTGGACTCGGTGGCCGCCGAAACCGGAAAGACCGTGCCGCAGATCGCCATCAACTGGCTGCTCCGCCGCCCGACCGTGTCGTCGGTCATCATCGGCGCCCGCAACGAGGAACAGCTGCGCCAGAATTTGGGCGCCGTCGGCTGGTCGCTCACGCCCGAGCAGGTCGCCGCGCTCGACAAGGCGAGCGAGGTGACGGCGCCCTACCCCTATTTCCCCTATCGCCGGCAGGAGGGTTTTGCCCGGCTGAGCCCGCCCGCGGTCTGAGCGCGCCAGAAGCTCAGAAGTAGATTTTCACCCTTGGATGCCGGGTGAGAGAGTGCGGCCTGTAGCTTGGCTGGTAGCGGTCGAAGCGGTCCTCGATCCGTGCACAGAGCACGTCCTTGTCGACCGCCTCGCCGCGCACCTTGCGCATCGCCGGCAGCCAAAGCCTACCGAAGCCACTGCGTTCGTTGTGCGCCTGGCCGAGCACATTGTCGCGCACACTGACGGTGAGCGGAATGTGCAGCCTGGCGACATTGCGAAGCCGGTCGAGCATCCAGTCGAGCGTCAGGTCGGCCAGCCGCCAGTCGTCCTCGTAACCGCCGCCGATGTCGGAGTGGACGCCGGGAAACCACACCTGCTCGATAATTTGCCCTTCGGCACTTGCGTCCTCCCACAGTTCGGGCAGAAAGGCTTTGCGGTTCTCGTCGATCGAAAGCGCATGCAACCCGACCGGGACCCGCCCCGACAATTCATTGTCGTGGAACTCGTGCTTCCATGGATTGACCAGATTGGCGACGCCGGGCAGCCCGAGCGACTTGACCGTGTCGAAGACGCCGATCACGTCGGGCATCGCCGGCTGTGCCTGATATGTCCGCGCGAAGCCGCTGCCGGCGGCTTTCCGTTCCCTGTCGTCCTTGATCTTGTAGGCTGCCACCGCCTCTTCGGCGATGGCGCGCCGCCGCTTCGCACCCGCGCCCTCAACGTCCCTGGATATCGGCGAGCCCTTGTCCATGGTGGCGATGCCGCAGGTTCCCAGCACGCCGCCGAGACAGCGCACGGTGTAGGCGCCGCGGCTGAAACCGAACAGGCCGATCTTCTTGCCGCGCGCCCATCTCAGCATCAGCGCCTCGTAGCAATCGGCGATATTGGCGGAGATGCCCCAACCGGTCGCCTTGGACCACAGGTTTCGCGCACTGCGTGTCCAGCTGTTGCTGCCCTCGTCGGGTGCCCCGAGGCCGGGGTCGTAGAAGGCGTCGAGATAGATCTTGCCTTCGGAAGCGGCAAACATCTGGAAGATGTTGGTGTTGCGGACCGTGGCATCCTCGCGCACGCCGCGCTGTCCCGTTCCATCGGAGAAGATCAGGCACCAGTGGTCTGGCATGGCCGCCTCCCGCAACCGCCCTGCGATGCCGACCCTGGAGACGCACGAGTGCAGGCTCCCTCGCGGTGTCAGTATCGCCGACGACAGTTACACGTTTCGCGCAACAGGAAATTGCAGACCAAAGAAACGCCGGCTGGATACCGCCGCGCTTTATTCAATGTAGCACGAACTGACCCTCGACGTTACGCCATTCGTTCGGCGCGATCATCTTCTGATGTGTATATTGTATCGAGTGCAGCGGACCCTCGAGCTTTGACTTCCAGAAATCGAGGAACTTGATCAACACGGGAAACCGCGGAGCGATGTCGTAGTCTTGCCAGACATAGGTTTGCAGCACGTGGGGATGGTCGGGCAGATGATAGAGAATCTGGGCCGTGGTCAGCCCGTAACCTTTGAGCATAAGCTCCATTTCGGGTTGGTTGCGCATGGCGGTCCTTCGAGGCATTGACGATTCCTCCCAACCGTGGATTGTGCGCGGCGTTCCTTAATCGTCTATTGAAATTTTCGTGATCGACAGGCGTTTTACGTCACGAAATCAGAGGCTTGGCAGCACTCGACCCGGAGTGCTATCGTTCCGGCAGCCGCGTCGTCTGCGGCAACCCGCCACGCCGTCCAACGTCTAATGTTGCTGTCTGGACGCAACTGATAATAATGGATCGGAACTCGCCTGCCCTGGCAGGGCGACATCGGCGGTGCATCAAGCCGCCGGATTGATTTGGGAGGAAAGCAGAGCATGTCCGAGGTAAAGGTTCATCGCGTCCAGCCGGCGTGGAAAAAGAACGCGCTGATCGACAACGAAACCTATCTCAAATGGTACAAGGACAGCATCAAGGACCCGGAAAAGTTCTGGGGCAAGCACGGCAAGCGGATCGACTGGTTCAAGCCCTACACCAAGGTCAAGAACACCTCCTTCGCGGGCAAGGTCTCCATCAAGTGGTTCGAGGATGGGCAGACCAACGTCTCGTACAACTGCATCGACCGCCACCTGAAGAAGCGCGGCAACCAGACCGCCATCATCTGGGAGGGGGACAACCCCTACGACGACAAGAAAATCACCTATAACGAGCTTCACGAGCACGTCTGCCGCCTCGCCAATGTGATGAAGAAGCACGGCGTCAAGAAGGGCGACCGCGTCACCATCTACATGCCGATGATCCCGGAAGCCGCCTATGCGATGCTTGCCTGCACGCGCATCGGCGCCATCCACTCAATCGTCTTCGGCGGCTTCTCGCCGGACGCGCTGGCCGGTCGCATCGTCGACTGCGAATCGACCTTCGTCATCACCGCCGACGAGGGACTGCGCGGCGGCAAGCACATTCCCCTCAAGGAGAATACCGACCAGGCGATCGACATCGCAGCGCGCAATTCCGTCACCGTCAAGAAGGTGCTGGTCGTGCGGCGCACCGGCGGCAAGGTCGGCTGGGCCGAGGGGCGCGACCTCTGGTACCACGACGAAGTCGCTTCGGTTAAGCCCGAGTGCAAGCCGGAAAAGATGAAGGCCGAGGATCCGCTCTTCATCCTCTACACATCGGGCTCGACGGGCAAGCCGAAGGGCGTGCTGCACACCACCGGCGGCTATCTCGTCTTCGCCTCGATGACGCATCAATACGTCTTCGATTATCACGACGGGGACATCTACTGGTGCACCGCCGATGTCGGCTGGGTCACCGGCCACAGCTACATCGTCTATGGCCCGCTCGCCAACGGCGCCACCACGCTGATGTTCGAGGGCGTGCCCAACTATCCGTCCATGTCGCGATTCTGGGACGTCATCGACAAGCACAAGGTGAACATCTTCTACACCGCACCGACCGCGCTGCGCGCCCTGATGGGCGCCGGCGACGAGCATGTGAAGAAGACCTCGCGCAAGAGTCTCCGCGTCCTCGGTTCGGTCGGCGAACCGATCAACCCGGAGGCCTGGGAGTGGTATTTCAAGGTCGTCGGCAACGGCAAGGTGCCGATCGTCGACACCTGGTGGCAGACCGAAACGGGCGGCATCCTGATCACCCCGCTGCCCGGCGCCACGGACCTCAAGGCCGGTTCGGCGACGCGGCCCTTCTTCGGCGTCCAGCCGCAGCTGGTCGACGCCGAAGGTGCGGTGCTCGAGGGCGCCGCCGACGGCAACCTCTGCATCGTCGATTCCTGGCCGGGCCAGATGCGCACGGTCTATGGCGACCATGACCGCTTCGTGCAGACCTACTTCTCGACCTACAAGGGAAAGTACTTCACCGGCGACGGATGCCGGCGCGACGACGACGGCTATTACTGGATCACCGGCCGCGTCGACGATGTGCTCAATGTCTCCGGCCACCGCATGGGCACCGCCGAAGTCGAGTCGGCACTCGTCAGCCATCCGAAGGTATCGGAAGCCGCCGTCGTAGGCTATCCGCACGACATCAAGGGCCAGGGCATCTACAGCTATGTCACGCTGATGGCCGGCGAGAAGGGCACTGACGAACTGCGCAAGGAACTCATCCAGCATGTGCGCAAGGAGATCGGCGCCATCGCCTCGCCCGACAAGCTGCAGTTCGCGCCGGGCCTGCCCAAGACGCGCTCGGGCAAGATCATGCGGCGCATTCTGAGAAAGATCGCCGAGGACGATTACGGCGCGCTCGGCGACACCTCGACGCTCGCCGATCCGGCCGTCGTCGACGATCTCGTCGCCAACCGGCAGAACAAGAAGGGCTGACCGGCTTAGGCGTCCCGGTAAAGGTCGGCACGGGTCGGCGGCAGGCCCGTCGCCCCGCGGCCGCGCCGCGTCGCGACGGTCTGGAAGATCTGGATGGCGCCGCGCTCGAAGCCGATCGAGCAGCCCGTGAGGTAGAGGAGCCAGAGCCGCGCCCGGTCCTCGCCGACCTCGCCGATGGCTTCGTCGAACCGCGCCTGCAGCCGCTCCGCCCAGAGCCGGCAGGTCCGCGCATAGTGAAGCCGCAGGTTCTCGACGTCCTGGACTTCGAAACGGTGCAGTTCGAGGTTCGACACGGTCATCCCGATATGGTCGACCTCGCCGCCGGGAAAGATATATTTACGCAACGCCCTGGACTGCGGATTCTCGCGCCTTTTGCCCGGCTTGAAACGCCGCGTAATGGCATGGTGCAGGTAAATGCCGTCCGGCTTGAGCAGCCGGTGGATCGTCTTGAAATAGGTCGCGTGGTTGGCAAGCCCCGTGTGCTCGAACATGCCGATCGACGAGATCTTGTCGAAGCTGCCTTCCAGGTCGGTATAGGATTTGATCTCGATGGTGATGCGGTCTTCCAGCCCAGCATCACGGATGCGTTCGCGGGCCAGTTCGGTCTGAGCCTCCGACAGCGAGACGCCGTGGCCGACGACTCCATGATGCTTAGCGGCGTGGATCAGCATCGCGCCCCAGCCGCAGCCGATGTCGAGCAGCCGGTCGCCGGGCTTGAGCCGCAGCTTGCGGCAGATATGCTCCAGCTTGTCCGCCTGGGCCTGGTCGATGTCGTTGGCGAAATCCTTGAAGTAGCCGCAGCTATAGACCATGCGGCTGTCGAGGAAGAGGCGGTAGAAGGCATTGGAAATGTCGTAGTGGTGCTGGATCGCGCGCTTGTCGGAGCCGCTGGCGAAAGGGTCTTGGCCGACCAGCGACGCGTCGCCCGCCTTGGCGCTGCCGGAAAACAGCAGCCCGGGCACGTCGCGCAACAGCTGCAGTTTGGGAAGCGCGCGCAACCGCGCCTTGAGACTTCCCTCCGGCCTCAGCGCGACGATGTCGAACAGCGTGCCATCCTCCACGTCGACGGCTTTCGATGTCCACAGCTTGAGCAGCGTATCGAATGTCGGACGCCTAACGATCCGCCGCACCGCCTGGCTGTCGGCGATCCTGAGGACCGGTCCCGTCTCCGGCCCGAGCCGCTCGCCGGTCCACAATTCCACCGCAAAACGCGGCTGCAGGGCGCCGACGATGGTTCGAACGATCCTTGCGGCCCTTTGCGAACTGTCCAAACCCGCTCCTTGGCTGCTGCGCCAGCGTGGAAATCGACGACCACTCTGGCGTCAAACGCTGGCAGCGGCAATACCACGACGACTGCTGCGAGCGGCCATCTCAGGCGCCAGACAAAGGATGGCAGGGCGTGTGACTTTTTGGCACTTGAACATCTGAGCGAAACGTCCCAACTTTGCATTGTCTTCAACAACTGAAAGGAGGTGATCCGATGTCGAGTGATTTCGTTTTCCAGAACGTGGCCTCTGCGGATTGCACTTTCGGGGAGCAGTCTTCCCGTTAAGGCGCGAAAAGCGCGGCTTGTGACCTCGGTCACGGCCAAGGGCCGCGCCACGGACGGAAACACGGAAGGCCGCCTGCTTCGCAAGAAGCGGCGGCCTTTTCCTTTTGCACCAGCTTCTACTTGGTGAGCGCGAGGCGCTCGATGTTGCGGGCAATCTCCAGGAAGGCCTGGTTCAGTTCGGCGCCCGATGAGGTCTCGTAATAGTGCTTGATCGAGGAGACGTCCTTCGTGGCGCAGTTCTTCATCACGCCCTTGGCACTGGCCTCCTTGAGCTGGAATCCGACGGAAAATATCTCGATGCCCTCCTTGCGCATGGCGTCGCAAAGCCTCTCGGCATTGCTGCGCGATAGCGACGCCTGATCCCTGGTCTCGCCCTTCTTCCCCACGCCCGCGAAGGCCGTGTTGAATTCGCCGTCGGTCATCAGGATCGCATATTTCGCGACCTTCTTTTCGTCATGGACCTCGGGCTGGGCCGACTTGGGCAGGACGTCCTTCCACTTGTTGGAAAGCATATACCAGGTCCACTGAATCCCGGTGTGACCGCCGGTGAACCCGTCCGCCTTGAACGTGTCGACCGTCTTGCGCAGCGCGTTGAGGTCGGCAGAAAGCGGCTTCAATTCGGCCGTGGGGCAGAATTCAAGCCGGTAGTCGCGGTTGACCATGGCCGTATAGGGGCTCGCATCGGTGAACTGCTGCGTCCCCTTGCGCTCGGTCGCGCATTTGTCGGGCGCTGTATAGGCCGATGCGCTTATCGGGGCATCAAGCTTTGGCGGTTCCGTCGTCGTGAAGGTTTTCTCGGCGTAGACGACATTGTTCAACGAGCCGGTGTTGACCGCGTCCGCATAGGGAACGATGGCGACGCGTACGCGCGGCTTGGTCGCATCCTGCCCCAGCAGAAAAGCGTCGAGCGCATTCTTCGCCGCCGTCTTGAGATCCTTGATCTTCTGCCCGCCCATCGAGCCGGTCACGTCGAGCATCATCGCGACTTCGATCTTCTTGCCGGAATAGACGGCGGCCGAAGTCTTGGAAACCCGGCGTTCGTCCGAAAGGCCGAACAGGGGGAAATAGATGTCGACATCGACATGCGCCGTGGCCTCGACGGTGCTGTTCGCCTTGTCGATGACCAGCGTGTCGAGCACCAGCCGGTCGCCAGCGATCATGTCGCCGTCCGTGTTGACCCCGAGAAACAGTTCGACGCGGTCGCGCGCGTCCTTCGCCGCGATTTTGCCGGTGGTGATGTCGCGTGCCGTCGACGTCACCGCCGCGTCTAGGGCCTGGCCGAGGTTCGATTTCACATTGTGCAGCTGGGCGATATTGACGGCGAAACCGGCCGCGAGCGCCAGCGCAGTCATCGTAGCCCCCATGATGATGGCAAAGCTGCCCCGTTCGTTGTCGAGAAACGCCCGAACTTTTCTGGTACCCGAGGAAATCCGCATTTTCCTGCCTCCATGCAATCGGCCGCCGCGACCGTTGCGGGAGAGATTGCAGGAAGCTGGCCAAGCAGCTGCGGGTGCGACCCGACTGACGTGCGGATTCGTTAACCTGTTGATTTCCCGAGCGTTTGCCTCAAAACATGGTTAACCATCGGTAAATGGATCGCCATTGTCAGCCAGTTCGCAAGAATTTGTTAACCGCGCCGGGTAACCTCTCGCCGCGCGCCCACGAAGCGTCCCGGGTCGGGACGCGTGGCTGTCCCGAAGCGGGTCATCAGCACCAGGCCTGCCGGCGTCCGCCGCCATAGGCGCGCGCCATATGCCGGTCGATCATCAGCGGTCCGACCTGGATGCCATCGGCGTTTGCGACATCGGCCAAGACCCGACCGTAATATTTGGCCCCGGCAATATTGGAGATCGCGACCACCTTGCTTCCGAGCAGCATCTCGAGTTCGTCCCGGGCACGCACGGCTGCGGCCCGCTCGGCCTCGCAGCGGGTCTTCATCTCGGGCGCGTCGATGCCTCGAATCCGAACGCTGACGCGCACCGTCTGCCCCGGCCAGACCGCGGCATCCGCAACGAAGGTGTCGCCGTCGATGACCTTCACGATGGTCGCCTCGACCGGACCGCGGAACGCCTTCGCCGCTCCCGCCGGCTGGCAGGTGTCGATCAACATGAGGATGATGCCGGACAAGCCGAAAAGCCAAATGCGCATGAGAGGAATTTATTCCTGTCATGCGCATTTGGCAATAAGGATGTAGGCGTCTAGGCGAGCATATGCGCGCCGACTGTCCGATCCACTGCGTGATAGGGCGGCTTCGCCGGATGGCTTTCCTGCTCGTAAGTCCAGACCTTGAACAGGCTGAGCCTGTGCGGCCCGAAACTGTGCAGCAGCGGCACGTCGGTCGCATCGCGCCCCCGCGCCACGACCACGCGTCCCATCCGCGGCACATTGTGACGGGCATCGAACGTGTACCACTTGCCGTCGAGAAAAGCCTCGAACCAGGCCGAGAAGTCCATCGGTGCGGGATCTTCCGGCACGCCGATGTCGCCGAGATAGCCGTTGACGTAGCGCGCCGGTATGTTGAGGCAGCGGCACAGCGCGATGGCCAGATGCGCGAAGTCACGACACACGCCGACCTGCTCGTCATTCGCCTGCGCGGCGGTGCGCGTCGAGCGCGCATAGCCATAGCCGAAAGACAGCCGATTGTGCACATAGTCGGTAACGGCCTGGACGCGAGACCAGCCGGGGGTGACATTGCCGAACAGGTTCCAGGCCAGGCTGCTCAGATGGTCGGTTTCGCAGTAGCGGCTGCCGAGCAGGTAGCCGAGCACGTCGTCAGGTAGTTCCTGCACCGGAACCTCGCGCGCCTGCGGGTTTACCTCGTCGAGCTCGCCGGAATCCTCCACCACCGCATCGTAAAGAATGCGAAAGCTGCCGGCCGGAGCGTAGAAGCGCCGGCAATTGTTGCCGTAGCGGTCGCGGTAGGTGGATGAAGGAACGTTTGGAGAGGTGATGACCCGGGTCTGGCGCTTGATGTCGGCCTGACGATCTTCGTGAATTTCCAGGAGGGAAATGATGGGGGTTGGCTGCTGGCACTCGATGGCTATCTCGTAGCCGAGCCGGATGAGCATCGCGTCAGTCCTCGTGTCCAAGGGCGTTTCAGAAAATGTTAAGCCGAAAACGCACGAGGGTGCGGCTGGTTCCGCCAGATGACGTGTCGCAGCGGTACCCTGACCAGCAGCGATTAGAAGTCGGTGGCGAGGCCTTTTACCTCCCAGTCGCCATAGCGCACGGGTTCGGTTCCGCTGCGGCCTCCGACCTCCTTTGGCATCGCAGCCACCTTGTCCGCATAGGCCTTGCGCCGCGCATCGGCTTCAGCCAGCGCCCGCTTCGCAGCGGGCGTCGGCTCTTTCTTCACCGCGTCGGGCACCAGGGGTTTGGTTTCGTCCATGTCTGTTCCGGCACGTGCCGGTCCTCATTGAAAATCAGCTTCGCGTTGCCCATCATATAGTCGTGTGCCAGCCGGGTTCGAGCCCGATTTTCTGGCCTGCGATGGAGACCGACGTGAACTTGATCCGCACCGCAATGCTTCTGGCCTTCATGACCGCGCTGTTCATGGCGGTCGGCTACCTGATCGGCGGCAGCGGCGGCATGATGATCGCCTTCGTGATCGCCGCGGGCATGAACTTCTTCGGCTACTGGAACGCCGACAAGATGGTGTTGCGCATGCATCATGCCGTGGAGGTGAACGAACAGACCGCGCCCGAATATTTCGGCATCGTGCGCGACCTCGCGGCACGCGCAGGACTGCCCATGCCGAAGACCTATCTGATCCAGAACCCGCAGCCCAACGCCTTCGCCACCGGCCGCAATCCGCAAAACGCCGCCGTCGCTGCCACCACGGGCCTGCTCGAGCGTCTCTCCTACGAAGAAGTGGCAGCCGTCATGGCGCACGAGCTTGCGCATGTGCAGAACCGCGACACGCTGACCATGACGATCACCGCGACGCTTGCCGGCGCCATCTCGATGCTCGGCAACTTCGCCTTCTTCTTCGGCGGCAACCGCGACAACAACAACGGCTTCGGCATTGTTGGCGTGCTCGTTGCGATGATCGTCGCCCCTCTGGCCGCGGCGATGGTCCAGATGGCGATCAGCCGGACGCGCGAATACTCCGCCGACCGGCGCGGCGCCGAGATCTGCGGCAACCCCTTGTGGCTGGCTTCGGCGCTTGACAAGATCGCGCGCAACGCCCAACGCATCCACAACCCGGATGCCGAGCACAACCCGGCCACCGCCCACATGTTCATCATCAATCCCCTGTCAGGCGAACGCATGGACAATCTGTTCTCGACCCACCCGGCCACCGAAAACCGGATCGCCGCCCTGCAGGCGATGGCGGCAAAGGGCATGGGTAGAAGCGACGCCCCGACCGGACGCTCGCGCGGCCCCTGGGAGGCCGCCGATGAGACGGTGCAGCCCTCCCGCCCCGAGGTCCCGAAGCCCAACCCGTGGGGTCGCAACCCGACCGGCCCGCGAGGCCGCCGGCCGTGAGCGCCGGCAGCCCGGGCATCCATCAATCCAGACGCCGCTCCACCCCTGACACCCGCTACGCCGCGGATGCATCGAGTCCCGGTCTCGCCGCCCGCAAGGCCGCGGCAAAACTGCTGGCTGTCGTCATCGAGACGGCGACACCGCTCGACGGCCTGACCGACAACGACAACGGCCATCCACAGTATCTCGCGCTCGACCTGCGCGATCGCAGCCTCGTGCGCGCCATTCTCACCACCGCCTTGCGCTATCGCGTGACCATTGCCAGCCTGCTGGCCCTGCGCCTCGAAAAGCCGCTGCCACCCAAGGCCACCGCACTCATGCACATCCTGCATGTCGCGGCCGCGCAGATTCTCTTCCTCGACATTCCCGACAGCGCAGCCGTCGACCTCGCCGTCACCCATGCCAAGTCGGACCCGCGCACGACCCGATTTTCCGGGCTCGTCAACGGTGTGCTGCGCTCGCTCGCGCGGTCAAAGCAGACCGAACTGGCTGCGATGCTGGAGCGCACATCGGACGCGCCGGCCTGGTTTGCCGAGCGCCTGACCGCGGCCTATGGCAGCGAGAAGGCGCGCGCCATCATGGCCGCGCACCGGGTCGAAGCGCCTGTGGATTTCACCGTCAAGGCCGATCCGGCCCTCTGGGCCGAACAGCTCGGCGGCATTGTCCTGCCGACCGGCACCGTGCGCGTCGAAAAACTCGCCGGGAACGTCATTGACCTGCCCGGCTTCGCCGAGGGCCACTGGTGGGTGCAGGACGCCGCGGCCAGCCTGCCGGCGCGCTTGTTCGGCAATCTCGCCGGGTTGAAGGTGGCCGACCTCTGTGCCGCGCCCGGCGGCAAGACCGCCCAGCTCGTGCTCGCAGGCGCTGAGGTGACCGCCATCGACGCCTCGAAGAACCGTCTGACCAGGCTCGGCCAGAACCTCGAACGTCTCGGCCTGACCGCAACGCTGCTGCAGGCGGACATCCTCGACTTCCGCCCGCAGGAGCAGTTCGACGCGATCCTCCTGGATGCGCCCTGTTCATCGACCGGGACCGTCAGGCGCCATCCCGACGTGCCTTGGACGAAGAGCCCCGCCGATATCGAAAAGCTCGCCGCGCTGCAGGCGAAGATGCTTGCCGCCTCGGTATCCATGGTGCGGCCCGGCGGGCGCATCGTCTTCTCCAACTGCTCGCTCGATCCGCTTGAGGGCGAGGATCTCTACGCTGAATTCCTGGCTGGCACCCCCGGCGTTGCCCACGACCCGGTGACGCCCGGCGAGGTAGATGGGATCGACAGCTTCCTCACCGGTCAGGGCACGCTGAGAACCACGCCGGACGTGATGGACCTTGGCGCACCCGGGCTTTCCGGCCTCGACGGATTTTTCGCCGCGCGCTTCTCCAGGCTTGCCTAAAAACGGCCCGGAAAGCTTCACGCAAAATTCACTCTCGCATAAACTGCTGAATCATTTAAGCTATTCCCCAAGCTTGGGACGGATGGCTAGCGCAGCCTATTGGGAGAGTTTTTTTGACGACTGCGACGGGCAACACGACGCGTCTCTGGACGCTCGTCGCCAGAGAGATGTGGCGCAAGACCAGGCGGCGCTTGCGCTCCGGCCCTGTCTATCGCTGGCGCTATTCGGGCCGCACGCCCGAGCGCGTTCTCATCGCACCGCCCGATCTCCGGCTTGCCGATTCGCAGATTGCCCTTGAAATCTACTATGGCCGCTTTCCGCTTTCCGGCCATCTCGTCGAAACCGGCGGTGAGTCGCCGTTCCAGATCAACGTCGCCAACCGCGGCTGGCAGAAGACGCTGCACGGCTTCCGCTGGCTGCGCCACATGCGCGCCGCCGGCACGGATCTCGCTGCCGCAAATGCCCGTGCCCTCGTTTCCGACTGGATCGCCACGCATGGCGGCAGCATCTCGGGCGTCGCGTGGGAACCGGCAACCACGTCCAAGCGCGTGATCGCCTGGCTGCAGCACTCCTCGGTGGTGCTCCAGGGCGCCGAATTTCCGTTCTACCGGGCCTTCCTCAAGTCACTGGCCGTGCAGATCCGGTACCTGCGCTCGGTGGTCAAGGAAATGCCGGATGGCAAGGACCGCCTGCGCGCCCGCGTCGCGCTTGCCTTCTCGGCCCTCTCCCTTCCCGCTCCGGCATCGGCCCTGCGCAACGCCACGCGCCACCTGGCGGTGGAACTCGAACGCCAGATCCTGCCCGACGGCGGCCACATCTCGCGCAATCCGCTGACCGTCATGGAGCTCTTGGCCGATCTTCTGCCGCTCCGATACACCTACGCCAATCAGGCCGAGACGCCGCCGCCTGCCCTGATCAACGCCGTCGACCGGATGCTGCCGGCGCTGCGCTTCTTCCGCCACACCGATGGCAGCCTGGCTCGCTTCAACGGCATGGGCGCGACCATCCACGACCGCATCGCTGCCATCCTGCGGCACGACGACGCCGAGGGTGCACCGCTGCTGCATGCGCCCCATTCCGGCTACGAGCGTCTGTCGATGGGTGGTACGACGGTCATCGCCGATACCGGAGCGGCACCGCCGATCGACGTTTCCAATGCCGCCCATGCCGGATGCCTGTCGTTCGAGATGTCTTCGGGGCGCCAGCATTTCGTCGTCAATTGCGGCGTCGACACCTACGGCGCCGCCGAATTCCGCCCGCTCGCCCGCGCCACGGCCGCGCATTCCACCGCGACCCTCAATGACACGTCGTCGGCGCGCTTCAACCATTCGCTGCGCGTCAACGATCTCGCCAGCCCGCCGCTGATCGGCGGGCCGCGCAGCGTGCCCTGCCGGCGGACCGATCAGCCGGGCGTGCAGGGCTTCATTGCCAGCCATGACGGTTACGTCGCCCAGTTCGGGCTCTATCACGAGCGCGAGCTGGCGCTGTCGGAGGGCGGCAACGTGCTGGCCGGGCTCGATCGTTTCCTGCGCTCCGGCGGTGCCGTGGCCCGCAATAACGGCCGCGACTTCGTGACGGTCCGCTTCCACATGTATCCCGATGTCGAACTCTATCACGACGAGGAGGACCGGCTGGTGCTGACGGCGCCGCACTGCGACCGCTGGGTCATGTCCTGCGTCGAACTTGCGCCGCAGGTCGAGGACTCCATCTACTTCGCAGGCCTCGGCGGACCGCGCCGCAGCCGACAGATCGTGCTCTCCTTCAAGGCATCGGAGATCCCCGAAGTGCACTGGCAGTTCACGCGCACGCTGACCGAGGACTTCAAGCCGCGAGCCTGATATCGGGACAGAAGGTTCTGCCGATTTGATTCCGCGCCGGCTTGTGCTACGGCCCGCATCATCCCGTCTCCCTTCTGAAAGGCCTTCCCGCATGGCGGTTGCCTCGAAAAGAATTCCGCCCCCCGATCTCGTGCCTCTGCGCCGTGCGCTCCTGTCCGTGTCGGACAAGACCGGGCTCGTCGATTTCGCCGCGGGACTGGTCAAGGCCGGCGTCGAACTCGTTTCCACCGGCGGCACCGCAAAGGCCATCGCCGACGCCGGTATCGCGGTGCGCGACGTTTCCGACCTCACCGGCTTTCCCGAGATCATGGACGGTCGCGTCAAGACGCTGCACCCCTCGGTCCACGGCGCGCTGCTCGGCATCCGCGACGATCCAGAGCACACCGCAGCAATGCACCATCACGGCATCGAGCCGATCGATCTTCTCGTCGTCAATCTCTACCCCTTCGAAGAGGTCCGCTTTTCGGGAGCCGACTATGCGTCGGTGGTGGAGAACATCGACATCGGCGGCCCGGCCATGGTGCGGGCTTCCGCCAAGAACCATGCCTATGTCGCCACCGTCACCGACCCGGAAGACTATGCGTCGGTGCTCAACGCGCTCGAGATGAACATCGGCAGCCTGTCCTTCGAATTCCGCCAGAAGCTAGCCGCAAAGGCCTTCGCCCGCACGGCAGCCTATGACGCTGCCATCTCCGGCTGGTTCGCCGAGGCGCTCGACATCGAGCATCCGACCTGGCGCGCCTTCGGCGGCAAGCTGGAAAGCGTCATGCGCTATGGCGAGAACCCGCACCAGCAGGCCGGCTTCTACGTCACCGGTGACAAGCGCCCGGGCGTCGCCTCGGCCCGCCAGCTTCAGGGCAAGCAGCTCTCCTACAACAACATCAACGACACCGACGCCGCCTATGAACTGGTCGGCGAATTCGATTCCTCGCGCACCGCCGCCGTCGCCATCATCAAGCATGCCAACCCGTGCGGCGTCGCCGAGGGTGCGACGCTCCTCGACGCCTATGCCAAGGCGCTCGCCTGCGACCCGGTCTCGGCCTTCGGCGGCATCGTCGCGCTGAACCGGCTACTCGATGCCGAGGCCGCGGAGGAAATCGTCAAGACCTTCACCGAGGTCATCATTGCACCCGACGCCAGCGACGAGGCCCAGGCCATCGTTGCCGCCAAGAAGAACCTCAGGCTGCTCGTCGCCGGCGGCACGCCGGACCCGCGCTCGGCCGGTATGACGGTGAAATCCGTGTCCGGCGGTCTCCTGGTTCAGGGCCGCGACAACGCCGTCGTCGATGATCTTGAACTGAAGGTGGTGACCAGGCGCGCCCCGAGCGACAAGGAGATGGCCGACCTGAAGTTCGCCTTCCGCGTCGCCAAGCACGTCAAGTCGAACGCCATCGTCTATGCCAGGGATCTCGCTACGGTCGGCATCGGCGCCGGCCAGATGAGCCGTGTAGATTCTTCGCGCATCGCTGCGCGCAAGGCGCTCGACGCTGCCGAGGCAGCCGGGCTTGCCGAGCCGTTGACCAAGGGTTCGGTGGTTGCGTCCGACGCCTTCTTCCCCTTCGCGGATGGCCTGATCTCAGCGATCGAGGCCGGAGCCACGGCGGTCATCCAGCCCGGCGGCTCGATGCGCGACGAGGACGTCATTGCCGCCGCCGACGAACACGGCATCGCCATGGTCTTCACCGGCACGCGCCACTTCCGCCACTGATCAGGCGGCACGCTCCTTCGGCCGGTCGGCCGGATAGGGCACGGGCCATAGCACCGCCATGCCGGCGACCAGGAACAGCAGGATCATCGCCATGCCGAGGCGCGGCGATCCGCTGATCGCGGTCACCGTGGCGACGAGGAACGGCGCGGCAAAGCTCGTCGCCCGCCCGGCCAGCGCATAGATGCCGAAATAGCGTCCGGCCTCGTCGGCCGTCACGCTGCGCGCCAGATAGGAGCGCGACGACGCCTGCACCGGGCCGAAGGCCAGGCCGATGAGCAGCCCGAAGACGATGTAGGCCTTCTCCGCCGGCGTGCCGAACAGCCCGCCTGTATCGCTGCCGGGCAGCGGCAGCATGCCGAACAGCGTATAGCCGGGGCCGGTCGAGACGATGCCGACGGTTGCCACGGTCAGGAAAACCAGTGCGGTCATCACCACCGTCTTGGAGCCGAGGCCGGTGTCGAGGCGGCTGGCGACCAGGCATCCGAAGATCGCAATGACGTTGAGGATGATGCCGAACAGGCCGATCTCGGTGATCGACCAGCCGAACATGGCGGCGGCGAACACGCCACCGAGGCCAAGCAGCGCATTGACGCCATCCTGGTAGATCATGCGGGCGATCAGGAACCAGAGGATGCCGCCGCGCTGCCGCACTTCCCTGAGCGTCGACTTCAGCTCCGACAGGCCCGCGCGGACCGCCGGACCGATCGCCGAGCCTTTGACGGCGTCGGGGGTGAAGAAGAACATCGGCAGGATGAAGACGAAGTACCATGCCGCCGACAGCGGCCCGGTCGCGCGCGCATCCTCGCCCAGTCTCGGATCGAGCCCGAAGAGCGGCTCCATCCCGATGATCGTGAGCCCTGTCTCGGGGGACGCCGCAAGGCAAGCGACGACGAAGATCAGCACGATCATGCCGCCGAGATAGCCGAGCCCCCAGGCGATGTTGGAGATCTTGCCGATCTCGGCCTTGGAGACGAGCCGCGGCATCATCGAATCGTTGAAGACGGTGGAGAATTCCGCTGCCACCGAGGCCAGCGAGAAGCACAGGACCACAAGAAACAGGCTCGATCCCGGAGCCGCGAACCACAGGGCGCAGAGGCTGGCAATCTTGATCGCCGCAAAGAAGCCGATCCACGGCTTGCGCGGTCCCGACTGGTCGGCGATCGAGCCGAGCACCGGCGACAGGATGGCGATCGCGAAGCCGGCGGCGGCAATGCCGTAGCCCCAGGCCGCCTGTCCCATCGCCGGGTCGCTGGCCATGCGAGAGACTACGTATGGGCCGAAGATGAAGGTCGTGACGACCGTGA
The DNA here is from genome assembly GCA_947259295.1 of uncultured Rhizobiaceae bacterium. Taxonomy (GTDB): domain Bacteria; phylum Pseudomonadota; class Alphaproteobacteria; order Rhizobiales; family Rhizobiaceae; genus CAMYMG01. The sequence continues at coordinate 74,234 of CAMYMG010000020.1, forward strand.
AGAAGGGCTGGGCGGCCCAGTCGAACAGCATCCAGCCCCAGACGCCGCGCCGGCTCGTCTGCAGTCCGCCGCCCGATGCCGGCTCAGCCTCGGCCGTTGCGCTCATCCAAGCACGCTGAGGTCGCTCATCAGCCCCGACGCCACCGACAGGCGCGAAACGGAGATGTCGCTGCTCTCTGTCAAGGCCTGCAGTCTTTCGCGCACCTTGCCGATGCGGTCGCCGCCGGCGTCGATCCATGCGGCAACCGGGTCGTCCGCCTTGCCATGGCTGGTCAGCGCCGCAACCGCCATGCCACGGCGCGCCGCCGCGATCATGTCGCCGGCGCGCGTTAGCGCCAGGCCGTCATAATAGTCCGACAGCGGGATCGAGCGGGCGGCGTCCTCGATCCGGCCGATGCGGAAGGCATCGGTGACGGCGAAGAACGCCCTGGCCGCGTCGAGCAGATCGGCCTTGGCCGTTGTGGCAACCAGTGCGATATCCGGGATGAGCGCCGAGGCGTGGATCATCGCCAGCTTTTCGGCGAGCTTCTCCGGGGTACCGGCCTTGAACAGGCCATGCCGGCGTTCCTCGATCCGCTGCTTGCTGAAATCGGGCAGCAGCGAAACGAGCTTCGGCTCGAGTGCCTTGCGCGCCGCCTGCAATTCGGCGATCTGCTCGCCGAGCGCAGCGTTCGAATGGCTGTTCTTGAGTTCCCAGGCCGTCGCGGCCTGCGCCATGCCGCCGACCGTGGCGTAGAGGTCGAGCTGTACCTGGCCGTCGATCTGGTTGTCGAGCGCATCGATCTCGCGATAGAGCCCCGGCAGGCCGAACCCGTCGCGCACGACGGTAAAGGCACGCACGATATCGCGCGCGCCGCGGCCGGTCGCGTCCTGCAGCCGGGTCACGAAGGACGGTCCGCCACGGTTGATCAGGTCGTTGGCGACGACGCGAGCGATGATCTCGCGACGCAGCCGGTGCGCCCGGATCTCGTCCGAATACTTCTCCTCCATGCGGTCCGGAAAATAGCTCATCAAGTCGCGGTCGAAATGCGGATCGTCCGGAACGTCACTGGCCACGATATCGGTGAACAGCACGATCTTGGCATAGGCGAGCAGGACGCCGAGTTCGGCCCGGGTCAGCGGCTCGCCACGCGCCTCGCGCTCGGCCAGCGCCGCCGGCGAGGGCAGCGTCTCGACCGACCGGTCAAGCAGGCCCTTTGCCTCCAGGGCGGCGATGAAGCGGACTTGGTGGGGGAAATCGGCAAGCCCCTTCTTGCGCGCCACGGAAAGGGCAAGCGTCTGCTCGTAGTTGTTTGCCAGCACCAGCCGCGACACCTCCCCCGTCATGTCCGACAGCAGCTTGTCGCGCGCCGGGCGCGACAGCGTTCCCTTGCGCATGGCGGCGGCCAGCGCGATCTTGATGTTGACCTCGACATCCGAGCAGTTGACGCCGCCCGAATTGTCGATCGCGTCGGAGTTGCAGGCGCCCCCGAGCAGGCCGAACTGGATGCGCCCGCGCTGCGTGACACCGAGATTGGCGCCTTCGCCGATCACCTTGGCGCCGACTTCCGCCGCCGTCACGCGAATCGCGTCGTTGGCGCGGTCGCCCGCATCCTGGTTGCTTTCGCTGGTCGCCCTGACATAGGTGCCGATGCCGCCGAACCACAGCAGGTCGACATCCGCCTTGAGGATCGCCGTCATGATCTCGGTCGGCGAAGCCGTCGTCTTCTCCATGCCGATCGCGGCCGCGGCTTCGGGCGACAGCGAAATCGACTTCTGGCTGCGCGACACGATCATGCCGCCGCGCGAGAGCTTCGAGGTGTCGTAGTCCTGCCAGCTCGACCGCGGCAGCGCGAACAGCCGCTGCCGTTCCGCCATCGAGGCTGCCTCGTCGGGATCGGGATCAATGAAGATGTCCCGGTGGTCGAAGGCTGCGATCAGCCGCGTTGCAGGCGACAGCAGCATGCCGTTGCCGAACACGTCGCCCGACATGTCGCCGACGCCGACGACGCTGAAGGGCATCGTCTGGATATCGCGGTTCATCTCGCGGAAATGGCGCTTCACCGCCTCCCAGGCGCCCTTCGCGGTGATGCCCATCTTCTTGTGGTCGTAGCCCGCCGAGCCGCCCGACGCGAAGGCGTCATCGAGCCAGAAGTCGTGGCTCTGGCTGATCGCGTTGGCCGTGTCGGAGAAGGTCGCCGTTCCCTTGTCGGCGGCGACGACGAAATAGGGATCGTCGCCGTCGCGCCGCACCAGACCTTCCGGCGGCACCACCTTGTCGCCGACTATATTGTCGGTGATCGACAGCAGGCTGGAGACGAAGTTGATGTAGGCGCGCTTGCCGGCCTCGAACACCAGGTCGCGGCTTAGTCCCGCCGTCGGCAGTTTGGGGTAGAAGCCGCCCTTGGCCCCGACCGGCACAATGACGGCGTTCTTGACCTGCTGTGCCTTGACCAGGCCGAGCACTTCGGTGCGGTAGTCCTGCGCCCGGTCCGACCACCTGAGCCCGCCGCGCGCCACCGGACCGAAGCGCAGATGCACGCCTTCGACCTCCGATCCATAGACGAAGATTTCGCGCCATGGCCTCGGCTCGGGCAGGCCGTCGACCATGCGCGAATCGAGCTTGATCGCCAGCGACTGGCCCTTCTCGCGCAGGCCGGGAACGAAGTGGTTGGTCCTGAGCGATGCCTCGATCAGGTTCACATAGCGACGTATGATCGTGTCGTCGTCGATGTTGGGAACGTCTTCCAGCGAATCCTTGATTTTCGCCTTCAGATGCTTGGCGGTGACGTCGCCGTCCTTTCCGGCAGCCGGGTCGAGACGCGCGACGAACATGGCATGAAGGGCCCGCGCTATGTCGGGATAGCGGTTGAGCACGGCGGCGATGAAGCCCTGGCTTTGCGGGATGCCGGCCTGCTGCAGATAGCGGCCATAGGCACGCAATATGCCGATGGGCCGCGCCCCCAGTCCTGCCGTCTGGGCAAGGCTGTTATAACCGTCATTGTCGGCCTCGCCGTGCCAGATCGACAGGAAGACCTCTTCGAAAAGCTTGCCCCCGTCCTTCAGGTCGATGGGTGCCGCAAAGGCGTTCTCCAACTCCATGTCGTGCACGAAGACGCTGGCCGAGCCCTCTTCCGGGACCTCGAAAGTGCGTTCGCTGATGACCCGGAAACCGATGTTCTCTAGGATCGGGACGCGCCGCGACAGCGCCACCGGCCGGCCGTGATGATAGATCTTCAGTGAGGCCTGTTCGGGCGTCTGGTCTTCGCTGCGGTAGTAGTCGATGGCGATCGGCGCGTCAGCCGTGATCGCGGCGATCCTGCGGGCATCGGCAAGCGCCTCGCCGGCGGTGAACGAGCCTCGATAGCTTTCGGGAAAGCGCGCCGCGATGCCAAGCAGCGCCATATCAGCGCCGGAGGTCGTCGCCGCCTCGCGCAGCGCGTCCTCCCACGTGCGGATGATGGCGTTGACGGCGTCTTCCAGCGTTGCCGGGTCGATCTTCGGCGTCTTGCCGCCGGAGCGCCCGATGATGAAGTGGACGCGCGCCAGCCCGCCTTCCGGGAAAGCCGGATAATAGGCGGAAAGCCGCCCTTCGAAGGCCGTCTTGAGATAAATCCCGATCTTCTCGCGCACGATGCTGTCGTAGCGGTCGCGCGGAACGAAGGTGATGACCGAGACGAAGCGGTCGAACTGGTCGACGCGATACAGCACGCGGACGCGCGGGCGTTCGACCAGGCCCAAGATCGCCGAGGCGTGCTTGCGCAGCGTCGGCACGGCGATCTGGAACAGCTCGTCGCGCGGATAGCCCTCGAGCACGTTGATCAGCGCCTTGCCCGAGTGGTCGGCCGGATCGAAGCCCGACTTCTCGATGACCGCCTGCGCCTTCGATCGCAGATAGGGGATCTTCATCACCGAGCGCGTATAGGCGGTCGAGGTGAACAGGCCGACGATCCTAAGTTCGCCCGCGAGCGCGCCCCGTTTGTCGTAGGTTTTGAGCCCGATATAGTCGAGGTAGATGCGCCGGTGCACCACCGACTTGGCGTTTGCCTTGGTCACGATCAGCGGGTCCGGACCGTGCAGGAAGGCCCGCACCTCCGGCGTAGTGGCGGCGCCGTCCGTATCGCGCCGCAGCACCCTCACATCGGGGTCGCTGAGGATGCCCAGCCCCGGATCCCGGGACCTGGTCAAAGTGCCGCTCTTCTCGCCGCCCGTGTACTTGAATTCGCGCATCCCGAGGAAGGTGAAGTTGTCGTCGCGCAGCCACTCGAGGAAGGCGATGGCCTCGCTGACGGCAGCCTTGTCGAGCGGCACCGGGGCGTAGCGGAATTCCGAGATCGACTGGTCGAGCCGCGCCAGCATCGGCTTCCAGTCGGCAACGGCTGACCGCACCTGTCCCACCACCTTGTGCAAGCCCTCGTCCAGCGCCTTGGCCTCTCCGGCGGTGAGCTGCGGGACATGTACGTGGATGACGCTCAGCCGGTCGACGTTCGCGTCCCTGCCCGGCCCACTGTCGGGAAGGATGTCGGTGACGCCCTTCTTGCCGTGACGGACACCGACGACGGGGTGGGTGACCAGCATTGGCTCTCCCGCCGTGTCGGTAATCTCCGCCAGCACCGAATCGAAGAGGAACGGCATGTTGTCGTTGACGACGGTAATCACCGTCAGCGCACGGCCATTGCGGATGATCGACGGATCGTTCTCGACGGCAATCACGCTCTCGCCCTTGCGGTGGCTCATCACCGCCTTGCGGGCGAGTTCGGCGGCCTTGTCGAGCACGCCCGCATCATAGGCGGCAACGTCTTCGGCGGGAGCCCGCGTCAGCAGGTAGTCGGCCAGGCTGTCGGCACGGGCCGGCGACTGGGCCGGCTTTTTCTTTGTTGCTGAGGCTTTGGCGCGAATTGCCATGACGACGAAAACCCTCCCTGGAGCATGCTTTGCGGTCATCGTAGCAGATGGCCGGCATTTGGCGACCGGCCTTCTGGCCGATGCCGGCCGAAAATTAAGCCCTAGGATGAAACGGCGATGACGGCCTGCCGCCTAGCGCGCGGCGATCGCCGCGGCCGCGCCGGCCATGGTGCTGGCGCTGACGCGGTTGGCGATCTTCATGGCGCGGCTGCTCTTCAGCAGGCGGCGCGCCTGGCTGGCGGCAAGCACCCAGGTTAGGTCGATGGCGATCAGCACGGCGGCCATCGTCAGCGTCAGTTCGGCCCACCCCAGGGCGGTGACCGACTCTAGGTCGATGATGGTGGGCAAAAGCGCCAGGTAGAACATCATGATCTTGGGATTGCCGAGCGTCACGGCCATGCCGGCCATAAACAGCCGGGCCGGCGAATCCTCGCGCGGCATCGCGCCGTCGCGGACCTCGACCGGGGCGAACCACATCTTCCAGGCGAGATAGGCGAGATAGGCAACGCCCGCCCATTTGACGACAACGAAGGCGAGATGGAAGCTCTGCGCCACGAAGGCCAGGCCGCACACCGCCATCGAAAGCCAGATCGCCTCGCCGATCCACATCGCAGCGAGGAAGGGAAAGACGTCGCGAAAACCCTTGGAGATGACGCGCGCGACGAGCGCGGCGATCGAGGGACCCGGCGAGCCGGCGGCGACCAGCAGCGCGCCGGCGAAAATCAGCAGCGATGTGAGTTCCACGGACGGTCTCCACGAACCGGCTTCATCGCCAATGATGATAGCCGATCCGGGCGGCCCGTGAACAGCCCGGCCTGGATATGGCCGGGCGAAAAAGCCCCTACGCGGCGCCGGCCGTCTTTGCCGATTTCTCGAAGCGCTTGCGCTCGTTCGGGTCGAGATAGAGCTTCCTGAGCCGGATCGTCTTCGGCGTCACCTCGACCAGCTCGTCGTCCTGGATCCAGGCCAGCGCCCGCTCCAGCGTCATGCGGATCGGCGGCGTCAGCTTGACGGCGTCGTCCTTGCCGGCGGCGCGGATGTTGGTCAGCTTCTTGCCCTTCAGCACGTTGACCTCGAGGTCGTTGTCCCTCGAGTGGATGCCGATGATCATGCCCTGGTAGACCTTGACGCCGGCGTCGATGACCATCGGGCCGCGATCCTCGAGGTTCCACATGGCAAAGGCCACCGACTCGCCCTGGTCGTTGGAGATCAGAACGCCGTTTGTGCGGCCGGGCAGCTCGCCCTTGTAGGGCTGGTAGTTGTGGAACAGGCGGTTCATCACCGCGGTGCCGCGCGTGTCGGTCAGAAGCTCCGACTGGTAGCCGATCAGGCCGCGCGTCGGCGCGTGGAAGACGATGCGCTGGCGGTTGCCGCCCGAGGGGCGCAGCTCGACCATCTCGGCCTTGCGCTCCGACATCTTCTGCACGACGACGCCGGCATGTTCCTCGTCGACGTCGATGACGACTTCCTCGATCGGCTCGAGCAGCTCGCCGTTCTCGCCCTTCTGCATGACGACGCGCGGGCGCGACACGGCAAGCTCGAAGCCTTCGCGGCGCATGGTCTCGATCAGCACCGCAAGCTGAAGCTCGCCGCGGCCTGAGACGTAGTAGGAATCCTTCTCGTTCGATTCCTCGATCTTCAGCGCGACGTTGCCCTCGGCTTCGCGCAGCAGCCGGTCGCGGATGACGCGGCTGGTAACCTTGTCGCCCTCGGTGCCGGCGAGCGGCGAGTCGTTGACGATGAAGGACATGGTGACGGTCGGCGGATCGATCGGCTGCGCATGCAGCGGCTCGGTGACGGCCGGATCGCAGAACGTGTCGGCGACGGTGCCCTTCGACAGGCCGGCGATGGCCACGATGTCGCCCGCCTGCGCCTCGTCGATCGGCTGGCGCTCGAGGCCGCGAAAGGCAAGGATCTTGGAGATGCGGCCGGTCTCGACCAGCGAGCCGTCATTGGCCAGCACCTTGACCGGCTGGTTGGACTTCAGCGAGCCGGATTCGATGCGGCCCGTGATGATGCGGCCGAGGAACGGATTGGCTTCCAGCAGCGTGCCGATCATGCGGAACGGGCCCGGGTGGACGGTCGGCGCCGGCACATGCCTGACCACCAGGTCGAACAGCGGCGCGAGGCCCTGGTCCTTCGGGCCTTCCGGATTCTCGGCAACCCAGCCGTCGCGGCCGGAGCCGTAGAGGATCGGGAAGTCGAGCTGCTCGTCGGTGGCGTCGAGCGCGGCGAAAAGGTCGAACACCTCGTTGACGACCTCGACATGGCGCGCGTCGGGGCGGTCGATCTTGTTGATCACCACGATCGGCTTCAGCCCGACCTTCAGCGCCTTGCCGACCACGAACTTGGTCTGCGGCATTGGGCCCTCGGCGGCGTCGACCAGCACAATGGCCGAATCCACCATCGACAGGATGCGCTCCACCTCGCCGCCGAAATCGGCGTGGCCGGGCGTGTCGACGATGTTGATGCGGTAATCCTTCCAGTCGACCGAGGTCGCCTTGGCCAGGATGGTGATGCCGCGCTCCTTCTCAAGGTCGTTGGAGTCCATGGCGCGTTCGGCGACGCGCTGGTTTTCGCGGAACGAGCCCGACTGCTTGAGGAGCTGATCGACCAGCGTGGTTTTTCCATGGTCGACGTGCGCGATGATCGCGATATTGCGGAGGTTCATGATGTGGTCTCGGGGGTGTTGCGGGCGCTAGTCTCGGCGCCGCTTTCTTCAGTTGCGCGGCTCATACAGGTTTTTTCGCAGTTGCGAAAGGGGGCGCAGCCCCGGCCGTCGCCACGCCCCGTTTCCGGTCTGGCCAATAGAACTGCAGCGAAGACGAGCGCGTCATCCCGGCCAAGCCGCGAAGCCGCGCCGAGCCGGGACCTTGAGCTGCGCCGCCAGGTGGTGGACACGAGGGCGAACGTCGCCCCCCTCATCCGGCCCTCCGGGCCACCTTCTCCCCGGTGGGAGAAGAGAGCTCAGTGCAGCGCAGTTACGAATAATTAATCCGGATGCGGCAAGGATTTGATAACCAGGGCGGAGCGTTTTGCGCCGCGGGGCGTTTGCGGGCATGACCATGGCATCGATGAGAACCTTGCGGACGACGGTGGCGACAGCTGCGATAGGCGTGCTGCTTGCCGTGGGCGCCGCCCACTCGACCGCCAACCGCTACCTGGAACAGCCCGAGATCCTGCTGCAGACCGCTGCCGAAGACGCCTTCCCGGACGCCGCCTTTGGCGTCGATCCGATGGTGACCGGGCCGACATCGGCCGCTTTCGAGAAAAGGCGGGCCGAGCTTGGCTGCGACAAGGCCATATGGCCGCACATCCCCCTCGGCTGCTATCCCAACCGCTGATGATTGCCTGAGGGCTGTCCGATCCGCCGTGGCGGACCGGACTTTTCCTATGCCGACATTTCGGCTCAGGCCGACCGCACTGGGTCGAGCGTGACCTTGTAGAGTTCGTTGTCGTCGCGATCCATCAGCCGGACCGTGAGCTGCTCGGTCTGGCCATCGACGTCGACGAGGCCGAAGAACTGCAGGCCGGCCGAGGGCGGCAGGTTCGCCTGGCCTTCTGCCGGCGCCTTGATGAACTTCAGTTCCGGGCCGAAGGTCATGTCGAGCTTGTTGGGACCGAAGGTGCCGGCGTGCAGCGGGCCGGAGACGAATTCCCAGAACGGGTTGAAGTCCTTGAACTCTGCCTTCGCCGGATCATAGTAGTGCGCCGCAGTGTAGTGGACGTCGGCGGTCAGCCACACCGTGTTGTCGATGCCGGCGTTCTTGATGTAGCGCAAGAGGTCGGCGATCTCGAATTCGCGACCCTTGGCCTCGCCGTTGTCGCCATTGGCGATGGCCTCGAACTTGCTGTCGCCGTCGGGCACGACGATACCGATCGGCATGTCGGCGGCGATCACCTTCCAGGTTGCCCGCGAATTGGCGAGTTCGCGCTTCAGCCAGGCGATCTGCTGGGCGCCGAGGAAGGTTGTGGCATCGCTCTTTTCGGTCTGGACATTGTCGCTGTTGGCGCCGCGATAGGAGCGCATGTCGAGGAAGAACACGTCGACCAGCGGCCCATAGGCGACCTTGCGATAGACCCGGCCCGGTTCGGCCGGCTGGTAGCTGATCGGCGTCATTTCGTGGAAGGCGCGCGCCGCGCGGGCCGCCAGCACGTCAACCGACTTTTCCGTATAGCGGTCGTCGGCCGACAGATCCTTGGAGCTCGACCAGTTGTTGACCACCTCGTGGTCGTCCCACTGAAAGAAGGTCGGGCAGATGGCGTTCAGCGCCAGAACGTTCTTGTCCATAAGATTGTATTTCCACTGGCCGCGATACTCGTCCAGCGTCTCGGCGACCTTGCGCTTCTCGTCGATCAGCACGCTGTTCTTCCACTTCGAGCCGTCCGGCAGGTCGACTTCCTCGACCAGCGGACCGTCGGCGTAGATGGTGTCACCGGAATGCAGGAAGAAGTCCGGCGTGTGCTTGGCCATCGTTGCATAGGTCTTCATGCCGTCATCGTCGATGCCCCAGCCCTGGCCGGCGGTGTCGCCCGACCAGGCGAAGCGGATGTTGCGCCGGGAGGCGGGTGCGGTGCGGAAACGACCGACGATCGGCTCCGACAGCGTGTTGATGTCGGCGAGGTCGGCCGCCGTCATGCGGTAGAAGATGTCCTGGTCGGAGGCGAGGTCGGAAAGCAGGCGCTTCACCGTGAAATCGCTGGCCGGCGAGGTGTCGAGCGTGGCGAGCCGCGCCGCATTGGCAAAATCCTCGGTCGAGGAAACCTCGAACATGACGCGCGCGGGACGGTCGGTGCGCGTCCAGACCATGCCGCTCGAGGCATCGACATCGCCCGACTGGACGCCGTGGGTGAAGGCGGGGCGCTGGTTGGCGCGGGAATAATAGGGCATCGCGAGGCCGGCTGCGCCGACAAGTCCCACCGCGCTGGCGGACGTGACGAAGGCGCGCCGCGTCATGGCTAGTTTGTTCATGGCTCTCTCCTGGATGGCTGGAATATGCCGGAGAAGCCATCGTCCCTCGATGTTGCAGGACGATATCAGTTTGATGAAACTTTGCTGACCGTTTGGTGACAACTATGCAAAGGCGGGGCGGCTCAGTCCGTATCGACGCTGATGCCGTGGCGCTGCACCACTTCCGGCTGGATCAGCCTGGCATGGAAGGCGAGAAGCACGATGCCGGCGTCGAGGCTTTCGGGGCGTTCCAATGCCTGGTCGACCCGGCGCATGGCGTGATCGCAGGCTTCCTCGCCATTCGCGTTCGAGAACGCCGCGCCGCCGAGCGCACAATAGGCAAGCAATGCCGCGGCGGGCGCATAGGCGCTTTCCGGCGGATCGTCGCCGAAATGGTCCTTCAGCAGGTTGACCAGCGCGAGCTTGACGCCTTCGGGCACCACCGACGGATGCAGGTCGGCGCTGCGCAGCGCAAGGTCCAGTCGGCGCAGATCCTCGGAACGGCCGAACCGGTTGAGGAAGCCGAAGGAACTGCGCCGCGCCATGTCAGCCCCGCCGCGCGCCGTGGGCGGTCAAGATGCTCCCCCACGGGGCCGGCCCGTCAGACGAGGCCACGCTTGGCCATCATGGCGTCGGGCGTCGGCATCTTGCCGCGGAACGCGGTATAGAGTTCCTCGGGGTCGGCCGAGCCGCCGGCGGCATAGATGTTGCTGCGCAGCTTGCCGGCAAGTTCCTGGTCGAACGGGTCGCCGGCCTCTTCGAATGCGGAGAAGGCGTCGGCATCGAGGACTTCCGACCACAGGTAGGAATAATAGCCGGCGGAATAGCCGTCGCCCGAAAACACATGCCCGAACTGCGGCGTGCGGTGGCGCATCGCGATGGCGTCGGGCATGGCGAGCCTGGCCAGCGTTTCGGCCTCGAAGGCAATCGGATCTGCCGGCGCGTCGGCCTGCGCATGATAGGCCATGTCGACCAGCGCCGAGGCGGTGAACTCCACCGTGCGGAAGCCGGCGTCGAAACTGCTTGCGGCAAGCATCTTGTCGAGCAGGGCCTTCGGCATCGGCTCGCCGGTCTTGTAGTGCAGCGCGTGCTTCTCCAGCACCTCGGGCACCGTCAGCCAGTGCTCGTAAAGCTGCGACGGCAGCTCGACGAAATCGCGTGCCACCGAGGTGCCCGCCTGCGACGGCCAGTAGACGTCGGTCAGCATGCCGTGCAGGGCGTGGCCGAATTCGTGGAACAAGGTCTTGGCCTCGTCGAGCGACAGCAGCGCTGCCTGGCCCTTCGGCGGCTTGGCGAAATTCATGACGTTGTAGATGATCGGGCGCGAGCCGCGGCCGAGGCGATAGCCGGACTGCAAACCGCTCATCCAGGCGCCGGAGCGCTTCGAGGGGCGCGCGAAATAATCGGCGAGAAACAGCCCGCGCATCGAGCCGTTGCCGTTGCGCACCTCGAAGGTGCGCACATCGGGATGCCAGGCCACAATGCCGTCGCGCTCGACGAAGGTGACGCCGAACAGCCGCGTCGCCACGTCGAAGCAGGCCTCGATGATACGCTCGAGCTGCAGATAGGGCTTCAGCTCCGCCTCGTCGAAGGCGTATTTCTCGGCCCTGAGCCGCTCCTGGTAGAAGCGCCAGTCCCAGCCGGCGATCTTCTCGTTGCTGCCAGCCGCCGCCGCCAGGCGCTGCAATTCGGCTTCATCGAGCGCCGCCTTGGCCCGCGCCTTTTGCCACACGGGCTCGAGCAAGCCGAACACCGCTTCCGGTGACTTCGCCATGGTGTTGTCGAGCTTCAGCGCCGCATAGCTGTCATAGCCGAGCAGCTTCGCCTTCTCGGCGCGCAACGCCAGCATCCTGCCGACGACCGCGCCGTTGTCGGTCGCCCCGCCGCTTTCGCCGCGGCCGGTGAAGGCGCGGAAAGCCTTCTCGCGCAGGTCGCGGCGCTCTGAAAAGGTCGTGAACGGCTCGTAGATCGAGCGCGACAGGGTAACGGCATAGGAGCCTGCGTGGCCCCTCGCCTCGGCGGCTTCGGCCATGGCGCTCCTCAGGAAGTCCGGCAGGCCGGCAAGGTCGTCCTCGCCGAGAAACATCGCCCATTCCTTCTCGTCGGCCAGCAGGTTCTGCCCGAACTGCGTGCCAAGCGAGGAGAGCTCTTCGTTGATCGTTGCCAACCGCGCCTTGCCGGCTTCATCGAGCTTGGCCCCGGATTTGACAAAACCCTTCCAGGTCTTTTCGACCAGCCGCAGCGTCTCGGCGTCGAGCGCAAGCTCGGCGCGGCGCGTATGAAGATCGTCAATGCGGGCGAAAAGCGCCTCGTTCATCGAGATCGCCGAGAAATGCCGCGACATTTTCGGCGAGAGCTCGCGTTCCAGCGCCTGGATCTGATCGTTGGTGTTGGCGCCCGCCCGGCACCAGAAGATCGACGACACCCGGTCGAGCGCTTCGCCGCAAAGCTCCAGCGCCTCGATGGTGTTCTCGATGGTCGCAGGCGCCGGATTGCCGGCGATCGCCTCGATCTCGGCGGCATGGGCCTTGAGCGCCGCGTCGAACACCGGTCCGAAGTCGCTGTCGTCTATACGCGTGAAATCCGGCAGGCCGAGCGGCCCGTCCCAGCGGGTCAGCGGATGGCTCTCGAGGTCGATGGCGGTGGCGTCGTTCATGGGATGGTCCTTGTCGCGCGGCTGGGCAGGCACCGATGTAGGCTTGCGGTCAGGCCGCCGCAACCGCTTAGACCGGAACGATTGCGGCAAACTCGAAAAGCCTGTTGGGCCACCCTGCCCGATCTACCACATGCTCTGCTTGTATTCCTTGGCGAGCCAGCGGTCGGTTTCGTCGGCCGAGTCGGCCAGCGCCAGCTGGTCGCGCAGAATCGCGCCGAGCGTCGGCAGCGACTGGCGGTCGGGCCAGCTTTCCGGCTGCCACAGTTCGGAACGCATGAAAGCCTTGGCGCAATGCATGTACGCCGCCTTGACGCTGACCACGATGACGCTGAGCGGCGGCTTGCCGTCGACCGCGAGTTTTTCGCGCAGGACCGGGTCGACGGTGATTCGCGCCTCGCGGTTGATGCGCAGCGTCTCGTTCATGCCGGGGATCAGGAAGAGGAGACCGACCGCCGGGTTGGCGACGATGTTCTCCAGCGTGTCGAGCCGGTTGTTGCCCGGCCGGTCGGGGATGGCAATGGTGGTCTCGTCGAGGATCGCGACGAACCCCGGCCTGTCGCCCTTGGGCGTGACATCGGCATTGCCGGCATTGTCGGAAGAACCGATCAGGACGAACGGGCTCCTGCCGATGAAGGAGCGGCAGTGCGTGTCGAGCGAGTGCAATTCCTTGCGGATCGACGCGGCCGTCGGCTCGGGCGTCTTGTAGATGGCCCTCAGAGCCTCGTGCGATGCGATGAATTCCATGTTTCCCCCTCTAACTCTTGTCGCTCCGTCGCTCCTCCAGCGAATGCCGCATGATCAGCGGCATCTGGCTCAGGGTAAAGAGCATCGTGATGGGCATGATGCCCCATACCTTGAAAGCTACCCAGGTGTCGGTCGAGACCGAGCGCCAGACGACCTCGTTGACCACCGCCAGGAACAGGAAGAACAGGCCCCAGCGGAGCGTCAGCTTGCGCCAGCCCTCGGCATCGAGGCTGAAGGCCGAATCGAAGACGTAGCCGAGCAGCGACTTACCGAACCACAGCCCGCCGAGCAGCACGCCGCCGAACAGCGTGTTGATGATGGTGGGCTTCATCTTGATGAAGACGTCGTCCTGCAGATAGAGCGTCAGCCCGCCGAACACGAAGACGATGACGCCAGAGACCAGCGGCATGATCGGCAGCGTCCTGGTCAACAGCCAGGAGACGGCGAGCGCAATCGCGGTGGCCGCCATGAACAGGCCCGTGGCAACGAAGATCGGCCCGCCCATCTCGGCCAGCGCCGGAAATTTCTCGCTCAGCCAGGCGCCGCGCGAATTGGCGAAGAAGAACACCATCAGCGGCCCGAGCTCGAGCGCCAGCTTGAGCAGCGGATTGATCTCCTTGCGCTTCGGGTCGGATGGATCGCGTTCGAGGATGGGAGGGTTCATGAAGCTGCCTTTGAATGGGAGGCCGAACCTACCCGCAATGGATTGGCGGAAACGGGGCAGCAAGCGAAAACTTCTCGGTTACGGGGCCGATTACCTTCAAACAGATGCAATTTGCCGCATGCCGAGATCATATCAGCCAACCCCCGCAATAGCCTTGGCGAAATCGCCTGCCGAGAACGGTTCGAGGTCGTCGACCTGCTCGCCGACGCCGATGAAATAGACCGGCAAATTATGCTTGGCCGCGATGGCGACCAGAATGCCGCCGCGCGCCGTGCCGTCGAGCTTGGTCATCACCAGCCCGTTGACACCCGCGACATTGCGGAAAATCTCGACCTGGTTCAGCGCGTTCTGCCCGGTTGTCGCATCGACCGTCTGCAGCACGGTATGCGGCGCCTCCGGGTCGTGCTTGCCGAGCACCCGCACGATCTTCGACAGTTCGTCCATCAGTTCCGCGCGGTTTTGCAGTCGGCCTGCGGTGTCGATGATGAGCACGTCCGAGCCGGCTTCCCTGGCTTTCTCGAAAGCGTCCCAGGCGAGTCCGGCCGCATCCGCGCCGAGCTTTGAGGCGACCACAGGGGAATTGGTGCGTTCGCCCCAGATCTTCAGTTGCTCGATTGCCGCGGCGCGGAACGTATCGCCGGCCGCCAGCATGACCGACAGGCCGCCCTCCGACAGTTTTGCCGCCAGCTTGCCGATCGTCGTCGTCTTCCCGGTGCCGTTGACGCCGACCACCAGGATGACATGCGGCTTGTGCGACAGGTCGAGTTCGAGCGGCAGGGCGACAGGGGTCAGCACCTTCTCGATTTCGCTCGCCATGATGGTGCGCACATCGGCGTCCGACACATCCTTGCCGTAGCGGCTGGCCGACAGCGCGTCGGTGACGCGGATTGCCGTCTCCATGCCGAGATCGGCACGGATCAGCACATCCTCCAGATCCTGCAGCGTGTCCTCGTCGAGCTTTCGCTTGGTGAACACCCCGGCGATGTTGCCGGACAGTTCCTTCGACGAACGCGAAAGCCCCTGACGCAGCCGCTGGAACCAGGTGGTCCGCGGCGCTTCCGGCGTCGGCGCGGCAGCCTCGGCCTTGGGCTCGACCTTCTTGGTGACCGTGACCTTGCCCCCCGCAGGTACGGGTACAGGTGCAGGAGCCGCGGGCACAATCGGCTCTTCCACCGGAGGCGGCGCCAGGACTGGCTCTGGCTCTGGCTCTGGCTCTGGCTCTGGCTCTGGCTCTGGCTCTGGCTCTGGCTCTGGCTCTGGCTCTGGCTCTGGCTCTGGCTC
>CAMYMG010000021.1 GCA_947259295.1 uncultured Rhizobiaceae bacterium
GCCATCGCCGCGCTCACCATCGCCACCATCGTCGGCCTCAAGCGTTGGCGGCCGTCATGGCCGGGCATGCTGGCCGCGGTCGCGCTGGCCTCACTCGCGGCCGCCGCGCTTGGCCTGCCGGTCGAGACCATCGGCACGCGCTTCGGCGGCATACCGCGTTCCCTGCCGCTGCCGTCGCTGCCGGCCTTCGACCTGCCGCTGATGCAGGCCGTGCTTCCCGACGCAATCGCCTTCACACTGCTCGGCGCCATCGAATCGCTGCTCTCTGCCGTCGTCGCCGACGGCATGACCGGCCGCCGCCACCGCTCCAATTGCGAACTCGTCGCGCAGGGCTTTGCCAATATCGGTTCGTCGCTCTTCGGCGGTATCTGCGTCACCGGTACCATCGCCCGCACCGCCACCAATGTGCGGGCCGGCGCGCATGGCCCGGTCGCCGGCATGCTGCACGCACTCTTCCTGCTCCTCTTCATCCTCGTCGCCGCGCCGCTCGCCAGCTACATCCCGCTCGCAGCCCTTGCCGGCGTGCTCGCCGTAGTCGCCTGGAACATGGTCGAGAAGACCGCCTTTGCCGCCCTCATCCGCTCCTCCTGGGGCGACGCGCTGGTGCTGCTCGTCACCTTCGCGCTGGTCGTCTTCCGCGACCTCACCGAGGGCATCGTTGTCGGCTTTGTGCTCGGCTCCGTGCTGTTCATCGACCGCATGTCGAAGGCGATCCATGTCGAGGCGCTGGAGGGCGTGGCCGTCGCCGATGTCGCCGACACCGCAAACGGCGACCGCCCGCCCTACGATCCGGCCGCCTCGGCCGATCCCGACACCGTCGTCTACCGCATCAGCGGCGCCTTCTTCTTCGGTGCCGCCACGGCAGTCGCCGCCGTGCTCGACCGCATCGCCGACCAGCGCCGCAACTTCGTGCTCGACTGCTCGGCGGTGCCCTTCCTCGATTCCACCGCCGCCAATGTCATTGAGGGCGCCGCCCGCAAGGCGAAGCGTGCCGGCGTCCGCTTCATCATCGCCGGTGCTGCGCCGCAGGTCCGCCGCATGCTGTTCCAGCATGGCGTGAGGCCGCCGCTCGTCCGCTACAAGGCGACGGCGCGAGGTGCCCTGAAGCAGCTGCGAAAAGCCCCGTCCATAGGCGATCAAGTCGACTGACTGCTCAGGGGCGGTGCGCTTCAGCCGCCGGACGCCGCGGCACCCGGTTTCGTCGCTTCGACCGCCTCCTTCGCCCAGGTCACGCTCTTGTAGTCGAAGCCGTATTCCAGCGTCGGCTTGACGATGCGGAAATAGGGCGACAGGTCGAAGTCGCGCGGCGTGTAGAGCGAATGGTGGCGAATGTGCAGGATCTCGCTGCGCGAATAGGTCGACTGCGCCGAGGCGCGGCCGGGCGCCCGCGTGATTTCGGGCAGGATCGGGTATCGGATCGTCTCGTAAGCCTGGGCGATCAGCGACGAGCAGATGGCGCGCGTCGGGTCGCCGGAGCCGAAGGCCAGCGCGCGGCGCCGCCAGCGCACCGGCATCGGCGGCGTCGGCAGGAAATAGCGCAGCATGTCGAAGATGTTCTTCATGTCGTATTTCAGCCCCAGCCGCTCGACCATGAAGCCGACCACCTGGTTGCGGTCGTCCGGCGACATGCCGTGGGCGCGGCAGATGCGGGTGTTATAGGTCCGGTATTTCGACAGCGGCACGGCAACGCAGCCGGCGCCGAGATTGACCTCGATCAGCCGCGGCCTTTCCGTCCCGTCCTCCGGCTCGGGCAGCGTGTCGCCGACATAGAGTGCAGAGTGCGACCAGGTCGACTGGGTCAGGTACTTGATCGCGGCCGAGATCTTCTGGTTGCCCTCGACGAGCAGAATGTCGCCGGGCTCCAGCGTTCGCAGCAGCGTCTCGGGATCGGACGGCGTATAGGGCTCGTAGCCCGACGACTGCATCGTCAGCAGGCTTGCGAGAAAGCGCCCGAAACGGTCGAGTAGCGTGTCGCTGGTCTCTGCAGTCATCGCGTAGCGGTAGCATGACCTTGCGGCCCGATGCCACCGGGCCCGAACTTCACAAAGGCGTCAGCTTGCCGCCTGCTCGGCGGGCCTGTTCTTCGCCGCAGGCCGGCGTCCTTCGGCGAGGCCGTCGCGCGCCTTGTGGGCCAGCTTCTTCACTGCCCGCTTGGGACTGTCGGCGAACAGCTTTTCCGCCTCCGCCAGGCACGTCTTGCGCAGCCGACGCTCGAAACGCTTGAGCAGCTTGTCGACGAGCTTCGTCTCGGCCTTGCCGGCGAGCGGATCGCCATCGCCGGCAAGCAGCGCACGCATGACGAAGACGTCTTGCAGATCGCCGAGCTGCTCGCCGAGCCCCTTGACCGCATCGCGCTGTGCCATGACCGCGTCCGGCCAGAGACGCTTCAGGAGCGACAGGTGCATGGCATGCGCCTTGACCGCCTTGCGCAGGTCATGGAAATCCTCGGCCTCGCCGCGTTCGGCGGCATGCTTCAACGCCTTGCGTGCCTTGTGCAGGGCGCCGCGTGCCCCGTCCGCCAGCACGTCGGCAGCCTGTTCCGGATCTCCCGGCAGCACCAGCGCGTCGATCTTGATTAGCCCAGCCCTGCACGATGCCGCGGCGCCCTCGGCCAGGGCGGCGAGCGCCCCCTCCTCATTCAGCAACCGGTTGCGCCGCGCCTTCAGCGTCGCACGCACCGTCGCGAAGGCGTCTGCCGCCGCATGTTCGGGAAAGCTCTCGGCCAGGCGGTCGATCGTCTCGATCAGGGCCGCGGCCTCGCGCAGTCCGGCAAGGCTCGCCGCGATGTCGCGGTAGCGCGCGTTCTCCTCGCGGATGAAGTCCGGGTCGCCCGAGCGCACCAGGCGCAGCAGGGCGCGCAGCCGCTTGATCCGCTTGCGGCAGCCATGCATGGCCTTGTCGGGTCGCTCCGCCGCCGAAGCAAGATGCCGCAGCATGGCCTCGATCTCGTCCTTGGCGATGCGCCGCACTTCGGCCGTCAGGGGCAGGCGCGGGTCGATGCGAAAGCTCATTCGGCCGCCTCAGGTAGATCGCCAAGGGCAAGCGAAGCGTTGTAGTAACGGGGATCGTCGGTGACTTCCTGCCCCAGCCAGGCCGGCAACCGCTCCGCCGGCACATCATCGGGTGTTTCCAGCTCGGCGATCACCAGTCCCGCCAGCGGCCCACCGAAAACATCCACTTCGTAGAGATATCCGCGGTGCCTAACATGGCAGCGTGTCTTCTCGATGACGCGCCCGAGCGCAAAGGGCATCATCTCCAGTGCCTCCGCCAGGGGCACAGGATACTCGTATTCGTCGCGCCCGCGCCCGCGCCCGGAAAACTTCAGGGTCAGCATGGCGGACCCGCCGTCGCTTATCCGGATGCGGATGGTCCTGTCAGCCAATGCGGCGAGATAGAACTGGCGGATGCGAATCTCCGCTTCGACGCCGTCGCGCCATTCGCTGCCCGAAACGAGAAACTTGCGTTCGATTTCCTTGGCCATACCGACACTAAAACCCGGCCCACGGGACAGTGGCAAGGCCGCGCTTGACTTTAATCAATCGATTGATTAAATAGCTGGCATGATCAAACAACCTGACGATGGCAGGCACGCGAGCAGCGCCGCAAAATCTCCGGCGGACCAGACGCGCAGCGCTCTTGTTCATGCCGCCCTGAAACTGTTTGCAAGCCAGGGCTATCACGCAACCTCGACACGCCAGATCGCGGCACTCGCCAAGGCCAATATCGGCTCCATCGCCTATCATTTCGGTGGCAAGGCGGGACTGCGGGCGGCCTGCGCCAACTTCATCGTCGAGATGATCGGCTCCATTGCCGGCGCGGCCTTCGCCGAAACGCCGGGCACGCCGTCCGACCCCACAGCCGCCCAGCAGCGCCTCAATCTTATCCTCGACCGCATGGCCGGCTTCGTCGTGGCCCGCCCCGAGGCCGGCGAGATCGTGCAGTTCGTGCTGCGCGAACTGTCGCAGCCGAGCGAGGCGCTCGATATCATCTATGAAGGGGTCTTCGATCCGGTTCATCGCAGGCTTTGCGCCATCTGGGCTGAGGCCAGCGGCGAGGATGCCGAAAGCGAACGCACGCGCATCACCGTTTTTACCATGATCGGCCAGGTCGTGTATTTCCGGATCGCCCGCGAAGCCGTCATGCGCCGCATGGGCTGGTCGACGATCGGGCCGGAGCAGGCCGGAGCCGTTGTCGATGTGGTGCGCGACAATCTGGATGCCGTGCTTGCCGCGCGAAGACGGGGCAAGAGATGAGCTTCCTGTGCGCGATACCCCTCATCGCCTCGCTCGTCGGTTGCGGCCCGGTCGCGCCGCTTGCTGTCGGTTATGTCGAGGGCGAATTCGTCCAGTTGGCGCCGATCGAGCAGGCGACGGTCAAGGCAGTTCTGGTGCGGCGCGGCGATCGGGTAGAGGCCGGACAGGACGTTGCCGAGATGGAAAGCGACGACGCGAAGATCGCCGTCGCCAAGGCCGAGGCATCGCTGGCAGAGGCCAAGGCCCGGCTCGCCGACCTGCGGCTCGGCAAGCGCCCTGAGGAGATCGCCGTCCTTGAGTCCATGGTTCGCTCCGCCAGGGCGCAGGCCGAGGAGAGCCGTCGCGTGAAGGCCCGCGCGACCGACCTGCTGCAGCGCGGCATCGCTCCGCAGGCGCAGGCCGACGAGGCCGGAACGGCCGTCGAGGTTGCCGAGGCGGAGATCGGCCAGGCCGAGGCCAACCTGGCCGTGGCAAGATTGCCGGCCCGCGCCGAGGCGATAAAGGCCGCAGAAACCCAGGTCGAGCAGGCGAGGCGCGAGATCGAGCAGGCGAAATGGCGGCTGTCCAAGCGAACCGTCGCCGCACCGGCCGCCGGCCGCATCGACGACGTCATCCGCAACCCCGGCGATGTTGCCGGACCTTCCGCACCCGTCATCTCCATGCTGCCCGACGGGGCGGTGAAGCTCGTCCTGTTCGTGCCCGAGCCCTTCTTTTCGGCGGTCTCGGCCGGCACCATGCTCGACGTGCGCTGTGACGGTTGCGTGGACGGGCTCGCGGCGCGGGTCAGCTACGTCTCGCCCGACCCCGAATTCACGCCCCCGGTCATCTACTCGCTCGAGACCCGCCAGAAACTCGTCTACCGCGTCGAGGCGCGTCCGCTGACGGAGGAAAGCGTCCTGCAGCCCGGCCAGATCGTCGACGTTGTGCTGGCGGAACCGCAGGGATGAACGCCATCGAGGTCCGCGACCTCGTCAAGCGATTCGGCGACCGCACAGTCGTCGACCATGTCACCATGACCGTTGCCGAGGGCGAGATCGTCGGCTTCCTCGGCCCCAACGGCTCGGGCAAGACCACCACCATCCGCCTGATGTGCGGCCTGCTGACACCAGATGGCGGCGAGGGTACGGTGCTCGGCTACGACCTGTTGACCGAGAGCCTCAGCATCAAGCGCGAGGTCGGCTACATGACGCAGAGATTCTCGTTCTACGAGGACCTGACGATTGCCGAGAACCTTGAATTCGTCGCCCGCCTCTACCGGCTGAAGCCGGTTGCCGAGCATGTCGATCGCACGCTCGACGAGCTCGGCCTCACCTCGCGCCGCAACCAGCTTGCCGGCACGCTGTCGGGCGGCTGGAAGCAGCGCGTCGCGCTCGCTGCCTGCATCATGCATCGGCCAAGACTGCTGCTGCTCGACGAACCGACCGCCGGCGTCGACCCGAAGGCCCGGCGTGACTTCTGGGACGAAATCCACCGGCTGGCGCGCGACGGCCTGACCGTGCTCATCTCCACCCACTACATGGACGAGGCCGAGCGCTGCCATCGCATCAGCTACATCTCCTACGGCAAGATGCTGGCCACCGGCACCGTTGCCGAGGTGATCGACAACGCCGGCCTGACGACCTTCGTCGTCGAGGGCCCGCGGCTGAGCGACGTGACGAAGCTGCTCGTCGGCCGCCCCGGCGTCGAGCAGGTTGCCCCGTTTGGCGCGACGCTGCATGTCGTCGGCTCCGACCGCAAGGCGCTGAAGGCGGCACTCGCCGACATCGGCAAGCGCGACGGCGTCACCGTGCGCCCCGGCGAGACCAGCCTGGAGGACGTCTTCATCCAGTTCATGGCCGGATCGCAGGACAACATGGCATGAACGCCGTCTTCTCCTTCGCCCGCCTCGGCGCGCTGCTCGCCAAGGAGTTCATCCAGATGCGGCGCGACCGCATCACTTTCGCCATGATGCTCGGCGTGCCGCTGATGCAACTCGTGCTGTTCGGCTTTGCCATCAACAACGATCCGAAGGGCCTGCCCGCGGCGTTGGTGGCGATCAGCAATGACCTCTATACGCGCGCCATGGTCTCGGCGCTGGAGACAACCGGCTACTACCGTTTCGACCATCTGGCTGCGAGCGCTGCGGAAGCCGAAGCGCTGATGGCGAGCGGCGCCGTCGCTTTCGTCGTCACCATTCCGGCCGACTTTTCGCGCCGCGTCGACAGCGGCGATCGCCCGCAGATCCTGATCGAAGCCGACGCCACCGACCCATCGGTCGCGTCCGGCGCGATCTCGACGCTCGGCACCGTCGCCTCAACCGCGCTGCTGCGCGAGCAGGGCATCCAGGCGCAGGCAGCCGAGAATGCCAGGAGCCAGCTCGAGGTCGTCGTCCATCGCCGCTACAATCCCGAGGGCATCTCGCAATACAACATCGTGCCCGGGCTGCTAGGCGTCATCCTGCAGATGACGCTCACCATGATGACCTCCATCGCGCTGACCCGCGAGACCGAGCGCGGCACCATGGAAAACCTGCTTGCCATGCCGGCAAGCCCGCTCGAGATCATGCTCGGCAAGGTGCTGCCCTATCTCGTCGTCGGCGCTGTGCAGGTCGTCGTTGTGCTGGTCGCCGCCCGGCTCCTGTTTTCGGTGCCCTTCGTCGGCTCGCTGCCGTTGCTGCTCGGCGCCATCCTCGTCTTCGTCATGGCGCTGGTGCTGCTCGGCTACACCATCTCCACCATCGCACGCACGCAGATGCAGGCTCTGCAGCTCACCTTCTTTTTCTTCCTGCCGTCGATCCTGCTGTCGGGCTTCATGTTTCCCTATCGCGGCATGCCGGGTTGGGCGCAGTATTTCGGCGAGATCTTCCCGCTGACGCATTTCCTGCGCATTACCCGCGGCGTCATGCTGAAGGGCGCGGAGTTCCCGGCCATCGGCGCCGAAATCGGCGCGCTGACGCTGTTCGTCGCGCTGTTTGCCGGGGTTGCGCTCTTGCGCTTCCGCCGGACGCTGGACTAGAGCCTGGCAGGGCGGATTTGTTCCGGCCCTATGCAACTTGAAACAACCCCACGGCGTTGAGCCGCATCGACAACTGGAACCTCAGAAAATGCGTAAATTCCTGATCGGCTGCGCCCTCGTGGCCGGCATGGGTGCAATGCTGCCTTCAGCCTCATTGGCCCAGGACGTGCAGATTGAAATCGGCCGCGACGGCTTGCGGCTCAGGGAAGCCTGCGACTCCCGCTACGAAAACTGCCGCGACGACCGCCGCGGCCGCGACTACGCCCGCCGCTTCTGCACAGAGGACCGTGCGCTGAACAAGGCGGAACGTATGGGTGTGCGACGCGCACGGATCGTCTCCGCGGGTCGCCGCTCCATCGAGGTGCGCGGCCGTGACCGCCGCGGCGATCGCGTCCAGATCCGTTTCGGCCGCGAGCCGAACTGCCCGGTCTACCGCTAGACTGGTTAAGGACGCCGCGGACCAGACCAGGCCCGCGGCGCGTTCCGTTTAACCCATCAGTGCCCGGACACGCTTTTCCCCGCCGGCCTTGCGCCACGAGTTGAAGCGATGCGTGGCGGCGGCGAAGGAGATCTTCATCGCCCGCGCCACCGAGTAGCGGCTCTTGCCTTCGTCGAACATCCTGTAGCAGCACTCGACGCCTTCTTCCGACAGTTTGCCGTCGGCGGTCTTGTTCTGGGGGTTTGCCGGATCGAACATCGGCGCCGCCTGTTCGACCAGCCCTTTGAGACGGTCGAGATCGGCCTGGATGCCGGCGATCAGCTCCAGCACCGGCTGCGGGTCGAATGCAGGTTTCTCGGCTTTGCGGGACGTGGAAGACTTCATGACGCAACCTCGCTATAGGGTAACGTCCGCCTATATAGGCGCGATCCTGCCGATGTTAAGATATGCGTGCCCAAGAACGCGCATCTTTCGGCAATTCCGTTCCAACTGCAACACAGTGCGCCATTGACGCTGTTGCATCACCGGCTTACTTTAGAATCGTTCTAAACAAGAGAATTGCGCTCATGCTTTCCCGCGTTTTCGGCTTTGGCCGCCGGCCCTTCGATTCGCTTTCCGAACAGGAGATCCTGGCACTTGCCATCTCGTCCGAGGAGGATGACGGCCGCATCTACCGCGCCTATGCCGACGGACTGCGCGACGACTTCCCGGCGTCGGCCAAGGTGTTCGACGAAATGGCCGAAGAGGAAGACGGCCACCGCGCCTCGCTGATCGCCATACACCAGCAGCGTTTCGGCGAGCGCATCCCGCTCATCCGGCGCGAGCATGTCAGGGGCTACTACGAGCGCAAGCCCGACTGGCTGGTGCGGCCGCTCGGCGTCGAGCGCGTCCGCGACCAGGCCGAGGCGATGGAAGACCAGGCGCACCGCTTCTATCTCGAGGCGGCCAAGCGCACCTCCGATGCTTCGACGCGCAAGCTGCTCGGCGATCTGGCGGCGGCCGAAAAGGCGCATCAGTCGCTGGCCGTGCGGCTCGGCACCAAGCACGTGCCGGACGACATTCGTGAGGCGGAAAACACCGCCGAGCGCCGCCAGTTCATCCTCACCTTCGTGCAGCCGGGCTTGGCCGGTCTGATGGACGGCTCGGTTTCGACCCTGGCGCCGATCTTCGCCGCCGCCTTCGCCACCGGCGATACCTGGCAGACCTTCCTTGTCGGCCTCTCGGCCTCGGTCGGCGCCGGCATCTCCATGGGCTTCACCGAAGCAGCGCATGACGACGGCAAGCTGTCGGGCCGCGGCTCGCCGCTGAAGCGCGGCCTTGCCTCCGGCATCATGACGGCGCTCGGCGGCCTTGGCCACGCGCTGCCCTATCTGATCCCGGATTTCTGGACAGCAACCAGTGTAGCGGTGATCATCGTCTTCTTCGAGCTCTGGGCGATCGCCTATATCCAGAATCGCTTCATGGACACGCCGTTCCTGCGCGCCGCTTTCCAGGTGGTGCTCGGCGGCTCGCTGGTGTTTGCCGCCGGCGTCCTGATCGGCAACGCCTGAACGGTCGCTATTTGCGGCCGAGCGGCTTGCCCTGCTTGAAGAAATCCCGCCACGGATCGTCCTGCTTCAGCCGGTCGAGCGTTGTCTTGTCGCCGATCGGGAAGGCGTTGGGCATCAGCCCGTCTTCGACCTCTTCCCACGTAACCGGCATCGACACCGTGGCGCCTTTCTTTGCCCGCGACGAGTAGGGCGCGACCGTCGTCGAGCCCTTGCCGTTGCGCAGATAGTCGATGAAGATGCGGCCCTTGCGCGATTTCTTTGACAGCGTTGCGGTGTAGCGGTCCGGTTCGGCCTGCGCCAACGCCTTGGCGAAGTCGTGCGCGAAGCCCTTCACCTTCGTCCAGTCCGCCGACGGTCTCAGCGGCACGACGACGTGGTAGCCCTTGCCGCCCGAGGTCTTCACGAAGTTCGCCAGCGATAGATCGTCGAGCTTGGTGCGAATGTCGAGCGCCGCCTCGCGTACCGCATCGACGTCCAGTCCTTCGTCGGGATCGAGGTCGAAGATGATCTGGTCGGGTTTTTCCAGCTGGTCGACCGTGCTGCCCCAGATGTGGATCTCGACGACGCCGAACTGCACCAGCGCCGCAATGCCGTCGAAGTCGCGCACGAAAAGCAGTTCCTGGTTGTCCTCGGGGTCCTTCATGCGCAGGATCTTCTCGTGCATGCCGGGGGAAGCATGCTTCTGGAAGAAGCGCTGGCCGCTTATGCCGTCGGGCGCGCGCACCAGGCTGAGCGGCCGGTTGACCACGAACTGCTCCATGCGCGGCCACACCTTGTCATAGTGCTCCAGCAGATCCTGCTTCGACACTTTCTCGTCGGGCCACAGCAGCTTCTCGGGATGGCTGAGCTTGACCGCCGTCTTGACGGCGCCCTCAGCGTCCTTTGCCGGC
Organism: uncultured Rhizobiaceae bacterium; assembly: GCA_947259295.1. GTDB lineage: Bacteria > Pseudomonadota > Alphaproteobacteria > Rhizobiales > Rhizobiaceae > CAMYMG01. The sequence goes on from CAMYMG010000021.1 coordinate 10,127, forward strand.
TTGGCCGCGGGCTTGGCCTTGGTCGCCCGTTTTGGCGCCGCTTTGGCCGCGGGCTTGGTGTCTTCCTTGGCCGGTTTGGGCTTCTCCTCCACGACCTCCTCCGCCGGCTTGTCCTCGCGCAGACCCTGGAACGACGCGTGGCGGATTATATGCTCGCCGGTCCAGCTGCGAAACTCCACTTCGCCGACGAGTTCTGGCTTCACCCAGACCAGACCCTTGCCCTTCGGAACGCTGGCGTCGAACGGCGATTTCGCGGCCTTCAGCGCATCGAGCTTCTTCTTCAGGTCGTCGGCCACCTTGGCCGAAAAGCCGGTACCCACACGGCCGGCATATTTCAGCGCGCCGTCCTCGTGGTAGCCGACGAGCAGCGAGCGCAGCCCGCGCCCCGTCTTCTCAGACGGAAGGTAGCCGCCGATGACGAATTCCTGGCGCTGCGTGCATTTCGACTTGATCCACACCTTGCCCCGTCCGCTGCGGTATGGCGCGTCGGCGCGCTTCGACACCACGCCTTCCAGCCCCATCCGGCAGGCATGCTGCAGCATCACCTTGCCGGGCTCGGTAAAGTGGTCGCTGAAGCGCACCGCGGCGTCTTCGCTCTCTTCGCCCAGCAGTTCGCGCAGCCGTTCCTTGCGTTCGACCAGCGGCTCATCCCGCAGATCCTCACCATCGAGCCGGATCAGGTCGAACGCATAGTAGATCATGCGGTCGGTGCGGCCGGCCGACAGGTCGGCCTGCAGATGCGAGAAGGACGACACGCCGTCGCTGCCAAGCACCACGATCTCGCCGTCGATGATTGCGTCCTTGCATTTCAGCTTGCCCAGCGCGGCAACCATCGCGCCGCCGAACTTCTCCGTCCAGTCGAGCCCGGTGCGGGTCAGCAGCTTGACCTCGGTGCCGGCGATCTGCGCCTGCATGCGGTAGCCGTCGAACTTGATCTCGTGCAGCCATTCCTTGCCGGCCGGCGCATGGCTCTGCAGTGTCGCCAGCGCCGGCTCGATGAAGTCGAGGCTCGCCGATGCCTTCGTCGTCTTGCCGGCGGCAGGCCGGTTGGAATGCCAGACCTTCGGCTTCTTCCCCTTGGCCGCCTTGCCTTCGCCGACTTCCTCGACGGTCAGCCCCGACTTTATCGATTCCGGCGCCTCTTCCAGGATGTCCTCGCCGGGCCGCGCGGCCTGGTCGTCCGACTTGATCAGCAGCCAGTTGTCGCGCTTTTCCCCGGCCCGCGGCTTCAGCCGCACCAGATGCCACTTGCCCGACAGCTTTTCGCCCTTCAGCTCGAAGTCGATATGGCCTTTCTTCATACCCTTGGCCGGGTCGTGCTCGGGCGTCCAGGTGCCCTCGTCCCAGACGATCACGGCACCGGCGCCGTACTCGCCCTTCGGGATGGTGCCCTCGAAGGGCGCGTATTCGATCGGATGGTCCTCGACATGCACGGCCAGCCGCTTCTCGTGCGGGTCGAGGCTTGGGCCGCGCGTCACCGCCCAGCTCCACAGCACGCCGTCATGTTCTAGCCTGAGATCGTAATGCAGCCGCGTTGCCGCATGCTTGTGGATGACGAAGATGCCGCCCGCATCGCCCTTCCTGGCGCGCGCCGCTTTTCCCGCGGGTTCGGACGTCTTCTTGAAGTCGCGCTTTGCGCGGTACTGTTCGAGCGCCATGGCCTAGGCCGATTTGCGCTTAGGCGCTGCCTTGGACTTCGGCTCCGCCTTCGTCTTGCTCGCCGGTTTCGCCTTGGACTTGGCTGTCGTACGTTTGGACTTCGGCGCGGCGGACCCGTCCTGGTCGTTGTCGGCCGCAAGGCTCTTCTTCAGCGCATCGAACAGGTTGACCACGTTCGACGGTTTCTCGGCCTTCTTCGGCTTCGGGGCCCGCCTGCCGGCCTTCTTGGCGCGGATCAGTTCGAGCAGGGCCTCTTCGTACTTGTCATCGAATTCCGCCGGGTCGAACTTGCCCTTCTTCTTGTCGATGATCGTTTCGGCGAGATCGATCATTTCCTGGTCGGTCTTCACCTTCTGGATGCCGTCGAAGACCGCATCCGGCTGGCGGACCGTGGCGTCGTAGCGCAGCGTCGTCAGCAGCATTCCCTTGCCGAGCGGCTCGACGATCACCGGTCGCTCGCGGCGGTAGAGCACGATGCGCGCAAGCCCGGCCTTCTTTTTTTCCGCCATGGCGTCGCGTATCACCGCAAACGCATCTTCCGACACCTTGTCGGCCGGCGTCATGTAATAGGGCGTGTCGAGGTAGATCTGCCGGATCGAAGCCTTGTCGACGAAGCCGTCCAGGCTCATCATGTTCGAGGACTCGATCTGAACCGCCTCGATTTCTTCCTCCTCGATGTGGAGATATTCGCCGCTGTCGACCTCGTAACCCTTGATCTGGTCGTCGTCATCGAGCGGCTTGCCCGTCTCGGCGTCGACATAGATCCGCTTCACCGGATTGCCGGTCTTGCGGTTGAGGATGCGGAAGGAAACCTTCTCGGCATGCGTCACGACATTGGTGAGCTCCACCGAGCAGGTCACCAGCGATAGTTTCAAATAGCCTTTCCAGGCAGGACGCGGCGCCATGTTCGGACTCCCTCGCACTCGACACTAGCACGCTGAACGGGCGAAAGGACCCACCGGTTCCCGAAACGAACGACGGGGCCGGCGCCGGCCCCGTCGTTTAATGTGGGAGTGCTACTCTGCGGCCTGCATGTTGACCGAACCCTCGCCGAGCTCCGTCAGCTTCTTGTCGGTCGCCTGCTCTTCCTTCAGGTTCTTGGCCAGAACCGAGGCGCAGTCGCTGCGGCCGAGCTGCTTGGCCCAAGCCATCAGCGTGCCGTAGCGCGTCATCTCATAGTGCTCGACGGCCTGGGCCGAGGCGATCAGCGCGGCGTCCAGCACCTGCTTGTCGTCGATATCGCCCGAAACCTCATCGGCTTCCTTGAGAATGCCGTCGATCGCCGGGCAGTTGACCGCCTTGGCTTCGACGCCATGCATCTGGAAGACCTGCTCGAGGCGTTCGATATGACCGTCGGTTTCCTGCAGATGCTTCTCGAAACCTGCCTTGAGCTGCGCGTCGGTGGCCTTCTCGATCATCTTGGGCAGGTTCTTCTTGATCTGCTTTTCCGCGTAATAGATGTCGCGCAGCGTATGCACGAAGAGGTCGTCGAGTGTCTTGATGTCCTTGGAGAAAAATCCCATGGGAGTGCCCTTCCTGTTGAGTGGTCATCGGCGCGCTCCTGGCGCGCCGGGCCGAATTCCGTCCGGCTTGCCGCTCAACGTAGAGTCTGGTGAGCGGGTTCCTGCTTTGCCGGATTTTTCGGGTTCCTCCAGGGTCGTGCCGTCCGGTTGCCCCGACGGCCTCGTTCCGAAGCGGAGCATCTGACCGTCGCCGTCCGAAACGGCCGCCCTCCGCCCACGGTGCGCTGAAGCCGCCCCAATGCATCGCAACTTGATCGGCAAAGATATCAATTGTTTACCGTGTCAGATCATGGATATCCGCGGTAGGAGATTAGCAATGATCTCGGGCGCCTAGTGAGTCGGCTAATGTGGAGCTGTCTCGATGCGCGTTGTCAGCCGTTTCTTGCGTGACCGGGTGGGGAATGTTGCCGTGCTCATGGGCATCCTGGCGGTGCCCTTGCTCCTGTCGATCGGCCTCGCCTCCGACTATGCGCGCGGCGTGGCGGCCAGATCGCATATTCAGGAGCTTGCCGACCTCACGGCCCTCTACTTGGCTGCGTCCGGCGAGAAGGACCATGACAAGTTGGGGGAGCTGGCGGAAAAGTCGGTCTCGTCGAACCAGTCCCCGGGCATCGTCGATAGCGTTTCCATTGCCAATCTGGAAACCACCGACAAGTCGATCGACATCCTGCTCAGGGCTCAAATCACGACCAACTTCATGTCTCTTGCAGGCATCGATACCGTAGCCGTCCAGGCCTCGGCACTGGCCGAGCGGGCAGTTACCGGCAGCGTCGAGGTGGTCCTGGTCCTGGACAATACCTGGTCGATGTCGGCTCCCGGATCGGCGGGATTGCCGAAGATCACGACCCTCAAGACAGCGGCCGCCGCATTGGCCACCGAACTGCTTGAGAACAAGCAGGCATCGGTTCGGATAGGGCTGGTTCCCTATGCCGACTATGTGAATGTCGGAACGCAGTACCGAGACCAGAACTGGCTCGATGTCCCGAACGACTACACGGTGCCCGGCACGGCGCAGACCTGCACCACCTCCACCACAAAGAGCGTCTGCGTCGAGAAGGCGCCAACCTATGCCTGCACGAAAACTGTCGATGGCGTGGTCGAGCCGGCGACCTGCGGCGGCGGCTGCATCAGGTCCGAAAATCAGACCGTGCCGCCGTATCAGAAGTGCTCGGGCGGCAGCAGCAAGCAGACCTATCAATGGCATGGTTGCGTCGGCTCGCGAAAGAACAGCGACTCGCGTCTGCACGACGGCAGGCCGTCGGATCGCTATCCAGGCTATGTCGAAACGGGCCAGAAATGCCTCAACCCGATCGTCCCGCTGACCGACGACCTGAAGACGGTTCTGACCGGCATCAACGGGATGATCATCAATATCGGCTCCTACAAGCCATACACCTACATCCCGGCCGGGCTGATCTGGGGGCAGAACCTGCTTTCGGCCACCGAGCCTTTCAGCCAGGGCGCCGCCTACGATCCGAACAACAAGGTCCCCCGCAAGGTGGCGGTTCTGATGACAGATGGCGAAAACACGCTGCGCTTCCGCAACAGCGACGGGCGGCACGTCCAGCCGAGTTCCAACGCCACGACCGCCAAGGGTGAGATCAAGAAGACCAACGACGATACCAAGGCAATCTGCGACTACATGAAGGCGCAGAAGATCGAGCTCTATACCGTGGCCTTCATGGTCACCAATGCCGATGCCAAGGCCATGCTGGAATACTGCGCGACCGATGCGGCGCATTATTTCGACGCGTCCGATCCCGACAAGCTCGTCGCGGCATTTTCCGGGATAGCGCAGTCGCTCGCCCAGGTCCGGCTGGCCAGGTGATGGCCGTGCCGGTTGTGTCGCAGTGTCGAAACGGCGGCCGATCAATGGCGACATGGGGCCGAAACAACTGTGCTTCAAAAAGCACACAGGTAGAACCTTCTTGCAGAGGACGCCGAAACACCGCGAATCAGGCGCAATTCCGCCATTGACACGCGGGAATCGTGCCAAAGCTTAACATCGCGTTCACTGAAGATTCACGACTTACGACTAAAATGCCGGCTAATCGGAAAGGACATCCGAGTTACAGGGCTTGAGACGATGACGTTCTGGAACAACATTTCGCATTTTGCCGTCGCTCTGCGCGAATTCGTGGCGCCGACCTATCGGCCCGAGCGTCACTACATGCGCGGCCCGGGCCCTGCCTGCGCCCGGCGTCAGCTCGGCCATTTCACCACGCCCGGCTTTCAGTGATCGCTGCCGCAAGGCTCCAGCGTGACTGGCTCGCCGGCCTTGCTGCCGAGCTCGAGGCAGCGTTCATCCGTGCAGAGCGTCCAGCCCTGGCCGGTCGCGCCTGAGGCGGCAAGCACCAGCCTCGGCAGGGCGTCGATCGTCGGCACGTAGACCCACCAGCCATCCTCCAGCACCGATCCTTCGGGCGGCTCCATGCCGGCGCCCGATCCCTGCACGCGCGCCTCGACGAGGCTCAAGCCCTCGGCGCCGACGGTCCAGTCCTCCTGCCAGGCGGTCTTCTCGACCGAATGTGTCCACGACAGCGTGAAGGCAGCGGCAGCCAGCGTCAGCGCCTTGCCGCCGGCGAGGACGCAGAGGCTCATTCCGGACCTTGGGCGTCCGGCGCCGCAGCCGGCGCGGCCGCGCCGCGCGAGAGGTACCAGTGCAGTCCGATCGCCAGGGCGGCGAGCGCGAAGCCGATCTCGTCGGTTGTCGGCAGCGCCGCGATCAGCGTGAAGGCAGCAGCTGCCGCGAGCAGCCTTTCCCAGATTGCCAGCGGCTGGCGCAGGAAGCCGATCACCGCAGCACCCCACAGCGCGATCGCCAGCGCCGTCTTGAAGACGATGTAGGCGACAGCCGGCAGGTAGCCGATCTCGGCCGCCAGCGGACCGCCGTCCTGCAGCATGAGTGCCGGCGTGTAGACCGCCATGAACGGGATGACAAAACCGGCCGCCGCCACCTTGATCGCCTCGAGCGAGATCTTCAGCCCGCTCTCGCGTGCGATTGGCGCCGCGGCAAAGCAGGCCAGCGCTACCGGCGGCGTCAGGTCGGCCAGGATGCCGAAATAGAAGACGAACATGTGGCTGACCAGCAGCGGAACGCCGAGTTCCAGCAGGGCCGGGCCGGCGATCGAGGCGGTGATGATGTAGTTGGGGATCGTCGGGATGCCCATGCCGAGGATGATGCAGGTCACCATGGTCAGCACCAGCGAGAGGAACAGGCTCGATTCGCCGACCGAGACGATGAACTGGCCGAAGGTGGTTGCCACGCCCGTCAGCGTCATCGTGCCGATGATGATGCCGACCACCGCGCAGGCGACGCCGACCGGCAGCGCCGTCTTGGCGCCCTCGGCGAGCGAATCGCGGCAGGCGGCCAGCGTGTCGCGCCCGCCGGCGACGAAGATGTTGGCCACCACCAGCACGGCCGCCGCGACCAGGATGGCGTTGATGCCGATCCTGAAGAAGCTCGCCGCCACGAGGCCGAGGCCGATCCAGAAAATGGCGCGCAGCAGCATCGAGGGCAGTCCGAGCGCCACCGAGCCGCCTAGGATCAGCAGCACCGTCATCGCCAGGCCGATCGTCCCGGCGTAGAGCGGCGTGTAGCCCGAGAACAGCAGGTAGATCAGTACCGCCAGCGGCAGGATCAGGAACCAGCCGTCGCGGAATGCCTTCAGCGGCGAGGGCAGCTCCGCCTTCGACAAGCCGAGCAAATTGTGCTTGCCGGCCTCCAGATGCACCATCCAGAAGGCCGAGGCGAAATAGAGCAGCGCCGGGATGATCGCCGCCTTGACCACCTCGTAATATTCGACGCCCAGCGTCTCGGCCATGATGAAGGCCACCGCGCCCATCACCGGCGGCATGATCTGGCCGCCCATCGAGGCCGTCGCCTCGACGCCGCCGGCAAAGGCCGGGCGGTAGCCGAAGCGCTTCATCAGCGGGATGGTGAACTGGCCGGTGGTGACGACGTTGGCGACGCCGGAGCCGGAGATGGTGCCCATCAGCCCCGAGGCGATGACCGAAACCTTGGCGGCGCCGCCGCGCGCGTGGCCGACCAGGCCCAGCGATACGTCGGTGAACAGCCGGATCATGCCGGCGCGTTCGAGGAACGAGCCGAACAGGATGAACAGGAAGATGTAAGTCGCCGAGACATAGATGGGGATGCCGTAGATGCCCTCGGTGCCATAGGCCATCTGGTCGATCACCTGCGAGAAGTCGTAGCCGCGGTGGTTGAGCGGCGAGGGCAGATATTCGCCGAACAGCGCGTAGAGCAGGAAGGCACCCGAGATGATCGGCAGCGCCGGCCCCATCATCGCATAGGCAGCAATGAAGACGGTGGCCAGCGCGATCACGCCGAACACCAGGTCGAGATTGTTGAGATCACCGGCGCGGAAGATCAGCGGTTCGTATTCGACATACTGGTAGACGGCGACCGCGACTCCCGCGAGGGCGAGTGCCCAGGCGACAGTCTTGCCGGCAACGCCGTAGCCGTGCGCCGAGGCGACCAGCGGGAAGGCGAGCAGCATCAGAAAGGCGACGTGGTCTGCCCTGAGGATCTGGCTCGGTATGCTGATGATGTGCGCCGCCGTGGCGATCTGGAACACCGAGAAGGCGACCGCGATCCAGAACAGCAGGCGGCCTTCCGCGTCCCCCTTGAAGCCGCGCCCCGTCGGGTCGTGAAACTCGTCGAGCGTGTTCGCCTCGCCGTGCTGCGGACTGTTGGCCATGCCTGCCTCGAACGCGTTCTGGAAGGAAAAAAACCGCGGCGGGTTACCCGCCACGGCGTTGTCGACAGGCGCTAGCTGCGCCGCACGACGGCCTGACTACATCAGGCCCTTTTCCTTGTAGTAGCGCTCGGCGCCCGGATGCAGCGGGATCGGCAGGCCCTTGTTGGCGTTCTCGAGCTTGATCGCCGTGGCGGCGTTGTGCGCGGCCACCATGTCGTCGAGATTCTCGAACAGCTGCTTGGTCATCTCGTAGGCCTGGTCGTCCGACAGGTCCGAGCGCGTGACCAGGATGTTGGTGATCGCCAGCGTCGGCACATCCTCGGCCTGGCCCTCATAGGTGCCGGCCGGAATGGTCGCGGCCTGGAACGGCGCGCCGAGCTTTTCGGCGACCGAGGCGGGCACCGCCACCACGGTGATCGGCAGCGAGGTGGCGAGGTCCTTGATCGAGGCGACGCCAAGGCCCGCGGACTGCAGCGTCGCGTCGAGCTGGCGATTCTTGATCAGCTCGACCGACTCGCCGAACGGCAGGTACTCGGTCTTGGCAAGGTCGTCATAGCTCATGCCGAGCGCGCCGAAGATGGCGCGGGCATTGAGCTCGGTGCCAGATTTCGGCGCGCCGACCGACAGGCTCTTGCCCTTCAGGTCCTCGAAGGAGGCGATGCCCGATTCCTTGCTCGCGACGATCTGCACGTAATTCGGGTAGATTGCGGCGATGGCGCGCAGCTTGTCGAGCGGCTGCGAAAACCCGGCTTCTGCATCGCCTTCCGCGGCGGCCTTGACGGAATCGCCGAGCGCGAAGCCGATCTCGCCCTTGCCCTGCTGCAACAGGTTGAGGTTCTCCACTGAGGCCTTGGTCGACTGCACCTGCGTGCGCACGCCCTCGATGTTCTGGCCGTAGATCTCCGACAGCGCCACGCCGAGCGGGTAATAGACGCCCGACGTGCCGCCGGTCAGCACATTGATGAACTCCTCGGCCTTGGCCGACGCGGCCGAGAAGCCGATGGCGAGCGCCACCGCGCCGGCGGCGAGCGGCCTGATCGTGACATTGAGCATGAAATCTCTCTCCCTGGGTGTCTTGTTCTATGCCGGGGAGTTTAGTCGGCAACCGCGAAATGCCAACCCGCAATCGCCGGCGTTGCGACGAATGGCTGAGGTGGCGTCCGCCGGGCACTTGCCCAATCCTCCGCCCGAACCGCAAAATAGTCTGTCGGTCAGTCGAAATCGCCCGCGCTGGCGCGACTTTTGTCTGGACCGCATAGAGGCGGTCGTTACAGCCAGGGAGACCTTCCATGCAGTACATGCTGCTCATTCATCTAGACGACGCGCCCTTCGTGGCCGCCAGCGAGGAACAGCGTAACCAGATGACGGCGCCCTACGCCGCCTACAACGAGGCGCTGATCAAGTCCGGCGCCATGGTTTCGGGTGAGCGGCTGAAGCCGGCGTCGCTATCGACCGTGGTGCGCGTGCGCGACGAGAGGACCGAAGTGCTCGACGGGCCGTTCGCCGACACCAAGGAACAGCTAGGCGGCTTCTACATCATCGAGGCGTCCGACATGGACGAGGCGATCAAATGGGCGGCGCGCTGCCCTGGCGCCAGCCACGGCACGGTCGAGGTGCGCCCCGTCTGGTCGATGGGCTGACCGACGGGATGGAGCGCGGCGAGGCGGCCCGGCAGGCGGCGGAAGCCGCGGCGCGCTCCAGCTACGGTCGGCTGGTCGCCTATCTTGCCGCCCGCAC
>CAMYMG010000022.1 GCA_947259295.1 uncultured Rhizobiaceae bacterium
CTGCCCGCCACGACGCAGTCGCCTGGGGCTATGCGCGCGGCGCCTCGGCGCGCGGCGTACACATCATCCAGAATTGCGAGGTCACCGGGGTCAAGCGCGCGCCGAACGGTGCGGTTACCGGCGTCGATACGACGCGCGGCTTCATCGGTGCCAAGAAGGTCGGCGTCGTTGCTGCCGGCCATTCCTCGGTCATCATGAACATGGCCGGCGTGCGCATGCCGCTCGAATCCTACCCGCTGCAGGCGCTGGTCTCGGAACCGGTCAAGCCGGTGTTCCCCTGCGTCGTCATGTCGAACACGGTGCACGCCTACATCTCGCAGTCCGACAAGGGTGAACTGGTGATTGGCGCCGGCACCGACCAGTATATTTCCTACTCGCAAACGGGCGGGCTGCATATCCTGACCCATACGCTCGACGCCATCTGCGAGATGTTCCCGATGTTCACGCGCATGAAGATGCTGCGCTCGTGGGGCGGCATCGTCGACGTGACGCCGGACCGCTCGCCGATCCTCGCCAAGACGCCGGTGCCCGGCCTCTACGTCAATTGCGGCTGGGGCACGGGCGGCTTCAAGGCGACGCCGGGTTCGGGCCATGTCTTCGCGCACACCATCGCCAAGGACGAGCCGCACAAGATCAATGCGCCCTTTACGCTGGAGCGTTTCCGCACCGGCCGCCTGATCGACGAAGCGGCGGCCGCCGCCGTGGCGCATTGAGAGCCGGCTGATGTGGGATGTCGGCAGAAGGGCACGCACGCGAGCGGGCGAGGTCGCCTGGGGCCAGGCCGGCCACGGTCGCGCGCTTGTGCTGGCGCATGGATGGCCCTGGTCCTCCTTCAACTGGCACCGGGTCATCCCGGCGCTGTCCCGGTCCTTCACGGTCTATTGGTTCGACATGCCGGGGTACGGCCAGTCCGAGATGTCCCCCGACCAGTCAACGGCGCTCGATGTCCAGGGCGAGGTCTTCGCCGAAATGCTCGACTTCTGGAAGCTGGAGAGCCCGGCGGTCGTCGCCCATGACATGGGCGGCGCGGTCGTGCTGCGCGCTCATCTGCTCGGCGGGATCGACTACGAGCAGATGGTGCTGATGAACGTCGTAGCGCTGAGCCCGTGGGGTTCGGAATTCTTCGATCATGTCGGCCGTCACGTCGAGGCATTCACCGGTGTGCCGCCTCATATCCACGAAGCGATCGTCGGGGCCTACATCAAGGGGGCGCTGGTCAATGATCTGCCCGGCGACGACTTCGAATACCTGCGGGCGCCGTGGCTGAGCGACGAGGGTCGGGTAAGCTTCTATCGTCAGTTTGCGCAAGCGGACGAGCGCTACACTGGCGAGTTCGAGGATAGTCTCGATGCCATCCGATGCCCGGTCGAGATCCTCTGGGGCGAGGACGACCCCTGGATACCGGTCGCCCGCGGTCGCCGCCTGCACGAGAAGATCTCGCGTTCGGGCTTCGAGACGCTTCCGGATGTCGGGCACCTGCCGCAACTCGAGGATGCGCCACGCGTCGGCGCACGTTTGCTCGACGCCCTCAACCAGCCGTCTCCTTCCAGGATGTCTCACTGATGCTGTTGATCCATTGCCCCTATTGCGAGGAAGAGCGTCCGGAACTGGAGTTCCGCAACGCCGGAGAAGCGCATATCGCGCGCTCGTCCAGCATCGCCGAGGAAAGCGGAGAGGACTTCGAAAAGTTCTTCTTCATCCGCTCCAACCCCAAGGGCATCATCTTCGAGCGCTGGCGCCACGTGCACGGCTGCGCGCGCTTCTTCAACGCCGCGCGCGACACCGTCACCGACCGGTTCATCACCACCTACAAGGCCGGCGAGCCGAAGCCGTCGCTGCCGAAGTCGGCAAGCGGGCCTGCCGCCTACGCTAACCGTCCGCCGGACCAGCTCAACGTCAAGCGCCCGCGCCGCAAGCCGGTCGCCAAGGGAGAGGCGAAATGACGGAGAGCTTCCGCATCGCCGGCCGCGGCCGCCTGGCCTCGCGCACCGCCCGTTTCAGTTTCGACGGAACGTCGTATTTCGGCATGGCCGGCGACACGCTGGCCTCGGCGCTGCTGGCCAATGGCGTGCATCTCGTCGGCCGCTCGTTCAAGTATCACCGCCCGCGCGGGATTCTGTCGGCCGGCGCCGAGGAACCCAACGCGCTGGTTTCGGTCGAGCGCGACGCAGCCCGCAGGACACCCAATGTCCGCGCCACGGTGCAGGAACTCTACGACGGGCTCACGGCCAATTCGCAGAACCGCTGGCCGTCGCTCGCCTTTGACGTCGGCGAGGTCAACGATATGGCATCGCCGCTGTTTTCGGCCGGCTTCTACTACAAGACGTTCATGTGGCCGAAGGCCGCCTGGAAGAACCTCTACGAGCCGTTCATCCGCTCGGCTGCCGGCCTCGGCGTGGCGCCTCACCTGCCCGATCCGGATCACTATGCGTCGCGCTATGCGCATTGCGAGGTGCTGGTGCTTGGCGGCGGCGCCGCCGGCATAGCGGCGGCGCTCGCTGCGGCAGAAACGGGCGTGCGCGTCATCATCTGCGACGAACAGGCGGAACTCGGCGGCGCCATGCGCTACGAGGCGGGCGCGGCGATTGACGGAGAGGATGGCTGGGCCTGGTCGCAGGCAAGCGTCGCGAAGCTCGCAGCCATGGACAATGTCACCGTGCTGTCGCGCACCACGGCCTTCGGCTACTACGCGCAGAATTTCGTCGGCCTTGCCGAGCGCGTCACCGAGCATCTCGCCGACCCGAAGGGCCTGCCGCGCGAGCGGCTGTGGCAGGTGCGGGCGAAACGCGTCATCCTCGCCACCGGCGCCATCGAACGCCACATGGTGTTTGCCGACAATGACCGGCCGGGCGTCATGCTGGCGTCGGCCGCTCGGACCTATCTCAATCATTACGGCGTTGCAGTCGGCCGCAATGTCGGCGTCTATACCGCCAATGATTCCGCCTATGCCGCGGCGCTCGACCTCAAGAAGGCGGGCGTCGAGATCGCGGCGATCGTCGACCTGCGCGACAACCCCGCTGGGCCGCTGGTCGACGAGGCGCGCTCGCTCGGCATCGACATCCATCACGGTCGCGGCGTCGTCGGCGTCGGCGGCAAACTCCGGGTCACCTCGATGACCATCCAGCCGAAGGCCGGGGGCGCCGCGCGAACCATCCCGGTCGACGCGCTTTTGGTGTCGTCGGGCTGGACGCCGTCGGTGCACCTCTTCTCGCAGTCGCGCGGCAAGGTCGTCTTCGACGACGCCACCAAGCGCTTCCTGCCCGGCAATTATGCGCAGGACTGCGTCTCGGTCGGCGGCTGCAACGGAAGCGACAGCCTTGCCGCGACGCTCGACCAGGCCTGGGCGGCCGGCGCCAAGGCCGCCAGGGAAGCGGGTGGCAAGGCCGGTCCGGCAGCCGCGAAACCCAAGGCCGATTCAGGCGAGAATTTTGTCGGCGGCATGCTCGGCGCCGGCCCGGGCGCCCATGCCGACAGCACCGTCAAGGCCTTCGTCGACTTCCAGAACGACGTCACGGCCAAGGACATCCGGCTCGCCGTGCGCGAGGGCATGCGCTCGATCGAGCACGTCAAGCGCTTCACCACCAACGGCATGGCCACCGACCAGGGCAAGACCTCCAACATGCACGGCCTGGCGATCGCCGCCGAGACGCTCGGCAAGGACATTCCCGAGGTCGGGCTGACCACCTTCCGTGCGCCCTACACGCCGGTCACCTTTGGCACAATCGTCAATCACGGGCGCGGACCGCTGTTCGACCCGACGCGGCGCACGGCCACACATGGCTGGGCGCAGAAGCACGGCGCCGTGTTCGAGGATGTCGGCCAGTGGAAGCGCGCCTGGTATTTCCCTAGGACGGGCGAGGACATGCACGCCGCGGTCAACCGCGAATGCCGCACGGTGCGCGAGACGGCCGGCCTGTTCGACGCCTCGACGCTCGGCAAGATCGAGGTCGTCGGGCCCGACGCCGCGAAGTTCATGGAACTGCTCTACACCAACCCCTGGGAGAAGCTCGAGCCCGGCCGCTGCCGCTATGGCATCATGCTGCGCGAAGACGGCTTCATCTACGATGACGGCGTCGTCGGCCGACTGGCGCCCGACCGTTTCCACGTCACCACCACGACCGGCGGTGCCGCCCGCGTGATGAACCACATGGAGGACTACCTGCAGACCGAGTTCCCGCAGCTCGACGTCTGGCTGACCTCGATTTCCGAGCAGTGGGCGGTGATTGCCGTGCAGGGCCCCAATTCGCGCAAGATCGTCGAGCCGCTGGTCGAGGGCATCGACCTGTCGGACGAGGCGATGCCGCACATGTCGGTGCGCGAGGGCACGATCTGCGGCGTGCCGACAAGGCTCTTCCGCATGTCGTTCACCGGCGATCGCGGCTTCGAGGTGAACGTGCCTGCAGATTACGGCCAGGCCGTCTGGGAAGCGCTGTGGGCCGAGGGCCAGAAGCACGGTGCCTGCGCCTACGGTACCGAGGCAATGCACGTTCTGCGCGCCGAAAAGGGCTACATCATCGTCGGCCAGGACACGGACGGCACCGTGACGCCGAACGACGCCGGCCTCGACTGGGCGATCGGCAAGAAGAAGACCGATTTCGTCGGCATTCGCGGCCTCACCCGTCCGGATCTCGTGGCGCAGGGCCGCAAGCAACTGGTCGGCCTGAAGACGAAGGACTCGAAGACCGTGCTGGAGGAGGGCGCCCAGATCGTCGCCAACCCGCGGCAGGCGATCCCGATGACCATGATCGGCCATGTCACCTCAAGCTACTGGTCGGAGAATTGCGGCCATTCCATCGCGCTGGCGCTGCTGGCCGGCGGACGCGAACGCATGGGCGAGACGCTGTACGTGCCGATGCCGGACGGGCCGATCGAGGTCGAAGTGTGCTCGCCGGTGTTCTTCGACGAAAAGGGAGGCCGCCTCAATGGCTAAGGCTGCAAAGATCGCTACCGCGGAGCGTTCCCCGATTTTCGCCGGACGGGAGTTTTCCGGCGAGGGCGCAAAGATCGCCGTCCTGGCGCCGTCGCACCGTCTGGCGCTGCGGGCGCCGGAAAAGTCGCTCGCCGCGCTGTCGAAGGCACTCGGCGTGAAACTGCCGGTGGCGCCTAAAAGCTCGGTTACCAAGGTCAGCCGCAGCGCGCTCTGGCTCGGTCCCGACGAATGGCTGGTGATCGACGACGGCGGCAAGGACCCGCTGGAAGATTGCGCTCGCGTCAGGGTGCTGCACTCGGCAGTCGGCGTATCCCACCGCAATGTCGGCATTTCGATCTCAGGCCCGCGTGCGGCCGAAACGCTCAACGCCGGCTGCCCGCAGGACCTGTCGCTCAGCGCCTTTCCGGTCGGCGCCTGCTCGCGCACTATCCTTGGCAAGGTCGAGATCGTGCTTCTGCGCACCGCCGAGGACGCATTCCGCGTCGAATGCTGGCGCTCCTTCTCGGATTACGTGCTAACCTTCCTCACCGATGCGGCGACCGACGCAGCCTGACCGGAACCTCCCGAGCATGTCGGCGTTGCGAAGCGACTCCAACTGACAGGTGATTCATGCCCGACCAGACGAAGCCAGAACAGGCGCCGAAAAAGTCCCCCGCAGTCCGTTCGCTCGACCGCGAAAAGAAGAAGCACGAGGAACTCAGCGAAGAGGAACTGGAAGAGGGTCTGGAAGACACGTTTCCTGCCAGCGACCCGGTTTCCGTGACCTCGACTTCCATCCCCGGCGGCCCGACGGACGGGAAAAAGGGCTGAGCCCGCAAGAATGCGTCGCAGCGACGGTAGGCCAGCGTCAGCTATTGCATCAGACTTCCTTCCTGCCCGACCATGGACGGGCCAGGCCTTCATGCACCAGGATGGCGCCGGCCTCGCCGGAACTTCCCTCGATGCTGGCCAGCGTTCGGCCATAGCGGTCGAGGCCGCTGCGCTGAACGGTGAAGGCCTGACGCGACAGGATTTCCGACAGCCGCTGCGTTGCGCGCTCGGCAAGCTTCTTCTCCTGCCGGCATTGTCCGCGGAGTTCCGGTGCGTCGATGCTTGCGATGCGGATCTTCTCGCCGTTGAACCAGAAGGTGTCGCCATCGACCACGCAGTTCAGCCGCTTGCCGCTTCCGCAGACGGGAAATTCCCTGGCTGTCGTCCTCAACGACGCGGTGAGGATATCGCGGTCCGATGCATCGGCCTGCATCTGCGCCGGGGTCTTGCCGGTGATCCTGCGCTGGATGTCTGCGCTGACGCGGTTGACCACGACGATCGTGCGGTGGCCGAACCTGCTGTTTTCGAAGGCATTGCCGATTTCGGCGGAAAAGAACCCGAGGGCTGCAGATACCGCGATGCTGGCCACCAGCCAGACCGTCACCGGGTTGCGTCTCGGTGTTTCGTAATCCTGTGATCTGATCGGCCATGGCTGGCCCGATGTGTCGGTCATGTAACGTCCCTCAACGTTAGAGGAACGTCAATAAGCCAAGCCTCTTGAGGAACGGTTAGTGCGATCTCGACAAGTTGAGAAAGACCGCAAACCATGAGCCTGAAGAAAAGCCGCCCGCGTTACTTGTCTCGCGCAGGGGCAGGCTGAGCAGGAACGGAGGCCCGTTCCGACGACCGGCATAGGAACCTAAGCGGGCGGCGCCCGTTACGCTCTATTCCACTCTTGTATCAAGGACGAATTTCATGGCTTCAACGATTTCAAAGATGCGCGGTGATATCGAAAGCGACCTGGAAGATCAGGTTGCCCGACTGAGCAAGGAACTGAACTCGCTGAAAAAGGCGGTTTCGAAGCGCGGCGCCAGCGCCTACCAGGACACGCGTGAAGCCGCGTCGGACGTCTACGGCGAAGTCTGGGACCGGGTGGCCGAGTCCCTGCCGGCCATGCGCAAGCGCGCGCGGGCCGCAGAGCGGGTCGCTCGCGACAATCCCGCAACCGCAGCAGTCGTCGGCCTGGCCGTCGTCGGGCTGCTCGTCACGCTCCTCGCGCGCCGCTGATCCCGGCTGACGTACCTTAAATGGCCTGCCGCGCTGACGCGCGGCGGGCCATTAGCCGTCGTTCGCGGCGTTGAGGTCTTCCGGCTGGATGCCATCGTCCACCACCTGGACATCGAGCGACAGGCCCGGGATGACACGGCGTGACTTGAGCAGCGGCGCGTTCCTCGCCTGCAGCCCCGGCATGCGCGGGTTGGCCTTGTGGGCAGCGAAGGCGGCCTCGCTCGCATAGAGCTCGCTCACCATCACGCGGTTGCCGATTGGGTTGCCGTTGGTATCGATCGGCCGGATGACCTCGAAGCGCAGGCAGCCGGGCTCCTCCTGCAGCGTCCGACGGGCGTGATCGCGCAGGCTGGCGACAAGCTTGGCGTCGCAGCCCTCATTCGTCTCGTATTCCACTATCACGGTCACTTTCGGCACTTCAGTCTCCTTCATCGATCAGGCTGACGGCGAGCCCGGACAGTACTGGTACCAGTTGACCGTGCCTGATGCCACGCTCCGGATTCGATGCGTTGCCGTCCAGCGCGCGCTTGTAGACTCCCTGGCAGATCGCCGCCAGCCGAAAGAACGAAAAGGCCAGAAACGCGTTCCAGCCGTCGATCCCCGCAAGGCCGCGCCGCGCGCAATAGGCCGCCACATAGTCCTGCTCGCTGGGGATGCCGAGTGCTGTGCGGTCGAGACCACCCAGCCCGCCCAGGCCGAGAAATCCGAGGTCGTGCGGCAGTCGCCATTGCATGCATTGGTAGGCAAGGTCGGCATAGGGGTGGCCAAGCGTCGAAAGCTCCCAGTCGAGTACGGCAGCAATCTCCGGGCGGTCCGGCGAAAAGATCAGATTGTCGAGCCGGTAGTCGCCATGCACCAGCGAGACCTGCCCGTCATCGGCCGGCAGGTGCTCTTCCAGCCAGGCGACAAGCCTGTCCATGTCGTCAATCGTCACAGTTTCGGAAGCACGATACTGCCCCGACCAGCGTGCGAACTGGCGTTCGAAATAGCTGCCGGGCCGGCCAAAGTCGGCAAGCCCAGCCGCCTTGACATCCACGTCGTGCAGCGCTGCCAACGTAGCGTTCATCGCCGCATAGAGTGCCGCTCGCCCGGCATTGTCACTTATTTCCGGCAAGGCCGGGTTCCAGAAGATGCGGCCCTCGACGAAGCCCATGACGTAGAACATGCGGCCGATCGGCGAGTCCTCCGGCGACAGATGCAGCATGTCGGGAACCGGAACGCCGGTGGCGCGCAGGCTGGTCATCACGCGGTATTCGCGGTCGACCTGGTGCGCCGACTTCAGCAGCTGGCCGGGCGGCTTGGCGCGCAGCACGTAGCGTCCGCTGCGGGCGGTAATGAGGTAGGTCGGGTTTGACTGGCCGGAGCTGAACTTCTCGATGCTCTGCAAGCCGGAAAATCCCGCCACCTCGGTTTCGAGGTAGGGGGCAAGCACGCGCGCATCGAGCGTGCCCTTAGCCTCCATCACTCTTCCTTGGGCTGGATGAAGGTCAGCGTCAGCCAGCGCGCCGTCAGCGCCGGCTTGATCGAATTCTCGATCTCGATCGTCACGTCGTTGGCGATCTGGATCCAGCCCGACGGCCGCACCTTGACGTCGGCGAGCTTGAAGCGGGCACGGATATTGGCGCCGGTCTTGATCGGCGTGACGAAGCGCACCGTGTCGAAGCCGTGGTTGATGCCCATGTCGGCGCCTTCGAGCGTCGGCACGGTTTCAAAGGCGAAGGCCGAGAGCAGCGACAGCGACAGGAACCCATGCGCGATGGTGCCGCCGAACGGCGTCTCGGCGGCGGCGCGTTGCGGATCGCAATGGATGAACTGGTGATCGTCCGTCGCATCGGCGAAATGGTCGATCATGGTCTGCGTCACGGTGCGCCAGGGCGACACGCCCGTTTCCTGGCCGACCGCCGCCACCAGTTCGTCGAGGGTAATCGATTTCAAGCTTGCATCTCCGGTTGCACGCGGCGTCAGTCCTTGAACAATGTCAGCCCGTGCTGCACCGACTGCCCGCCGTCTATTGGCAGGATCGCGCCGGTGACATATCTGCCGGCGCGGCTGCACAGATAGAGCGTTGCGCCGGCGATGTCATCGGGTGCGCCGATACGGCCGAGCGGCACATGGCTGCCGACCTTCTCAGCGCCTTCCTCGGTCGCCGTGGCAAAAGCCGTCATGCGGCTCTGGAAGGGTCCGGGCGCGAAAGCGTTGACGGTGATGCGCCGACCGGCCAGTTCGATCGCCAGCGTGCGGGTGAGATGGTGAACCGCGGCCTTCGAGGCGGTGTAGGAATAGGCATCGTCGGCCAGCGGTTGGGTTCCCATCACCGAGCCGAGGTTGATGATGCGCGCCGGGTCGTCGTCGCTGGCGCCGGCGGCAAGCAGCGGCACCAGTTCGCGTGTCAGGTGGAACAGGCCGGTCACGTTGACCGCCAGCACCTTGTTCCAGCCCGAATAGGGAAACTTCTCGAACGGCGCGCCCCAGGACGTGCCGGCGTTGTTGAACAATATGTCGAGCCTGTCGGTCCGCGCTTTCACCTCGGCGGCAAGTGCCAGCACGCCTTCCTCGGTGGAGACATCGCCGGCAAAGCCCTCGGCCTTGCCCGGCGCGCCGAGCGCGCTGAGTTCGGCCGCTACCTTTTCGCAATCCGCGCCCTTGCGGGAGGCGATCATCACCGTCGCACCGGCCCTGATCAGGGCTGTCGCGGCCATCCGGCCGATGCCGGTCGCGCCCCCTGTCACAAGCGCGGTCTTGCCGGCCACCGAAAACAGCTCTTCGAGGTAAGTCATTCTGTCCGCCGTCCTCCCGACACCCGGTCGCGTTGACAATGTCACCGGAAGTACGGTCATCCTTGCCGCGGGTAAAGTGCCGGAGGAGAAAAGTCGAATGTCAGACATGATGCTTGGGATGACGGAGCGGCTGAAGCCGATCCACGAGCGCGTGCAGCGTATGGTGCGCGACGAGATCATCCCGCTCGACCATGAATTCCTGGCCGAGGTCGGCAGGGAGGGCGATCGATTCGCCTACACGGCGCGTCAGACCGAAATTCTCGAGGGGCTGAAGGCCAAGGCGCGCGAGCGCGGCCTGTGGAATTTCTGGCTCACCGGCTCCGACCGCGGCTATGGTCTGTCGACCGTCGAATACGCCTATCTCGCCGAGGAAATGGGCAAGGCCCATCTCGGTGCCGAGACCTTCAACTGCTCGGCCCCCGACACCGGCAACATGGAGGTGCTGGAACGCTACGGCGCGCCAGAGCACAAGAAGAAATGGCTGGAGCCCCTGCTCGAGGGACAAATCCGCTCGGCCTATCTGATGACCGAACCGGATGTCGCCTCGTCGGATGCCACCAACATCTCGATGCGTTGCGAGGCAGACGGCGGAGACTACGTCCTCAACGGCGAGAAATGGTGGTCGTCGGGCGCGGGCGATCCGCGTTGCGCCATTTACATCGTCATGGTCAGGACCGATCCCGGCGCGCCGAAATACAAGCAGCATTCGATGATCCTGGTGCCGTCCGACACGAGGGGGGTCACCAAGCTGCGCGCCATGCAGGTCTATGGCGACGACGATGCGCCGCATGGCCACATGCACCTGAAATTCGACAATGTCCGTGTGCCGAAGGCCAACCTGATCCTCGGCGAGAGCAGGGGATTCGAGGTCGCGCAGGGGCGGCTAGGGCCCGGCCGCATCCATCACTGCATGCGCGCCATCGGCCAGGCGGAGATGGCGCTGGAGATGATGTGCCAGCGCGCGCTGTGGCGCGAGGCCTTCGGCAGCAAGCTGGCCGAACTCGGCGCCAATTTCGACATCATCGCCGAATGCCGCATGGAGATCGAGCAGGCGCGGCTGCTCTGCCTGAAGGCGGCCTGGATGATGGACCAGGGCGACCAGCGTGCCGCCGCACCCTGGATCAGCCAGGTCAAGGTGGTGGCGCCGCGCGTCGCGCTAAAGGTCACCGACGAGGCGGTGCAGATGTTCGGCGCCCAGGGCATCAGCCAGGACACGCCGCTGGCGCGTTCCTGGACGCATCTGCGGACGCTGCGGCTGGTCGACGGGCCGGATGCCGTGCATCGCCGGCAGGTAGCCAGGACGGAGCTCAGAAAGTATACGCAGGAAAGGATCTGATCGCACCGCCCGTCGGAACCCGGGCTGCGTGCAGCCGTTGGCGATGCATCCCAACCGAGAGAGCTTTTCTGATGACACTTCCCGACGACATGCAGGCGCTGGTCCTGAACAATGACGGTTTCGCGCTGAAATCGGACAGCGTGCTCGAAGCGCTCGATCCCTATGTCACGCTGACGCGCATCGGCGTGCCGCAGCCCGGCCCGAGCCAAGTTCTGGTCAAGGTGTCGCTCGCCTCCATCAACCCCTCCGACGTGATGTTCATCAAGGGGCAGTACGGCCAGCCGCGGGTGAAGGGCCAACCGGCCGGCTTCGAAGGGGTCGGAACCGTGGTCGCCGCCGGCGAGGCCGCAGCGCCGCTCGTCGGCAAACGCATCGCCTTCGCCACCGGCCAGTCCGGCTGGGGCTCGTGGGCCGACTATGCCATCGCCGAGGCCGGCGCCTGCATCCCGCTGATCGAGGGCGTGCGCGACGAGGACGGGGCGGCGCTAATCGTCAACCCGCTCACGGCGATCGCCATGTTCGGCATCGTGCGAGAGACGGGCGAAAAGGCCTTCGTCATGACCGCCGGCGCCAGCCAGCTGTCGAAGCTGATCCTCGAACTGGCGAAGGAGGCCGGCTATCGCCCCATCGTCACGGTACGACGCGACGACCAGATCGAAGCGCTGAAAGCAGCTGGCGCGGTGCATGTCCTCAATGCCACGGCCGACGACTTCCACGAGAAGCTGCGCGAGGCCATGAAGGCTGAAAAGCCGCGCATCTTCCTCGATGCCGTCACCGGCTCTCTGGCTTCGGCGATCTTTGCGGCGATGCCGCGCGGTGCACGCTGGATCGTCTACGGCCGCATGGATCTCGGCGACACGCAGATAGCCGAGCCCGGACAGCTGATCTTCATGAACAAGCGCATCGAAGGCTTCTGGCTGACCGAATGGATGCGTCAGGCCGGGGAGCGACGCAAGGAAGCCGTCATCGAGGCGCAGACGCGTTTCGGCGACGGCCGCTGGAAAACCGACGTGACGGCCATCGTGCCGCTCGCAGAAGCCATGGCGCGGGTGCCGGAAGAACTGGCAAAGCCCAACGGCAAGGTCTTCATCAAGCCCTAGCCGCCGGACGCCCGCCTATTCGGCCGGGTTCATCTCGCCGGGGCCGGCGGCGTGGTCCAATTCCCGCTTCAGCCGCGCCTCGTTCTCGACATGCGGCGTCACGAAGCGGCCAAGCAGCAGATAGGCAACCGGCGTCAGGAACAGCGTCGACAGCGTGGCAAGCCCCAGCCCACCGACGATCACCCAGCCGAGCGCGATGCGCGCCTCGGCGCCTGCGCCCGACGCCAGCACCAGCGGCAGGCCGCCGAGCACGGTGCAGATCATCGTCATCATCACCGGGCGGAGCCGGATGTTGGAGGCCTGCTCGATCGCTTCGCGCACGCTCAGGCCGCGGTCGCGCAACTGGTTGGCGAACTCGACGATCAGGATGCCGTTCTTGGCCATGATGCCGACCAGCATCACCAGGCCGATCTGGCTATAGGCATTGAGGCTGGTGCCGGTCAGCAGCAGCGCGAACACCGCGCAGGCAAGGCCGAGCGGCACGGTCGCCATGATGATGATGGCGCTGACGAAGCTTTCGAACTGCGCGGCAAGCACCAGCAGGATGACGACCAGCGCGAAGGCGAAGATGGTCAGCATGCTCGAATTGCTTTCGCCGAGTGTCGCAGCCTCGGCCAGCGGTTCGATCCGCGCGCCGGGCGGCAGCAGCGGCTCCGCCACTTCCCTGGCGCGGGTCAGCGCGTCGCCCAGCGCAAAGCCGGGGCTGAGATTGGAGGTGATGGCCACCGAGCGCAGCTGCTGTTCGCGTGACAGCGATGGCGGTACCGCCTGCTCGGTCAGCGTCGCGATCGTCGATAGCGGCACGAAGCGGCTGTCCGACGTCTTGAGAAAAATGTTCTCGAGGTCGGTCGGATCGTTGATCGGGTTGGTCGTCGAGACCAGTTTCACCGCATAGCTGCGGTCGTCGATAAAGACGTCGTCGATCTCGCGCCCGTCGAGCATCGCTTGCACCGCTTCGGACAGGCCGCTGATGTCGATGCCGAGATCGGACGCCCGCTCGCGGTCGATTTTCACCGACAGCTGCGGTTGCGTCGCGTCGGTCGAGAGGCGCGGCTGCTGGAAGCCAGGGTCCTTCTCCATCTCGGCGACGATGTCGGTCGCCGCCTTGCCGAGGTCGGCATAGCTGTTCGAACCGACGACCGCGAATTGCAGCCCGTTGCCGGCGCCGCGGATGCCAAGACTGTTGGGCGAGATTGGAAAGGCGCGTAGGCCGGGTACATCGGTCAGATACTTGCTGATGTCGGCAGCAATCTCCTGCTGGGTGCGGGTGCGTTCGTCCCACGGCGCGAGCGACATTACCATGAAGCCGCTGTTGACAGATCCGCCCGTGCCGGCGGCCGAAAAGGTGCTTTCGACCTCGCCCGACTCGCGCAGCGGCGTGATCAGATCCTCGATCCTGCGCATCTGCTGCGCCGTGTAGTCGAGGCTGACGCCCTGCGGCGCCGATATGCGCAGCATGGCGCGCGAGCGGTCCTCGGTCGGCGTCAGTTCCTGGCGGATCAGGCCGAAGGAGCCGTAGGCCGCCGCGGCAAACAGCACCGACACCAGGACGACGATCAACGGTGCGTCGAGGCAGACATGCAGGCAGCGCCGGTAAAGCTCGGACATCATGCCGCCAAACCGGCCCATGACACCCGACTGCTTCTCCCCGGCATGCGAGGCCAGCATGCGCGAGGCGAGCATCGGGCAAAGCGTCAGCGCCACGATCGAGGACAGCAGCACGGCCATCGCGAGCACGAAGCCGAACTCGCGGAACAGGCCGCCGGTCTGGCCGGGCAGGAAGGACAACGGGATGAAGACGGCGGCAAGCGTCGCCGTTGTCGCGATGACGGCGAAGAAGACTTCCTTGGTGCCGAGCACGGCTGCGGCGCGGGGCCCCATGCCCTCATTGCGCCGGCGTACGATGTTTTCCAGCACCACGATGGCGTCGTCGACGACGATGCCCGTGGCCAAAACCAGCGCCAGCAGCGTCAGGATGTTGATCGAGAATCCGGCGAGATAGATCGCGGCGATCGTGCCGATCAGCGCCACCGGCATGGCGAGACCCGGGATCAGCGTGGCGCGCCAGTCGAGCAGGAACAGGTAGATGATCAGCAGCACGATCGACACCGAGATGGCGAGCGCGATCTCGACCTCGTGCACGGCGCCGTTGACGAAAGTGGCGTCGTCGCTGGTCACCCTTATGCTGGTGCCGTCGGGCAGGTTCTGCTGGATGTCGGCGACTGCCTTGCGCACGCCGGCGGAGATCTCCAGCGTGTTCGACTGTGCCTGGCGGATGATGCCGAGCCCGATGCCGGTCTTGCCGTCGGAGCGCAGCGCCGAGCCGCCGGTGTCGGGGCCGAGCGTCACCGTCGAGACGTCGCCGAGGCGCGTGCGTTCGCCGATGATCAGGTTCTCGAAGGCCTCCGGGGTCGACACCGACGCTGTGGCGCGCACAATGATGTTCTGGTCGTTGGTGGTAAGCGCGCCGGCCGGCGTGTCCATGGAGATGGAGCCGAGCGCGCGCGCCACGTCTGCGACGGAGAATCCGAGGCTGGCGAGCTTCGCCTGGTTGATGTCGATGCGGAAGATCTTCTCGCGGTCACCATAGACCTGCACGTCGGCGACGCCCGGCACCGCCGACAGCGTGTCGAGCACCTGCTCCTCGACCAGAATGGTCATGTCCTCGACCGACATGGTGTTGGAGGTGACGGCAAGACGCAGCACAGCGTCGGAATTGGCGTCCGCCTTGACAATGCGTGGGGCGTCGGCGTCCTCGGGTAGCTGGTTCGCAATGCGCGAGACCGCGTCGCGCATGTCGGAGGCGGCGACGTTCAGGTCGACGCCGTCGTTGAACTCGACTGTGATGCGGGCCCGTCCGTAGGAAGAGGTCGACGAGATCGACTTGACGCCGGAGACGCGCGATACCGCACCCTCGATCACCTCGGTCAGTTCGCGGCCGATCGATTCCGCCGAGGCGCCGCGATAATCGGCGGTCACGGTGATCACCGGCCGGTCGACGTCGGGCAGTTCGCGCACCTCGACGCCGAACAGGGCCGCAAGGCCCGCCACCACGATCAGCGTCGAGATGACGAAGGCAAGCACCGGCCGCCGTACGAACAGTGCGGTCATGCCGTGGTCGGAAGAGTCGTGACGGTTGCCGGCCATGATCGCTGCCTAGGTGCCGCTGCCGGACGCAGCGGGTGCAAGGGCGCCGGTATCGGGCGGCGGGGCGTTCCGGTTGGACGCGATCAGCAGTTCGGCACCGTCGCGAACCACATGCACGCCCTCGGTCACCACGCTGTCGCCCTCGGCCAGCTCTGCCGAGACAAGTACGCTTTCGGTGTTGCGCTGGACGATCCGTACCGAAACCCGTTCGGCCCTGCCGTCGCGCACAGCCCAGACGAAGGCGCCGTCGGTGCCCCACTGGATGGCCAGCGGATCGACGGACGGATAGGTGTCGCCCGGAAATTTCATGGTGACCTGAAAGGACATGCCGGGCCGCAGCGTGTCGCCTGCATTGTCTAGCTTGGCCTGGACGAGCAATGTGCGGCTGTCCTCGTCGAGGCGGTTGTCGACGGCGCTGACGGTGCCCTGCAGCACTTCGTTGGGCCGCGCGATCGGCGTGGCGGCGAGCGGCGAGCCGACGGAGATGCCGCTGGCGTAGCGTTCCGGTACCCAGAAATCGACGATGATGGTGGAGCGGTCTTCGATGGTGACGATTGCGGTCTGCGTGGTCACGTAATTACCGGCCTCGACCGGCAGGATACCGACGATGCCCGAGATCGGCGTCACGATCGAGCGGCGCTCCAGGGCAAGTTCGGAATCGCGCAGCGCCAGCCGCGCATTGCTGAGCGCCAGGTCGGCATCGGTGACCTGAACGGCGGTCACGGTGTTGGAGGACCTCAGCGCCGTGACACGGTCCATTCGCGCCTGCGCGTCTTCGAGGCCGATCCTCGCCCTGTCGACGGCAATTTCCTCGGCCTCGGAGTCAAGCCGCGCGATGACGTCGCCTTTGGCGATCCGCTGGCCGGATTCGACCAGGATCTCGGTCAGCCGGCCGTTGGTGTACGGGTTGACGGTGACCGACTTGTTGGCGCGGCCGGTGCCGATTGCCGAAAGCTTGTCGTTGATCGTCGCAACGGAAACCGGCGCGATGACTACCGGGGTCTGCGGACCTCGCTGCCGTGCCGAACCGCCGCCTCCGGAGGGCTTTTCGGCCGTAGCGATCGCCGCATGGGCCCAATCCATTCCCCATGACGCCAGAATGTCGGGGGCGCCGGGAAAGAACTTCACCCAGGCCAGAGCCGCGGCGACGAGAAGCACCAGCACGACGAGGAACTGTTTCCAGGCAGCCATTCACACTCCAGAAGTCGAGGGCGCCGATGCGCCGAAAAGTGAGTAGTTGAGCCTGCGCCGCAGGAATCCTCACCATGTCTTATGACAATTCCGCAGCGCAGGCGCACCCAGTTTATCATTAAATCTAGGTAAGGTGGATAGGTCGCCTGAGACCTAAGCCGTTGTTTGTCGGAGATTTTCCATTTCCCGTATGCGCCGCGTGCTGTCCGGCTCCAGGTGGCGGGTCAGTTCGCCGACAAGCGTCTCGGCGAGGACGAAGAGGGCGGCCGACGAATCCCAGGGCGAGGGCGCCCCGGTGCGCCCCGCAATGGTGTGGCGGGCAAAGCGGGCGATGGGCGACAGCCACTGGTCGGTGAAAAGCACGATCTGCACGCCCCGTGCCTGTGCGGTCTCGGCAAGCCGCAGCAGGCTGTCCTGGTAGCGCCTGATGTCGAAAACCAGCAGGACGTCGCGCCTATCCATGTCGATCAGCCGGTCGCGCCAGTTGCTCTCCTGGCCCGCCAGGTGAATGACATTGGGTCTGATGATGGCAAGATGCGCCGCCATGTATCGCGCCACGGGATCGGTGAAGCGCCCGCCGATCAGCATGACCTTCGACCGCGGATTGGCGAGCAGTGCCACGATGTCGGCGATCTGGCGTTCGGAGACATGACTGAAGGTGGCGCGGATGTTGTCGAGCGTCGCCTCCAGACTTGCCGACAGGGCGCCGTCGGGCCTTGGCAGGTGGGTGGCGCGAAAATCCGGCGACTGCAGTTGCGCAGCCAGTTCGTTCTGCAATGCCGCCTGGAATTCCGGGTAGTTGGCGAAGCCGATCCTCGCCACGAAGCGCAATATGGTCGGCGAACTGACGCCGGCCGCCTGCGAGAACTCGGCTACGGTCTTCAGGCCGATCAGCGGGTAACTGGCGACGAGCGTCTGCGCGGCGCGCCGTTCGCCTGCCGGCATCGCGTCGATACGCTCTGCGATCGTCTCCGAAATGCTGCTTGCCATGGTTCCTTCTCCGCGGCGATCGGGGTTGCCCCGGCAGTCTTGCCTAAGCAACAGGAAAGGGGTTTGACAAAGCCGCTGAAGGCGTATGAAATCATTCATGAGGGTCGATGAAAACAAAAATCGTATCATACGGTACGGCGTCGCCTGAAACGGCGAGCATGGAACCCACGCAGCAGGGCGAGACTCTTGGGCGAGAGCCGGTCCGCGTTACCAACCGCGGTGGCGCCTCTGCCTATGTGCTGCTTTGCGACCATGCCTCGAACTGGCTGCCGGCCGCCTACGGCACGCTCGGCCTAGATGTCTCCGACATGAGCCGCCACATCGCCTGGGACCCCGGCGCGCTGCCGGTGGCCGCCGCAATGGCCGAGGCGCTCGACGCGCCGCTCGTCGAATCCGGCGTCTCGCGGCTCTTGATCGACTGCAACCGGCCGCTCGACGCGCACGACCTCATTCCGGCGGTCAGCGAGATCTTCGAGATCCCGGGCAACGCAGAGCTGTCGGCCTACGAGAGAAAGCAGCGCATCGCGCTTTCCTGGACGCCCTTCCACGACGCCATCGAGGCGGTAGTCGAGGAACGCCTCGCACGCCGCCAGCCGACCGTGCTGGTTTCGATCCACTCCTTCACACCGATCTATCGCGGCAAGAGCCGGCCTTGGGAGATCGGCATCATCCACGACGACGACCGGCGCGTCGCCGACCCGCTGGTCGCGGCATTGCGCGAAGTGCCCGGCGTCACCGTCGGCGTCAACGAACCCTATTCGCCGGCCGACCGGGTCTACTTCACGCTGGAGCGCCATGCGCGCTCGCGGGGCCAACCCTGCGCGATGATCGAGATCCGCAACGACGAGATTGCCGACGCGGCGGGCCAGCGCAAATGGGCCGACCGGCTCGGGGGGATGTTTTCGCGCCTCGAACCGCTATGGTCGGGCGCGGCGGGGACGGGAAAGCCGGCGGCCTGAGCCGGCGCGAATTTCTTCGGCGACCCTGCGGTCGCCGGTCACGAATTGGACGCCAGGCGGCGTAGCGGAGTGGAAAAGCATGGCTGGAAACATGACCTTCGAGCAGCTGAAGAAGGCGGTCGCGGACGGCGCTATCGACACGGTTCTGTCGAGTGCGGTCGACATGCAGGGGCGGCTGATCGGCAAGCGCTTCCTGGCGAAATATTTCGTCGAGTCGGCCTATGACGAGACGCATGGCTGCAACTACCTGCTCGCCAACGACATCGATATGGAGCCGGTGCCGGGCTACAAGGCGGCAAGCTGGTCGAAGGGCTATGGCGACTTCGTCATGAAGCCCGATCTCTCGACCATCCGGGTGGTTCCATGGCTTGAGAAGACGGCGCTCCTGCTCTGCGACCTGCAGGACCACCACACGCATGAGGACCTGCCGCATTCGCCGCGCGGGATCCTCAAGAAGCAGGTCAAGCGGCTGCAGGATCGCGGTTACCTCGCCTATTTCGCCTCCGAGCTGGAATTCTACCTGTTCAGCGAGACCTATGCCTCGGCCCGCGCCAAGCACTGGCAGAATCTGGAGACCGCCTCGCCCTATATCGGCGACTATCTGATCGGCATCACCACCAAGGAAGAGGGCGTGATGCGCCGGCTGCGCAACGAGATGGAGGCCGCCGGCATCCCGATCGAGAATTCCAAGGGCGAATGGGGCCCCGGGCAGGAAGAGATCAATGTCCGCTACGCCGAAGTGCTGGAGATGGCCGACCGGCACGTCTTCCTGAAGAACGGCGCCAAGGAGATCGCCGAGCAGGAAGGCAAGGCGATTTCCTTCATGTCGAAGTACAATTACGGGCTCGCGGGCAATTCCAGCCACATCCACAATTCGCTGTGGAGCGCCGACGGCAAGACGCCGCTGTTCTTCGACAAGAAAGCTCCGTGGACCCTGTCGACGCTCGGCCAGCAATGGTCGGCCGGCCAGCTGAAATACGCCCGCGAATTCACCTGGTTTCTGGCGCCCTACATCAACTCTTACAAGCGCTTCCAGTCGGGCACCTTCGCGCCGACCAAGATCATGTGGTCTGAAGACAACCGTACCGCCGGCTTCCGGCTCTGCGGCGAGGGCACCAAGGGCATCCGCATGGAGTGCCGCATCGGTGGCGCCGACCTCAACCCCTATCTCGCTTTCGCCGCGTTGATCGCCGCCGGTCTCGCCGGCATCGACGAGAA
Organism: uncultured Rhizobiaceae bacterium; assembly: GCA_947259295.1. Lineage (GTDB taxonomy): Bacteria > Pseudomonadota > Alphaproteobacteria > Rhizobiales > Rhizobiaceae > CAMYMG01. The sequence goes on from CAMYMG010000022.1 coordinate 19,686, forward strand.
GCTCGAACTGCAAAAGCCCTTCGTTGGCGACGCCTACCAGGCGGCCAAGCTGCCGGAGGTGCCCAAGACCCTGCGCGACGCCACCGAGGCGATGGCGAAGTCGAAGATGCTGAAGGCCGCGCTCGGCGAGGATGTCATCGAGCACTACCTGCACACCGCGCGCTGGGAGCAGATGGAATACGACCGCCGCATCACCGACTGGGAACTGCATCGCGGTTTCGAGAGGTACTAGTAGGTAGTAGGATACTATGTTAGTATAAAAGCCCGTTGAGAGGCGGCGATGACCGAAGGAACCAAGTATCATCCGTTGTTCGAATTCCTGCTCTTTTCCGGGCAGGGTGAGAAGACGATGACTTTCGCCGAAATCGAATCTGTGATCGGCGCCCGACTTCCTCCGTCGGCGCGCCGCCGCGAGGAATGGTGGAGCAACAACGCCAGCGGGCATAGCCAGGCTCGCGCCTGGCTCCGCGCAAATTACAGGGCTGGTAGCGTCAACCTGGCAAAAGAGACGATTACCTTCAGGCTGGAAGGCTGGCCCGACGGCTATTCGTCGGTCAAATGGCCGCCGGTCGCCAAGGATGATGCCGCGGCGGGTTTCGAGGAGACTGGTCAGAAAGAATATGCGTCGAAGAGCCATCCACTCTTTGGCATCTGGGCGGGCAAGGTGACACTGTTGCCCGACGTCGACTACACCAAGCCCGCCTTCGAGATGGACGACGCAACTTGACCGGCAAACTCCTGCTCGACACTTGTGCGATCATCTGGATCGCCTCTAACGAGCCAATCAGGCCGGAGGCGAAGTCCGCTATCGATGCTGCGGTGAGCGGCGACCACAAGGTCCGCGTCTCGCCTATCTCTGCCTGGGAACTGGGCCTGCTCAGCGCCAAGGGACGCATGCCGACTGCCATGCCGCCTTCGACGATGTTCCGCGATGTCGCCATGGCGGAGGGCGTTGCGGTCGAGGCGCTGTCACCGGATGTTCTCATAGCGTCCTCTTTCCTGCCAGGGGCACTGCATCGGGACCCTGCCGACCGAATTCTCATCGCAACCGCGCGCGCACAGGGTCTCACCATCGTCACTCGTGACCGCGTCATTTTGGACTACGCCGAGCAGGGCCATGTCCGTGCAATGGTCTGCTGAACAACTGGAGCCACCCTTGGATACCATCACGCTCACTTCCCCCATCGACGGCTCGATCTACCTCGAGCGGCCGGTCGCAACCGACCAGGCGATCAACGCCACCGTCGAGCGCGCCAGGGCCGCGCAGGCGTCGTGGGCCGAGACGCCGATCGCCGAGCGCGGCAAATATCTCCTCGCCATGCTCGAGGCGCTCGTCGCCATGAACGACGAGATCGTGCCGGAGCTTGCCTGGCAGATGGGCCGGCCGACGCGCTATGGCGGCGAGAAGGGCGGCGTCGAGGAGCGCACGCGCTACATGGTGGCGCTTGCCGAAAAGGCGCTGGCGCCGTTCTACCCCGAAGAGCGCCCAGGCTTCCGCCGCTACCTCAAGAAGGAGCCGCTCGGCATCGTCTTCGTCATAGCGCCGTGGAACTACCCTTTCCTGACTGCGGTCAACTCCATCGTACCAGCGCTGATGGCCGGCAACGCGGTGATCCTCAAGCATGCTGCGCAGACGCTGCTCGTCGGCGAGCGGTTCCAACAGGCCTTCGACAAGGCCGGGCTCCCCAGGGGCCTGTTCCAGAACATTGTGCTCAACCATGCGCAGACCGAGAAACTGCTCGGCTCGGGCAAGATTGATCATTGCAACTTCACCGGTTCCGTCGGCGGCGGACGCGCCATCGAGAAGGCTGCCGCCGGCACCTTCATGACGCTCGGCCTCGAGCTCGGCGGCAAGGACCCGGCCTACGTGTTGCCCGACGCGAAAATGGACCATGCGGTCGCCAATCTGGTCGACGGCGCCTTCTACAATTCCGGCCAGTGCTGCTGCGGCATCGAACGCGTCTACGTGCACGAGAAGGTCTATGACGAATTCGTCGAGGGCTTCATCGCCGAGACGAAGAACTATGTCGTCGGCAACCCGCTCGACGCGGCGACCACCATGGGCCCGATGGCGCAGGCGCGGTTCGCCGACGCCATCCGCGAGCAGAAGGCCGAGGCGCTGCGCAAGGGCGCCAGGGCCCATATCAACATGAGGGTCGATCAGGACAAATCCGGCTCGCCCTACATCGCGCCGGAAGTGCTTACCGACGTCAATCACCAGATGAGCGTCATGCGCGAAGAAAGCTTCGGGCCGATCGTCGGCATTATGAAGGTGAGGAACGACGAGGAGGCCATCGCGCTGATGAATGACAGCCCCTACGGGCTCACCGCCTCGATCTGGACGACCGATACCGACCATGCGGCTACCATCGGCGACCGCATCGAGACCGGCACCGTCTTCATGAACCGCTGCGACTATGTCGATCCGGGGCTGGTCTGGACCGGCGTCAAGGACACCGGCAAGGGCGGCGCCATGTCGCTCGTCGGCTATGACAACCTGACGCGGCCCAAGAGCTATCATCTCAGGGAAGTCATCTGACCTGCAAACAAGGATGAGGTCCCCAACCCCCTCATCCGGCCCTTCGGGCCACCTTCTCCCCGAGGGGAGAAGAGCTGAGCGGCAACGCCGGCGTCCTCCTCTCCCCGCGGGGAGAGGGTGGTTTGCGAAGCAAACCGGGTGAGGGGGCGTCGCAACACAGGACCGGAACCTCGATGGCTCTCGTTTCCAAATGGAACTACCCAACCACCGTGCGCTTCGGCGCCGGGCGCATCTCCGAACTGCCGGACGCGCTGGCCTTTGCCGGCATCAAGCGGCCGCTCTTCGTCACCGATCCGGGGCTGGCCAAGCTGCCGGTCGTAGCCTCGACGCTGAAGATCCTCGACGACGCGAAAATCCCCTATGGCGTGTTCTCCGACGTCAAGGCCAATCCGGTCGGCGCCAACCTCGACGCCGGTGTCGCGGTGTTCAAAAAGGGCAAGCATGACGGCGTCATTGCGTTCGGCGGCGGCTCGGCGCTCGATCTCGGCAAGCTGATCGCCTTTCAGGCCGGGCAGACACGCCCGATCTGGGACTTCGAGGATGTCGGCGACTGGTGGACGCGCGCCGACTCGGAAGCCATCGCGCCGATCGTCGCCGTGCCGACGACGGCCGGCACCGGTTCGGAAGTCGGCCGCGCCGGCGTGCTGACCAACGAGGAGACGCACACCAAGAAGATCATCTTCCACCCCAAGCTCTTGCCGGCCATCGTCATTGCAGACCCGGAACTCACCACCGGCATGCCTGCCTTCATCACCGTCGGCACCGGCATGGACGCGCTGGCGCACTGCCTGGAGGCCTATTGCGCACCGGGCTTCCATCCGATGGCCGACGGCATCGGGCTCGAAGGCATGCGGCTGGTGCTGGAACACCTTCCAAAGGCTGCGGCCAACGGCAAGGACATCACCGCCCGCGCCAACATGATGGCGGCTGCCGCGATGGGTGCCACCGCCTTCCAGAAGGGTCTCGGCGCCATCCACTCGCTGTCGCACCCGATCGGGGCGCTCTACGACACGCATCACGGCATGACCAACGGCGTCTTCATGCCCTATGTGCTGGCCTTCAACCGGCCGGCGGTCGAGGAGCGCATGACGCGCGCCGCCGCCTATCTCGGCATCAAGGGCGGCTTCGACGGCTTCATGAAGGCGATACTGAAGCTGCGCAAGGAACTCAACGTGCCGCATGCGCTGCCAGACCTGATCAAGGGGCTCGACATGGACACGAAGCGCAAGCTGCTGATCGCCGAGATGGCGGTTGCCGACCCCAGCACCGGCGGCAATCCCGTCAAGCTGACAAAGAAGGCAGCTCAAGAGCTGCTCGAGCGATCGATTGCAGGCACCGTCTGACGCAGGAGGCGCTTCCCGGACTACCGGGAAGCGCCTGGAATTCATTAGCCGGAAAAAGAATCCGGCGTCGCCAATTGCTACAAGCCGGCAAACGTAGTTAAATTTTCAGGCCTCGGGGGTTCCGGCAGTTTGATGTTCATCGGACTGTCACACGATAGCGGTAACCGCATCGCAGGCGTCGAACGGCGTCATTTTAACGGAGAGATCACATGTTCAAATTCACGGGAAAGCTGCTTTCCCTTTCGGCGGCGTCGCTCATGCTGACGACGGCCTTCGCTTCGGCGCAATCCATGGATGAACTGGTTGCAGCCGCGAAGGCGGAAGGCCAGCTCACCACCATCGCGCTGCCGCATGACTGGTGCGGCTACGGCGGTGTGATCGAGGGCTTCAAGGCCAAGTATCCGGAAATCACCATCAATGAGCTCAACCCCGACGCCGGTTCGGCGGACGAGATCGAAGCCATCAAGGCCAACAAGGACAACAAGGGCCCGCAGGCGCCGGACGTGATCGACGTCGGCCTGTCCTTCGGCCCATCGGCGATGGCCGAAGGCCTGCTGATGCCCTACAAGGTGTCGACCTGGGACTCCATTCCCGACGGCGCCAAGGATGCCGACGGTCACTGGTACGGCGACTACTACGGCGTGATGTCCTTCATCGTGAACAAGGATCTGGTTGCCAGCACGCCGGCCGACTGGTCGGACCTGCTCAAGCCTGAATATTCGGGCCAGGTCGCGCTTGCCGGCGATCCGCGCGCTTCCAACCAGGCGATCCTCGGCGTGCTCGCCGCCGGTCTTGCCGGCGGTGCGGATGCCGGCAAGGCGGCCGGTGAAAAGGGTCTCGAGTTCTTCGCCGAACTCAACAAGGGCGGCAACTTCGTCCCCGTCATCGGCAAGGCCGGAACGCTGGCACAAGGCGCCACCCCGATCGTCGTGATGTGGGACTACAACGCGCTTGCCGCCAAGGACACGCTTGCAGGCAACCCGCCGGTCGAGGTCGTCGTGCCGAAGTCGGGCGTGCTTGCCGGTGTCTACGTGCAGGCGATCAGCGCCTACGCGCCGCACCCGAACGCCGCGAAGCTGTGGATGGAGTACCTCTATTCCGACGAAGGCCAGCTCGGCTGGCTGAAGGGCTATTGCCACCCGATCCGCTTCAACGACATGGTCAAGCGCGGCGTCGTTCCGCAGGACCTGCTCGACAACCTGCCGCCGGCTGCTTCCTACGAGGCTGCCTACTTCCCGACGCTTGAAGAAGTCGACGCCAACAAGGAAGCGGTCACGGCCGGTTGGGACGCCGTCGTGGGCGCCAACGTCCAGTAACGTCTTCAGTGAAGCAACGCCCGTTCCGCATGCTTGCGGGACGGGCGGTTTCTGAATCAACGTTCTGGCGGCCGCATGACAACCCAGACGCACCCAGTTCCAAGATCGATCGCATCGCGCCTGCCGCTGAACTGGCTGGGCGTGGCGCCGTTCGTGATTTTCATCACGCTGTTTCTGTTCCTGCCGACGATGCACATCGTCGTTGGCGCGTTCCGCAATCCGGCGGGTGAGTTCACCCTGGCCAACATCCAGGGCCTCAACACCCCTTCGATCATTTCGGCCTACTGGATCTCAATCAAGATCAGCCTGGCGTCCGCCCTTCTCGGCTGCCTCATCGGTTTCGGTGTCGCCGCGGCGGTGACGCTCGGCGGGCTGCCGCGCTGGATACGCTCGCCGCTGCTCACCTTCTCGGGGGTGGCCTCGAATTTCGCCGGCGTGCCGCTGGCATTCGCCTTCCTCGCCACGCTCGGCCCGATCGGCCTGGTCACCGTGTTCCTGCGCACCGAGATCGGCATCGACCTCAGGGCGCTTGGCTTCAATCTCCTGTCCTTCTGGGGCCTGACGATCACCTATTTGTTCTTCCAGATCCCCTTGATGATCCTGATCATCACGCCAGCCCTCGACGGCCTGAAGCGCGAGTGGCGCGAGGCCGCCAGCATTCTCGGCGCCAGCGGCTTCCAATACTGGCGCATGGTGGCGCTGCCGATCCTGTTTCCGTCGCTGCTCGGAACGCTGGCCCTCTTGTTTGCGAATTCCTTCGGCGCGGTCGCCACGGCGATTGCGCTTACCGGCTCGTCGCTCAACATCGTGCCGATCCTGCTGTTCGCCCAGATCCGCGGCGACGTGCTCGGCGATCCGCATCTCGGCTACGCGCTGGCCTTCGGCATGATCGTCGTCACCGGCATTGCCAACACCATCTATATCTGGCTGAGGGCGCGCTCCGAGCGGTGGCTGAAATGAGGCGCCTCTGGCCCTGGCTGGCGCTGGCCGTCGGCCTGATCTATTTCATCCTGCCGCTGCTCGGCATGACCGAGTTCTCGCTGAAGATGCGCCGCGGCGTCTATTCCTTCGACGCCTATGCCAAGGTTCTGGCCGACCCGAGATTCCAGGAAACCTTCACCTTCTCGGTGGTCATGGCGCTGGCGACCATCCTGTTCGGCGTGCTGCTCGTCGTGCCGACCGCCTACTGGGTGCGCCTCAAGCTGCCGCGGCTGCGCCCCTATATCGAGTTCGTCACGCTGCTGCCGCTGGTCATCCCGGCGATCGTCATCGTGTTCGGCTATATCCGTCTCTACAACACGTCGAGCTGGCTGCCGCTGACCGGTTCGGCCATGGGCACGAACATTCTCCTGATCTTCGGCTATGCGACGCTGTCCTTGCCCTACATGTACCGCGCCGTCGACACCGGGCTCCGCACCATCGATGTCGCGACCCTCACCGAAGCGGCCCAGTCGCTCGGGGCCGGATGGGTGACCATCCTGGCGCGGGTCATCCTGCCCAACGTGCTGGTGGCGGTGCTGTCGGGCGCCTTCGTCACCTTCGCCATCGTGCTTGGCGAGTTCACGATGGCCGCGCTTCTCAACCGGCCGGCGTTCGGCCCGTACATGCAGCTGCTCGGCGCCAACCGCGCCTACGAGCCCGCGGCACTCGCCGTCATCGCCTTTGCCATCACCTGGGGCTGCATGGCGCTGATCCAGATCGTTTCCCGCTTCGCGCCCAAGGCGCCGGTCAACCCACACTGAACCTTGGAAGAGCAAAGTCGAATGTCCGATCCCTTCCTGTCGATCCAGAATGTGCGCAAGTCCTATGGCGACGTCACCGTCGTCAAGGATTTCAGCCTTGCGGTGGAGCAGGGGGAATTCGTCTCCTTCCTCGGGCCATCCGGCTGCGGCAAGACGACGATGCTTCGCATCGTTGCCGGCTTCGAGGAGCCGAGCGCCGGTAATGTGATGATCGGGGGCCAGGACGTGACGGGCCTCAGGCCCAACCAGCGCAACATCGGCATGGTGTTCCAGTCCTACGCGCTGTTCCCGAACATGACGGTTGCTCAGAATGTCGGCTTCGGGCTGAAGGTTGCGGGGGTCCCGAAGGCAGAGGCCGCGGCTCGGGTCGACGAGATGCTGAACCTGATCAGCCTGCCGCAGCTCGGCGACCGCTATCCCTACCAGCTGTCGGGCGGCCAGCAGCAGCGCGTAGCGCTGGCCCGCGCCATGGCCGGCAAGCCGCAGGTGCTGCTGCTCGACGAGCCGCTGTCGGCGCTTGACGCCAAGGTTCGCGTCTCGCTGCGCGACGAGATCCGCGCCATCCAGAAGGCCGCCGGCATCACCACCATCTTCGTCACGCACGACCAGGAAGAAGCCCTGTCGATGTCCGACCGCATCGTCGTCATGCATGGCGGCATGGCCGAGCAAGTCGGCACGCCCTTCGAGATCTACAACCGTCCGACGACCAAATTCGTGGCCGGTTTCGTCGGCACGCTGAACATGCTCGACGGTACCGTGACCGATCCGGCAACCGGCGCCGTGCGCATCGGCGACGACAATGTCGTCATGAAGCAGTCGCTCAACGGCGCGAAGGCCGGCGACACGCTTTCGCTCGCGCTTCGGCCGGAAGCCATCTCGCTTGGCAAGCAGCCGGGTCGCGACGCCTCGATCGGCGGCACCATCTCGGAAGTCTCCTTCCTCGGTTCGGTCATCCGGGTGCGCGTCGGCCTCGGCAAGGACGCCGTGTCGCTCGACACGTTCAACAACCCCGCCGCGCCGCCACCAAGGGTCGGCGAAAAGACCGAGATCAGCTTTTCCTCCGCCGACCTGCTGGTGCTTCACTAAGGCCTTCGCGCTTTCTTCCACCGCGCACGCGGAGCTTGGCCCACAGGCCTGGCTGGCACGACCGATTGTCGACCGGCGAAGGGAAGGATAGTCGGATAGCGCGGGGGGATTTCGCGTGAAGCTCGTCAGCTACAACATCCAGTACGGCTTTGGCAGCGACGGGCGCTACGACCTGACGCGCGCAGCCAAGGTCGTCGCCGGCGCTGACATCATCGCGCTGCAGGAGGTCGAGCGCTTCTGGCAGCGCAGCAACGAGGACGACCAGCCCGAGATTCTCGGGCGCTTGCTGCCGGACCACTACTGGGTCTACGGCCCTGCCTTCGACATGGACGCCAGCTTCCGCAAGGACGGCCGCATCGTCAACCGGCGTCGCCAGTTCGGCACGATGATCCTGTCGCGCCTGCCGATCGTCTGGTCGCGTCTACATCTCCTGCCGATGCGCCGCACGGTGACGCCGCTGAACACGCAGAACGCGGCGCTCGAATGTCTCATCCGCACGCCTGCTGGCCCGGTCCGCTTCTTCTCGATCCACCTCGCCCATATCGCGGTCGAGGAGCGGCTCGAAGAGATCGACTATCTGCTCGAACGCCACCGCCGCGTGCCGCTCGAGGGCGGTCCGTGGAGCGGCGTCGACGACGAGCCGTCGCGCAACTGGACGAATGGCGAGGCCGAGCCCGAATGCCCGCAGGCGGCCATCTGGATGGGCGACTTCAACTGCGAACCGGGGAGCTCGGAATATCGCCGCATCGTCGGCGACAACCCCTACCATCCGGGCGCCGCCTATGTCGGCGGCTTCTCGGACGCGGCCGTGCTCGCCGGTCATGCACCCGGGTCGCTCCACACCCACGTCAAGCAGATCGCCGGCGAGACGCGCAGGCGCCAGCTCGACCATTGCTTCGTCGGCTCGCCGCTCGCATCGCGCGTGCGTTCGGTTGCGGTCGACAATGCAGAGATCGCCTCCGACCATCATCCGCTTTTCGTCGACATCGATCTCGACACACCGGAAGCCGGCAGCCGGTGAGCGCGCCATGACTCTCACCGTCTTCTTCGCCGTCATGGCGGCGGCGGCCATGCACGCGGTGTGGAACGCCGTTGTAAAGGTGCGCTTCGACCGCTTCGTGTCGATCACGCTGATGACACTCGGCATGATGGCCGCCTCGCTGCCGGTGCTGCCCTTCGTCGACTTTCCGGCGCTTCACGTCTGGCCCTGGATCATCGCCTCGGTGATCTTCCACATGGGCTACAAGCTGGCGCTGATCCGCGCCTACGAGGCCGGCGACATGGCGCAGACCTATCCGCTGGCGCGCGGCACGGCGCCGCTTCTGACCACGCTCGGCGCCATGGTGCTGGTCGCGGAGTTCCCCTCGCCGCTTTCGATCGGCGGCATCGCGCTCTTATCCTGCGGCACCTTCCTGATGTCGTTCCGGGGCGGTGCCGCGCTCGAAAAGTTCAACCTCCACGCCGTCGGCTACGCGCTGGTCACATCGGTCTTCATCGCCGCCTACACGCTGTCTGACGGCACCGGCGCCAGGCTTGCCACCACCGCGTCGAGCTATGCCGCATGGCTGTTCTTCTGCGACGGTTTCTGGTCGCTGCTGCTGGCGCTCTGGCTGCGCGGCAAGATCGTGCTGCCCGCCATCGCGATTGGCTGGAAGGACGGGCTGTTCACCGGCGTGCTGTCGGCCGGCGCGTACTGGATCGCCATGTGGGCGATGACCAAGGCGCCGATCGCCTCGGTCGCGGCCCTGCGCGAGACCTCGATCCTGTTTGCGATGATGATCTCGGTCTTCGCGCTGCGCGAGAAGATGACGCCGTGGCGCATCGCGGCCGCACTTCTCATCGTCGCCGGCGTCATCGCGTTGCGTCTCGGCTGAGGCGGAGCGGTCGGGTCAGCCGGCCTTCGGTCCGGTTTTCGGCGCCCCCGCCGGCTTCCGCTTCGCCGCCGGTTCTGGTTTCGTTGCGGCCTTGGCGCTGGCAGCGGACTTTTTCTCAGTCTTTGCCCTGGGAGTCGACTTAGCTGCGGCAGCGGCCTTCGGCTTGGCTTGCGGTTTTGTCGCCGGCGCTGCAGCCTTCGTCCCGCCTTTTCCCGGCGCCTCCGATCTTGCCGGCCGCGCCGCCTTGGGCCTGGCGCGCTCTGCCACCGTCGGCTTTGCCGGCGATTTCGCCCTGGTCTTTGCCTGCGCTGCCGCCCTGGGCTTTGCCGCCGTGGCTGCTTTCGACTTCGCCGGCTTGGCCGGCACGGCGCTGGCTGCGTTTTCCGCGTCCGAGCGGAATGCCATTTCCGGGTTCTGTTCCGACTGGGCCCTGCCGGATGCCTCGCGGATGTTCAGGCGCACCAGCAGCGCCCGGCGCATCGTGCGGAACGGCACGCCGATCTTGCGGTGCCAGCGGATGAAGGAGGGAGGCGTCAGCCAGGCCTGGCGTTCCGCCTCGGTGAGCAGGTCGGGACGGCAGCGCGCATAGTGCTTGCCGAGATGGTACATATCCATCTCGATCATCGTCTTCAGCCAGAGACGCGCCAGGAAGCCGTTGCCCGGCCAGCGCTCCGACAGGGCAAAGCTGACCTGGAAGTCGATGAGCCACGGCCGCCCCTCTTTGTCGACGATCACGTTCTCGCGCTTGTTCATGTCGACATAGGCCATGTCACGGGCGTGCAGCGTCTGCACCAGCGTGATCAGCCGGTCGAAGAACTGGTCGTTGGCCTGGCTGGCGACCCGGAAAGGCCCGCCCTCGACGAAGACATGCGAGGACAGGTTGTCGATGGTCTTGCCGTCGGCATCGCGCACATCGACCCAGTCCGGTACGCCCGCCACGTCCGCCAGGCGCTTGAGGAAGCCGTTCTCGCGCCGCGCCAGGCGCCTGCCGAGCCAGGACATCGGCAGGATGAAGATCGGCTGGGCGCGGTTGAACTTGCAGACGATGCCGTCGCCCTCGTCGCTGCGGTAGAGCGCCGTCGCTGCCCAGGAATCATGCTTGAACGTGTCGATGTGCCGGTAGGGCCGGCCGGCGACATATACCGTCTGGGGCGGCTCGCCGGCGCCGAGCGCGCGAAACAGCGGCGGGCGATGGCGGACCGATTTTGCGGCGCTTTGTGTCATGGGCAGTCCCCCGGCGGCGGGACTGCCGCGTCAACAGCCAGAGCACATGCCCAAGCTCGCCCGCCAATGCAAGGGCTACGCCGCCCTCGGCTGCTCAACGGCAGCGGAGAAGTAGAAAGTTCCGCGGCGCAGGCCACCTCCTGTCGAGCCAGAGGGAACGGCGCTGTGCCGGCCACCGCGGTGTCTCTCCCATGTCGCCGGTGCCCTGACTTGCGCAAGTGCAGATGCTTCAGCGAACCCGTCAGAAGCCGACCTGATCGCCGCCCTTAAGGGATAGGATTTCGCGTGCCTCGTCCGGCGTGGCGATTTCGAGGCCGAGGCCTTCGATCATCTTGCGCACGAGGCGCACCTGGTCGGCGCTGGATGTGGCGAGCTTGCCGCGTCCGGCCCACAGCGAATCCTCGAGCCCGACGCGCACATTGCCGCCCAGGGCAACAGATTGCGCCGCGATACGCAACTGGCTGGCGCCGGCACCGAGAACCGACCAGCGGTAGTCCTCGCCAAACAGGCGGTCGGCGGTGCGCTTCATGTGCTGGACGTCTTCGGGGTGCGTGCCGATGCCGCCGAGAATGCCGAAGACCGACTGCACGAAGAAGGGCGGCTTGACCAGGCCGCGATCGGCGAAGTGCTTCAGATTATAGAGATGCGCGATGTCGTAGCACTCGAATTCGAAGCGCGTGTTGTTCTCGTAGCAGGTCTTGAGGATGAACTCGATGTCCTTGAAGGAATTGCGGAAAACCAGGTCGCGTGTTGCCTCGAGATGCGGCTCTTCCCAGTCGTGCTTGAAGTCCTTGTACTTGTCGAGGAGATGGAACAGGCCGAAATTGATCGAGCCCATGTTGAGCGAGGCGACTTCCGGCTTCAGCATCTGGGCCGGAAGGACGCGCTCCTCCACCTTCATGTAGGGGCTGCCGCCGCTGGTTATGTTGATCGCAGCATTGGTGGCCTGCTTGATCTGCGGCAGGAACTTCATGAAGGCTTCGGGCGTCTGGTCCGGCTTGCCGGTTTCGGGGTTGCGCGCGTGGAGATGGAGGATGGCAGCACCCGCTTCGGCCGCGCCCAGTGCGTCCGCGATGATCTCGTCGGGGGTGATGGGCAGATATTCCGACATGGACGGCGTGTGGATGGCGCCGGTCACGGCGCAGGTAATGATGATCTTCCTGGAGGATGTCGGGGCCATGAGGCGTATTCCTTGATTGGAGAATCAGATTTCAGGAGCCGAACTAGGGATGATCGTGCCCGCCAGGGATGTCTGTAGTGCGGAGAGAAGGATCACGCCACCGGGCATGCCCACATAGCAGCCGCGGCCACCGTTAATCAGCGCGTCGCCCCGACCCGGATCATCAGGATGCTGGCCGATCTCGCGCTGGTCGCCGCCCGCCCGCAGCGTCTTGCCATGCCGCTCAACATTGACGAAGGTCGCCGCCCATGAACGGCGTTTGAACGCACACACATTCACGCAGAGGCGCGCGTCAGCGGCCCACTGCTACTCAGGGCTGGAGCATCGCAATGAACCTCAACGGAAAAGCCGCCATCATCACAGCTGGCGCATCGGGTATCGGCCGCGTCATCGCCGAACGCTATGCCGAACTCGGCGCTTCCGTTTGCCTTTGCGACGTCGATGAACGAGCGATGGACGACGTCAGGAAGGCGCTGCCGGATGCCCTGGTCGTCAAGGCCGACGTGTCGAGTTCGAAGGAGATAGCGGCGTTCTACGATGCCTTCCGGGCGAAGCATGCCCGCCTCGACATTCTCGTCAACAATGCCGGCATCTCGGGCCCCACCAAGCCGGTCGAGGAGGTAACCGATGAGGAGTGGGACCAGACGATGGCCGTCAACGTGACCGGCCAATTTTACATGGTGCGACAAGCGGTTCCGCTGTTCAAGCAGGCCGGCGGCGGCTGCATCATCAACATCTCCTCCGTCGCCGGGCGCGTCGGCATGCCGCTTCGAGCACCCTATTCGACGTCGAAATATGCCGTGCGCGGGCTGACCGATGTCCTGGCCGTCGAACTCGGCGAGATCAACGTCCGCGTCAATGCGATCCTGCCCGGCCTCGTCGACGGTCCACGCGGCCATAGGGTGATGCGCGAACAGGCCGAGAAGCGCGGCATGACGCTCGAAGAGTTCATGCCGTACGTCCTGCACAACATCTCGATGCACACAGCCATCGGCATGAAGGAAATCGCCGACATGGCGGCCTTCCTCGCCTCGGACCTCGCGCCGCATATTTCCGGCCAGTCGATCAGCGTCGATGGAAACTTCGAAACCTATCGCGGACCGAAAATGGCGTCCTGAGGGGCGTTGCAGAGAGGGAACTCGCGATCGTGGAAATGTCTCGCCTCGCTTATGCCACGACCTCGGGACGCCGGCCCCGCGTGACTTGACCTAACGTCAGGCATGCGGGTCTACTGGCCGGCGAGGGAGATTTCGCCATGCCCATGAGCCACTGGGCTGCCGCGGCCGCTGGCAGACAGGATTTCGAGGCGGCAGTGCGCAGCGAGGCAAGCGGCTATGCCGCAGGCGTCGCTGCCTGGATGATCGCGGCCAGCGCCTTCATCGTCGTCAAGGCCGTGTCGGACGAGATGCCGCCCTGGACCATGGGCTTTCTGCGCGTCCTCATCATCCTGGCGATCATGCTGCCACTGGTGGCCCGGCACCATGCCGAGATGACTGCGCTGCTCAGGGCCCGATGGGCCGAGGTGCTGTTCATCGGCGCCATCGGGCTCGGGCTGACGCAGGGCGTACTCTATACCGCGCTCCAGATGACGACCGCAGTCAACGTCGCCATCGTCTTCGGCCTTGCGCCGATGCTGACCCTGACGCTTGCCCGTTTCATCCTGGGCGAACCGATGACCACTTGGCAGGCGTTGGGCTCGGCGATCGCCTTTTGCGGCATCGTCGTCATTTCGGTGAAGGGCGATCTCGATCTCCTGTCGCGCTTCCAGTTCGGCGCCGGCGAGATCGTCGCCTTCGTCAGCGCCCTGCTGTTCGCCGGCTATACCGTGCTTTTGAAGCGCGCCAGATTCGACCTGCCCTGCCTGCCACTGCTCACGCTGCTGATGTTCGGCGGTGCGCTGACACTCTTTCCGTTCTTCGTGTGGGAGTTCGCCTCCGGCAGGCACGAGAACCTCGCGTTGAACGGCTATTTCGGCCTGCTCTACATGGCCTCTATCAGCGGCGTCGGGATGTTCTTCCTCTACAACCGCAGCATTGAGATTCTCGGCGCCGCACAGGCCGGCACGCTGGTCTACACCCAGATGGTGTTCGTTGCGATTTTCGCCTGGATCTTCCTCGGCGAGCGGCTGCAGCCCTACCACTACGCCGGCGCCGCGCTGGTTGCCGCCGGCATAGTCCTGGTGGTTCGCTTCCGGGGAAGGGTGCCCGCCGGCACTTAGCCCCTGCCATTCCCTGCTGCCACGGGCATCGATGACGAACCATTCCGCTACTGGTGCGTTGGGCTACGTTACCCAAATTCACGCACAGACAATCGAAGGATATTCCCATGGCGAAGAACCAGGTCCCGAAGAACGCAGTCATCGTTGTGGGCACGGGCGACGGAGCGAAATTCTTCCGCAACGTCGGCAACGTGAACGACATCGAACTGAAGGCCGAAGGGCACCTCGATGCAGGCAACATGGCCGATGAAGGCCCGGCCGGCAAAAGCCCGCCCGAACAGTCCGGCAAGGAATCGATGGAGGCGACGTTCTCGAAACAACTCGCCAACAAGCTCTACGCCATGGCCCATGCAGGCAAGTTCGACAATCTCGTGCTGATCCTCGATCCCGAGACGCTGGGCGAGGTTCGCCCGCTGCTGCACAAGGAAGTGCAGGACCGGCTGATTTTCGACCTGGCCAAGACGCTCACCAACAGCTCCAGCGACGAGATCATCAAATCGCTGCACGCGGCGTGAACGGGCAGGCCGTTCCATGCAAACAGCTGCTGCATGCGGGCGGCTCGGTGATTTTACTTTTGAGGGATGGTCCGGATGGTGGGTGTGGTAGGGATTGAACCTACGACCCCTTCGATGTCACCGAAGTGCTCTCCCGCTGAGCTACACACCCATCCGAAGCCGCGCATACACCATTTTTGGACTGGCGCGTCAATAGCAAGTGCGGGCGTTTTGGCCGCCTTTCGGCAGGCTCGGTTTTATCGCCGGTAAAGCGGCTCAGGCGGCCTGCAGCATCTTCTCGACCTGGCTCACCAGATCGCGCAGATGGAAGGGTTTCGACAGGATCTTGGCATCCTTCGGCGCGCCCGAATCGGGGTTCAGGGCAACAGCGGCAAAGCCGGTGATGAACATGACCTTGAGGTCGGGGTCGATCTCGGTGGCGCGGCGCGCCAGTTCTATGCCGTCCATCTCGGGCATCACGATGTCGGTCAGCAGCAGCGAGAAGGGCTCTTCGCGCAGGCGCTCATAGGCGCTGGCGCCGTTGTCGAAGTCGCTGACGTCGTAGCCGGCGCGCTCAAGCGCCTTGACCAAAAACCGGCGCATGTCATCGTCGTCTTCAGCCAGAAGTATGCGTGCCATCTGATCCCGTCCGAATCGCTGTTACGGGACCACCCCAAGTCAGGCCCGTTAACCATCCTGTATATGAAGCGTCGGGGGTAAACATCAAGTGAATCTTGCGGTTGCGCGGCAACATGCTGACGCGACCCGCCGCGAAATGCTGGACAGTTGGCGGCACTGATGTCAGTTTCGACACAACGAAACAGGGTAATGCGGGCAGGGCGCGGTTGATGACGGCAGCCGACGATTTTCAGGATGTGCCGCCGTTCGAGGTTCGCGCGGGCGCCGAGCAGCGCGTGCCCTTCGTCTTCAACTCGCCGCATAGCGGCCACCACTATCCCGAACGCTTCCTCGCCATGACCAGGCTCGACCGGTTGGCCATCCGCCGCTCCGAGGACTGCTATGTCGACGAACTGTTTGGCGCCGCCGCAGCACTCGGCGCGCCGATGCTGGCGGCCAATTTTCCGCGCGCCTATCTCGACGTCAACCGCGAGCCCTGGGAACTCGACCCGCGCATGTTCGTCGAACCAGTGCCGTCCTTTGCCAATATCCGCTCGGCGCGCGTCGCAGGTGGGCTCGGCACCGTGCCCAAGCTGGTCGGCGAGGGGCTCGACATCTATCACGGCCGGCTGCCGCTGGCCGAAGCACTCGGGCGCATCGAAGCCGTCTACCGGCCCTATCACGAGACGCTGAAGCGGCTGCTGACGCGCACGCACGCGTCCTTCGGCCATGCCGTGCTGGTCGACTGCCACTCGATGCCGGCCAGCATTCGCGTCGGCGAGGCGGGCGTCCGGCCGGACTTCATCGTCGGCGACCGCTTTGGTGCGTCGGCGGCGCCGGCGCTTACCGAGCATGCGATCGGCACGCTGATGTCGATGGGCTACACGGTTGCCCACAACAAGCCCTATGCCGGCGGTTTCATTACCGAACACTATGGGCGGCCGGGCCGTGGCCTGCATGCCATCCAGATCGAGATCAATCGCGGCCTCTACATGAACGAGCGCACGCTGCACCGCTCGTCCGGCTTCGAGGCGTTGGCCGACGATCTGGCGCGGTTTTCGTCCGAATTGATGGCCCTGCCGGCGGCCGATTTGCGCGATCTGCCGCTGGCGGCGGAATAGCAGCACCAAGCCCACAGAGCGGCAGGAAAAAAAAGACCGCATCGGTCTACGATGCGGTCGAAGTCTAGGGAGGAAACGCCCAAGGAGGGCATGAACAGGAAAACCTGTTCGACTCAAAATTTATTGTGCAACGCACAAATGTCAATTGTTTTCGGCTTGATCAGCCTGTGAAAAACGCTGCGAACTGACAAGAGTGTTGCGATTTGACAACAGTTGGAGATGGGGTTTGGAGATTTCAGCCGACTTTCTGCGGCGCCTGGCGCAAGCAGCCGCGGAGCAGACGCTGCCGCGATTCCGCCAGTTCGGCGACGTGTCGAACAAGCTGAGCGGCGGATTCGATCCCGTCACCGAGGCCGACCGCGAAGCGGAGCAGGCCATTCGCGCGATGATCCGCACCGAATATCCCGGCCACGGCATCCTCGGCGAGGAGTTCGGCTCCGAGCAGGCCGAGAGCGAGCATGTCTGGGTAATCGACCCGATTGACGGCACGCGCTCCTTCATCTCCGGCATTCCGCTCTGGGGCACCCTGATTGGCCTGACACGCAATGGTGACGCGGTCGCCGGCATGATGGCGCAGCCTTTCATCGGCGAACTGTTCCACGCGGTCGGTGGCGAGGCCTGGTACGAGGGGCCCGGCGGCACACGGCGCCTGTCGACGCGCAAGACGCTGTCGCTCGCCGATGCGACGCTGTGCACCACGACCCCGTCGCTGTTTGCCGGGGCGCGACGCGGCGCCTATGACCGGCTCGAAACCGCGGTCCGGCTGCCGCGCTACGGCACCGACTGCTACGCCTATGCGATGCTGGCTGCCGGTCACATCGACCTCGTCGTCGAGGTCGGCCTGCAATCCTACGATATCGTGGCGCTGATCCCGATCATCGAGGCGGCCGGCGGCATGATCACGAGCTGGGACGGCGGGCCGGCGGAAGCCGGCGGCGAAATCGTCGCGGCGGCAACACCGGAACTGCACGAAGCGGCCATGGACATCCTGCACGCGCCGGCGCCGGCGGCAGCGGCCGGCTGAGGCTCAGACGGTCTCGTCGGAGCCCGGAACGAAGGCGTCGAAGGCGGCGAGCAATTGCTCGCGAAAGATGTCGGCCTCCTGCAGCAGTTCGTGACGCGCGCCGATGATGGTCAGGATCGAGCCGCCGCGCAGGCGGCGGGCATAATCGGCAATGTCGTGGTTGGATACGATCTCGTCGGCGCCGGCGGCCACGAACATCACCGGGATCTGGATGCGGGTGATGAAGTCCGGGTCCTTGACGGCGAGCGCGGCTTCCGCTGCCGCATGGATCCAGCGGACCGTCGGGCCGCCCAGCGCCAGTTCGGGATGGTTCTCGTAGATGCCGGTATTGCGGCTGTAGCGGGCGATGTCGGTGGTCAGCTTGTTGGTGGCGAAGGGCGGCGTGCGGCGCGGGCGCGGTCCCCAGGCGCCATACATCCGGCCGAGCCCGAGCAGGCACAGAAAGCCGGTCAGCCGGCGCATCGTGCTGATGGCGAAGGGCATGCTCTTGTAGCTCAGGAAGGGTGCCGACAGCACCATGCGCTGCACCCGGTTGATCAGCGACGGCGTCGCCAGCAACGCGATCAGCGCACCGGTCGAATGCGCCAGGATGTAATAGGGGCCGCGGCTGTCGGGTAGCACGACTTCCTCGAAGAACTGGTCGAGATCGCGCACATAGTCGCGGAAACTGTTCACATGGCCGCGCTGTCTGTCACGCAGCAGACGGTCCGAGCCGCCCTGGCCGCGCCAGTCGAGAATGGCGGTCGCAAAGCCGCGTTCCGACAGGTTTCTGGCGGTCTCGAAATACTTCTCGATGCATTCGTTGCGGCCGGCAAGCAGGATCACCGTGCCCTTGAGCGGCCGCGCCACCGCGGCGAACAGGCCATAGCGCAGCCTGACCCCGTCGTGCGCGGTGAAATAACCGCCGCTCGCCTTTTCCGGGATGGGATTGCCGGGAGTCTCGTAGAACAGATCGGTCATGCAACGCTGTTGACGGGTTTCGCGCGCCAGAGCCGGGACGCGGTCACGGTGATAGAAAGCGCAGCTTTTAAAAGCAAGGAATTCCGGGGAAGGGGGAGTAGCTCAAAAAGCAAGGCCGGAAGCCGCCAGCGGCGAACTTCCGACCTCTGTCGACCCGTGAGGAAGGGACGTTACACCCGGGTCGGCCTCGTCGCGATGCGGCCTGTAGCGCATCGCTTGTCCTTGATGTTGAAAGGAGTTTAGCCGAGGCCGCCTGAATGGGGCCCGAAGGGACGGTTCACGTCGCGTTCATGCGCGTAGCGAATTTTTTGGCGAAAAAAGCTCTTGAAAAGCCGGATTCCCGCACCCAGATTTCCGTTGCGGTCGCCACATCAGGGGCCGCTGGTCCAGACGGAACGCCAGCTTGGGTTTCGCCATCGGATCAAACCACGGAAACGTTGCTCAACAGGAGAACAAACCCATGCGTCACGTTGATTTTTCCCCCCTCTATCGTTCCACCGTCGGCTTCGACCGGCTCTTCACCATGCTGGACTCGCTGGCCCAGCCCGACACCGCGCAGACCTACCCGCCCTATAACATCGAGCGGACCGGCGAAGACGCCTACCGCATCTCGATGGCGGTCGCCGGCTTCTCCGACAAGGACATTGCCATCGAAGCGCACCGCAACGTGCTGAGCGTCAAGGGCGAGCGCAGCGACGAGTCGAATGGCGAAGGTTCGGAAGTGCTTTATCGCGGCATCGCCGCGCGCACCTTCGAGCGTCGCTTCCAGCTTGCCGACCATGTCGAAGTTGTAGGCGCGGAACTGAAGAACGGCCTGCTCCATATCGATCTCAAGCGCTCGGTTCCCGAGGAACTGAAGCCGCGCAAGATCGAGATTTCGGCAGGTTCGAAGGACGCCAAGCAGATCGAGGCCAAGGCTGCTGCCTAAGCTTCTCTGAGTGGCTTTGCGGGGGCGGCGCTTCGGCGCCGCCCTTTTTTTTCGTTCAGGCGATGAGGCTGCCGAAATCGTCGACGTCGGCGGTCGTGGTGGCATAGCTGGTGACGAAGCGGCAGAGCTTTTCGTCGGAGCCAATGTCACCGGCAAACCAGTGCGGCGTCGGCCAGTCGTAGAAGCGGGCACCCTTGGCCTGCAATTCCGGGATCCGGTCGGCCTGCATGATGGCGAACACCTCGTTGGCTTGCGGTTCCCAGGCGAGCCGCAGCGAGTTCGAGGCGCGCATCGACTGCGCAAGCCGTGCCGCCATGGAGTTGGCGTGCGTGGCATTTTCCAACCACAGCCCGTCCTCGAAATAGGCCTCGAACTGCGCCGCGATGAAGCGCGACTTCGAGAAAAGCTGCGCTGCCCGCTTGCGGATGAAGGCAAATTCGTTGGCTCGGTCGAGGTCGAACAGGATCACCGCCTCGGCACACCAGCAGCCATTCTTGGTGCCGCCGAAGGAAACCATGTCGACGCCGCGCTTCCAGGTCATTTCAGCCGCCGTCGTGCCGAGTGCCACCAGCGCGTTGGCGAAGCGGGCGCCGTCCATGTGGAGCGGCAGGCGATGCGCCTTCGCGATCGACGATATGCGGTCGATGTCGTCGAGGCTGTAAAGCGTGCCGATCTCCGTCGCCTGGGTGATCGATACCGCCGCCGGCCGTCCCGTATGCACGAATTCCGGCACGAAGCGGCCGATTGCGCGCTCGAGATTTTTCGGATCGATGCGGCCGAGCGCGCCGTCTACGCCGTGCAGCCGCGAGCCGCCCATGAAATATTCCGGGGCGCCGCATTCGTCTTCCATGACATGCGATTCGCGGTGGCAGAAGGAGAGGCCGCCAGGCTTGTCGACCGAGACCAGCGAGAGGGCATTCGCCGCGGTGCCTGTCCCGACGAAGAAGACAGCCACCTCGCGCTCGAAGATTTCCGAGAATTTTTCGGTCACCTGCCTGTCGAGATCGCCGCTGCCATAGGCCGGTTCGAAACCCGATGCATGCGTCGACAAGGCGGCCGCGATCTTGGGATGGGCGCCGGCCCAGTTGTCGGATGAGAATATCACGGAGCTGTTCCTGGAGGCTGTTTGGACTGGCGGCGACATGGCGGGTTTTTGGGCGCCGGATCAAGGGCCACCGGCAGAAATTTGCAGGGCGCCGAAAACGGCCGATCCGGCCCTCGCGACCGGAAACTGCGCAAGGTGCGGCCTGGGCGGAATTTTATTTCGTCGGGACCTGCGCAGGGGTGTGAATCGGTCTTGTGCGGGCGGCCGATTTCTGCAATAAGGATTTTAGGACAGCAATGCTGTCTTATTTATCTGGCGATGCAAGGCGGAATGTGGCGTATAGTTGATGACGCCTGTCCGCCCTTCTGCGTGAATCGCATCGGCCGGAACCAGAGCGCCCCCAAGGGCACGGAACGGAGGATTTGCGATGACGGAACTGACGCCATCTGTGGCAGCGCTGCAAGCCGACAAGGGCATTGCGCAGGCCAAACATGTCGGCCTCCCCGCCGCTCAGGGCCTCTACGATCCGCGCAACGAGCACGATGCCTGCGGCGTCGGCTTCATTGCCCAGATGAAGGGCATCAAGTCGCACCAGATCGTCAGCGACGGCCTTGCCATGCTCGAAAACCTGACGCATCGCGGTGCGGTCGGCGCCGATCCGCTGATGGGCGACGGCGCAGGCATCCTGGTGCAGATTCCGGACCGCTTCTTCCGAGAGGAAATGGCCGCACAGCGCGTCGAACTTCCGCCCGCCGGCCAGTACGCCGTCGGCCACCTGTTCATGCCTCGCGACGAAGCGATGTGCGCGCATATCGAAAACCTGATCGCCGAGGTGGCGCTTTCCGAAGGCCAGCCGCTGATCGGCTTCCGCGACGTTCCCGTCGACAACTCGTCGCTGTCCACCGCGCCGGACATTGCCGCGTCGGAGCCTGTGCATCGCCAGGTCTTCTTCGGGCGCAGCGCCGACGTCGAAAGCGACGACGACTACGAGCGGCGCCTCTACATACTGCGAAAGGTCATCTCCGGCCGCATTCACGAGGAGACGGGCGGCCGCGACAACGGCTTCTATGTTGTGTCGCTGTCGTCGCGTACCATGGTCTACAAGGGCATGTTCCTGGCCTACCAGGTCGGCGCCTACTACAAGGACCTCACCGATCCGCGCTTCGAATCCGCGCTCGTGCTGGTCCACCAGCGCTTTTCGACCAACACCTTCCCGTCGTGGAAGCTGGCGCATCCCTATCGCATGGTCGCCCACAATGGCGAGATCAACACGCTGCGCGGCAACGTCAACTGGATGGCGGCGCGCCAGGCGTCGGTCGATTCCGAGCTCTTCGGCAACGACATCTCCAAGCTGTGGCCGATCTCCTACGAGGGGCAGTCGGATACCGCCTGCTTCGACAACGCGCTCGAATTTCTGACCCAGGGCGGCTACTCGCTCGCCCATGCGATGATGATGCTGATCCCGGAAGCCTGGGCCGGCAACAAGTCGATGGATGCCGACCGCAAGGCTTTCTACGAGTACCACGCCGCTCTCATGGAGCCGTGGGACGGGCCGGCCGCGGTTGCCTTTACCGATGGCCGCCAGATCGGCGCGACGCTCGACCGCAACGGGCTTCGCCCGGCGCGCTACATCGTTACCGACGACGACCGCGTCATCATGGCGTCGGAAGCCGGCGTGCTCAAGGTGCCGGAGGAGAAGATCATCACGAAGTGGCGGCTGCAGCCCGGCCGCATGCTCCTGATCGACCTCGAGAAGGGCCGCATCGTTTCCGACGAGGAGGTCAAGTCCGAGATCTCGACCGGTCATCCCTACAAGACCTGGCTCGCCAATACCCAGCTCATCCTCGAGGACCTGAAGCCCGTTGAACCGCGCGCGCTGCGCAAGGACGTGTCGCTGCTCGATCGCCAGCAGTCATTCGGCTACACGCAGGAAGACACCAAGCTCCTGATGTCGCCCATGGCCACGACCGGCCAGGAGGCGGTCGGCTCGATGGGCACCGATACGCCGATCTCGGCCATGTCGGACCGCTCGAAGCTGCTCTATACCTATTTCAAGCAGAACTTCGCCCAGGTCACCAACCCGCCGATCGATCCGATCCGCGAGGAGCTGGTGATGAGCCTCGTCTCCTTCATCGGCCCGCGGCCCAACATCTTCGATCTCGTCGGTTCGTCGCGAAAAAAGCGGCTGGAAGTGCGCCAGCCGATCCTCACCAATGGCGACCTCGAGAAGATCCGTTCCATCGGCCACACCGAGGACCGCTTCGATACCAAGACCATCGACGTCACCTATTCGGCGGCCGAGAACGCGGCCGGCATGGCGGGCGCCATCGAGCGGCTGTGCGACCGCGCCGAGGCGGCGGTGGCCGGCGGCTACAACATCATCATCCTGTCCGACCGTCAGGTCGGGCCGGACCGCATCGCGATTCCCGCGCTGCTTGCCACGGCAGCCGTGCACCATCACCTGATCCGCAAGGGCCTGCGCACCTCGGTTGGGCTGGTCGTTGAATCCGGCGAGCCGCGCGAGATACATCATTTCTGCTGCCTTGCCGGCTACGGCGCCGAGGCGATCAACCCCTATCTCGCCTTCGACACGCTACTCGACATGCACCGGCGCGGCGAGTTGCCCGACGAGGTCGATGCCCACGAAGTGGTGTCGCGCTACATCAAGTCGATCGGCAAGGGTATCCTCAAGGTGATGTCCAAGATGGGCATCTCGACCTACCAGTCCTACTGCGGCGCGCAGATCTTCGACGCGGTCGGCCTGAAGTCGGACTTCGTGCAGAAGTACTTCACCGGCACGGCAACGATGATCGAAGGCGTCGGGCTGGAGGAAGTCGCAGCCGAGACGGTCAGCCGCCACGCCGATGCCTTCGGCGCCGATCCTGTATTGCGCAACGCGCTCGAGGTCGGTGGCGACTATCTCTACCGCATGCGCGGCGAATCGCACATGTGGTCGCCCGATGCGGTGGCCACGCTGCAGCACGCCGTGCGCAAGGGCTCGTGGGACACCTTCAAGCAGTTCTCGGCTGAGATCGACAGCGAAACCACCCGCGCGAAGACCATCCGTGGCCTGTTCCGCATCCGCACGGCCGAACAGCGGGGCCGCAAGCCGATGGCGCTGGAGAAGGTCATGCCGGCCGCCGAGATCGTCAAGCGATTCTCGACCGGGGCCATGTCGTTCGGCTCGATCAGCCGCGAGGCGCACACCACGCTGGCGCGCGCGATGAACCAGATCGGCGGCAAGTCGAACACCGGCGAGGGCGGCGAGGAGCCGGACCGCTATCTGCCGCTGCCCGGCGGTGGGGCCAACCCGGAGCGTTCGGCGATCAAGCAGATCGCGTCGGGCCGCTTCGGCGTGACGGCGGAATATCTCGTCAATTCCGACATGATGCAGATCAAGGTTGCGCAGGGCGCCAAGCCGGGCGAGGGCGGGCAGCTGCCCGGCCACAAGGTCGATGCGACCATCGCCAAGGTGCGCCACTCGACGCCCGGCGTCGGCCTGATCTCGCCGCCGCCGCATCACGACATCTATTCGATCGAGGACCTGGCGCAGCTGATCTACGACCTGAAGAACGTCAACCCGGCGGCCGACGTGTCGGTCAAGCTGGTGTCGGAGGTCGGCGTCGGCACGGTCGCTGCCGGCGTCGCCAAGGCGCGCGCCGACCACATCACCATCTCCGGCTATGACGGCGGCACCGGCGCATCGCCGCTGACCTCTCTCAAGCATGCCGGCAGCCCGTGGGAAATGGGCCTTGCCGAGACGCACCAGACGCTGGTGCTCAACGGCCTGCGCTCGCGCGTCGCGCTGCAGGTCGACGGCGGGCTCCGGACCGGTCGCGACGTCATCATCGGCGCGCTGCTCGGCGCCGATGAATTCGGCTTCTCGACGGCGCCGCTGATTGCCGCCGGCTGCATCATGATGCGTAAATGCCACCTCAACACCTGCCCGGTCGGCGTCGCGACGCAGGACCCGGTGCTGCGCAAGCGTTTCAAGGGCACGCCCGAGCACGTCATCAACTTCTTCTTCTATGTCGCGGAAGAGGTGCGGGAGCTGCTTGCCGAGATGGGCTACACCCATCTCGACCAGATCATCGGGAACACCGATATCCTGGAAAAGGAAGAGGTGATCGAGCACTGGAAGGCCAAGGGACTTGATTTCAGCCGCATCTTCTACAGGCCCGAGTCCACGCCGGAGGCCAGCCACTGGACACAGCGCCAGAAGCACCCGATCGACGACGTGCTCGACCGCAAGCTGATCGAGCAGGCGATGCCGGCGCTCGAATCCAAGCTGCCGGTCAAGATCGAGACCGACATCCGCAACGTCGACCGCTCGGTCGGCGCCATGCTGTCGGGCGAAGTCGCCAAGCGGTGGAAGCACAAGGGCCTGAAGCACGACACGATCTCGGTCAAGCTGACGGGCACCGCCGGCCAGTCCTTCGGCGCCTTCCTGGCGCGAGGCATCTCGTTCGAGCTGGTCGGCGACGGGAACGACTATGTCGGCAAGGGCCTGTCGGGCGGGCGCATCGTCATCAGGCCGCCGGAAAACACCAGGATCGTCGCCGAGGATTCCATCATCGTCGGCAACACGGTGCTCTACGGCGCCGTCGAGGGCGAGTGCTATTTCCGCGGCGTCGCCGGCGAGCGCTTCGCCGTGCGCAACTCGGGCGCTGCCGTCGTCGTCGAAGGCGTCGGCGACCATGGCTGCGAATACATGACCGGCGGTGTCGTTGTCGTCATCGGCCGCACCGGGCGCAACTTCGCCGCCGGCATGTCGGGCGGCGTCGCCTATGTGCTCGACGAGGCCGGCGATTTCGCCGAGCGCTGCAACATGGCGATGGTCGAGCTCGAGCCGGTGCCCGAGGAGGACTACCTGCTCGAGAAACTGCATCATCATGGCGGCGACATCGACCACAAGGGCCGCGTCGACGTCTCGGGCGACATGACCAGTCACGACGAGGAGCGCCTCTACCAGCTCATCGCCAACCACGTGCACTACACGGGGTCGACGCGCGGCAAGACGATCCTCGACGACTGGACGACGTTCCGGCCGAAATTCCGCAAAGTCATGCCGGTCGAATACCGCCGCGCGCTGATCGAGATGGAACGCATGCGCATGAACGTGGCGGCGGAGTAGTTCATGCAATAAAATGCCCGTTCCGAAGGAGGCACCGCATGCCTTGGAAGAATGAGTATCGGGAAGGTTTGGTGGAGATCGTTGACGGCAAGCGCTTCGTACGAATACCGGACGATTTCGTTCTTGTCGGTACTGCGATTTCCATTTGTCAGACGCGGGATGGAACGATCACGATCTTCCCGGCTACTGAGCGAGGAAAGCGAGCGCTGGACTCTTTCGCTCTATTCTGTGATTGGACCGAAGATGAAAGCAGTGGTTGAGGAGGACGACCGGTTGGATAATCGAATCTGCGGCAAACTCCGTGAAGCGCAGCCGCGATTGTAACCGGACGACCAGAGTGAGATGACCATGACGAATGTCGAGAAACCTCGGATCGTTTCTGATCCCGCGATCATGATGGGAAAGCCGACGATCAGCGGCACCCGCATTACGGTCGAACACATCCTGCGGATGTTCGCTGCCGGTCACACCGAGGAATCGATTCTCATGGCTCACCCTCAACTGAACGTCGAGGCGATAAGGGCCGCCCAAACCTACGCTGCCGACAGCCTGTCGGACTGGCGGGTCATAGCGGCCGAATGAGGTGCCGTTTCTTGTCGACGAATGTGTGCCGAGGCCACTCTTCGACGAACTTCGGGGGCGGTTCGATGATGTTGTCTACGTGGCAGATGTCCGCCCTGCTGCATCGGATACCGACGTGCTCGCGTGGGCTGTAGACGAAGAACGTATCTTGGTCACCGAGGACTATGATTTTGGGGAGCTCGTTTTTCGCAGGCAGTTGCGCGCTCCGGCGGTCGTCATTATCGCTCCCGGAGTTTTGGGTGTGGACCTGGCGGGTGACGCGAAACGGTTGGCGGACCGCTTGGTGACCGCCTTCGCCGGCCTTGCAGGGCAACTGACGATCGTCGAAGGTAGGCGCTTGCGCCAGCGACCCTTGACGAAAATGCAATGAAGTAAGCGCCGTTCTTGCGGCGGAGAGATGGATTATTCGATGGGCAAGGTAACAGGTTTTCTCGAGATCGACCGGCAGGTGCACAAGTACCAGCCGGCTTCCGACCGCATCCGGCATTTCCGCGAGTTCACGTTGCCGATGTCGGACAAGGAGGTCGAGAAACAGGCGGCGCGCTGCATGGATTGCGGCGTGCCCTTCTGCCATGGTCCGACCGGCTGCCCGATCCACAACCAGATCCCGGACTGGAACGACCTCGTCTACAATGGCGACTGGGACAACGCGATCCGCAACCTGCACTCGACCAACAATTTCCCGGAATGGACCGGCCGCATCTGCCCGGCGCCCTGCGAGGAGGCCTGCGTCCTCAACATCGAGGACATCCCGGTTGCCATCAAGACGATCGAGCAGGCGATCGCCGACAAGGCCTACGAGACGGGCCACATCCGGCCCTATCCGCCGGAACAAAAGACAGGCAAGCGCGTCGCCATCATCGGGTCGGGCCCGGCCGGCATGGCGGCGGCGCAGCAACTCGGCCGCGCCGGCCACGAGGTGCATGTCTTCGAGCGCGAATCCAAGCCCGGCGGCTTGATGCGCTTCGGCATCCCCGACTTCAAGATCGAGAAGCACTATATCGACCGCCGCGCCGAGCAGATGAAGGGCGAGGGCGTCACCTTCCATTGCGGCGTCAATGTCGGCGTCGACAAGCCGGTGGCCGAACTGCTCGCGGAACACGATGCCGTGCTTTATTGCGGCGGATCCGAAACGCCGCGTCCGGCCGGTATTCCCGGCGATGATCTTGAGGGCGTACACGACGCAATGCCCTACCTCGTCCAGCAGAACAAGCGGGTTGGCGGCGAGGACATCCAGTCGGTGGCCTGGGCTTCGGCGCCGATCCTCGCCGGCGGCAAGCATGTCGTCGTCGTCGGCGGCGGCGACACCGCGTCCGACTGCGTCGGTACGGCGTTCCGCCAGGGCGCGGTGCGCGTCACCCAGCTCGACATCCGGCCACAGCCGCCCGAAAAGGAGGACAAGCTGTCGGTCTGGCCCTACTGGGCGACCAAGATGCGCACCTCCTCCTCTCAGGCCGAGGGCGCCGAGCGCGAGTTCCAGGTCGCGACGCTCGAATTCATCGGCGAGGAAGGCCAGCTCACGGGCGTGAAGTGCTGCGAAGTCGACGAGAAGCGCAAGCCGATCGCCGGCACCGAGTTCGTCATCCGCGCCGATCTCGCCTTCATCGCCATCGGCTTTGCTGGCCCGATTGCCGGCGGCGTGGTTGCCGATCTCGGCGATCAGCTCGCCACCACCACCGACGCGCGCCGCTCGACCAATGTCGTTGCCGACGACCGCGACTACCGCACCAGCGTCGACCGCCTGTTTGCCGCCGGCGACGTGCGCCGCGGCCAGTCGCTGGTGGTGTGGGCGATCCGCGAGGGCCGTCAGGCGGCGCGCGCCATCGACATGGCGCTGATGGGCGAAAGCGTCCTGCCGGGCTGACCGTGGGATCTCCGCTGGCCGGGCCTTCGCTGCCAGATTTCCGGCTGCGAATCCTGCCTTACATTCGGCTGAAACGGGGACAATCACTGTGCAACCGGTTTGCCGGGCGCAGAGGCAATCCCGTGGGTCTGGACAGCAACCCTTTATCGATACGGCTGTGTCGGACTTTTCGGCGGGCAACTCCGATGATGTCTGCCTGCTGTCACGTGTTCGCTGTATGCCCGGCCTGCGGCCGTCCGCCAGTTACCCTGACCCCTTACCATCGCCTGCCATCGAGGAATCCACATGTCTCCCACCGAACCGCTTTTGCCCTTCAACCAGAAAAAGCGGCTTCTGGTCGTGCAGGTCGGTGCGGTGCTCGCAGCGCTTGTCCTCGTGGTCACGCAGCCGGCGTGGAACGAGGATCTTCTGACCCACGACGTTCTTGAAACGCTTGGCGCGCTTCTGGCGGTGGGCTGCATTCTTGGACGGTTGTGGAGCACGCTCTACATCGGCGGCCGCAAGAACGGCGAACTGGTGACTACCGGACCGTTCTCGACGACGCGCAATCCGCTCTATTTCTTCTCGACCGTCGGCGCCGTCGGCATCGGGCTGATGTTCGGCTCGCTTCTGGTGGCCATGGTGCTCGGTGTCATGACCTACCAGATATTCCGCTTCACGGCCGCCAGGGAGGCGGCATTCCTGTCGGACAAGTTCGGCCCGGCCTATGACGTCTATGCCCGCGAAACGCCGATCTTCTGGCCGGACCCGCGCCGCTATCGCGACGCTGCAAAAGTCTATTTTTCGCCGGTCGCCCTGCGCCACACATTCCTGGACGGGCTCTATTTCATAGCGATCTTTCCGGTCATGGAATTGCTCGAACGCCTGCAGATGGCCGGCTACATCCCCGTGCTGCTCAGGATCTATTGAGGCCTGACCGGCAGGCGAAACGGCGCGGTCGCTGACCGCATTTCTGCACCAACGATCGCCAGAATCAGCCTACGGCAATGACGACGGCTGGTCCGCCGGCAGGTCGATGCGCGGCGCCGGGATGTCGTCGATGCTGGCAAACGGAAGGTCGCCCGGCGCCGCGACGCCCAGACCCACCTTCTTTTCAGCCGCTGCTTCGCCGCCCTCGGCCGGTGGCGTTATCTCGATGATCGACGGCTGGATTTTTGCTGCGGACGCCTGCTCCGTCAGGTCTGGCGGCACGCTGCGCAGCGCCGAGAGATCTATCTCCGGCAGCTGGATCGGGCGGGCACGTTCCTGGGGCACGAGAGCGGGCGCGGATGCGTGGGGGTGAGGTTCTTCGGCCTCGTTCGGCGTCAGCGCCGCGACAGGCTCGCTGACGTCGTCCCGGGCTCCGGCGTCTCCTGGCTCGGCTTCTGGCGTCTTGGCCGGTATCGGAAGAGCTGCAGACGTGTCGAGCTGAACTGGCGCCGCGGCGAGGTCGGCCGGCACGCTGGTCAGCGCAGAGATGTCGATCTCGGGCACGACGACCGGCGTCTGGGGCAGGACTGCCGTGCCTGGCGCCTTGATCGGTTGCGGTGTGGCCTCTGTGACCGGTTCCGGCTCGGCGTTCGCCTCGGATTGGACCTCGGGTAGGGACGCGACTGCCTTCGCCTCTTCCGCAGCACTCGGCTTTGAGGTGGGTAGCGCAGCATCGGTAACGGGCTTAGCCGGGTCGGCCTGCGAAGAGGGCAGGGAAGTCGGCAGCGCACCGCCGGCAAAGGGCTCAGCACGACCGGGCTGCGAGGACGGATTGGCTGGCGCCGTCAGATCCGCCGGCACGCTGCGCAGAGCCGAAAGATCTATCTCGGGCAGCACATCTGGTTTGGCGGGCAGGGGCAGGGCGGCGTCTGTGTTAGCCTCCGCTTCCGCCTGCGGGGTCAGCGCCGCGACAGGCTCGCTCTCGTTGTCCCGGGCTGCAGCATCTCCTGCCTCGGCCTTCGGGGTGTCGGCCGTTGTCGGTGTCGGAGGCGTTTCCGGCTGAGCCGGTGGCCCGGCAAGGTCGGCCGGCACGCTGGTCAGGGCGGATATGTCGATTTCGGGAATAGTGCTCGTGGCCTGAGGCAGGATCGTCGGGCCTTGCACCCCGACCGCCTGGTCGACCGCCTCTTCGGCCGGTGCCGGTGTCGGCACGGCCTCTACCTCGGGCTCGACTGGGGGGAGGGCTGCGATGGTTTTCGCCTTCTCCTCTACACGCGGCTGAGAAGCCGGCAATGCACTACCGACAACGGGCTCGATCGCATCCGCCTGCGAGGTCGGGGCGGCGGGCGCCAGGAGGTCCTCGGGCACCGTCTGCAGTGTCGATATATCTGTCTCCGGCACGGTCACGGGCGGCTCAGAAAGCGCCACCGCCGCTTCCGGCTCCAACGGGGGCGCCTCCACGGAGACCGCCTTCTGCTCGGCGGGCAGCGATGCGATGGTCTCGCCTGCCTCGGTCTCCGGTGCGGCCGGACGCTGCTTCTCGGTCGCCGGTGCTTCCGGTTCCGGAACGGCCTGCACTCTCGCCTTTTCCGTGGGCGGCGTCTGCGGCGGCTCGGGCAATGCCGGGGGCGAAGTCCGAAGCGCGGCGATCGCGGTTTCTTCGATCGGCAGGACCGTCGGCGCCGGCAGCGCGACGGGCGTCGGCGGAACTGTCCAGGCAGCGGCGTCGGTCGTTGCGGACAAGGGCCACAGCGTGTCCGC
This sequence comes from uncultured Rhizobiaceae bacterium, assembly GCA_947259295.1. Classification (GTDB taxonomy): domain Bacteria; phylum Pseudomonadota; class Alphaproteobacteria; order Rhizobiales; family Rhizobiaceae; genus CAMYMG01. The sequence continues at coordinate 50,648 of CAMYMG010000022.1, forward strand.
GGGCTCCGGTACCACCGGCTGCAGCGCCGTCAAAACACTAGGTGCGGCGGATGCCGGTCCGGCGCCATCGAGCCTTGCGACGACGAGGGGTGGAGCTTTTTCCTCGCCGCCAGCCGCGGTAGCGAGCGGCAGTTGCGAAGGCAGGGCCGGCGCCGCCCGCTGTGGCGCACTGGCTGCGTCGCGGTCATCAGGATCCGTCGGCGCGGCATCCTTGCCGAGGGTCGGTGCGGCGGCCAGGACAGCTACCTTGCCGACGTTGAGCTTGGGTTCTGCACGGTCCTCGGCTTGCACCGACGGCTCAACCGGCACGGCGCTGGCCGGGGGGCCTGACGTCGCGGCTGGCTTGACCGCCTGCGACACCGTCGCATTGCTCGGCGCGGCATCGCGCTCGGCTTTGCCGAGGACACGCGGTGCCGGCTTCCTGTCGCCTGTGGCCTCCGAAACCGCTGGCAGGGCGGCGACGACCGTCGGGGCCGCGTGGCCCACCACCGGCAACGGAATCTCGACAATCGGCACCTCGACGAGCGGCGCCGGCAAGGCGGTGGGAGCGCCTTCGGCCTGCGGCCCGGAGGAA
>CAMYMG010000023.1 GCA_947259295.1 uncultured Rhizobiaceae bacterium
AGAACACCTTCGTCGCCCGCTCCGTCGGCTCGCCGCCGATGAACCTCCTCGACGGCAGGCTGGTCTCGGGCCGCGCCGTGATGACGGAAAAGACCTTCGAACTGCCCTATCAGGGCGCCAATGGTGCCGCCACCGACGGCCGCGCGCTGACCTTCGGCATTCGCCCCGAGGACGTCCAGGTCGAAGCCGGGGCACCGGTCGAGGCCATGGTGCACGACATCGAAAACCACGGCGTCGAAAAGATCGTCACGCTGCGCATCGGCGACACCAGCCTGCGCGCAACCGTGCCCGCCCAGACCGACGTCGCCATCGACAAACCCGTCCGCTTCGCTTGGGACCCAAACAAGGTCGTCCTCTTCGACAAACAGACCGGTAACAGCCTCCAGTACACGGGGTAGGGGCGGAGGCCTGTCACCTATGGCAGCTCAGAGGCGTCAGGCCTTGACCGGGACCGATGGCGCCTGTCAGGCCGCGAAGCCGGACGAGAAGCCCGGCTCGCAGTCGCGTCGAAAAACTATTCGGCGCCGACCCATTTCTTCATCAGCGAGGTCGAGCGGGCGAGCTGCGGTGCGCTCTTGATCTCGACGCCGAGCGTCGCTGCCGCGCGCCACGGCCAGCGTGGGTCGGACAGGATTGCGCGCGCCAGCGCCACCATGTCGGCGCGGTCGTCGGCGATGATTTCCTCGGCCTGCCGGGCATCGTCGATCATGCCGACGGCACGGACCGGAATCGTGACGGCACGCTTCACCGCCTCGGCGAGATGCACCTGGTAGCCGGGGCCGGTCGCGATCTGCTGCAGGGGCGAGTTGCCGCCGCTGGAACAGCAGAGATAGGCGACGCCCGCTTCCTCAAGCGCCTGCGCCACCTCGACGCCTTCCTCGACGGTCAGGCCGCCGTCGACCCAGTCGGTGACCGAGATGCGCGCGCCGACCATCATGTTCGGCACGGCGTTCTTCACCGCCTTGACGATCTCGGATGCGAGCCGCACGCGGTTCTTCAGCGTACCGCCCCACTCGTCCTTGCGGTGGTTGGAAAGCGGCGAGATGAACTGGTGCAGCAGATAGCCATGCGCGGCGTGGATCTCGATGAAATCGAAACCGGCGCGTTCTGCGCGATGCGCGCTCTTCACGAAATGGCCGATCAGGGCGTGGATTTCCTCCTCGGTCATCGGGTGCGGCGTGTGCCAGCCCTCGGCGAAGGGGACGGCGGAGGCCGAGACGGTCTGCCACGGATCCTGGCCGGCGCGCAGCGGGCCGCCGCCTTCCCAGGGCCGCTGGCAGGAGGCCTTGCGCCCGGCATGGGCGAGCTGGACGCCGAACCTCGTGCCCGGCTGGGCGACACGTCGCGCGGCGTCGAGCGTGCGCTTGGCGGCCGCCTCGTTGTGATCGCTGTAGAGGCCGAGGCAGCCATGCGAGATGCGGCCGCGCCGTTCGACATCGGTCATCTCCATGGTGACCATGCCGGCGCCGGTCAGCGCATACATCATCCACTGCTGCAGATGCCAGTCGGAGGCCGAGCCGTCGTCGGCGGAGTACTGGCACATCGGCGCCACGGCAATACGGTTCGGGAACTCCAGACCACCAATGGTGATCGGGGAAAAAAGCTGGGCGGTCATGCAAGAACTCCGGGAGGGAAGGAATTGCCCAATGTAGGCCTTCCGACTCCGTGCGCAACCGGGCGAGGCGCGCACGCCGTGCATTACGGAAAGACAGTGTGTCGACCGATTAGCGCCGCCCGTCACCCCTCGATCCCGAAAAGGCTCGGCAATGTTCCACGAAGGGACCCCGGACGGATCCCTGACGCCGGGCCAGCCAAAGCCGGGCCCGGCGTCGGAGAAAACCTCAAGCGGCCTGCTTCTTGGGCTGGATGAGGCCGCGCTCGATCAGCAGTTCGGCGATCTGGATGGCGTTGAGGGCGGCACCCTTGCGCAGATTGTCCGAAACGATCCACATGGCCAGGCCATTGTCGACGGTCGAATCCTCGCGGATGCGCGAGATGAAGGTGGCGTCCTCGCCGGCCGATTCGAGCGGCGTGATGTAGCCGCCGTCCTCGCGCTTGTCGATGACCTGGCAGCCCGGCGCCTCGCGCAGGATGTCGCGCGCCTCGTCGGCGGTGATCGGCGTCTCGAACTCGATGTTGACGGCCTCCGAATGGCCGATGAAGACCGGCACGCGCACGCAGGTCGCCGTCAGCTTGATCTTGGGGTCGAGCATCTTCTTGGTCTCGGCGACCATCTTCCACTCTTCCTTGGTGAAGCCGTCGTCGAGGAAGACGTCGATATGGGGAATGACGTTGAAGGCGATGCGCTTGGTGAACTTCTTGTTTTCGACCGAATCGGCCACGAAGACCGCGCGGGTCTGGGTGAACAGCTCGTCCATGCCTTCCTTGCCGGCGCCGGAAACCGACTGGTAGGTCGCCACGACGACACGCTTGATCCTGGCAACATCGTGCAACGGCTTCAGCGCGACGACGAGCTGGGCGGTCGAGCAGTTGGGATTGGCGATGATGTTCTTGCGGGTGAACTGCGCGATGGCGTCCGGGTTCACTTCCGGCACGATCAGCGGAACGTCCTGGTCGTAGCGGAAGGCCGACGAATTATCGATGACGACGCAGCCCTGCTTGCCGATCTTCGGCGACCACTGCTTTGATACCTCGCCGCCGGCCGACATGATGCAGATGTCGGTGTCGGAAAAATCATACTGGTCGAGCGCCTTCACCTTAAGCGTACGGTCGCCGTAGGACACTTCGGTGCCCTGGCTGCGGCGCGAGGCGAGCGCCACGACCTCGTCGGCGGGGAAGCCGCGTTCCTCGAGGATGTTGAGCATTTCCCTGCCGACATTGCCCGTGGCGCCGACGACTGCAACCTTGAAACCCATGAGAATTCTCCTGTCCCTCTCCGCTGCTTCACTCAGGAAACCCGCCGGCTCTGCGGGTTTCTCCCCGGGCCGAACCCGGGAGGGGCAAGCAGGCCAAGGGAGATCAGACCGTTTTGGCGGTCTCGGTTTTGGCCGTGGTTTTCGTGGTTTGAACCGACATGCGCGAACGCCCGGCCCGATGGCCAGGAAATTCCAGTGCAAGAAGCGCCATCAAAAGGCCGCGCATGGACAAAGTTCCGGTTCGCGCCGGGTAATAGCTGGATTCAGCCAAGAGTCAATCGGATGTGCGAAGCCCCGTCGCGTCCGGCGCCGATCAGGCCGTTGTGATTTGACCTCGCCGGGGCCGCTCCTAGGTTCGTTGCAAAGCGAAGGAGACCTCAGATGATTGCAGGCATTTCACGCAGCTTGGCGCTCGCCGCCATGCTTTCGGCCTCCCTGGCCTTGCCCGCCCTGGCTCACCATGGCTGGGGCTGGACCGAGGACGGCTTTTTCGAGCTGACCGGAACCATCACAGCGATCTACTACGGAAATCCGCACCCGACGCTCGATGTGGAGGCCAATGGCGAGACATGGCGCGTCGATCTGGCGCCGCCGCGCGCATCGCAGAATGCAGGTTTCATGGAAGATACCGCCAAGGTCGGCGACGAAGTGACGGTGCTCGGAAACCGCTCGCGCGATTCTGCCGAACGCCACATGAAGGCGGTGCGGATCACCGTCGGCGGCAAGGCCTACGACGTCTATCCGAACCGCGCACCGGCCAACTGACGCCGCTGTGGAGGAGGCGCTGGCAACCATTGAGCAGCTGGCGCCGGTGCGCGCACTCAAGGCCTCTTTCTACGCCTATCCGCTGGTCAACGCCCTGCATATCGTGGCGATCGGTGCGCTGTGGACGTCGGTTGCGCTGATGGACCTGCGCGTGCTCGGCGCCTTCCGCAGCCTGCCATCGGCCAGCTTCCTTGCCGCGCTCAGGCCGGTCGCACTCGCCGCCTTCGCGGCCGCCCTGGCGAGCGGAGTGGCGTTGTTTTCGGTGCGCGCCGGCCACTATGCCGGGATGGGCATCTTCCTCGTCAAGATGGGGCTCATACTGGCGGCCGGGATCAACCTTTTCGTCTTCGACCGCCTGTCGCGGCGCTCGGCGTCGAACGGCCTGCTTTCGCTTTCGGCTGCGGTCTCGCTGATCCTGTGGACTGCCGTGCTCGTGTGCGGCCGCTTCATCGGCTTCCTGTGACGGGCCTGCGGCGTCGCGGCGAGACGAAATGGAAGGACCGGCGCCGCTCGGGCATGCCGGTCTCGGGCAGGTTGAAGACCAGCCCGGCCTTGCCGAAGCGTATGGCGGTAAAATAGGCGAACCAGCCACCGAACAGCAGGCCGGCCACGACATCGCTCGGATAATGGGCGCCGACGACGGAACGGCTGAAGCCGAAATAGAGCGCGGTCACGATCATCGCGAGGCGGAGCCGCGGAAACAGGATGGCCACGCAGAAACAGAGCGCGCCGACGGTGGTGGCATGGCCGGAGGGAAAGCTGGCGAAGCCGGCATCCATTGTCCAGCTGTCGAAATGGAAGGCGCCGTATTCGGCAAAGTGCCTCGGACGGGCGCGGCCGATGGTCTGCTTCAGCAACGTGGCGATCAGGCCCGAGCCGCCGATGGCGATGAAGGCGTACCAGGCGGCTGCGGTGCGGTTGAACAGGAGCAGGCGGGCGCGGCGTGGGTAGCGCCGCCAGTCGACGCAAGCGGTCCAGACAAGAAAGACGGCGAGCGGGATCAGATACCAGCCCGACTTGCCGTAGTCGGTGATGGCCCGGCCGAAGCGGACGACGAGGCTCGATCGGTCAATCGTGTAGGCGCCGAAGACCGGATCGAAATAGGCGGCCGCCAGCACGATCAGCGCCAGGCTGACGACGGCGAAGCGACGCCACGGGACGCGATGATGGCGCAAGGCGGTGCGGGCGCGCTGGCGTCGCAGCGAGAAGGTGAAGGCCGACAGGGTGTTGGCGGCGACAAGCCGCAGCCGGGCGGCGGGTTGCCGCCAGCCCGCGATCGCTTCACCTGCCGGACCGGACGGATTCATCGGCGAGTTCCAGATGCCTTCACTCACCCGCGCTCAGCCGCGGAGAATACCCGGGGCAGCGTGCAACGATCATGCCGCCTGGGCCAGGAATTTCTGCCGGATCGCATCGCCCATCTCGACGGTCCCTACCTTCGTGGTGCCTTCGGACATGATGTCGGGCGTGCGCAGCCCGTCGTCGAGCACGGCCGAGATCGCGGCCTCGAGATGGTCCGCCTCAGCCACCATGTTAAAGGAATAGCGCAGGCACATGGCGAAAGAGGCGATCATGGCGATCGGATTGGCGATGCCCTGGCCGGCAATGTCGGGGGCCGAGCCGTGCACCGGCTCGTAAAGCGCCTTGCGTTTGCCGGTCTTGGCGTAGGGCGCGCCGAGCGATGCCGAGGGCAGCATGCCGATCGAGCCGGTCAGCATGGCGGCGATGTCGGAGAGCATGTCGCCGAACAGATTGTCAGTGACGATAACGTCGAACTGCTTGGGCCAGCGCACCAGCTGCATGCCGCCGGCATCGGCCAGCATGTGATCGAGCTTGACGTCGGAATATCTTGTCTTGTGCGTCGCCGTCACGACCTCGTTCCACAGAACGCCGGACTTCATGACGTTGCGCTTTTCCATCGAGGTGACGCGGTTCTGGCGCGTGCGCGCCAGTTCGAAGGCGACGCCCGAAATCCGCTCGATCTCGAACGTGTCGTAGACCTGCGTGTCGATGCCGCGCTTCTGGCCGTTACCGAGATCGATGATCTCCTTCGGCTCGCCGAAATAGACGCCGCCGGTGAGTTCGCGCACGATCAGGATGTCGAGGCCCTCGACGACATCCTGCTTCAGCGAGGAGGAGGCGGCGAGCGCCGGGTAGCAGATGGCGGGGCGCAGATTGGCGAAGAGTTCGAGATCCTTGCGCAGCCTGAGCAGGCCGGCCTCGGGCCGTACCTCATAGGGAACGGCATCCCATTTCGGACCGCCAACGGCGCCGAACAGCACCGCATCAGCGGCCATCGCCTTTTCCATGTCGGCATCGGAAATGGCCTGGCCGTGCGCGTCGTAGGCGCAACCGCCGACCAGCCCCTCGTCGATGACGAAACCGCTGCCGAGGCTGTCGTTCATGGCGGCGATGAGCTTTTTGACCTCGGCCATGGATTCGGGGCCGATGCCGTCGCCGGCGAGGAGCAAGAGGTTCTTCGATGCCATGATATGTCCCTGGGAATGTCGTGAACTGCGGCTTTGCTAAAGGGCGGGCCGCGAATGCGCAAGCTTCGGTCGCGGCATCAGGAACGCCTGAGCGCGGTGACTTCGATCTCGATCTTCATTTCGGGCTTGATCAGGTCGCAGACGACCATGGTGGCGGCAGGCCTGATGTCGCCGAATGCATGGCCGAGAATCGGGAACACGGTATCGGCATAGGCGGCGTCGGTGATGTAGTAGTGCGCCCTTACCACGTCCGCCATGTCGAAGCCTGCCTCCGTCAGGGCGGCGGCGATCGTCTTCAGGCAATTGCGGCACTGGTCCTCGACGCTGTCCGGGAGGACCATGGCCGAGTAGTCGTAGCCCGTGGTGCCGGCGACAAAACACCAGTCGTCCTGCACCACGGCGCGGCTGTAGCCGGCCGTCTTCTCGAAGGGCGAGCCGGTGGAGATCAGTCTTCGCATGGCCGCCGGCGCAATCAGGCCCAGGGCCGGCGTTCAGCCAGCTTCTGCTCGTAGCTGGCGATGGCCGGCGCCTTTTCCATGGTCAGCGCGATGTCGTCGAGACCGTTCAGCAGGCAGTGGCGCTTGAAATCGTCGATGTCGAACTTGACCGAACCGCCGTCGGGGCCGCGGATTTCCTGGGCTTCGAGATCGACGGTCAGTGTGGCGTTGGAACCGCGTGAGGCGTCGTCCATCAGCTTCTCCAGGTCCTCTTGGCTGACGGTGACGGGAAGAATGCCGTTCTTGAAGCAGTTGTTGTAGAAAATATCGGCGAAGCTGGTGGAGATGACGCAGCGGATGCCGAAATCGAGCAGCGCCCAGGGAGCATGCTCGCGGCTCGAACCGCAGCCGAAATTGTCGCCCGCGACGAGGATCTGGGCGTTGCGGTAGGCCGGCTTGTTGAGCACGAAGTCGGGGTTTTCGGTGCCGTCGTCGTTGAAGCGCATCTCGGCGAACAGGCCGACGCTGAGGCCCGTGCGCTTGATGGTCTTCAGATAATCCTTGGGGATGATCATGTCGGTATCGACATTGACGATCGGCAAGGGGGCTGCGACGCCGGTGAGCTTGGTGAATTTTTCCATGGATCGGCCCTCGTCTTCTCGGCAGGGATTTGTGGATGCTGCTTTACACAAAGCGGGGCTGAAATCAAAGAGACAGGAGCGGCACGCGAGCGTCAGATGACATTGAGTTCCCGGAACGGCCGGTTGGCGGCGATCCGCTCGTAGCCGAAGGGCGAGCAGTCGACCGTGCGGTAGGCGCCGTGCACCAGGAGTTCGGCGAGCGCGTTGCCGACCGCCGGCGCCTGCTGCAGGCCGTGGCCGGAAAAGCCGTTGGCGAAGAGGAAGTTCGACACTTCCGGGTGCGGCCCGATGACGGCGTTCTGGTCGAGCACGTTGTAGTCGTAGTGGCCGGCCCAGGCGCGCGTCGCCTTGATCGCCTCGAAGGCCGGAACACGGGTTGCCAGCAGCGGCCAGATGATCTCCTCGAACTGCGGCCAGTCCGGCTCGAAATCCTGCGGATCGGCTGGGCCGTCGGTCTCGTCGGGGTCGGCGCCGCCGGTGATATAGACCGACCCTTCCGGCCGGACATAGATGCCGCTCGGGTCGACGATCAGCGGCATGTCGGGAAATCTGTCGCGCGCCTCGAAGACGAAGACCGAGCGCTTGCGCGGCTCGACCGGCAGCGAAATGCCGGCCATGGCCGAAACTTTCCCGGCGTTAGGGCCGGCGGCATTGACCACGGTGCCGGCCTGAAGCGTCTCGCCATTGTCGAGCGTGACCGATGTAACGCGGTTGCCCTCGCGACCGATGCCGGTGACCGAAGCGCCGATCAGATCGACATTCCTGGTCCTCAGTGCCTTGCGGAACAGCGAGAGCATGGCATGCGCATCGAACCAGCCCTCGCCGCTGCGGCCCCAGGCGCCTGCTGCAATGCCTTCGGTGGACAGCCAGGAAAAGCGCTGCTGCAGAGCTGTGGCGTCCTCGAGGAGAATGTCGGCGCCGAGTTCCTGCTGGATGCGGTGATTGGCTTCGAGAATCGGCAGGCCGGTGTCGCTGGCGAGGATCAGGTAGCCCTTTTCGTGAAAACCGATATCGGCGTCGGCGCCGAACTCCTCCTTCAGACGGCGGAACAGGTCGAGGGTGAACTGCGACAGGCGGATGTTTTCCGGCACCGAGAATTGCTGGCGGATCGAGGCGCAGGAGAGAGTGGTCGCCGCATGGGTGAAATGCGGGTCGCGCTCGACGAGTGCGATCGAGCCGGAAAAGCCATGCTCGCGCAGATAGTAGGCAACCGAACTGCCGACGATTGCCCCGCCGATGATGACGAAATCGTATCGCGCCATGTTGTCCGTTCCTCGACTGCCGATGATTGCGCAGATGACAGGTTCGCTATCCGGCGGCAAGGGCTTGCAAGGGCCAGCAGTGCCGGGCAAGAAGACCAGATGAATCAGCTTCTGCCCCGCCCGCGGCGTTCCGTGCTTTTCGTGCCGGCCTCGAACAGCAGGGCGATCGCCAAGCTGGCGTCGCTCGACTGCGACGCGGTGATCTTCGACCTTGAGGATTCGGTGGCGCCGGGCGCAAAGGCAGAGGCGCGCGAGACTCTGCGCGGCTTTTTCGCCGCACGTGGGGACGGCGGGCCGGAATGCGTCATCCGCATCAATCCGCTGGCCAGCGAATGGGGAACCGAAGACCTGCTGGCAGCGCGCGCCTGCAAGCCGGATGCGATCCTGCTGCCGAAGGTCGACACGCCGCGCGACATACACGACGTCGACGACATGCTGGACGAGACCGACGCGCCGCCCGGGCTGCGGCTGTGGATCATGGTGGAGACGGCAAAGGCGATGCTCAACATCGGGCCACTAGCGGAATTCGGCCGCGACCGTGCGGCGCGGCTTGATTGTTTCGTTGCCGGTACGAACGATCTGGTGAAGGAGACCGGCGTGCTGGCAACGCCGGACCGGCGCTACCTGACGCACTGGCTGATGCAGATGGTGCTGGCGGCACGCGCCGGCGGGCTCGATGTGCTGGACGGCGTCAGCAATGATTTTCGCGATATCGATGCGTTTTCACGCGAATGCGAAGAAGGCGCGGCGATGGGTTTCGACGGCAAGACGCTGATCCACCCGGCGCAGATCGATGCGGCGAACCGGGCGTTTGCCCCCTCGGAAAGCGCCGTGGCGGAAGCGCAGGCGATCGTCTCGGCCTTCGCGCAGCCGGACAATGCGCAACGGGGCGTGATCGCCATCGACGGAAAGATGGTCGAGCGGCTGCATCTCGAACAGGCGGAACGACTCCTGACGAAGGCCGGCCGCTCCCGCAAGGAGGCACTGCCGTGAAACTCTACCGTTTTCTCAGCGGACCCGACGATTCGAGCTTCTGCCACAAGGTGACGGCGGCACTGAACGGGGGCTGGCACCTGTTCGGCTCGCCGACCTATGCTTTCGATGCGGAAACGAAGACGATGCGCTGCGGCCAGGCGGTGGTGAAGGATGTCGACGGCGTCGACTATGATGCCGGCCTGAAGCTCAGCGATTACTGATCGGCGTCTTCCTCGATCTTTTCCATGTCGTCGTCGGACAGGCCGAAATGGTGGCCGATCTCGTGGATCAGCACATGGTTGATGATCGAGCCCAGCGTCTCCTCGTTTTCGGCCCAGTAATCGATGATGGCGCGGCGGTAGAGGGTGACGCGGTTCGGACCCTCGCCGGTCTGCGGATTCCAGCGCTCGGCGATGCCGCGCCCCTCGAACAGGCCGAGCAGGTCGAACGGGCTTTCGAGCGACAGATCGTCCATGATCTCGTCGGTCGGAAAGTCGGCGATCTGGATGATGATCTCGCCGGTAAGCGTCCGGAAGCGTTCCGGCAGGTGGGCATAGGTCTCAAGCGCCACAAGTTCCATTTCTTCCATGGAGGGGGACAGTTGGTCCTGCCATGCGCGGGTCTGGTAGATGCGGGCCATGCTTTTTCCTTTCAGCGCATATAGCCGTTCGGCGCGGTCGTTTCGAGGGTCTTGCGCGAGGCGGGGCCAGGCGACTTCTCAGGGGCGAGGCCAGAAAAGGAATAAATTCTCCTTGCGGGTCGCTTGACTCTTCGGATCGGCTCTGGAATCTATTAGAACATAACAGGAACAATTGTTGGAAAGCAGGACCGTCATGGCGCCCAACGCCGCGACGCAGGGAACCGTTTTTGCCTTGCGCCACAAGATCGCGAAGATCGAAGGCCGGCTTGCCGAGCGCCTTGAGCAGCGCGCCGATGCGTGCGGCGGCGAGGTCGTTCTGCGGCATGACGGCATCGCCGCGGCGGCGGGCGAAGGCCTGTTGCAGACGGGCATCGAGGATCTCGACCAGGCGCTGGGCGGCGGGTTGCCGAGGGCCGCCCTCACCGAGATCCATGGCGCCCAGACACGTGACGCGGGGGCCGCCGCCGGCTTCACGCTGGCTCTTGTCAGCCGGATGCTGAAGCAGCGGAGCGACAGCGCCCCGCTGCTTTGGATCGGCACGGCGGAGATCTTTCGCGAGGCGGCCTTTCCCTATGCGGCCGGGCTGCAGCAACGCTTCGGCATCGCGCCGGAAGACATCCTCCTGTCGGAGGCGCCGAAACTTGCCGATGCGCTGTGGATCGCCGAAGAGGCGGCGCGGCTGACGGCACTTTCGGCGGTGCTGCTCGAACTGCGCGGTAATCCGCCGGGGCTCGACCTGACCGCGACGCGCCGGCTGCATCGCCGGGCACAGGCCGCCGGCCGGCCGGTCTTCCTGCTGCGCCAG
>CAMYMG010000024.1 GCA_947259295.1 uncultured Rhizobiaceae bacterium
GCGCGATTTCCGCGACGAGGAGGAGGCGCTCGCGGCGGCCGAGGCGCGCATCCGCGAGACCGTCGCCGGTCGCGCCGAGGATGCCGGCACCGACGCCGCCGAGATCGCGGTGACGCGCGAGATGAAGACCTCCGTCGTCGAGGGCCAGCGCATGTTCATCGAGGCGCGTCTGGTGGCCGTCGCGACCGGCCGGCCGCGCATCGCGGCGTGAGCCGCTAGGGCTGGAGCAGGCCCGCCCTGATCGCCTCGTCGCGCAAATTCTGGCGCGGGCGCGGGCCGACCTGCTGGATGACCAGCCCGGCGGCGAGCGAGCCGAGATCGCCGCAGCGCTTGAGGTCGAAGCCGGCCGTATAGCCGTAGAGGAAGCCCGCGGCATAGAGGTCGCCGGCGCCGGTGGTGTCGACGAGCTTCGCCAGCGGTATGGCGCTGACCTTCACCGTCTCGTCGCCGCGCACGATGACCGACCCCTTTTCCGAGCGCGTGACCGCGGCCAGCTTGCAGTCCTTGCGGATTAGCTCGACTGCCTCGTCGAACGAGTCCGTCTGGTAGAGCGACCGAACTTCGTTGTCGTTGGCGAAAACGATGTCGACCGTGCCCGACCTCATCAGATCGAGGAATTCCTCGCGGTAGCGGTCGACGCAGAAGGAATCCGACAGCGTCATCGACACTTCGCGGCCGGCCGCATGGGCGTGCTCGGCGGTCAGCCGGATCGCCTCCTTGGCGCGCGGCGGATCCCACAGGTAGCCCTCGAAATAGGTGACCTTGGCGCCGGCCGCCTTGTCTGCCTCGACATCCTCGGGCCCGAGCTCGACGCAGGCGCCTAGATAGGTGTTCATCGAGCGCTCGCCGTCGGGCGTGACGAAGATCATCGAGCGCGCCGTCGCCGGCTCGCCGGGCAGCGGCACCGTGTCGAAGGCGACGCCCTGGGCGCGGATGTCGTGCGTGTAGATGTCGCCCAGCTGGTCCTTCGAGACCTTGCCGAAAAAGGCAGCGCGGCCGCCGAGGCTGGCGACGCCCGCCGCCGTGTTGCCGGCGCTGCCGCCCGACGCCTCGATGGCGGGGCCCATGCGGCTGTAGAGCAGGTTGGCGCGCTCCGGGTCGATCAGGTTCATCGCCCCCTTGATGATGCCGTTGTCGGCGAGGAATGCGTCGTCGCACTGGGCAATGATGTCGACAATGGCATTGCCGATGCAGAGGACGTCGTATTCGCTCATCAAGGTCTCCGGGATCGCGGCGGGCCAGGCTATTTGGCATGGCGGGCGCGGGCGGGTCTACAAGCTGGCCGGCGTTTTGCAAAGCCCGCGCGCCCGCCATTCTTGCCGCTTGGGGCCGCGTCGCCTATCTGACAGCGAAGAATGGGAGAGAAAATGATCCTCGACGCCGCCCGCGCCGCCGCAAGCCAGCTCCCCACGCCCGAGTTCCGCAGCGTCTTCCTGAAGACGCTCGGCCTGACATTGCTGGCGCTCGCCGGCCTGTGGTTCGGGCTCAAGGAACTGTTCGACTGGCTGGCGCTGCCCTGGATCGACGCATTGCTGCCCGGGATGCCCGGCTGGGCTGGCTGGCTCGGCTTCGTCACCGCGCTGCTCGCTGGCATCGGCCTGGCGCTTGTGATGGCGCTGCTGATCGCGCCCGTCACCGCCATGGTGGCGGGATTGTTCCTCGACGACGTGGCGGAGGCCGTCGAGACGAACTCCTACCCGCAGGATGCGCCCGGCCGCCCGGTGCCGGTGCTTGCGGGCCTGGTCATGGCGCTGAAATTCTTCCTCGTCGTGATCTTCGGAAACCTCGTGGCGCTTTTCCTGCTGCTCATTCCCGGCATCAACATCGCGGCCTTCTTCATCGTCAACGGCTATTTGCTCGGACGTGAATTCTTCGAGTTCGCCGCCATGCGCTTCCGGCCGGAGGCCGAGGCCAAGGCATTGCGGCGGCAGTATGCCGGGACGGTCTTCCTGGCCGGCCTCGTCATCGCCGGCTTTCTCGCGGTGCCGCTGCTCAACCTCCTGACGCCGCTGTTTGCGGCGGCGATGATGGTCCACCTGCACAAGATGGTCTCGGCGCGCGCCGAGGCGGGGCGCGTCGGTCCGGCCACGCGCTGAGCCGGTCAGTCGCCGGACTTGGCGAAGAGCGCCTGCGCCCGGGCGAAGGGCATGCCGGCGCGCGCGAAGCCGAAACTGCCGTCGCGCAGCATTTCGCGCGAGGCATTTTCCAGCATGCCGAAGGCGAAGGTTGCCAGCTTGGATCCCAGCGAAATGCGGGCTACGCCGGCATCGGCCAGCGCCTTGACCGTAAAATTCGGAACGGCGAGCACGTTCACCGGCTTCTTGATGGCCGCGCAGACCTTCTCGACCGCTGCCATGTCGCTCAGCCCCGGAGCGTATAGCACATCTGCCCCGGCCGCCTCGAATGCCTTCAGGCGCCTGATCGTTTCGTCGAGGTCGGGGCGATTCCAGAGAAAGTTCTCGGCCCGCGCCGTCAGCACGAAATCATGTTTCAGTGCGCGGGCGGCATCCGCAGCGGCAGAGACGCGCTCGACCGCCAGGGAGAAATCGTAGATCGGGTCGGCCGCGTCGCCGGTGTGGTCCTCGATGGAGCAGCCGGCAAGTCCCGCAGCTGCTGCGGCAAACACCGTCTCGGCGGCACTCTCCGGCGAATCGCCCTTGCCCTTCTCGAGGTCGGCCGACACCGGAAGATCGGTCGCCGCGCTCATTTCACGGCAATGCTGGATCATCGTCTCGAAACCGACGCCACCGTCCGGCAGGCCGCGCGAGAAGGCATAGCCCGCGCTGGTTGTGGCGAGCGCGCGAAAGCCGCAGGAGGCCAGCAGTTTCGCGGTGCCGATGTCCCAGGGATTGGGGATGATGAATGGCGCGCCGGCGTAGTGCAGGTCGCGGAAGATCTTGCCCTTGTCCATGGTGTCGCCCCGAAGATGCCGCCTGACTCCCAGACGGATGATGCTCCGAACAGGGTCGGACTTTAGCGGTCTCGCGACAGCCGGGCAAACCCCCAGATGTTGGGCCAGCAGGTCTCCTGACAGGAGGGGTCAGCCGGTGCCCGTCGAGCCGAAGCCGCCGCCGCCGCGCACCGTATCTCCGGCGAGGCTGCGCTCCTCGACCGCTGCCCGCGTCACCGCGGCAAAGACGATCTGCGCGATGCGCATGCTGCGGGTCACCAGGAAATCTTCCTCGCCGAGATTGACCAGCAACACCTTGACCTCGCCGCGGTAATCGCTGTCGATCGTGCCCGGCGTGTTGAGGCAGGTTATGCCGTGCTTGAAGGCGAGGCCCGAGCGGGGCCTGATCTGTCCCTCGAAACCGTCCGGAATCTCCATGACGAGCCCGGTCGGCACCAGGGCACGGCGGCCAGGCAGAAGAACCAGCGGCCGGTCGTCGGCAACGGCGGCACGCAAGTCCATGCCGGCTGCGCCTGCGGTTTCATACGCCGGCAGGTCGAGGCCGCCGCCATGCGGGAGCCTGACGAGGCCGACGAGCGGAGATTGGGCCGGAGAAGCGTTCATGAAGAGGACGCTATGGAAAAAGCCGGCGTTCCGGTCAATCGCGCGATCACCCAATCAACCGCTTTCTTTCAGCGTATCTCCACCGGCACCACGGTCGTGTCCTTGATCTCTTCCATCACGAAGGAGGCCGACACGTCCGACAGGGACACACGGGCGATCAGCCGCTGGTAGAGCCGGTCATAGGACTTCACGTCGGCCACCCGGGCGCGCAGGACATAATCGAGGTCGCCGGACATGCGGTAGGCGCCGGTGATTTCGGGAAACGTGCTCACCGCGCCATGAAACCGCGCCAGCCAGTCGGGATCGTGGTTGGAGGTGCGGATCAGGATGAAAACGGACAGCCCGAGCCCGAGCTTTTCGGCGTCGACCAGCGCCACGCGACCGGTGACGAAGCCGTCATCCTCGAGGCGACGCATGCGCCGCCAGCAGGCGTTGCGCGACAGGTTGATCCTCTCCGACATCTGGTCTGCCGACAGCGTTCCGTCACGCTGCAGCTCCGCCAGGATTCGCCGGTCAATCTCGTCGATCTTATCGGACATGTTGGGATGTTTGTCCCAAATCCTGGTCATTATCAAGGACAGAATGGGACGTACTCGTCCTGATCCGATGTCATGATCACGAGACGATACGGACAGGGGGAATCAAATGGCCACGCGCATCACACGACTTTTCGTCGAACATCCGGCATCGGTGGACGAGACCTATTTCGGCCACATGGCATTTGCCGGCTGGTTCGCATCGCGGCTCTTCCTGGCCGCCTTTGCCGCCCTCACCCACGCTGTCCTGCCATTCCTGTTCGAGACGACGGCGAGTTCGATCATCCGCGAGCTATACGAGCGGACCCACAACAGGGGCAGATAGACACTGTCAGTCGATCGCCGGCTGTTCGGACAGGTTGGCGAGACCTAGGCACGGCTCCTCGCCAACACGCCGGCATTACGGGCTGGCGCAGGCTCAAACTGCCGCCTTCAGCCACAAGAGCCTGACAGCTAGGCTGAGACCATATCGGAATCGCACGACGCGCAGTGCGATACGGCAAAACGAGGGATTTACATTCGGCAGGCTTCGGCATTCCGTAAGGGATGGTTTGATGGAGCCTGCCATGATTCTGGGGATGAGCGTCTCGACCTTTACCACGCTGCATGTGCTGATCAGCCTGATCGGTATCGTCACCGGCCTTGTCGCCGTATGGGGCATGCTGACGGCTAACCGGATGAGCAGCCTGACCTTCGTGTTCCTGCTGACCACAGTCCTGACGACGCTCACCGGCTTCCTGTTTCCGATCACCGCCTTCACACCTGCGCTCGGGGTCGGCATCTTCTCGACCGTCGTGCTCATCATCACGCTGCTGGCACTCTACGCGTTCCGCCTGCGCGGACACTGGCGCTGGGTCTATGTCGGCGGCGCGGTGCTCGCGCTCTACCTCAACGTCTTCGTACTGGTGGTGCAGTCGTTCATGAAAGTGACGGCCCTGAACGCTCTCGCGCCAAACGGCAACGAGCCACCTTTTGCTATCGCGCAAGGGGTCGTGCTGGTGATCTTCATCCTCGCCGGGCTGCTCTCGCTGCGACGCTTCCATCCCGTCGCCTGACATCTCTGTTCTTCGGCAACAGGGATCTCATGCGCAATCTGCCGCCGGCGCCACTTCGGCCGCCTGCATCCACGCTTGCCATTTCCGTTCGACAGCCTAAATCCCGACTGCTAAAAGCCGCGCCACACGGGATTCCATGACATTGGCAGAAGACATCAAAAAAGCGGTGGCGCGCCGGCGTACTTTCGCGATCATCGCTCACCCTGACGCCGGCAAGACCACGCTCACCGAGAAGCTCCTGCTCTTCGGCGGCGCCATCCAGCTTGCCGGCGAGGTGAAGGCGAAGAAGGACAAGATCCAGACGCGGTCCGACTGGATGAAGATCGAACGCGAGCGCGGCATTTCGGTCGTCACCTCGGTGATGACCTTCGAATATGGCGACAACGTCTTCAACCTGCTCGACACGCCGGGCCACGAGGACTTCGCGGACGATACGTACCGCACCCTATCGGCCGTCGATTCCGCCGTCATGGTGATCGACGCAGCCAAGGGCATCGAGCCGCGCACGCTGAAGCTGTTCGAGGTCTGCCGGCTGCGCGACATCCCGATCGTGACCTTCGTCAACAAGATGGACCGCGAGGCGCGCAACACGTTCGAGATTCTCGACGAGATCGAACAGAAGCTGGCGCTCGACACCGCCCCCGTCACATGGCCGATCGGCCAGGGCAAGAGCTTTGTCGGCACCTATCACCTGGCAGACAACGCGGTGCGCCGCGGCGACGCCGAAAAGGAGCGCACCAAGGTCAACGGCCCGGACTCCAACCGCGTCGCCGGCCTGCTGCCCGAGAACGAGCGCGAGACCTTCATCGAGGAGCTCGAGCTGGCACGCGAGGCCTGCCGACCCTTCGATCGCGAAGCCTTCCTCGAAGGCCACCTCACGCCGGTGTTCTTCGGCTCGGCGCTGCGCAATTTCGGCGTGCGCGACCTCATCGAGGCCCTCGGGGACTACGCGCCGCCGCCGCGCGACCAGGAGGCCGACAGCCGCACCGTGCACGCGACGGAAGACGCCATGAGCGCCTTCGTGTTCAAGATCCAGGCCAACATGGATCCGAACCACCGCGATCGCATCGCCTTCGTTCGGGTCTGCTCGGGCACGCTGGAGCGTGGCATGAAGGCCAAGCTGGTCAGGACCGGCAAGCCGATGAGCCTGTCGGCGCCGCAGTTCTTCTTTGCGCGATCGCGCATCACGGCGGACGAGGCGTTTGCCGGCGACGTCGTAGGCATTCCCAACCACGGCACGCTGCGCATCGGCGATACGCTGACCGAAGGCGAGGAAATCCTGTTCCGCGGCGTGCCGAACTTCGCCCCCGAAATCCTGCGCCGGGTGAGGCTCGGCGATGCGATGAAGGCCAAGAAGCTCAAGGAAGCACTGCACCAGATGGCCGAAGAGGGCGTGGTGCAGCTGTTTTCGCCCGAGGACGGATCGCCGGCAATCGTCGGCGTGGTCGGCGCCCTGCAGCTCGACGTGCTGCGCGAGCGGCTGTCGGTCGAATACACGCTGCCGGTGGAGTTCGAGGTGGCGCGCTTCTCGGTCTGCCGCTGGATCGAGGCCGACAGCGCGACCGACCTGCATCGCTTCATCGAGGCGCATCACGGCGACATTGCCCGCGATCTCGACGGCGACCCGGTGTTTCTCGCGCAGCACGAATTCTCGCTCAACTATGAGGCCGAACGCTGGAAGGCTATCCGGTTCGCGACGATCAAGGATTATCAGGTACGCGAGAAAGCCGCGTGAAGCCGTCACGGCCTCTAGCCGCCTCACAACGAAGTTTCTAAGGTCGCTGCACGACAATTTGCAAGCTGCACCGAGCAATGGCACAGGTCATGGCGTCCGACAGTCCCAATTCCGTTGCTTCGGCACCCTTGACCGTAAAATCCGCAGTATTGCTGATCGTCGCGTTCTTCGTGGTATTCGCCGCGATCATGACGCTTTGGCTGACACAGGCGCATGAGGCTGCCAGGATGCGGGGCGAGGACAAGGTGACCGCGGCGAGCCAGGTGGTCGCCACCAACGCGTTGTGGATCAGCGAGGTCGCCCGTCAGGCGCTGCGCCGCATCGACGACGCTGTAGGCCCATCGATGACCTCCAGGATCGAGGACAAGACGCAGGACATACGGGAAGCCGTCGAGAGCCTTCCAGGCCGGGTAAAGGCCTATGTCGTGGACGAGAAGGGCGACACGCTCTACTCGACGGACCCTGACCCCGAGGTTCGCACGGTCAACATCACCGACCGGGACTATTTCGCGTCGCTGGCGAAAGGCGCGCCGTCGCACCTTTCCGGACTGCTTGTCAGCCGGCTAAACAACAATCAGATCTTCGTTTTCAGCCGCCGGCTGGTGCGCGACGGGAAATTTGCCGGCGCAGCGATCATCTCCTTCGATGTCGCCCTGCTCGCCGACATCTGGAACTCGCTCGATCTCGGCGAGAACTCGACGATCAGCCTCGTGCGCAGCGACGGGGTGCTGGTCGCGCGTTACCCCTATGCCGGGGCGCCGCTCGACATGAGCGACTACGTGCTCTTCACCGAATATCTCAAGAAATCGCCGACCGGCATCTATCTCGGCGGATCGCCGATGGACGGCGTCGAGAGGCTGGTGAGCTACCGCAAGGTCGAGGGCACCGAATTCATCGCCCTTGCCGCGCTCGACAGCCGCTCGGCGATGGCCCTGTTCTGGAGCAACGCCACCGTGACGCTGCTTTTGGCGCTGCCGACGGCGCTCGCCCTGGCTGCAGCCTCGCTGTGGATCACGCAGCTCCTGCAACGCGATGCGCGTCGGCGCAGCGATCTCGCCGCCGCGCTCGAAAGCAACCAGTTGCTGCTGCGCGAGATCCATCACCGGGTGAAGAACAACCTGCAGTCGATCCAGTCGCTGGTCAGGCTTCAGGACATACCCGAGGGCGCCAAGACCGACCTGCGCGGCCGTATCGCGGCAATGGCGGCGGTTCATGAGCATATCTACAGCTTCGACCAGTTCGCCGACGTCGAGGCGAGTGCGATGCTGAAATCGGTGATCTCCGCCCTGGTCGACACGCGCGCAAGGAAGGTCGAGGTGACCTACGATCTCGAGCCCATCGTCATCGAGCATGACCAGGCCACGCCGCTGGCGCTGGTCGCCAACGAGGTGGTCACCAACAGCCTCAAATATGCCTTCCACGACGGTCGCCAGGGAACGATTCACGTCAGGCTCCGCAAGCTGGAGAACAGCCATGCGGAACTGGTGATCTCCGACAACGGCACGGGCTTCGACATGTCGACTTCGCGCGAAGGCATGGGCAGCAAGCTCATCCGGGGCGTCGTGGCGCAGTTGGACGGCACCTATCGCTACGAGATGAACGGCGGGGCGGTCTTCTCGCTGGATTTCACGCTGCGCTCGCGAGACGAAGGCTGAGACGACTTAGCCTTTGCTATCGGCGTCGATACTGGCTTGGTTGCTCTATCGATCATGTTGTGACTGCCTGAAGACTTGATCGCGCGCGACATCACCCAGGGGAATACAAACCTTGATATGATTGCGGGGCAGAGAAGACTCCACCTATGTAGGAAATCGTGAAGGGGCTGCCTCTCTGCCGGGGCGATGATTTCAAAGGATATACGGCGTGCACCAAAACACGATGATCTCGATCATCGATGATGATGAATCCGTGAGGGCAGCAACCGCCAGTCTCGTTCGGTCACTTGGTTTCGAAACAAGCACCTTCGATTCGGCAGAGGCGTTTCTCCAATCTCCGCAATCAGCAGACAGCAGCTGTGTCATCTCCGACGTTCAGATGCCCGGAATGACGGGCATCGAACTGCAGGCGGAGCTCGAGGCGGCCGGCAACCGGGTGCCGATAATCTTCATCACGGCGTTTCCCGAGGAGCGCATCAGGCGACGGGCCATGGCGGCCGGCGCCATCTGCTTTCTCAGCAAGCCGTTCGAGGGCAGCGAGATGATCGAGTGCATCAATCGCGCGCTGCGCAAGGACGGCTGAAGTCCGCGACGCCGCGCCAGACGATGTCTCGCGTCAGCCGTCCAGCGACTTCGGGAGAGTCGGTGCGGTTTCCCTTCGGCTCAGCGGGGCGCGTACGTTTCCCGGGCGACGAGCACCGGCTAAGCAATTCGCCCCGGGCAACCTCAAGCGGGCATCATGCAGGCCGCGGGCAACGAAGAGCTTCGCCTCGACCTAAAGTCAATCCTCAATCACTCGTCGGGCGCGCCGATGATGCCGAGATAGGCGCCGTCCTTTTCGAAGCGGCAATCGAACCCTGACTCGCGGTCGGTGTCGTCGCTGTCCACAGTGCCCAGAACAAGAAGCTTTCCATCTCGCTCGATCGGTGGATCCGTTGTGATGGCGTCAGGTTGCACTTCGAACCTTGCCGCGGCAGCTTTCTGGCAAAACTCGGTCATCTCGCCTTCGCCGACGACAGTTCCCAATCCGGGCTCTTCGGCCGCGTTGCCCCTCTCGACCATGAGACCGCCGACGATCGCAAGCGTCAGCAGCACTACGCCTTTCGACAGATGTGTCTTCATCACGAATTTCTCCTCGTTACACCTGTTGTTCACAGCATTGCTGCCCCTGTGCGGGACAGGCAGCGGGTTCCTCGGATCGCACCGTTTGCAGCACATACCCTTGGCTCAATATTCCGCGTGGACACGGCACAGTTCGTCGGCTCAACCGCCATTCTGCTCCTTGAGACACTCGCGGCCTTTGGCCATTGCCTTGTAGGTGCCCCTGAGATCGACGACGAAGGCCCCGGGTGTCTGCGGAAACACGATCATCGTGTACTTCTTCGCCACGTCGCGCTTGAAGTCCGGATTGTCCGTCAGAATATATCCGCCCGAATAGCCGTCTGCCAGTTGGCCGCTCGTCGTGGTAGCCACCCCGGCATATAGGTTGCCGTCGATATCGACGAAGATTTCTTCGTTTCCGTTCTGGATGCCGATATCCTGCTTGGTGAACACGCCGAGATATCCGATCGCATGGTCTGCGGCGACACCCATTTGCACCGACCCGTCGCCGACAGAGCTGACGATCAGGCAGTCTCCGCGCGTCTTGTTGGCGTAGACCGTCCAACCCTCGACGTCGTCGCCAAACCTGACCAGCTTGTCACTGGCCTTGGGGAGGGGGTTCTGTTGCGCATGGACCGTCGTCGCAGACGAGAACACAACGAGCGTTGCGGTTACAACTGTTGCAAGTGTTCGCATTGATTTCCCCCACGGTGCATGTCGAATGTGTCTGTGCGCCAAGCTTTGCTATGGTCGTTGCTGACGCTGCGTCAGCATATTCTGTTGATCCCGACAGTCCACCCCTTGGATGCGCATCTTGCTGGTGCCGGGTGGAACGCGTTGCTCACGCTGGCACTCATCGTCGCAGCATGGAACGACGCGCCTATCGATCGAGCTCGACTATCCCATCGAGTCTCAGGAGCCTTCTGCTGCGAGCGGCATCTGGTCCGCGAGTTTCCCGGGCCGGTACGCCCTACTCCCGTTCACTGCGCGA
This sequence comes from uncultured Rhizobiaceae bacterium, assembly GCA_947259295.1. GTDB lineage: Bacteria > Pseudomonadota > Alphaproteobacteria > Rhizobiales > Rhizobiaceae > CAMYMG01. The sequence continues at coordinate 10,588 of CAMYMG010000024.1, forward strand.
AGCATGTTCATGAAAAACGGCTACTTCCCGACAGCAACCGACAGGCAACTAATCCGCCGGACGCCTCGGGCCCCGCCGAACCATGCGGACCACCGGACAACGAAAAAGCCCGGCGAACCGGGCTTTTCTATAGTCTCTGGACAATCTCGGATCGTCTGAAACGGAAAAATGGTGCCCAGAAGAGGACTCGAACCTCCACGCCTTGCGGCACACGGACCTGAACCGTGCGCGTCTACCAATTCCGCCATCTGGGCTGGTGCGGGCTGATGTAAGCGGGCTAACCTGGTGTGTCAACGCGCTTTCTTGATCCATCACGCGGCAATCCGCCTTGCAGGACCGGAAACGGCGAAAAACCATTCCCCTGCCGCCAGTCGCAGGGCGTGTCTTTCGCTTGAATGTGGCCGCAAACGAGCCTATTTAGAACCATTCCAAGTTGAAAGCGGCCGCGATGGCCGCGGAGAGAATTTTGCCATGTTCATCCAGACCGAGGCGACCCCCAACCCCGCGACGCTGAAATTCCTGCCGGGCAAGGAAGTGCTTGCGTCGGGCACAGCCGACTTTCGCGATGCCGAAAGCGCTGCGGAAGCCTCGCCGCTGGCCGGCAAGCTGTTCTCGATACCCGGCGTAAGCGGCATCTTCTTCGGCTACGACTTCATCACCGTGACCAAGGCGGAGGGGCCGGACTGGCAGCATTTGAAGCCGGCCATTCTCGGCGCGATCATGGAGCATTTCATGTCGGGCGCGCCGGTGATGGCGACCGGGGGCCAGGCGGCCGCTGACCGTGCCGACGAGGACGGCGAGTTCTTCGACCAGGCCGACAGCGAGATCGTCGTCACCATCAAGGAACTCCTGGAGACCCGGGTGCGGCCTGCCGTCGCCCAGGACGGCGGCGACATCACCTTTCGTGGCTACGAGAACGGCACCGTGTTCCTGAACATGAAGGGCGCGTGCGCCGGCTGCCCCTCGTCGACCGCGACGCTGAAGCACGGCATTCAGAACCTGCTCAGGCATTTCGTGCCGGAAGTGCAGCAGGTCGAACAGATCGGCTGAACGCCGCCGCGCGGCCTATTCCTTAGGCGCGGTGGCAAAGATCCAGACGTCGGACTTGTATTGATCGACGATCGTGCGGGCCTGCTTGGAGCTGTCCGTCTTCACGCCTATCCAGCCGGGAAAGGCGCTGCTGTTGGGCTCGGTCGGCTGCAGCGCGAGATCGACGGCGCGCTTCGTCGCCACCGTCTCGGCGCGCGCCTGCTTGAGCTGGCTCTCCATTTCCGCGATCAGCGCTTCCATCGAGGCCAGCTTGGTCTCGTTGCGGCTGTTCGACACCAGCAGGTCGGCGAATTTCAGGCTGAGGCCGGAGTACTGGTTGAAGAGCAGCCCGAGTGCGACGACCGCCATGATGACGGCCGCCCCCAGAACCTTCGACTGAAAGGCGAGCTGGTCGCGCAGGCCCGCAAGCGAATGGCCGATCTCACCGCGCGTCTCGAACTTCTCGCTCATCACTTCCCCTCGTTTCCTGACACGTCCGGCCCCGGGCGCGGATCCGGACTCATCGTCCGCCCAACCGGGCTTCGCCACGGCCCCGGGCGTGGCACCAGCCTATCGGCTGAACACAGGCGCAAACAACAAAAAACCGGGCCCCCAGCCCGGTTTTCTGTCTTGGTGGTCCGTTGCTGCCGAGACGGTCCGCCTTACTTCACGATGACCTTTGCACCGACGCTGGCGCGGTCATAGAGATCTATCACATCCTGGTTCATCATTCTGATGCAGCCGGAAGACATGGCCTTGCCGATCGAGAACCACTCCGGCGTGCCGTGTATGCGGTAGCCCGAATCGCCACGCTTGTTGAACAGGTAGAGCGCGCGGGCGCCGAGCGCGTTCTGCGGGCCGCCAGGCATGCCGCCGCGCCACTTGGCGAGGTCGGGCCGGCGCCTGATCATCGCAGCCGGCGGCGTCCACACCGGCCATTCGCGCTTCATGGCGACGCGGGCGGTGCCCTTCCACTCGAAGCCTTCCTTGCCGACGCCGATGCCGTAGCGCATGGCCTTGCCGTTCGGCATGACGAAATAGAGGTGCTTCTCCGTCGTATCGATGACGATCGTGCCCGGCTTTTCCTTGGTGTCGTAGCGCACCTGCTGGCGACGGAATTTCGTCGGCACCTTGCTGACGGGAATGGCGGGAAGCCGGTAGCCGGCGTCTGTCCGTGCGCCATAGTCGGCGGTGAACATCGTGCCGACGCCGTCGGTCGAGCAGCCCGCGAGAGCCGTCGCCAGAGCAAGTCCGGCAGCGATGAGAAGTGACCTTATCCGCATGAACTATCCCAATTGCCAAGTTCGGCCCGATTCGAGCCGCATTTTCGCCGCCATTCTTAGGAGGCACCGCCGCCGCCTGCCAAGCGCATATTGCCCTCGTCGCTGCCTGCCGCGTGCGTAAGCCTTCTCCTATTGCATTTCGGCAACACCTCTCACGAAAATGTGAAGTGTTTTCAATGGCCGCGACGTACCGGCGATGCCCGCGGGCCTGAACCGGTCGCTGGGCCATGTCGCGCCCTACGGCACCTTCTCGACCGCCCATGCTCGAATCGGCGTTCAGAATCGAAAGCCCGCTGCCGTGCTGGAAATACTTGCCGGAAAAAAGCGGCATAGCTGGGTGGATCGCAGCGAGAGCAGGAGAATGGACATGACCAGGTTCCGTATCAGTCTCGTGGCTTTGGCCGCCCTTTCAATCAGTTCCCTCATGACGCCGGCGGACGCCGAACCGCTGAAGAACATCGTCCTCGTGCACGGTGCATGGGTCGACGGATCGGGTTGGAGACCCGTCTACGACATCCTCGTCAAGGAGGGCTTCAGGGTCTCGATGGTGCAGGAGCCCGAAACCTCCTTCGTCGACGACGTGGCCGCGACGAAGCGCATCCTCGACCTCCAGGACGGACCGACGCTTCTCGTCGGCCACAGCTATGGCGGCTCCATCATCACCGAGGCGGGCGTTCATCCAAAGGTCGTCGGGCTCGTCTATGTCGCCGCACACGCGCCCGACATCGGCGAAGACGAAGGAGAACTCGGCAAGAAGACGCCGAGCGTTCTCGGCCAGACGCCGGGCGCGATCGAGAAGACGCCCGACGGGTTCACCTATCTGAAGCCGAGCGAATTTCCGAAGCTTTTCGCGCCCGACCTACCGCTGGCCGATGCCGAGTTCGCGTCGCGCTCGCAGGTTCTCGCAGCCGCCAGCGTCTTCAGCACGCCGATGACAGCGGCGGCCTGGAAGACGAAGCCGAGCTGGGGGATCGTCGCCGGCAACGACCAGATCATCAATCCGGATCTCGAGCGCTTCTACTACGAGCGGGCAAAGAGCGACTGGACGGTGATTGAGGGGGCAAGCCACTCGGTCTACGAATCGCACCCCGACCAGGTCGCCGCCGTCATCACCAAGGCGGCAAAGAGCCTGGGCGACTAGCCACACCTTCTCATGCGTCGACGATCAGGCGTCGACGCATGCCCGACGCGGCTTTTCACGCACCACGCCGGTCGATCCCCCCTCGACAGAACCGGTCAGGCCCGCTCCAACGCAATGGCGATGCCCTGGCCGACGCCGATGCACATCGTGGCGAGCGCCAGTCGCGCGTCGCGCACATGCAGTTCAAGTGCTGCCGTACCGGCAATGCGGGCGCCGGACATGCCGAGCGGATGGCCGAGCGCGATGGCGCCGCCATTCGCGTTGACGTAGTCGGCGTCTTCCGGAATTTCCAGCTGGCGGAGCACGGCGATGCCCTGCGATGCGAAGGCCTCGTTGAGCTCGATGACGCCGAAATCCCGCGGCGAGAGGCCGAGCCGGGCGCATAGTTTCAGTGTCGCCGGGGCGGGTCCGATCCCCATGATGCGGGGCGGAACGCCGGCCGCGGCACCACCGAGAATGCGGGCAATCGGCGTCAGTCCGTACTTCTTCGCCGCCGCCTCAGAGGCGACGATGAGCGCCGCAGCGCCGTCATTGACGCCCGACGCGTTGCCGGCGGTCCCCGTGCCGCCCTGGCGGAAGGGCGTTGGCAGTTTCGCCAGCGTCTCGACCGTCGTCCCGGCGCGTGGATGCTCATCCTTCGAAACGGTGACCGCGTCGCCCTTTCGCTGCGGGATCGTCACCGGCGTGATCTCGCGCGCCAGCCGGCCGTTTTCCTGGGCGGCGACAGCCTTCTCCTGGCTTCGTGCCGCGAAGGCATCCTGGTCGGCGCGGCTGACGGAAAAATCTTCAGCGACGTTCTCGCCGGTTTCGGGCATGGAATCGACGCCGTACTGAGCCTTCATGAGGGGGTTGATGAAGCGCCAGCCGATCGTGGTGTCAAAAATCTCGGCGTGGCGCGAGAATGCCGTTTCCGCCTTCGGCATGACGAAGGGTGCGCGGCTCATCGATTCGACGCCACCGGCAATCATCAGTTCGGCCTCGCCGGCCCTGATGGCGCGCGCGGCGATGGTCAGCGCATCCATGCCGGAGCCGCACAGCCGGTTGACCGTAGAACCCGGAACCTCCTGCGGCAGGCCGGCAAGCAGCAGCGCCATGCGCGCCACGTTGCGGTTGTCTTCGCCGGCCTGGTTGGCGCAGCCCATGACGACGTCGTCGACCGCTGCCCAGTCGACACCCGGATTGCGCGCCATCAGTGCCTTGAGCGGAATGGCGGCGAGATCGTCCGGCCGGACCGATGCCAGCGCGCCGCCGAAGCGGCCGATCGGCGTGCGGATATAGTCGCAGATGAAGGCTTCGGTCATCGGTCGTTCCTGGTCTGGCTGTCACTCGAGCCTGACCTACCGCGCCGCCGGCTGACTGCACAAGCCGACATTTTCGCGCGGGTGAGCCGGTCTCGGGTTTCCCGCCTAGACTTCGGCAGCGTAGTCGCCCGCGGCAGCGAGGCCTGCAACCTGCTCAGTCGTGGTGAAACACCTCTACCATCCGTGCCCACCACTCGCCCTCGCCACGCGTTTCGAGCGGCACCTGCATAGGATCGCAGATCGTCCACCATCTCTCCATGTTCAGGTTCTCTGCCATCGTCGCGGCATCTGCGGCGAAGTCTGTCCCATGGTACTCCAAGTAGGCGAACAGGATGTTGTCCGGCTCGCGCAAGAAGATCGAGTAGTTGCGGATGTTGGCCTTGGTGATCGCGGCCAGAACCTCCGGCCACACGGCGGCATGAACCTCCCGGTATTCCGGTATCGCGTCGGGCTTCAACCCAATGCAGAGACCCATTCTCTTCATCAGAGGATCCTCAATAGGTTGCCCGTCCGCCTGAGAGGTCGAAGACGGAGGCCGTGGTGAAGGAGTTGTCCTTGGAGACCAGCCAGGCGACCATGGCGGCGGCCTCCTCGACCTCGAGGAAGCGACCGCGCGGGATGCGCACCAGCATGTAGTCGATGAACTCCTTGGTCAGCGTTTCCAGAATGCGCGTATTGGCGGTGGCCGGTGTCACGGCGTTCACGGCGATGTCGTGCTTGGCGAGTTCCTTGCCGAGCGACTTGGTGAGGCCGAGCACGCCGGCCTTGGCGGCGGAATAGGCCGACAGGCTCGGATTGCCTTCCTTGCCGGCGACGGAGGCGATGTTGACGATGCGGCCGTAATTGTGCGCCTTCATCGACGGGATCACCACCTTGTTGACGTAGAAGGTGCCGTTGAGATTGATCTCGACGACCTTGCGCCATTCGTCGGGATCATAGTCCTCGACGGTCGCGTTCTTGCCGGCGATGCCGGCCGAATTGACGAGGATGGAAACGGCGCCGACCTCATCCTCCACCTCGGCATGAACGCGATTCAGGCCGGCGAGGTCGGTTATGTCGACCTGCTTGGCCGAAGCACCTTCGCCGAGCGCTTCGACGGCGATGTCGAGCGCCTCCCGGTTGAGGTCCCACAGGCTGACCTTGGCGCCGGAACGCAGCAGGCGTTGGGCAATGGCGAAGCCTATCCCCTGCGCCCCGCCGGTCACGACGGCGGTCTGGCCATTCAAGTCGATGTTGTTCATTCTTCAGTCCTTCATGTTCATGCGATTGAATCGGCTGCGATCTCGAGCGTGTTGCGGAGCGACGTCGCCAGGTGCTCGCGCATATGCTGCGCGGCCAGGTCGGCGTCGCCCTGGAGCATCGCTTCCAGGATCGCCCGGTGCTGGCTTATCGTCACGTCGCCGAGGCCAGGCTCGGGAATGGCAAGGTGCCGTCCCCGGTCCATCTGCGCCTTCGAGATATCGACGGCGCGCCACAGCATGTGCAGCCCGTTCACCTCCGCGATCATGCGATGGAACGTGTCGTCGAGCCGGATGGCCTCGGCAAAATGCCGGCGGCTGATGGTGCGCTGGTGCGCGGCGATGTTGTCTTCGAAGGCCTCGACGGCCGCGGGTGTCAGGCGGCCCGCGGCCCGCGACACGCTTTCGGCTTCCAGCGCGGTCCGGATGACATAGGCCTCCTCGAGCGCCTTGCGGCTGATTGGCGCGATGAAGGTGCCGTTCTGCGCGAAGACATCGACCAATCCCTCGTCGCTGATGCGCTTCAGCGCCTCGCGCACCGGCGTTCGCGAGACGCCGAGACGCGCGGCGAGCGTTGCCTCGATCACCGCTTCGCCCGGACGCATGCGTCCGCTGACGATCATGCCGCGGACGACCTGATAGATCTGCTCGCTCAGCGGCACGCCGCGCTTCAGCATCGTGGTTTCCATTTCCATCGGCGTGCATCCGGTGCGGAAGACGTTTCGGTCGGGTTGTCCGGACCACCGGTCCCGAAAGTCGAGGCGGCGAATACCGCCTCGACCTTGCTCATGTCTTACCCGCTATTTGGCAATGCAGGTATCGGCGTTTTCGGGCGTGCACACGTCGAGCCCGGTATAGGTCGGGTCCTCCGGCGCCGGCTTTCCGGCCGTGACGTCGATCAATGCCATCATCGTCTTGTAGCCCATTTCGAACGGCCGCTGGCCGACCTGCCCGTTGGAGAGACCTTCCTTCATCTGGTCGATCTGGGTCGGCAGCGTGTCGGCATAGACAACGACCAGCTCGCCGCTGGCGATCTTGTCCTTGAAGGGCTCGGTCACGGCGCGGTTGGCGTCGGGAACGAATTGCGCGAAGCCGCCCGTCGCGGCGAAGGCATCGAGATCCGGCATCTTGGTCAGAAGATCCTGGAACTGCTGTGCTGCCAGCGGGAAGTCGTCATTGGTGTAGAGCGGGCACCCGTCGGCTTCGGTCCAGCCGTTCTGGCCGCTCAGCACATCGCCGGGCGCAGCCTCCGATTCCTTGCCGGCAAGACCGTCGCGGATGCCCTGCATGCGTTCGTTGAGATTGGCGGCGGCCGCGCCGCCCGACTGGATGCAGATGACCCCGCCTTCCGGCTTCACCTGCTGCAGGATCTTGGCGATGTTGGTGCCGATCTCGTAATTGTGCGTCCCGATATAGGCGAGGCGAAGGTCCTTGTTCTCGGGCAATACGTCCGAGTCGAAGGTCAGCACCGGGATGCCGGCTTCCTTGGCGGCCTGCAGTGCCGGCAGGATGGCCACCGCGTTGGACGGCGACACGGCGATGCCGGCCACGCGCTTGGCGACGAGGTCCTGCACGATCTGCACTTGTTCGTCGCCGCCGCCGTGTTCGCCCGGACCGATATACTGGCACTCGAAGGCGTTGCCCGAATCCACTTCAGCCTTTTTGCAACCGGCCAGGGCCTGGTCGTAGAAGGGGTTGTTCATGGCTTTTGGGACCAGCGCGAAGACCGGCTTGTCCTGCGCAAAGGCCTGTGCGCCGGCCAGGGCCGAGAACACGACGGTCGCGCTCAACAGAATTGCTTTCATGGCTCGATGTTCCTCCAGAATAGTTTGCTTGAATGCCCCGGGGGGGCGGTTGCAACTAGGTACTTCTCCTCCATCGCGTCTGGCGCCGTGACCCGTGCTACACGGGCTCGCGCCGTTCGCTCATCGGCATTGTCTCATTCACGCTCCTCCACTCCTGGCTTGCATTCTCGCAGGTCTCCTCCCCGCGGGTTTCTAGTTCCGCCGCATCGGCACCCAGTGATGGACCAGGGCGCGCAGCGACGTTCCGTTGCTCTGCATCCCGAGCAGCACCGCCATGATGATGAAGGCGCCCACAAAGGCGCCCTGCCAGTTGGAATCGATTCCGGCCATCAGCAGTGCGTTTCGGATCACTTCGAGGAATGCCGCGCCGACCAGCGCGCCGAAGGCCGTGCCGTAGCCGCCCATCAGGCTGGCGCCGCCGATGACGGTGGCGGCGATGACACGCAACTCGTAGCCCGTCCCCAGGGCGTTGAGCGCCGAGCCGTTGTAGCCGAGCAGCAGAAGCGCCGCGACCGAGGCGGTGAAGGCGGAAAACACGTAGGCCTGGAACTTTATCCAGTCGACCGGCACGCCGGTCAGCCGCGCGGCGTGTTCGTTGCCGCCGATGGCGAAGAGATGGCGCGCCCAGGCGGTGAAATTGAACACCCAGCCGAGCATCAGGCTGAGCACGATCAGCGTCCAGAAATGCGAGGAGAACTCGGGCAGCCAGTCGGGCGCCCAGCCGGCCGGCGCATGCAGCGGCCATTTGGCCTGGCCGATCGCCTTGACGACGTGAGCGTCCGGCCCGAACTGGTAGAGCATCTGGTTGCCGGAAAACACCACGGCGAGCGACCGTGCGATAGACAGCATGCCGAGCGTGACGACGAAGGACGGCATGCCGACATAGGCGACGAAAAAGCCGTTGAAGGCGCCGCAGGCGAGGCCGGCCGCCATGCCCATCGAGAAGGCCACGTACCAGGGATAGTGCCAGGTCAGGAAAAGCCCGGCGACGATGGCGACGAGCGCCATCACCGAGCCGACCGAAAGATCGATTCCGCCGGTGACAAGCACCACGGTCATGCCGAGCGCCATGATGCCGATCGGCGCGAAGTTGCGGGAAATGTTGGTCAGGTTTTCCGCGGTTCCGAAGGTCGGTTCGAGGGCCGTCATGGCAAGCATCAGGACCAGCAGCGCCACCGCCACCCAGAAGGATTGCGCCGAGAATACCTTGCGTACCGCGCTTTGCTCGCGGTTGCCGGCTACATCGCCCAGCATGGCGTGGTCGGCGCCGTCGTCTGACGCAACGGATGAGGCAAGGTCAGGCTGCACGTATCGCTCCCGTAATCAGTCCGGTGATCTCTTCGGGCGAGGTCTGCGCGGCAGGCTTGTCCGCCACCTTGACCCCGCGGCGCATCACGATGACGCGGTCGCACACGGCAAACACGTCCGGCATGCGGTGGCTGATCAGCATCACCGACACGCCCTGCGCCTTGAGCCGCCGGATGAGTTCCAGCACCTCGGCGACCTGGCGCACGGAAATCGCCGCCGTCGGTTCGTCCATCAGCACCAGCTTGGCGTTCGACAGCCGTGTGCGCGCGATGGCCACGGCCTGGCGTTGCCCGCCCGACATCTTGCGGACGAGGTCGCGCGGTCGCGTCTCCGACTTGAGTTCGGCGAAAAGTTCAGCCGATCGGTCGATCATGGCCTGCTTGTCGAGCACGCGAAACGGCCAGAAGCCCTTCTTGATCTCGCGCCCCAGAAACACGTTCTGCGCGGCGGTGAGATTGTCGGCGAGCGCCAGGTCCTGGTAGACGACCTCGATCCCCCGGGCGCGCGCCTCGATCGGCCGCTGGAAATCGCAGACCCGGTCCTCGACCAGAACCTTGCCTTCGCTCGGCGGAAAGTTGCCGGCGATCAGCTTCACCATGGTCGACTTGCCGGCGCCGTTGTCGCCCATCAGGCCGACAACCTCTCCCGGCTCGACGCTGAAGCTGACATCCGTCAGGGCCCTGATCGCCCCGAAACTCTTCGACACCTTCCGGACTTCCAGAAGCGACATTCCTCCCCCTTCCTCTCAGCGACCGACGCGTCGCAGGCGGCCGGCCTGCTTTCTGACGGCGCGCTGCGACCCGATCCGCTAGCCGACGCCCTCGAGATTGAATGGCGCCGCAAAATCCTCGACAGCCTCCCACCGCCGCGAACGCGCCGACCTCAGCACCGCGTCAACGACAGCGTCGGCGGCCAGTCCGTCGCGGAAATCCGGAACCAGCTTCTCGCCGGTCGCAAGGCCGCGCATGAAATCGGCGACCTGATGGATGAATGTGTGTTCGTAGCCGATCTGCAGGCCGGGAACCCACCATGCCATCATGTAGGGATGGTCCGAATCCGAGACGTGGATCGTGCGCCAGCCGCGAAGCGCGCTTTCGTCGCCGTGGCTGAAATACTGCAGGCGATGCAGGTCGTGCAGGTCCCACTCGATCGACCCGTACTCACCGTTGATCTCGAGCGTGAACAGCGCCTTGTGGCCACGCGCGAAACGCGTCGCCTCGAAACTGGCAAGCGAGCCGTTGGCAAAGCGCGCCAGGAAAAGACCGGCATCCTCGGCCGTGACGGCCTCCCGCTTGCCGCTCAGCGCATGCGTGCGCTCGCGGATGAAAACCTCCGTCGTGCCGCAGACCTCGGCGAAGGGTCCGACGAGCCAGAGTGCCGCATCGATGCAGTGGGCGAGCAGGTCGCCCGTGACGCCGCTTCCGGCAAGCTTTGCATCAAGGCGCCAGGTGCCGGCGCCGCCCTGGGGCAGATCGGCCGACATGGTCCAGTCCTGCAGGAACTTGAAGCGGCTGTGGAAGATGCGGCCGAGCTTGCCCTCCTCGATCATCTGCCTTGCAAGGGCGAGGGCGGGGACGCGCCGGTAGTTGTACCAGACCATGCTGGCGACGCCGGCGCTCTCCACGGCGTCCACCATACGCTGCGACTCGGCAAGGTTGCGGCCGAGCGGCTTCTCGCAGGCCACCATCTTTCCGGCCTTCGCGGCGGCGACCGCGATTTCGGCATGTGTGTCGTTGGGGCTGGCGATGTCGATCAGGTCGATGTCGTCCCGTTCGACCAGGCGGCGCCAGTCGGTCTCATGCGAGCCGAACCCCCACTGTGCCGCAAAGTTGGCGGCCTTGTCTTCGTCGCGCGAGCAGACGGCGACCAGTTCCGGTGCGGACTCCTGGGGGAAGAAACGCCGCACCTGATGGTATGCGTTCGCGTGGGTGCGGCCCATGAAGCCCGTCCCCACAAGTCCCACCCTCAAGTCCCGCTTGGCCGGCACCTCAACTCCTCCCAGATCTCCCAGGCGTCAATGTTGACGCTGGGGGGAAGGGTGTCAACCAAAATTGGTATACTAGTGTGCCGAAGACATGAGTGGCCCAAAGAGGCGCTGATTGAACCCGTAGGCCTAAGCGGAGTCGGAGCCCCGCGGGGCGCCGCCAAGCAGATCGGCCAGGATTGGCACCAGCGTTCCGGCGTCGTATGGCTTGCGCACCAGGGGCACCGAACGAAACTCCTCGGGCAGCATCACGGTGTCGCCGTAGCCCGAAGCAAACAGGAACGGGATGCCGCGCCGCTCCAGTTCGCGCGCAACGGGGATGGATGTCTCATGGCCGAGATTGACGTCCAGCACCGCAATGTCGGGGGAGGATGCGCTGAGCTTGGCCAGCGCCTGGGCGCTCGAACTTGCGACGATGATGCGCGACGCGCCGCTTTCCGAAAGCAGCTCCTCGGCGTCCATCGCGATCAGCATCTGGTCCTCGACAAGCAGCACGAGCGGATCGTCGAGCATTGTCCCGAGAGCCGATCCGCTGTCCGCTGCACGATCCGGTTGTCCGAAGGCACGATCGTCGATGATGACGTGTTTCGCGGGCAGCACCATGTGGGCATGCGCGCCATCGACCGGAAACTCGATGCTGCTGCTGCCGGAGAGGTCATAGGGGATGGAGCGGTCGATCAGCGTGCTGCCGAGGCCGCGACGCGACGGCGGCGTCACCGGCGGCCCGCCGCGTTCCTGCCAGTCGATGACGCAGTCGCCGCCGGGCTCCAGCCGCCACTCGATGGTCAGTCGGCCGGCATCCGCCGACAGTGCGCCGTATTTGGCGGCATTTGTCGCCAGTTCGTGCAGCACCAGCGCCATCACCGAGAAAGCGCGGCTGTCGAGACGCACCGGCGGGCCGTTCATCTCGATCGTCCGCTGTTCGCCGCGATAGGGCATGACCTCGGCGCTGATGAGATCGGCAAGCATGCCGCCGCCATCGCCGCGCACCACCTGGTCGTGCGCCAGCGCAAGCGCCTGGATACGGCCCTTCAGCGCCGTCACATAGTCGCTGAGGCTGCGCCCTTCCTTGGCCGGATGGCCGACCAGCGACTTGATCACGGCGAGGATGTTCTTGACGCGGTGGTTGAGCTCGTCGTTGAGCATGCGCTGGCGCATGTCGGACTTGGCACGCTCTTCCGACAGCAGCTCGTTGTGCCGCAGCACGACCTCGACGATCGCCGCGCGCGCAGCCTCGGCCGTCTCGCGGTCGGTCTCGCTCCACGGACGCGCCTGGCGGTGCACGATTTCCTTCCAGATCGCAAAGCTCTTGCGCGGCGTCAGCCGGTCGCCGAGCGGGCCGGTCGAATAGGATTTCTCCGGGTTGCCCGCCCAGTCGAGCGTCTGCACCATCTCGCGCCGGAAGAAGAGCAGAAAATCGCGCGACGTCTGCGACAACGGAATGGCGAGGACGCCCGACACCGCGCCGGCATAGGCCTCGGCGCCGGGGAACTGGTGCGAAAGGGCGTGCGTATGCCAGATCTGTCCCTCGGCGCTCGTGCCCACGAAACGGGCAAGCGCCGGCACTTCCGACTTCGGCGGCGCGAAGCCCTCGCTGCTCCACGTTCCGTTGACCCAGACGCCCACGCCATCGCAGGGCATAAGCCGCGAGAATTCGGACAGGCTCTCGGCAAGCAGGTCCTTCACGTCGGTATGATGCGTGGTCAGCCGCATGAAGCTCTCGAGCGCGCGGCGCGCCTCGAACGCGCTGTCCAGCTTGCGCTTCTGCTTCAGTCCGTTGAGGTGCAGCGAAAAGAACTCGCCGAACATCTCGGCGGCGACCCGTTCGGCCATCGGCAATGTGCGGGGCGAATAATGATGGCAGGCGATGAGACCCCACAGCTCGCCATCGACGATCACCGAAATCGACATGGAAGCGGCGACGCCCATGTTGCGCAGATATTCGAGATGAACCGGAGACACGCTGCGCAGATGGGCGAAGGAGAGGTCGAGCGGCTCGCCCGCATCGTCGAGCACGGGCTCTATCGGAACGCGGTCCGCCGAGGCGTCCCCGATGATGCGGATCGTGTTCTGGACGTAGAGCGCCCGCGCCTGGCGCGGAATGTCGCTGGCCGGAAAATACTGGCCGAGAAAGCTCTCGAGATCGTCGCGCTTGGACTCGGAGGCCACTTTGCCGGCGCCGTCTTCCTCGAACCGGTAGATCATCACCCGGTCGTAGCCGAGCAGGGCGCGCAGCAGCCGGGCGGAATGCGCGATGAGCCGGTCGATATCGTCGATATCGCGGGTCCGGCCCATCAGGTCGCGGGCGAGCTGCAGCGGCCGACCTTGTTGACCGGCTGGCTCGAACTCAAGGATGGCAGATCCGTTGTGCCGGTGTGCCGCCACGTTGAAGCTGCCGCCGGCCGGCAGCTTCACGTCGAACAGAAGGGCGGGTCGTGCCGAGTCAGACGAGGTCGAAAGCGCATTGCGCAACGCGTGGGCGGCACTGTCGCCCACGACATCGGCAAGAGGCCGGTTGCGGATCGAACCGCCGGTGCCGAGCATCGCGTCGGCGTTGAGCGAATGGCGTAGCACGGTAACGGCATTGATGTCGCAGGCGAGCAGCGCGCCGTGCGGCTGGATCGATCCCGGGATGTGGATCGGCTCTCGGTCGCAGTTCGTGAGATCGGTAATCGGTTCAGACATCGGCCAGGTTCAGGAAAGCGGATTTTGCGGCGCCGAACGCGGCAGCGGCACCGCCTTTTGCAACCTCAATGTTGAAAGGTTCGGCGGAGTCGAGCAGCACCACCAGGTTGCGCCAATTGTCGAGCGCGCCGGCCTGTATGGCAAGGTGCCGCGCGCCATGGTCGGCATCGAGCCCGAGTTCGAGCGCGCGCGTGAGCAAGACCCGCGCGCCGAGCGCCGAGCCCTCGAGGACGTAGGCGCAGCCGAGAAATTCGTCCACCGAACCGATGCGTGGCGTGACATCGGAGAAGCCGACGCCAGACATGCCGAGATCGGCCAGGTCTTCGCGCAATGCCGAGGCAATGCGGGTCGGCCGCCATCGGCCGGCAAATGACCGCAGGGCGAAGCTATCGAGGACGGGCTCCACCGCGAGCCGAAATCCGGCGATGCCAATGAGATACCGACGGTAATCCGCCCGGCTGCGCAGTGGCCCGACCAGGTCGTCGAGTGCGGCGTGCGCATCCGACGTGCTCTGTCTCAACTGGAAGCGGCGTGTCGCCGTATGCTCTCGCAAGCCTCGAAGCCCCGTACTCATACAATTCGACCGCGGCATCCGGCCACCCGTATCCCCGGATACTAGCCGATGGCAGCCAAGTCCAGAGCGCCATGCCAGGACACTGCCGGGCGGAAGTATTTCGCAACGGGGATCTGGAGCGGTTGCTTGCGACCACAATTTAGCCGGAACCGGCGCCCTTCATTCCGGCAGACCGGCCCTGCGCAGTCCTTCGGCAAGCATCTCGCGGTCCTGTTCACGTTGGATCGGCAGCCAGTCGCACAGCGTCGAACAACGCAGCGACGGATCGAGAGCCCGCAAATGCCCAATGGCGGGCCGCGCTTGCTCTATGCGTCCCGACAGGGCGTGGCCTGCAGCCATCACCCCGGCAGACAAAAGGAAGCTGGGCAAATCGCGAAACGACTTCTCGGCCCACTCTGTCGCCGCGTCGTAGCGCCCGGCGAAGAGATGGGCCGCCGCCATGCCGCCCTGCATGCGGTAAAGTTCCGGGTCGAGGGGGCTGAGCCGCATGGCGCGTTCGAAATGGCGTATCGCGCTGTCGGATTCGCCAACCCAGGTCCTCAGGAAGCCGCCGAGAAACCACGCGGCCGCCAGGTTGGGATTGAGCACCACGGCACGGTCGAGCCAGGCGATCCCCGAATGCAGGTCGCCGGCCAGATGGCCGAGCACGTGGCCGGCCCGCGTCATTGCGACGGCATCGTCGCGGCCAAGGTCAAGCGCAAGCCGGGACAGTCGGACGCCCTCTGCGGTCTCCGCGACGGGATCGACCAGCCAGCCATTGACCTTGCGCCAGAAAAGGCACCACGCGGCCATCGCGTGAGCTGATGCAAAATTCGGGTCGAGCTCCATCGCCTTGCCGAATAGGGCCAGCGCGTCCGCGGTGGCCTGGCGGTCGCCCCGGTACTGATGGGCCATGCCGCGAAGATAGTAGTCGTAGGCGTGCATGCTTTCTGTCGGTGTCCGCTTGGCGCGTTCGATCTCGGCGCGTTCGAGTTGCGGGGCAAGGGCGCCGGAAACCGCCTCGGCGACCTGGTCCTGGAGGGCGAAGATGTCGTCGAGGGGAGCCTCGAAGCGCTCCGCCCAGAGGTGCCGGCCGGTTGCTGCATCGACCAGCTGGCCGGTGATGCGAACCCGCTCGCCTGCCTTGCGCACGCTGCCTTCCAGAACGTAGCGGACGCCCAGCTCCCGCCCTGCCTGACGGACGTCGACCGATCGGCCCTTGTAGGCGAAGCTCGAATTGCGCGCGATGACGAAGAGCCAGCGGTTGCGCGAGAAGGCGGTGATGATGTCTTCCACCACGCCGTCGACGAAATAGTCCTCTGCCGGATCGCCGCTCAGATTGAGAAAGGGCAGCACGCAGATCGACGGCCGGTCGGCCGGCGGCTGCAGGTCGGTCGGGTAGGCTGCGGCGGCCGGGCCCGGTTCCAGCATTGCAGCGTCCGGGTCCGGTGCGACGACGTCGCCGACAAAGCGGAAACCCTTGCGGGCAATGGTGCGGATCAGGCGTTGATCGCGGCCGGTGTCGCCGATCGCCTTGCGCGCCGCATTGATGTGGCTGGTCAGCGTCGACTCGGAGACGATGCGGCCGTTCCAGACCGCGTCGAGGAGATCGTCCTTGCTGACGACCTTCTCGCGGTTCTCAAGCAGATGGACGAGCAGATCGAAGACCTGCGGACCGACGGCGATCGGATCCGACCCGCGGACGAGTTCCCGGCGGTCACGGTCGAGCAGGCAGTCGTTGAACTCGAATCGCAAGTTGGGGCTCCCTCCTGTGCCTCGGGTCCAGCCCGAGCTTGCCCCGCGTCAAGCTGCATAGATAGCACAATCGCTGGCGAAGATTGTCGTCATCGCACTCCGCCATCGCGCGTTCATGGACGAAGTCGTCATCCTTGGACGAACATTCAAGCTTCGCTGCGGCGAATTCCAAGGCCGTCACAAGGTCTTTCGTCGGCCGGCCGGGCATTCTTTCCCCACAGATCGCAACGGTGCGGTTGGAACCCAAGTGGAGAGAACAATGAAGATCGTCGTCATCGGAGGAACCGGCCTCATCGGATCGAACGTCGTCAACCGCCTGCGGCAGGCCGGTCACTCGGTGCTCGCCGCATCGCCCAATTCGGGCGTCAACACCATTACGCGTGAAGGCCTGGCGCAGGCGCTGGTCGGCGCCGATGTCGTCGTCGACGTGGCAAATGCGCCGGACTTCTCGGACAAGGCGGTTCTCGAGTTCTTCGAGACTTCCGGCCGCAACCTGCTCGCCGCCGAAAAGGTCGCCGGCGTGCGCCATCACCTTGCGCTTTCGGTCGTCGGCGCTGACCGCCTGCCCGACAGCGGCTATCTGCGCGCCAAGATCGCGCAGGAAAACCTGATCAAGTCATCTGGCATCCCCTTCACGATCCTGCGCTCGACACAGTTCTTCGAATTCGCCGACGGCATCATCAAGACGGCTACCGATGGCGACGGGATCCGACTGTCGCCAGCGCTGTTGCAGCCCATCGCTGCCAACGACGCGGCCGCGGCTCTGGCCGAACTGGCGCTTGGCAAGCCGGTCAACGGCACCGTCGAGATCGCCGGCCCGAAGCCGATCCCGCTCGACAAGTTCGCCGGCACTTTCCTCGCAGCGCGCAACGACCCGCGCAAGGTGACCGCCGACACCCATGCCCGCTACTTCGGCACCGAAATCGATGACAAATCGCTGACGCCCGGCGCAGCGCCCCGCCTCGGCACCACAAGCTTCGAGGACTGGCTGAAGCAAGCGCCCGTCGCCCACTGAACCGGCTTCGGCCCCCTTGCCTCCCACCCTGCCAGGGCAGGCGTCCGAACCCCGCCTCCTGGCCTGATCGCCGGCCTTCCCCTCGGGCCGGCGATCACCCCCCAACCACTCATGAAACGGAGATACGACCATGATCAGAACCATTCTTCGCGCGGCCGCTCTGGCGACCCTGCTGGCGACCGGCGCCTCGGCGCACGACTCTTCCGGCGACAAGGTCACGCTGGTCTACGACCACGAGCTTCCCAACGTTCCCGGCAAGAGCATGCGGGGCGTGCTGGTCGAGTACGAGCCGGGCGGCAGCTCGGCCGGACACACGCATGCGGATTCGGCCTTCATCTACGCCACCGTGCTGGAGGGAGCGATCCTGAGCCAGGTCAATGACGGGCCGGTAACGACCTACCGGGCCGGCGAGAGCTTTTCGGAGTACCCGGGCGATCGCCACGGTGTCAGCTCGAATGCCAGCAAGACGGAACCCGCCCGCCTGCTTGCCGTGTTCGTGGTCGATACCGACGAGACCGAACTAACCACGCCCTTCAGCGACTAGTCCACAGCCTGCGCGTGCGCCCCGGCAGCCGGCCGGGGCGCGTGCAACGGTGCTGCAAGCCAAGGACAGCACAAATGTTTGTCGACAGCCTCTACGCAGTAACGTCTTCGCGCCTCGCGGTCGTCGACTTCGACGCGACCCTCCACGCCGCGGCCCTCTCGCTGTCGCGGCCGGAAGTCGGGCTGCTCGTCGTGTGCAGCGACAAGGGCGTCGAGGGCGTGCTCAGCAAGTCGGACCTGGTGCGCCTCTTCGCCGGGGCGGCCTTGCCGGACTCGCCCGTAGTGCACGCCATGAGCCGCTCCATTGTCTCCTGCCGTCCGGAGGATTCCGTGCATGCCGTCTGGCAGACGATGACGGCGCGGGGCCTGCAGAACCTGCCGGTCATCGACGCGCAGAACGGGCCGATCGGCGTCCTCAACATCCGCGACGCCATGAACGTGCTCTTCGAGCAGGAAGAGATGCAGGAACGGATGCTCACCAACTACGTCAACGGCGTCGGCTACCGCTGAACGCCCGCGGCCGCTTCAAGCCGCGACAGAGGATCAAGGCCATGAAACTCTACTACACGCCGCTCGCCTGCAGTCTTGCAGACCACATCGCGCTGCATGAGGCCGGCGCCAGTTTCGAGCGGGAGGCCGTCGACCTGGTGACCAAGAAGACGGCGTCGGGCATCGATTTCCACGCGATCACGCCGAAGGGCTATGTTCCGGCGCTGCTGCTCGATGACGGCGAACTCATCACCGAGAACATCGCCATCCTCGACTGGATCGCCGGCGAATACCCGGCGCTCGGCGCGCCCGGCACGCTCGGCCGCACCCGTGTGCTCGAGGCCCTGACGTTCGTTTCAACGGAGCTCCACCGTGCCTTCAAGCCGATGTGGCACGCCGGCAGTGCCGAGGCCAAGGCGAAGGCGAAGGCGACGATTTCCGGGCTCTTCGAGGAAGTCGCGGGCTGGCTGAAGGGCGACTATCTGTTCGGCGCACGGCCGACCGTTGCCGATTTCTATCTGTTCGTGATGCTGCTGTGGGCCAAGCGCTTTGGCATCGACCTTCCGGCACCGCTCTTTGCGTTGCGCGAGCGGATGGCCGCGCGGCCGTCGGTGCGGACCGCCATGCGCCACGAAGGCCTGCTCGCCGCAGCGGACGCCTGACCGCGTACCCAGAATCCCGAAGAGAACAGTCCGGGCGTGGCCCGGAAGGAGAACCAGCATGTCTACGCTCGATAGCAAGGTCGTCATCGTCACCGGCGGCAGTTCCGGCATCGGCCGCGCCGCCGCACTCCGTTTCGCCGACCAGGGCGCCAGGGTCGTGGTGACCGGCCGCCGTCCGGGGCCGCTCGAAGAACTGGCCGTCCGGCATGCCAACATCGTCGGCTTTGTTGCCGACACCGCCGAGCCGGCCGATGCCCGCCGCACCGTCGCCAAGGCGGTCGAAACCTGGGGGCGGCTCGACTGTCTCGTCAACAATGCCGGCGCCGGCGCGCTGCTGGCGCTCGAGGAAGCCACTGCCGAAAGGATCGGCGCCATCTTTGCCGTCAATGTCGTCGGGCCGAGCCTGCTGGCGGCCGCGGCACTGCCCCATCTGATCGAGGCGAAGGGCACGATCATCAATGTGTCGAGCACCTTCGGCCACAAGGCGGCGGCCGGCCTGTCGCACTACGCTGCCAGCAAGGCGGCGCTCGAGCACCTGACCCGCTGCTGGGCGCTCGAGCTCGCCCCCCAGGGCGTTCGCGTCAACGCGGTGGCCGCGGGGCCGACCGAATCGGGCGCGCTGACCGGCA
>CAMYMG010000025.1 GCA_947259295.1 uncultured Rhizobiaceae bacterium
GCAAGCCCGGCGACTGCCGCCAGTCCTGCCGCTTCGAGCGCGGCGCCCGCCGCCGGCAGCCAGGCAAGTTCGGGTGGCATGAATTCGGCGCTGATCATGAACATTCCCGTCGAGGTTCAGATCGTGCTTGGGACCACGGAAATGCCTGTCTCGGAACTGATGGCCCTGCAGAAGGGATCGACCGTGTCGCTCAACCGGCGCATTGGGGAGCCCGTCGACGTCGTGGTGAACGGCCGCCGCATCGCGCGCGGCGAAATCACGGTTCTGGAAAACGATCCGTCGCGTTTCGGCATCAAGCTGACCGAGATCATCGCCTCTGCCAAGACGGCGTGATGGTGCACGCATGGAACATGCCGAGGTGAGCACAGCAGCCAACATGACGCGAACCCAGAAGGCCGCGGCGATCCTCGTGGCCATGGGAAAGCCGTCTGCCAGCAAGCTGCTGCGCTTCTTCAAGCAGGACGAACTGAAGGCCCTGATCGAGGGAGCGCGCCTGCTGCGCACGATCAACCAGTCCGATCTCGAACAGATCGTCGCCGAGTTCGAGGCCGAGTTCACCGAGGGTGCGGGCCTGCTCGATTCGGCCGACCGGATGGACACGATCCTGACCGAATCCCTCTCGCCGGAAGAGATGAATGCGTTGATGGGAATCGGACAGGAGGAGGCGGCTCCCGCCGGGCCACCCCCCGTATGGCCGCAGATCGAACAGATCGAACCAGCCCGGCTTGGCGCCTTCCTGGCCGAAGAACATCCCCAGACGGCGGCGCTGGTGCTGTCCAATCTTTCGTCGGCAGCCGCGGCTGCAGCCCTTCTCTCGCTCGAAAAGCCGGTTCGCAGCGAGATCGTCAAGCGCATGATGTCGATGGCGAACATCCCGGAAGCAGCGACCCGGATCGTGGAAAACCAGTTGCGTGCCCGGCTGTTGGCCGAGAGTTCGACCCGCGACACTTCCGCCGGCCAGATCCGCGTGGCCTCGGTGCTCAACGAGTTGGAGAAGGAACAGCTCGACGAGATGATGGAAGATCTGGAGAAATCGGGCACGCCCGATCTGCACGAATTGAAGTCGCGGCTGTTCTCCTTCGAGGACGTGCTGCTCCTTACCCAGCAGGCGCGGGTCGCCCTGTTCGACAGTGTCTCGACCGAGCTTGTCACCCTGGCGCTACGCAACTCGCAGGCATCGCTTGCAGAGGCGGTGCTGTCGTCGATCGGCGCCCGCTCGCGGCGCATGATCGAGTCGGAACTCAGCCAGGGTGCAGCCGGCATTGCCGAAGCCGATATCGTGAGGGCCCGCAAGGCGGTCGCCGCCGCCGCGATCCGGATGTCGCGCGAGGGCGCGTTTGAGTTGCCGACCATGCAGAGCGCGGCGGCCTGACGGCGATGTCCGGTTCGGAAGACAAAGACAGCAAAACAGAAGAAGCCACCGAGAAGAAGATCCGCGACACGGTCGAGAAGGGCCAGCTGCCGCATTCGCGCGAGACGACCATCCTCTGCTCGTTCATCGCCATCCTGATCTTCGCCGTCTTTTTCGCCAGCGATACGGTGCTAAGGGTTGGAAGCTTTCTGTCGATTTTTCTCGAGAAGCCGGATTCCTGGCCGATGGACACGGCCGACGACGTGGTCGCGCTGTCGCGCATTGTCACGATCGAGATCGGCAAGGCCTGCGCCAGCCTGTTCATCCTGCTCGTGGTCGCGGGCGTCGGGGCGTCGGCGTTCCAGAACCTGCCGCAATTCGTCGGCGAACGCATCCGCCCGCAAGCCTCCCGCATCTCCATCGCCAAGGGTTGGAAGCGGCTGTTCGGCGCCCAGGGCTTTGCGGAGTTCCTGAAGTCGCTGGGCAAGCTTACCTTCGCGGCCAGCGTGCTGACCTTCACGCTATCGGACAGCCATCGACGGTTCCTTGCCGGGATGCTCACGCAGTCGGCCGACTTTGCGATGGTCATCCGCGACATGGGCATCGGCATCATCCTGTCGATCGTCCTGGTGATGGGACTGATCGCGGCAGCCGATCTTGTCTGGTCGCGCTTCCACTGGAAGCAGGAACTGCGCATGTCCAAGCAGGAGGTCAAGGACGAGCACAAGCAGGCCGAAGGCGACCCGATCGTCAAGGCCCGGCTACGCTCCCTGCAACGCGACCGGGCGCGCAAGCGCATGATGACGGCCGTGCCGCGCGCGACGCTGATCATTGCGAATCCGACCCACTTCTCCATAGCGCTGCGCTATGTGCGCGAGGAAAACAGCGCTCCGGTCGTGCTGGCGAAGGGCCAGGACCTCGTGGCCCTGAAAATCAGGGAAATCGCCAAGGCCAACAACATACCGATCTTCGAAGACGTCGCGCTGGCGCGTTCCATGTACAAGCAAGTTTCGGTCGATAGCGTAATTCCGGCGCAATTCTATCAGGCCGTCGCCGAACTGGTCCGCATCGTCTACTCGAGCAAGCCCAAGCGTAAAGAGCTTTCATGAACCGACAGCCCCATGCCGCGCCACGCGAGGTGATCGTGGCCGAAGCCATCAAGGAGGTTGTCGCCGAGCTGCGGCTCGTCGAGGTGGCGGATTATATTGCCTTCATCCGGCTCGAGCATTTCGCGACCGTTTCCGACATCGTGGACTCCGCAGCAGAGATGTTCCTGATGCCTGGAACATTGCGGCTCGGGCATGGTGGGGAAGCGCATGTCAGCTGGACCGAGACGGCTCGCATCGTGCTCGACCTCGAACTGCGGCCAGCCGGCGCCACCGTCTATTTCTCCCTCAGTCTTGACGCGGAGACTGCGTCGGTCGAAGTCAATTACGTCGCCTTCGACCGCCCGGCCGCCGATCCGAAGCGCAATACGGACTTCCTGCGATCGACTCTCGAGCGGGCGCGCATCCGCAAGACGGAAGCGGTGGGGATGCGCTGAGCGTCTTGCTCAGTCGATGAGGCCAAGCCGCAGAGCCTTGGCCACCGCATGCATTCGGTTCACGGCATCGAGCTTCTGCGTTGTACTGGAGAGATACTGGTTGGCGGTGTGCACCGACAGCTTGAGCAGCCGCGCGATCTCTTCGCTGGTATAGCCGTTTGCCGTGAGTTTCAGGCACTCCAGCTCGCGCTTTGAAATGGAAGGGACCGTGACGCCATCGCGCCGCCTGATCCGCGTAACGGCTTCGAAGAGCGAAAAGCAGCGGGCGTGAATCTCGAACAGGTCATGCGGTTCAAGCGCGATGTCGGGCCCGAAAAACACCGCAAGCCCGCTACCCCGATCGGCATGGACCGGGAAGGCCATGCCTGTCGTGCCCTCGGCCAACGGGTCGATGCGTCTGCACCACGCGAGACCATCGATTGCCCCGGCGCCGGACGGGCCGTCGGTCCAGAAACAAGGCGCGGTCGATTTCCGCGCATGTTTGACGATACCCGTCCTGTCCTTGCCGGCGATCTGCTTCGTTTCGGGTGCCATGTCCGGGTAGGAGGAATCGAAGCAGGGCGCCAGAAACGGTCGTTCGGCCGAAGGGCCGATCTGGTAGAGGCTGAAGGCTGCCGCATTCAGGTCGACGGCGATCCAGCGGCAGCGGCGAACCGCATCGGGAATGGTAACCGTGTGGAACTGCTCGGAGACCGGAACATGTGCGCCAAAGGGATTGCGGTACTCGCCGAATGACTGCTGGTCGGGCTCGGTGCGTGCGGCAGCGTCGTTCAAATGATGCCGCTCCTGATGGCCGTTGCGATCGCCATCGCCCGGTTGGTCGCCGACAGCTTTTGAATGGCATGGGTGATGTAGTTGCTGACCGTGTTGCTCGAAACGCCAAGGATCAGCGCCACCTCGTCGGTGGTCTTGCCCTCGGAGACCCAGACCAGGCATTCGCGCTCGCGATCGGACAGGCGGTCCTGCGTTGCGTCTGATCCGAACAAAGCGGGGATCTGCGATAGCGCATAGCAGCAGCGCAGTTGCGCGCCTGTCAGCGCCTCCTGCCGGATCTTGCCGGCCTCCGACGCCGAGAACAGCAGGAAATAACGCTGCCCGCCGACATAGAGCCGCAGCGAATAGATTTCGCCGTGGCCGAGAACATCGAGGAGCTTGGCCTGTTCGCCGCTCATCATGCCTGCGGCATCGGGTGCGGTTGCCGGTGCCAACCGGCGCGGTCGCGTGCCGGGTGCAACCGCGGGCGCCTGGGCCAGGCTGGCGATCAGCCGGTGGCCGACAAGCTCGATCGCGTCGTGTATCCAGTTGGAGGCGAGTATCCGGGCCGTGTTCTGGTCCTGGTCGTGCAGGATCGAGACCAGCATGTAGGCATCGGCGCCGATCTCGGCGGTCAGCGTCATGAAGAAGCTCGTCAGATCGCCGCGCGAGGCAAGCCTGCCTGCGAAACTGTCCGGTTCGATCTGAATGGCGAGGCTGGTCATGAGCTCTGTTGGCCGGAATCGTCCTGTCGGCCCGGCCTCTGGCGTCGCCAGCAACCGAACCTGAAATACTCAATCACAATGGAAAACGCGGTCTACGGACTCGGCGGAAGCCGATCGGCCGAATCCGGGTGCAACACGCGAAACCTGCCGCGTCCTGTGCCGGAAAAACCCGGAACATCAGACATTTGGTGGTTCGCCGCGCCCCCGAGCTGCGGCTGATTCGGGTCTAATCTAACCGCACTCGAATCCGACATCAAACCCATATTGACAAAAAATCGGAATGCGACTCCGTCGAGACTCAGTCCGCCTGACCGACCGTTGGTGGGGCAGCCTGCGTTGTTCGCCGGCGGGACAATCTATCGCTGTCCAAAACGGTGCGAATCTGATTCACAACACACTGCCGCCACGAAATTTGGCAACGATTGCGCCGGGCGGTTGGCAGGGTGCGAGTACCGAAGGCAAGCATGAACTGGGTTTATGACCGCGTCGTCCGCCACAAGAGCGTGAACTATCATGTCTGGTCGGCGCAGCAGGATGGCAGCACGGTCTATGCGCTGACACGCACGTCGGCGCTCAAGCCCAATCTCGTGTCTTCCTATCGCTCAATAGAAGAGATGTTCTGGAGGACCGGCGTCGAAGTCGAGGCTCTTGAGGGCGTAGAGCCTTACCGGCCGACGCCGAAGCCGGCCGTCGGCATCTTCCGGACACGCGATGGCTGGGCCGAGGTCGACTATGGCCATCGTACTGGTGCCGTGCCGCGTGAACTCTATGATCGCAAGGGCTATCTCCCGTCGTTCGACGCATTGCCGCTCGAGAAGATCCATCGGGAACTTCTGCCAGACCGGCGCCAGGCGCACGGGTAGCCCGCCCCGGTAAATCGCCGAGAATGAATGCCAAGTGATGGCAGGCCTTGCCTTCGCCAATCATGGCAATGATGGCGGCGAGGGAACTTTTCCGAGGCGTGCCGCTTATCACCGCGTAACTCAAACGCGGGAGCGCACTATGCATGGAATTATCTACATCGTCGGCCTGATCGTCGTCATCATGGCCGTTCTTTCGCTGTTCGGGCTGCGCTGATCGTCTCCGCGCCTTAATTCAACTGGGCGTGTACGCCCTTATTTCCAGGGGAGACTTCTATGGCATTGGCCGAAAACCTCGCTCCCGCAGCGAGCGACACCAACGAGCACTCATATGTTGACTGGCCGGCCATTTTCGCCGGGACCGTGCTCGCTACTGCAATTTCATTCGTCCTGCTGACATTCGGGTCGGCTATCGGACTTTCCCTGACCTCGGCCTATGAAGGCCGCGGCATGACGCTGTTCTGGTTCGCAATCGCCGCTGCGCTGTGGGTCCTCTGGGTGCAGATTTCGAGCTTTACCGCTGGCGGCTACCTGACCGGACGACTGCGCCGCCGCAACTACGACGCGACGGAGCACGAGTCCGACATTCGTGACGGTTCGCACGGCCTGGTGATGTGGGCGCTGGCGGTTCTGATCGGTGCCTTCGTGGCGCTGACAGGCGTATCGGCCGCGGTCTCGACCGCTACCAGTGCTGCCTCGACCGTTGCTGCGGGCGCCGCCGCTGGCGCGGCTGGAAACGCCGACGACATGATGTCCGATGGCAACAGCCTCTTGGTCGACCGCCTGCTGCGAAGCACCAGTGCAACGGCCCAGCCTACGACGGCCGATACGCGCGGCGAAGTAACCCGCATCATCGGCGGAGCCCTTGCCGACGACGAACTCCAGGATGCCGACAGGCAGTATCTGGCAAGCGTCGTCAGCGCCCGCTCGGGCATCAGCCAGGAAGAAGCGCAGGCGCGCGTCGACGAAACCTGGACCCAGGCGCAGGAAGCGAAGGCTGCCGCGCAGGAAGCTGCCGAAACGGCACGCCGCATCGGCCTGGTTGCCGCGTTCCTGACGGCTGCCTCGCTCTTTGCCAGTGCGCTCGGCGCCTATTTCGGCGCTACGCTCGGCGGCAATCACCGCGACAAGCAGGTGGTCGTCGAGGGCTGGTACAAGCCCTGGTAACGACAACTATCGACCTTCAGGGACCCGCTGCTTTGGCAGCGGGTCTTTTTGCATCTGGGGCGCAGTCAATCCGATGCGCACTTTTTCGTCAGCGGATCAAATAGTAGACGAGCAGACACAGGGCGATCGCTGCAGAAACCAGAGCGGCGACTGGAACGGATCCACGACCGGCCCTGACCGACCGCGCCCGTGCGTGATCCCGCAATTGCCGGGCCGCAGCAGAACGATTGGCCCGTTCTCCCAATTCCCTGAGCTTCCTGTTCTCCATCGTCCCAACGCTCCAGACGTTGCCGGGCAAGCGTCTGCCGACATTGTTCGGGATGGC
>CAMYMG010000026.1 GCA_947259295.1 uncultured Rhizobiaceae bacterium
CGGCCGCCTCCGACCTCGGCTTCGCGAAGAGCGCCGGCACGGCAGCCTCGGCGGCCGACGCGCCGGAAACGCCGCTGTCGCCGCTCTGGCACGTCGCCGGCAAGGGCAAGGCCTTCGTCGACTACCAGAACGATGTCACCGCTTCCGACATCGAACTGTCGGCGCGCGAGGGTTTCCAGTCGGTCGAGCACCTGAAGCGCTACACCACGCTCGGGATGGCGACCGACCAGGGCAAGACCTCGAACGTTTCGGGCCTCGCCATCATGGCGGCGGTCACCGGCCGCTCTATCCCCGAAACCGGCACGACAATCTACCGCCCGCCCTATGTGCCGACCGCCATCGGCGCGCTGGCCGGCCCCAACCGCGGCGAGCACTTCCACGCAACGCGCCTGACGCCGTCGCACCACTGGGCGGCGGAGCAGGGCGCGGTCTTCGTCGACACGGGGCTCTGGAAGCGCGCGCAATGGTATCCGCGCGCCGGCGAGAAGGACTGGCTTGAATCGGTCACCCGCGAGGTCAACACGGTGCGCTCAGGCGTCGGCTTCTGCGACGTCTCGACGCTCGGCAAGATCGACGTGCACGGCCCCGACGCCGGCGCCTTCCTCGACCGCGTCTACATCAACACCTTCTCCACGCTTGCCGTCGGCAAGGCGCGCTACGGCCTGATGCTGCGCGAGGACGGCTTGGTCTATGACGACGGCACCACGTCGCGGCTCGCCGAGGACCACTATTTCCTGACCACCACCACGGCCAAGGCAGGCCCGGTGATGCAGCATCTCGAATTCTGCCGTCAGGTTCTGTTCCCGGAACTCGACGTGCAGCTGACCTCGGTCTCGGACCAGTGGGCGCAGTTCTCCATCGCCGGACCCAAGGTGCGAGACCTGCTGCGCGAGGTCGTCGATCCGGCCGAAGACCTATCCAACGAGGGCTTCCCCTTCATGGGCGTGCGCGAGGTCGCACTGCGCGGCGGCATCAGGGCGCGTCTCTTCCGGATCTCCTTCTCCGGCGAGATGGCCTTCGAGATCTCGGTCCCGGCCCGTTTCGGCGACGCGCTGGTGCGCAACCTGATGCGCGCCGGCGAGCCCTTCGGCATCATCCCCTACGGCACCGAGGCGCTCGGCGTCATGCGCATCGAGAAGGGCCATGTGGCGGGGCCGGAACTCAACGGCACCACCACCGCCGCCGATCTCGGCCTCGGCAAGATGATGTCGTCGAAGAAGGATTTTGTCGGCCGCACCATGGCCACCCGCGAGGCGCTCGCCGCCGCCGACCGCCACGTTGTCGTCGGCATCAGGCCGGTCGACAGGGCGCGCCGGCTGCGCTCCGGCGCCCATCTCATCTTGAAGGGCGAGATGGCCGAACCGTCGACCGACCAGGGCTACGTCACCTCGGTCTGCTTCTCGCCGACGCTCGACCAGTGGATCGGGCTTGGCCTCGTCATCCGCGGCCGCGAGCGCATCGGCGACGTGATGCGCGCGCATGATCCGCTGCGCGGCGAGGATTACGATATCGAGATCTGCAACCCGGTCTTCTACGATCCCGAGGGAGGACGCCAGCGTGGCTGAATTGTCCTGGGTAGCGACGGCGCCGCTGTCGCATGTGCTGAAGCCCGGCCATCACGGCGCCGAGGCCGGCGGGTCGGGCGTTGCCTATACCGTCCTGGGCGATTTCGCCCTGGTCCAGGTCATGGCGCGGCGCGGCAAGGCGGCGGCACTCGCCATGGCGGCGAAAGACCATTTCGGCATTGCCGCACCCGCGAAGCCCGAGGCCGTGGCGGCCGGCGGCAGCCTGCTCGTCTGGTCGGGTCCCGACCAGTTCCTGGCGCTATCGCCGCGCGATGGCCTCGCTTCGCCGCTGGCGGCACTTGCTGGCCCGCTTGCAGGCGCTGCGTCGCTCTCCGACCAGTCCGACGCCCGCGCGCTGATCCGCATCGCCGGGCCGCGGGCGCGTGACGTGCTGGCGAAATTCTGCTCGCTCGATCTCGACGCGTCGGTGTTTCCGGCCGGCACCGCCGCGGCGACATCCGTTGACCATACCGCCGTCACGCTGTGGCGCGGCGAAGACACGGCAGGCGGCGCGGCCACCTTCAACCTTCTTGTCTTCACCAGCTTCGCCGAGAGCCTCTGGCACATGATGCTGGACGCCGGCGCAGAGTATGGCATCGAGGTCGGTGAGGCGTCATACGGCGCCTGACACCGGCGCACGTAAGCGGCGGGGACGACCTCGGCCGGCAAGCGTGGACGAAAGGGACGGCCCTTTCATTTCGGGAGAATGCACGATGCATTGGCTCATTCTGTTTGTCGCCGGCCTGTTCGAGATCGCCTGGGCCATGGGCCTGAAATACACGCACGGCTTCACCAGGCTCACGCCGACCGTCGTCACCATCGCCTGCATCCTGGCCAGCCTCGGCCTGCTCGGCCTGGCGCTGAAGGCGCTGCCGGTCGGCACCGCCTACGCGGTGTGGACCGGCATCGGCACGGTCGGCACGGCGATCCTCGGCATCTGGCTGCTCGGCGAACCGGCAACCCCGGTACGGATTGCCTGCATCACCTTGATCATAGCTGGGATCATCGGGCTGAAGCTGACGGCCTGAAAGCCAGCCGGCTCAGTTGTAGGGCGACCAGCACTGCCGGCGGGGTCCTTCGTAGGGCTGGTAGGTGTTGTCCCAGGCACGGTAGGAAAGATAGCGGTCGTAGCACCATGCGACATGTGCGGCGGCCAGCCGGCGTGGGGGCGCGGGGGGAGCCGCTAACGCCGCGTCGGCCGCCGCTCCCGCCGCGAAG
>CAMYMG010000027.1 GCA_947259295.1 uncultured Rhizobiaceae bacterium
CCGGCAGCCGCGGCGACGCCCGTCACGCCGCCCGATCCGAGCACGGTCGTCGCCACCATCGACGGCCAGACGATCACCGAGGGCGACCTGGCGCTCGCCATGAGCAGCGTCGACCAGCAATATGCGCAGCTCGCGCCCGAGCAGCGCCGCGCCGCCGCCTTCATGGCGGTGCTTGAGATCAAGCTCCTCGTCGGCAAGGCGATGGCTGACGGCCTCGACAAGGATGCCGGTGTCGAGCAGCGCCTGGCGTTCCTGCGCGATCGCGCCCTGCACGGCGAAGTCATCGAGAAGGATGTCGCCGGCACGATCACCGACGCCGACGTCCGCGCCCGCTACGACAAGCAGATTTCCGAGACGCCGCCGAGCAACGAGGTGCGCGCCCGCCACATCCTGGTCAAGACCGAGGAAGAGGCCAAGGAGATCATCAAGGAGCTCGACGGCGGCGCCGACTTCGAAAAACTCGCCAACGAGAAGACGCTCGACCCAAGCGGCAAGACCAGCGGCGGCGATCTCGGCTATTTCTCGGCCGGCCAGATGGTTCCGGAGTTCGAGAAGGCCGCCATGTCTCTCGACATCGGCGCCTATACGAAGGAGCCGGTGAAGACCGACTTCGGCTGGCACATCATCAAGCTCGAGGACAAGCGCGCGCAGCAGCCGCCGGCCTTCGAGCAGGTCAAGGCCAAGCTGCACGAGCTGCTGCTGCGCGAGAAGTATTTCGCGCTGGTCAACGACCTGCGCGCCAAGGCGGCGGTTGAAATCGAAGACGCCGACCTCAAGAAGTCGATCGACGCCATCGACGCCGCACAGAAGCAGTAGCCGTCAGCGCGGCGCGGTTCGCCCGCGCCGCTTTGCCGCAGCACCGGGCACCCACCTCACGTCAGGCTGAGGCGACGGGTGTCCCGTCGCCCGCGGCCTCCCCGTCGACCTCGTCGTCGTCCATGGCGACGCCGAGATTCTCAGCCACCAGGCGGGCTGACGCAAGCGACTGTTCGTCATCAGCAAGCTGCGCCTCGAATTTCTCGATATCGGCGGCAGCGGCTGATCTGAGCTCGGCGGCTCGATCGGTGGTGTCGGCCTCGGCCTTCTCCAGCGCCACTCGGCTCTTTTCCAGCGCCTTGGCGGTCGACTTGCGGCGCGATGTCGCGTCGTCGAATGCGTCCTTGGCGCGGGCCCTTGCGCTTTCCTCCCCGGCGTCCGGATCGGCCGAAAGGTCGACTTCCTCGGCCGCCATGGTCAACACGCAGATCGGCAGTTGCGGCATCAGGCCGCCAATGTCGTTGCCCAGCCAGTCGACGAACTGCTCGCGGCCGAAGCCAAGCCCCATGAAGACGATGGACGAAGCGTGCGACACCTCCACGGTCTGCTTGCTGTGGTCCTCGCCCGCCTCGACGATCAGTATTTCGCCTGGAATGCGGACGTCCTTCAGCACCTGCTCGACCCTTGTCCGCTGGGCCTCGGCTTCGCCCGCCTCGACACGAACGACCAGGCGGATCGTGGCGCCGCGCCACGCATCGTTGCGCGTCAGCAGATAGGCGAGCACCAGCATCAGTCGCCCGGTGCGGTTGTCGATCCACCAGACGTCGAT
Source organism: uncultured Rhizobiaceae bacterium (assembly GCA_947259295.1). Classification (GTDB taxonomy): domain Bacteria; phylum Pseudomonadota; class Alphaproteobacteria; order Rhizobiales; family Rhizobiaceae; genus CAMYMG01. Next base: position 1,586 of record CAMYMG010000027.1, read on the forward strand.
GACGCGGTCTTCCGCGCGTATGTCCGCCAGCGTCTCCCACTCGCTCTCGTCGCAGTCGAGGATCAGGAGATTGCAGCCGAAGGAGAAACCGACATTGAGGTTGCGGAAGTAACGGCGGTATTCCGCCGAGGTGGGGTCCGTCTCCTGTCTCGGCCAATTGACCAGCACGGTGTTGATGCGGGTCGGGCCGATGCCGGCCGCCTGGATGGCCGTCGGGACGACGCTGTCGAGGCTCTGGCCGACGACGACCAGCGGGAAGGCCTTGAGCTTGAGGTCGGCGAGGTCCTTTTCGAGCTCCAGTTCGGCCTTGTCGCGCGCCCGCCTCGCATGCCGGCCCTTGCCCTCGATCACGCGGATGACGGTGGTCAGCCCGCTCTGCCCCTCGATCCAGTCGGCGAAGGTCAAGAGCCGCGGGCGCCGGTCGCTGTCGTCGGAGAAGGCCAGCACCTGGGGGCGCCAGTCGCGCGCATGCTCGGCGCGGGCGTTGGCCTGCAGGAGATGCTCGCGCACGCGCTGCAGATGGTATGAGCGCTGCCCGTCCGACCAGCGCGCCGCGATCGCCCCGCGCTTCAGGTACTGGTAGATGCCGAACACCACCGCGATGGCCGCGAGGCCCGCCGCCAGGTTGATCGCCAGCATGACGCCGACGGCGGCGATCGAGCCGGCAAGGCTGATCCACGGCCGGTACCAGGTAAGGCTTGGCCGGAACGACGGGCTCTTGCCGCTCGCCTCGAAATAGGTCGCGTAGTTGAGCAGGCCGTAGGTGACGACGAAGAACATCGACACGACGATGGCGATCAGGTTGAGGCTGCCGAGCCCGACGATGGCAAGGGCGATGGCGGCCGTCAGCAGGATGCCGCGTCGCGGATTGTTGTCGGGACCGGCCTCGGCGAAGGGCTGCAGGAAGTAGAAGACGCGATCGGTGGCGAGCGATTGCAGGATCCGCGGCGCGCCGAGCAGCGAGGCAAGCGCGGAGGATAGGGTCGCGGCGATGATGCCGGCGTCGACTGCGGCGGCCACCGCCGAAACGTCCTTCATGGCGGCATAATTGGTGATGAGGTCGAGCCGCGGCAGAGAGCCTGCGAGCAGCAGCGCGACGATGAGGTAGATGACGATCGACAGGCCGACGGCGAGCGCGGTGCCGAGCGGAATGCTGCGGCCCGGATTGGCGAGGTCGCCCGACATGTTGACGCCCTGGGTGAACCCGGTGACGGCCGGAAAGAAGATGGCGAAGGCGATCCAGAAGTCGCTCCAGCCGAGCATCGGGCCGAAATTGTCGAGTATGTTGCGGGGAGACCATGCGTCTGCCGCCCCGAAGGCGAAGGAGACCAGCGCCGCCACCAGAAGCGCCATCACGACATACTGGAAACGTGTCGCCCATTCGGCGCCGAACCAGGCGACGCCGAGCATGGCCAGCACGGCGAGGGCGGCTATCGCCTGCTGCAGCAGCGCGTTCTCGATACCGGCGACCGAGCCGACCCCCTCGGCGAAACCGACGCAGTAGAAGCCGACCGAGATCGCCTGGGCGACGAACAGCACGAGGCCGATCGCGCCGCCGAAGGGCAGGCCGAGGGTGCGTGAGATGATGTAGTAGACGCCGCCGCCCTTGATCTCGAGATTGGTCGCGATGGCGGCCATGGAGATGCTGGTCAGCACGGAAATGGCGCTGGCAAGCAGGATGATGAGGATCGCCTCGCCGAGCCCCACCGTGCCGACGACATAGCCGAGACGCAGGAACAGCACGAGGCCGAGTATGGTCAGGATGCTCGGCGTGAAGACGCCGCCGAAGGTGCCGAGCCGCCCCCGCTTCGAGACCGTCCTTGCCATGTTTCCGTTCGCCCTCGCCGCAGCCTGCCGGCGCAGTCTAGAGTCGCGCCGTGAAAACTACCATCCAAGACATTCGGCTCCGGAGACGAATATCCGCTTCCCGGCGGTCGCCACACGCACGGCGAAAACGCCTTGCCTGCGCACTCTCTATCGGGCAAACCGTGGCAGCTTTCGTCACAGCCGCGCCAGAGGCCTCATGTCCGCTACGATTTCGCCGCTCGCCCCCAAGAAATACCCGAAAATGCCGGAGATCGACGGCGTGCGCATGGCAACCGCCGAGGCCGGCATCAAGTATCGCGGGCGGACCGACGTGCTGGTCATGGCCTTCGACGAGGGCACCCAGGTCGCGGGCGTCTTCACCAAGTCCAAATGCCCGTCGGCGCCGGTCGATTTCTGCCGCGACAACCTCGCCGGCGGCAAGGCGCGGCTGCTGGTCGTCAATTCTGGCAACGCCAACGCCTTCACCGGGAAGAAGGGCCGCGAGACGACCGCGCTGACCGGCAAGGCCGGGGCGAAAGCCGCGGGCTGCAGCGCCGGCGAAGTGTTTTTGGCATCGACCGGCGTGATCGGCGAGCCGCTCGACGCCGGCCGCTTCTCGCATCTCCTGGAGGGCATGGTGAAAGCCGCCAGGCCGGGCTTCTGGCAGGAGGCGGCAAGCGCCATCATGACCACCGACACCTATCCCAAGGTGGCGACCGCGACGGTCCAGATCGACGGCGTCGACGTGACGATCAACGGCATCGCCAAGGGCGCCGGCATGATCGCGCCCGACATGGCGACCATGCTGTCCTTCATCGCCACCGACGCGCCGATCGCCGCGCCTGTGCTGCAGGCCCTGCTTTCCGGCGGCGTCGGCAAGACGTTCAATGCCATCACCGTCGACAGCGACACCTCGACCAGCGACACGCTGCTGCTGTTCGCGACCGGAGCGGCCGAGAAGCGCGGCGCGCCGCGCATCGAGGCGGTCAAGGATCCGCGCCTCGCCGCCTTCAAGCGCGGTCTGGGCAAGGTGCTGAAGTCGCTGGCCTTGCAGGTGGTGCGGGACGGCGAGGGGGCCCGCAAGCAGGTCGAGGTCACGGTCACCGGCGCGAAGTCCAGCCGCTCGGCCCGGCGCATTGCGCTGTCGATCGCCAATTCGCCGCTGGTCAAGACGGCGGTCGCCGGCGAGGACGCCAACTGGGGCCGCGTCGTGATGGCTGTCGGCAAGGCCGGCGAGCCGGCCGACCGCGACCTCCTGTCGATCTGGTTCGGCGACAATCGCCTCGCCCATCAGGGCGAGCGGGACGCTTCCTATTCGGAGGAGGCGACGTCGGCCTACATGAAGCAGGACGAGATCCGCATCCGCGCCGATCTCGGCATCGGCCGGGGCAAGGCCACCGTCTGGACCTGTGACCTGACCAAGGAATATGTCGCGATCAACGGCGACTATCGAAGCTGATGAAGGAAGAGGCCTTGACCGCACCGGTGGCGGATCTGGCGACCGTGCGTCGCTACGAGGCGGCGGGCTTTCGCGCCTGGCCGGCATCGGCCGTCCATTATGACGGCACGTGGCTGGTGCGCCTCACGGCGGGCCACCCGGCCAAGCGGCTGAACTCGATCAATCCGCTCGACCCCGGCGACGTTCGCGACCTTGCCGGGCGGATCGCCCGTGCGGGGCGGCGCTTCAAGGCCTATGGCCGGCCGATGACTTTCCGCATGTCGCCGCTGTCGGGGGCCGTGCTGTCGCGCCATCTCGACGATGCGGGATGGTCGACATTGTCGGAATCGCTGGTCATGGGATTCGACCTCGACAATGCAGCCGTCGACGGCGCGATGGATCACATCCCAATGAAGGACATGGGACGCTTCATCGGCGCTGCGATGACGACGCAGGACCTCGATGCGGCCCTGCGCCCCGGCCTCTCCGAAATCATCGGCGCCATCCAGCCGGAAGCCGGGCTCTTCGTCCTCGAGGGCGAGGACTACCCGCTCGCGACGGCGATCTGCGTGCACGAGGGCGAGCTCGCCGGCCTTTTCGAGGTCGCCACCGATGCCAGGGAGCGCGGCAAGGGCTATGGCCGGCGCGTCATCCTCTCGGCGCTGAAATGGGCCCGGCTGCGCGGCGCGACGCGGGCATGGCTACAGGTCGAGGCCGACAATGCCGCCGGCCGCCGGCTCTACGAGTCGATCGGCTTCCGCGAAATCTACCGCTATCACTACCGCCGCCCGGCGGAGAGCTGAGGTGACCGAAACGGCCAAGCCTCTGCTGCTGGTCGCGGCGGTCGCGCTCGTCGATGCGGACGGGCGGGTGCTTCTCGCGCAGCGCCCTGAGGGCAAGACCTTCGCCGGCCTTTGGGAATTCCCCGGCGGCAAGATCGAGCAGGGCGAAACGCCGGAGGAGACCATCGTGCGCGAAGTGCGCGAGGAGCTCGGCATCGAGACCAAGGAGGCGTGCCTGGCGCCGCTCACCTTCGCCAGCCACAGCTACGAGTCGTTCCATCTCCTGATGCCGCTGTTCGTCTGCCGCCGCTTCTGGGGCATTCCGGAGCCGAGGGAAGGCCAGACATTGAAGTGGGTCAGGCCCCTGCAGATGCGCGACTACCCGATGCCGCCGGCCGACCCGCCGCTGATCCCGTTTCTCGTCGACCTGCTCTGACGGTCCTGGCGACCGCATTTCCCATCAGCGTTAATGAATCCTTTAGCAGCTTCATGGAAAGCTGCAGGCACTGGTCGGCGATGAAAGCGGCGGGGATTGATCGAATGACGCCTGAGAAGGAATGGGAGCTGATCCGCAACGAGCGTGCGCCATTCCTCGGCGTCGGGGCTTCGGGCGCCTTGCGGCTCGTCCTGCTGTTCGGTTCGGCCGCCGTAGCGCTGGCCCTCGTTCTGACGCCCGTAGCGGAGAATTTCACACGATCCCAGGTGGCTTCCTGGAATGGTCTCGACTTTACCAGCACCGGATCGATCGGCAAGCGCAGCGGCTATACGATCCGCCGCAGCGTCATGCAGGCGCCGGGCGAAGTCTGCATCATCCGCAACGACGGCCTGCGCAACGGCGCCTGCTGATCGGCACCGACTTCATTAGACAACGAACCGGCCGGTTCAAGCTCGGTTAACGCTGCGTCGTTAACCTTTCTTAATAGGTCGAGTGTAGGCTTTGCTGCATAAAGGGAACGTTTTGACATGCAACAGATCCGCCGGTTTCTGAAAGACCGCCGTGGCGCCACCGCCATCGAATACGGCCTCATCATTGCCGTGCTGTCGCTGGCCATCGTTGCCGGGATCGGCAGAACGGCAAATGAAATAAGCGACATGTTCAGCAATCAGGATCGGGCGCTTCAGCAGGCCTTCAAGTAGCCCCCGCTGCGATCTCCAGTCACTCGGGCCGATCGCTGCCCAGCACACTCGCCAGCGAGATCTTTCCCGAGCCCGGTTTCAGCGGCTTCTGCTGCGATGCATCGGGCGCCCAGCCTGAAAGCCAGACCAGCGAGAACGTCGCCCTGATGCGGCCGTCCGGATCCGAAAACCGCTCCGCATAGATCTCCGCCGCCCGCGCAAACAGCGCACGCGATGCCGGCTTGCGCGTCCTGTCGAGCAGCGCGTTGCTGGCGCCCATGGCCTTGAGGTCGGCCATCAGCCCGAACATGTTCGCATAGCGCACGGTTACAGTATCAACATCGGCGACCGGCAGGGCAAAGCCGGCACGCTGCAGCAATGCGCCGATCTCGCGCACGTCGGCGAAGGGAACGACGCGCGGCGTGACGCCGCCGGTCAGCTCGGCTTCCGCCGCAAGCAGGCTTTCGCGCAACTCGGCCAGCGTGCCCGCGCCGGCCATGACGCCCAGGAACAGCCCATCGGGCCTGAGCGCCCGGCGGATCTGGATCAGCATGCCGGGAATGTCGTTCTCGTCCTGCAGCGACAACAGCGATACGGCGAGCCCGATGCTTTCGGCTTCGAGCGCGACATGGCCGGGCGCCGCGACGATGCCGGGTTTCCCGCCCAGGAACACCGCGTCGGCCTCCACCCGCAGCGTCTCGGCTGCCTTGCCCGAGTTCTCTACGGCCATTTCCGCGGCCGGCGTCAGCGAGAACAGCACTGCTGCCCTGTCGAAACGGCGTTCGACCGTCGACAGCCGGTCCGCGAGTTCCTCGGCCGCGCGCTGCATGAGAAAATCGGCGCCCGGCACGGCGCGTGCCAAAGCGCGGCGCCGGCGCGCAAGGAGGAGTTCGGTGTCGATGATCGGCTGCAATGTTGTCTGCCATGCTCCATGGCGGCGAAAAAGAGCGCTGCCCGTCCGACCGTATCTGCTATTGTCCGGCATGATCCGCAAGGGGCGTTGCGATGTTGCCGCATGCGAAAAGCCTTGCCCTGATGGCGCTCTCTGTTCCGGCGAAGCTCTTGTTTCCGCCGGTTTGCGCCGGTTGCCGGCGCATGGTCTCGCAGCCCGGCGTGCTCTGCGGCACGTGCTGGCCGAAGCTCCGCTTCCTCGAAAAGCCGTGGTGCGCGGTCATGGGAACGCCCTTCGCGCATGACATGGGCGAGGGCTTCCTGTCGGCCGAGGCGATCGCCGACCCGCCGCCCTTCGAGCGTTCGCGCGCCGCGGTCGCCTATTCCGGTGTCGCGGGCCGGATGGTCCAGGGCCTGAAATATGCCGACCGCACCGATCTCGCGCCTTGGATGGCGCGCTGGATGGTCAGGGCAGGGGCCGAACTGATCGCCGATGCGGACGTCGTCGTGCCCGTGCCGCTGCACTGGCGCCGCTTCCTGTCGCGGCGCTACAACCAGTCCGCCGAACTGGCCCGGGCGATAGCCCTGCAGTCGCACTTGCCCTTCGAGCCGATGGCGATCCGTCGCGTCAAGCGGACGCGCCAGCAGGTCGGGCTGCCGCTCGGCGACCGCCACGACAACGTCCGCGCCGCCTTCGCCGTCCCGCCCGACATGGAAATCGCGATCAATGGCAGGCGGGTTCTGGTGGTCGACGACGTCTACACCACCGGGGCCACCGTCTCGTCCGTCGCCCGGGCCCTCAAGAAGCGCGGCGCCAAGGCCGTCGACGTCTTGACTTTCGCGCGCGTTCTGGCCGGGGACTTTCAGTCCGACGATCGCCAGCCTATATAGTCCCTATGACAGTCGGACTGACGGAATTCTGCAGATGACCGAGGTGACGATCTACACGCGCATGATGTGCGGCTATTGCTCCGCCGCCAAGCGCCTGCTTGACGGCAAGGGCGTCGCCTACACCGAGCACGATGCGAGCTTCTCGCCGGAGTTGCGCCAGGAAATGATCCAGCGTGCCAACGGTCGAACCACCTTCCCGCAGATATTCATCGGCGACCGGCATGTCGGCGGGTCCGACGAACTGCATGCGCTGGAACGGCAGGGCCGCCTCGACGCGCTGCTCGCCGAAAGCAGTAGGGCAGGGTCATGACCACCTTCACGGCAGCTGCCATCCAGATGCGCTCGACCATGGAGCCGGAGCGCAACGCCACCGACTTCGAGGCGATGGTGCGCGAGGCGGCTAAAAAGGGCGCCGTCTATGTCCAGTCGCCCGAAATGACCGGCGCCATGGTGCGCGACGCCGAGGCGCGCCGGAAGCTGTTCAGGCACGAGGATGACGACCTGATCGTCGCGGCGGCCAGGCGCCTGTCGGCCGAACTGCGCATTCATCTCCATGTCGGCTCGACGGCGATCCTGCGCACCGACGGCAAGGTGGCCAACCGTGCCCTGCTGTTCTCGCCAGAAGGCGAGGTGCTTGCCCGCTACGACAAGATCCACATGTTCGACGTCGATCTCGACAATGGCGAAAGCTGGCGCGAATCCGCCGCCTACGAGCCGGGCGGCGAGGCGGTCGTAACCGATATCGGCATCGCGCGGCTGGGCTTTGCCGTCTGCTACGACGTGCGTTTTCCGCAACTCTTCCGCGCTGAGGCGATGGCCGGGGCCGAGGTGCTGACCGTGCCTGCCGCCTTCACGCGGCAGACCGGCGAGGCGCATTGGCATGTGCTGCTCAGGGCGCGCGCCATCGAGAACGGCGCCTTCCTGATCGCCGCCGCTCAGGGTGGCTTGCATGAGGACGGCCGCGAAACCTATGGCCACTCGATGATCATCGACCCATGGGGCAAGGTGCTCGCCGAGGCGGCGCACGACGAACCGGGCGTCATTGTCGCCGAGATCGACACCGACCTGTCGGCGCAGGCGCGGCGCAAGATCCCCAACCTCAGGAACGCCCGCGACTTTTCGCAGCCGATCGCCGGCCAGCCGCCCGCCCAATTGCGAGGTGCCGCTTCGTGATCCGCTTTTCGCTGTCTTGCGAACGGGAACACGATTTCGAGGCCTGGTTTCGCAGCAATGACGATTTCGACGCGCAGAAGGGGCGCGGGCTCGTTGCCTGCCCGGCCTGCGGCTCGCACAAGGTCGAGAAGGCGCTGATGGCGCCGGCTGTCTCGACCGGCCGCAAGCGCGAGAAGATCGCGCTTGCCATGGGCGAAGAGCAGAAGAAGGCGATGGCGCAGATCAAGGCGCTGGCCGACAAGATCCGCGAGAACGCCGACTATGTCGGGCCGAAATTCGCCGAAGAAGCGCGCAAGATCCATTTCGGCGAGGCCGAGGCGCGCGGCATCTACGGCGAGGCAACCCAGGAAGAAGCAGAGAGCCTTGCCGAGGACGGTGTCGGTTTCATGCCGATTCCGGTCTTCCCGGACGACCGCAACTGACCCTGCCCTTTCCCGGCTTCTGGTTCATCCAGCACGGACCGATTTCTGATCAGGTCGCCGCCGAACCGCTCCGGGAGACACATGAACCGCCTGTGGAATTCGGCCATCGGCCTTTTGATCGTCACGGGTGGCCTGCTCGGACTGATCCTGCCATTCTCGAAAATCGGCACGGCCGCCGGCGTTCCGGCGATCGTCTGGGCCTTTCTGGTGTCTTTCGGCGCCGGCAGCGTGCTTCTTGCCGTCTTGCTGGCCCGGGGTGAGCGGCCCCGGCTGACCCCGCACAAGCTGCGCTACTTCTTCGTCACCGCCGCCGTGTCCTACGCGATCCCCAACCTCTTGATGTTCTCGGCCATTCCGCATCTCGGCGCCGGCTACACCGGCATCATGTTCACCCTGTCGCCGGTCATCACCATGCTCCTGTCGCTGCTGTCCGGCGTGCGTCGGCCCAATGCGCTTGGCGTGGCAGGCATCGTTGTCGGCTTCACCGGGGCGGTCATGGTGGCGTGGACGCGCGGCGAAGCGGGCCAGCCGGCAGCGCTTTTCTGGGTGATGATCGGCCTGCTCGTGCCGGTCAGCCTTGCCGTCGGCAACATCTACCGAACCGCCGACTGGCCGGAAGGCACCGGGCCGATCGAGCTTGCCGTGGGCAGCCACCTGGCGGCAGCCGCGATGCTCTTTGCCGGCACGCTGGTTCTTACCGGCGCCCCGTCGCTTGGTACGCTTGCCGATGTCCCGCTGGTCGCGGCCGCGCAGGTCGCGTCGGCTGCCTTGATGTTCGCCTTCTTCTTCAGGCTGCAGGCAGTGGGCGGGCCGGTCTATCTCAGCCAGATCGGCTATGTCGCGGCTGCGGTCGGCCTGATTTCGGGCACGCTCTATATGGGCGAGCGCTACCAGGCGCTCACCTGGCTCGGCGCCCTGGTCATCGTCGCCGGCGTGGTCATGACCACCCTGGCGCAGGCCAGGAAGACCTGACTGTCAGCCGGCGGGCCTCTCGGCGATCACCATGTAGTTGACGTCCATATCCTTCGACCGCTGCCAGCGGTCAGCCAGCATGTTGTAGACCACGCCGGTGCGGTCGGTGACCACAAGGCCGGCCTCCGAAAGCGCCTTTTCGAGTTCGTCGGGCCTGACCAGCCTGCCATATTCATGCGTGCCGCGCGGCAGCCAGCGCAGAACGTACTCGGCGCCGATGATGGCAAGTCCGAGCGCCTTCAGCGTCCGGTTGATGGTGGCGACGAACATGATGCCGCCCGGCCGGACCATTTCGGCGCATTTTCCCACGAACAGGCCGACATCCGAGACATGCTCGACAACCTCCATGTTGAGGATGATGTCGAATGTCTCGCCGGAATCGGCCAGGTCCTCGGCCGTCGTAGCCCGGTAGTCGATCGACACGCCGGCCTGTTCGGCATGCAGCTTGGCGACCTCGATATTGGTCTCCGACGCGTCGGCGCCGACGACCGTCGCGCCGAGCCGGGCCAACGGCTCGCAAAGCAGGCCGCCGCCGCAGCCGATGTCGAGGATACGCAGGCCCTCGAAGGGCCTTGCTGCATGCGCATCGCGGCCGAAGCGTTGCGCCACCTGGTCGCGGATATAGGCGAGCCTCACGGGGTTGAACTTGTGCAGCGGGCGGAACTTGCCGTTCGGATTCCACCATTCGGCAGCCAGCGCGGAAAAGCGGTCGACTTCCGCAGTGTCGATGGTCGTTCGTCGTGCTTCGGCCATGATCCGGGTCTCCTCTTCGGCACAAGGAAGTCGGGTCCTCGGGCCGGATTGTCAAGACAACAATCCAGGCCGCCGGAAGATCCCGGCCCCGCATGGCGATGGCGCTCCGCGACGGCGGGGTGTAACATCCTTGCGGGCGAAGCGAATGGCGAAGATGCCGGATGGTTCCGGCTGGAAGCTGCTCGGATGAGTGAAGCCAGTGATCTTTTCGCGTTGCTCGGCCAGTCCGCCGACACCGGCGCCGTGCAGGCGATCGAACGGCTTGTTGCCGATGGCGCCGATCATCAGCTCTGCCGCATCAATCCCCTTGCCTTCGCCGCCCGTAACGGTCTCGACGAGGAACAGGGCATCGCCGCCTTCCTGCACGGCTCGCGCATCGGCATTTTCGACATGGCCTGGAACGTGCTTTGCCCGGGATGCGGCGGCGTGCTCGATTCCAACGCCTCGCTGAAGACCGTCCAGAGGGAGCAATATGCCTGCTCGCTCTGCGCCGATTCCTACGCCCCGACGCTCGACGAGATGGTAGACGTCACCTTCACCGTCAGTCCGCGGCTGCGCCGCATCGGCGCGCATACTCCCGACCAGCTTCCTCTCGGTGAATATTACCGCCAGATGTACTGGGGCTCCGGCGTCGACCTGCCCGAGGAAAACTACAACGCGGTGATCGACGAGTTCATCATCGACCATGTCGAACTCGCACCGGGCGAGAAGGGCGTGCTGTCGGTGCAATTGCCCGAGGAATTCATCATCGTTTTCGAGCCGGTCACCCATTCGGCGCAGTTCATCGACGTCAAGGGCGAGGCGACGCGCGAGCGGCAGGCGCTGTCGCTGATCTATGACCGCGACCATGCCCACAGCCAGGCGACCGAGATGCGCCCCGGGCCGCTGCGGATCGCGCTGGAGAACCGCAGCGACAGCCGCGTCCTGCCGAGCGTCTGCATCGCCGGCGGCTCGCTGCACGAGCTGCTCGGCCGGCGGCGACCCTTCCTGACCGCCAAGCGGCTCTTGTCCAACCAGACGTTCCGCGACCTCTACCGGACCGATACGCTCGACGTCGACCAGCGCCTGCAGATCACCAGCCTCACCTTCCTGTTCACCGATCTCAGGGGCTCGACCGAGCTTTACGAGCGGGTTGGCGACCTCGTTGCCTTCGACCTCGTCAAGGCGCATTTCCGCGTTCTGCATGAGATCGTCGCGGCGGAGGCGGGGGCGGTGGTCAAGACCATCGGCGACGCGGTCATGGCGACCTTCCCGACGCCCGACCGGGCGGTGGCGGCGGCGCTGCGCATGCGCGAGGCGATGCGCGACCTCAACGAGAGCAACGGCCGCGAGGACCTGCTGCTCAAGATCGGCGTGCACGAGGGCCCCTGCATCGTCGTCACCCTGAACGAACGCCAGGACTATTTCGGCCAGACGGTCAACATCGCCTCGCGGGTCCAGGGCCTCGCCACGGCGCAATCGATCTTCGCCACCGGCGCGGTGGTCAACGATGCCCGGACCGCGACCCTGTTGCGCGACAGGGCGCTCCAGCCGGAATCGCACGATGTCTCGCTCAGGGGAATCGAACGCATGGTCCAGGTCTACGCCATACCCTGAGCCGGCTTCGCGCCGCCCGCTCCGCTGCTACTCGCGGCCAGTTGACAATTCCATGACGATGCGGTGACAGGGCTCGCCGCTCTGCTTGCGAACATCCGTCCTTTTGGCTATGCAGGCCGCGACTTCGCCCCGCTTTGCCGGGGCGCTTTGCTTAGAGGTGCCGCAACAGGGATGACGCGGCCCGCAGACGGGGACTTGCCTCTTCCATGGCGCGCATCGTGATGAAATTCGGCGGAACCTCCGTGGCCGATATCGGCCGCATCCGCAATGTCGCGCGCCACGTCAAGCGCGAGGTCGATGCCGGCCACGAGGTCGCGGTGGTGGTTTCGGCGATGGCCGGCAAGACCAACGAGCTGGTCGGCTGGATGCGCGAGGCTTCCCCCATGCACGACGCGCGCGAATACGACACCGTCGTCTCGGCCGGCGAGCAGATCGTTTCGGGGCTGCTTGCCACGGCCCTGCAGCACATTGGCGTCGATGCGCGCTCCTGGCAGGGCTGGCAGATTCCGATCCGCACCGACAATGCGCATGGCGCGGCCCGCATCCAGGAGATCGACGGCGCGAAGCTAATCGAGCGCTTCGGTATCGGCCAGGTGGCGGTGATTTCCGGGTTCCAGGGCCTGGGGCCCGACAACCGCATCGCCACGCTCGGGCGCGGCGGCTCCGACACCAGCGCGGTCGCCATCGCCGCCGCGGTCAAGGCCGATCGCTGCGACATCTACACCGATGTCGACGGCGTCTATACGACCGACCCGCGCATGGAGCCCAAGGCGCGGCGGCTCTCCAAGGTATCGTTCGAGGAAATGCTCGAAATGGCCTCGCTCGGGGCCAAGGTTCTGCAGGTCCGCTCCGTCGAACTTGCTATGGTGCACAAGGTCCGGACCTTCGTGCGCTCTTCCTTCGACGACCCGGATGCTCCGGGAATGGGGGATTTCGACAATCCGCCCGGTACGCTCATTTGCGACGAGGATGAAATCGTGGAACAGCAGGTTGTCACCGGCATCGCCTATGCCAAGGACGAGGCGCAGATATCGCTGAGGCGCGTGGCCGACAGGCCGGGCGTGTCGGCCGGCATTTTCGGGCCGCTCGCGGAAGCCAACATCAATGTCGACATGATCGTCCAGAACATCTCCGAGGACGGGGCGCTGACCGACATGACCTTCACAGTGCCATCCGGCGACGTCGACAAGGCGCTGGCAGTGCTCGAAAAGGCCAAGCCGTCCATCGGTTTCGACGTCGTGCAGTCGGAGGCCGGCATGACCAAGGTCTCGGTCATCGGCATCGGCATGCGCAGCCATGCGGGCGTCGCGGCGACCGCCTTCAGGGCGCTGGCCGACAAGGCCATCAACATCCGCGCCATCACCACCTCCGAGATCAAGATCTCGATCCTGATCGACGGCCCCTATACGGAACTTGCAGTTCGCACTTTGCATTCCGTCTACGGTCTGGATAAGCAGTAGAAACAAGTATTTCAGTCTCGCGTTTTCCGGCATCCTCGACCACGCCGGAATGAGGCGCTTTAGGTTCTGGCGGGTCTTTCAGGCCTTGCCGCAGGAGACGACGCTTTATGCGTGACATGACCGCTGGCCCGCGCGTCCTGTTGAAGCGGCTCCGGGAGCTCATGGCGGAGGCGCTTGAGCCTCAGGAGCGGCTCGACAGGATCGTGCACGACATCGCCCAGAACATGGTGGCGGAGGTGTGCTCGCTCTATGTGCTGCGCGCCGATTCCGTGCTCGAGCTCTACGCCACCGAGGGTCTGAACCCCGGATCGGTCCATCTTGCGCAGTTGAGACTCGGCCAGGGTCTCGTCGGCACCATCGCGTCGAGCGCGCGCACGCTCAACCTCTCGGAAGCTCAGCAGCACCCGGCCTTCACCTACCTGCCGGAAACCGGCGAGGAGATCTACAGCTCCTTCCTCGGTGTGCCGGTGCTGCGCGCCGGCCGCACGCTCGGCGTCCTGGTGGTGCAGAACCGCACCAAGCGGCAGTACCGCGACGACGAGGTCGAGGCTCTTGAGACCGCCGCCATGGTGCTCGCCGAAATGATCGCCGCCGGCGACCTTGCCCGGCTGACCAGGCCCGGTCTCGAACTCGACCTCAGCCGTCCCGTCAGCTTCACCGGCGTCTCCTTCAATGACGGCGTCGGCCTCGGCCATGTCGTGCTGCACGAGCCGCGCATCGTCGTCACCAACCTCTTCAACGAGGATTCCGACGAGGAGATGCGCCGCCTCGAATCGGCACTCGGCTCTCTCCGCCTGTCCATCGACGACATGCTGTCGCGCCGCGACGTCGCCTTCGAGGGCGAGCATCGCGCCGTGCTCGAAGCCTACCGGATGTTCGCCAATGACAGCGGCTGGGCGCGGCGCCTCGACGAGGCGGTGCGCAACGGCCTGACCGCCGAGGCCGCGGTCGAGAAGGTGCAGAGCGACATGCGCGCCCGCATGCTGCACATGACCGACCCCTATCTGCGCGAGCGGATGAGCGATTTCGACGATCTCGCCAACCGGCTGCTGCGCCAGCTGATGGGCCGCGGTCCCGATACGGTCGCCGCGACGCTGCCCAAGGACGCCATCGTCGTCGCCCGCTCGATGGGCGCTGCCGAGCTGCTCGACTATCCGCGCGACAAGCTGCGCGGCCTGGTGCTCGAAGAGGGCGCCATCACCAGCCACGTCGTCATCGTCGCCCGCGCCATCGGCATTCCCGTCGCCGGCCAGGTCAAGGGCGCCGTCTCCATGTCCGAGAACGGCGACGCCATCATCGTCGACGGCGAGGAGGGCACGATCCACCTCAGGCCGCAGTCCGACCTTGAGGCGGCCTATGCCGAAAAGGTGCGCTTCCGGGCGCGGCGCCAGGAGCTCTACCGGGAACTGAGGAAAAAGCCGTCCCTGACCAAGGATGGCGTGCATATCGACCTGATGATGAATGCCGGCCTGGCGGTCGACCTGCCGCAGCTCGCCGAATCGGGTGCTGCCGGCATCGGCCTGTTCCGCACCGAACTGCAGTTCATGGTGGCCTCGACATTTCCCCGCGCCGAGGCGCAGGAAGGTCTCTACCGTGACGTGCTTGATACGGCGCGCGACCGGCCGGTCACCTTCCGCACCATCGACATCGGCGGCGACAAGGTGCTGCCCTATTTCAAGAACACTTCGCAGGAGGAGAATCCGGCGCTCGGCTGGCGGGCCATCCGCCTGACGCTCGACCGGCCGGGCCTCCTGCGCACGCAGATCCGGGCACTGCTCAAGGCGGCCGGCGGGCGCGAGCTCAAGCTGATGCTGCCGATGGTGACCGAGCTCGGCGAAATCGCCCAGGCGCGCGAGATCATCGACCGCGAGGTGCGGCATCTGTCGCGCTTCGCGCATCACCTGCCGACCAGCCTCAAGGTCGGCGCGATGCTCGAAGTGCCCTCGCTCCTCTGGCAGCTCGACGAGCTGATGCAGGCCGTCGACTTCGTCTCGGTCGGCTCGAACGACCTCTTCCAGTTCATGATGGCGGCCGATCGCGGCAACACGCAGCTGTCGGACCGTTTCGACACGCTGTCCGTGCCGTTCCTGCGCGCGCTGAAGCAGATCGCCGACGCCGGGCGGCGCAACGACACGCCGGTAACGCTGTGCGGCGAACTCGCCGGCAAGCCGATCTCGGCGATGGCCCTCATCGGCCTCGGTTACCGCTCGATCTCGATGTCGCCGGCCTCGATCGGCCCGGTCAAGGCGATGCTGACCGAACTCGACGCCGGCGAGCTGCAGAATTTCTTCGACGAGAACCTCTCCGGCATGGCCGCCCGCCTGCCGATGCGCGCGCTGCTGCACGCATTCGCCGACGACCGTTCCATTCCGTTGTAAAGTCAGAACATGATCAGCCTGCCCCGCGACCGGATGGACCAACTCGTCAAGCGTTTCGACATGCTCGAAGCGCAGATGGCGGCCGGGCCGGATGCCGACGCCTATGTCAAGCTCGCCTCGGAATATGCGGACCTCCAGGGCCTCGCCGGTAAGATCCGCGAACTGTTCAAGGCGGAGGGCGAGCTTGCCGACCTCGAGGCGATGCTCGCCGACCGGTCGACGGACCGCGAGATGCGCGACCTCGCGGAAGCCGACCTGCCCGGCGTCGAGGGGCGCATCGAGGAGCTCGGCAACGAGATCCAGATCCTGCTTTTGCCCAAGGATTCGGCCGACGAAAAGAACGCCATCCTCGAAATCCGCGCCGGCACCGGCGGCGACGAGGCAGCACTTTTCGCCGGCGACCTGTTCCGCATGTACGAGCGCTACGCCGCCGCGCAGGGCTGGCGCGTCGAGGTCGCATCGGCGAGCGAGGGCGAGGCAGGCGGCTACAAGGAAATCATCGCCACCGTCTCTGGCAAGGGCGTGTTCGCCAGGCTGAAGTTCGAATCCGGCGTCCACCGCGTGCAGCGCGTGCCGGCGACCGAGGCGAGCGGCCGCATCCACACCTCGGCGGCCACGGTGGCCGTGCTTCCGGAGGCCGAGGACGTCGACATCGAGATCAAGCCTGACGAGATCCGCATCGACACGATGCGCGCGTCGGGCTCCGGCGGCCAGCACGTCAACACCACCGACTCGGCGGTGCGCATCACCCATCTCCCGACCGGCATCATGGTCGTGCAGGCTGAAAAGTCGCAGCACCAGAACAGGGCGCGCGCCATGCAGATCCTGCGCGCCCGGCTCTACGACATGCAGCGCAGCAAGGCCGACGAGGAACGTTCGGAATCGCGCAAGCTGCAGGTCGGTTCGGGCGACCGCTCCGAACGCATCCGCACCTACAACTTCCCGCAGGGGCGGCTGACCGACCACCGCATCAACCTGACGCTCTACAAGCTTGACCGGGTGATGATGGGCGAACTCGACGAGATCATCTCGGCCCTGATTTCGGACCATCAGTCGAAGCTTCTCGCCAATGCAGGCGCCGATGCCTGACAGTGCGCCCCGGTCGCTGGCCGGGCTGCTGGCGTCCTCGCGCACCGCGCTCGCCGAGGCCGGAATAGCCGATGCGGCGCTCGAAGCACGGCTGATCGTCGAACATTATTCCGAGACCGGCCGCAGCGAGGCTATCTCGACCCCGGGGCGAATCATCGGCGACGCGGCGGTCGTGCGAATCGAACAGGCGCTCAAGCGGCGAATCAGCGGCGAACCGGTTTACCGGATCCTGGGGTTTCGCGAGTTCTACGGCTTGCACCTCGGCCTTTCCGACGAAACGCTCGAGCCGCGGCCCGATACGGAAACGCTGGTCGATGCGCTGTTGCCCCATGTCCGGGCCACTGTCGCGAAAGGTGAGGGGGCTTGCCGGATTCTCGACCTCGGCACCGGCACAGGCGCCATCGCGCTGGCGCTGCTCTCCGAGGTCGAGAGGGCGACGGCGGTGGGCGTCGATGTCTCCGACGACGCGCTTCGTACGGCGCGTCGCAATGCGGAGGCGCTTGGGCTGGGCAGCCGGTTCACCCCGCTGAAATCGGACTGGTTTGCAAATATTTCGGGCAAATTCCATGTAATCGCCTCAAATCCTCCCTATATACCGACCAACGATCTTGCAGGACTGCAAGCCGAGGTCAGGAATTTCGACCCGGCAAGAGCTCTGGACGGCGGTGCCGACGGGCTCGATGCCTACAGGGTCATGGCAGCCGAAGCAGACAGGTTTCTCGCACCGGCCGGCGTGGTCGGGGTCGAGATCGGATACACGCAGAAGCATGCGGTGAGGCAATTGTTCGAGGCTGCGGGATACCGCACGGCCGAGGCAAGGCAGGACATCGCGGGACACGACAGGGTGTTGGTTTTCCACCGTTAACGCTGACATTCCGTTGCGCAAAAAGCACTTGGCAATAGTAGAGAATGCGGCTAGGGTCCCGGCACCGGATGAGACGAAGCAGGCAGTGCTGTTATCAATTCGGCTTCCTTTTGAAACAAACTGCCTTCTTGCGAAATTGACGCCTTTGCTTCGTGCGGGGATTGTCCGGCAGTTAACACGTAACTGGATCGGGATGGACGTTGCGCCGACGCAAAGTGCGGGCGAACACCGTTAAGAACACCACGGAACGGTCGGCAGCTTGAGCGCCCGGGTTCCAGATTTTATTTCAAACCCAAGAGAGTCTTATGAGGCCACAACAGCAGAACAGGCGCATGCGCGGTCGCAACAACAGTGGTGGCGGCGGCAACAATAACAACAACAACCGCAAGGGACCAAATCCCCTTACCCGCAACTACGAGAGCAACGGGCCGGACGTGAAGATCCGTGGCTCGGCACAGCAGATCGCTGAGAAATACGCCCAGTTGGCGCGCGACTCGCACAGCTCCGGCGACCGCGTCATGGCCGAAAACTACCTCCAGCACGCCGAGCACTACAACCGCATCATCGCGGCGGCTCAGGCGCAGCAGCCGATCCAGAACGCCCAGAACAACCGCGACAATGCCGACGACAATGACGGCGACGAGGATCGCGACGATTTCGACGCACAGGGCAACAACAACAATGGCGACAATGGCAGCCAGCCCAATGCCAACCAGTATGGCGGCAATCAGGACCGCAGCGGCCAGGAGCGCAACAACCAGGACCGCAACAACCAGGACCGCGGCCAGGATCGCGGCAACCAGGGCGGCAATGACGGCGAGCAGCCGCGCCAGAACATCGGTTCCGGCCCGCAGCCGGTCATCGAGGGAACGCCTGCCGAGGTGGCGCTGAATTCCGACGCTTCCGGTCAGAGCAACGGCAAGTCGTCGCGCCATGTCAACGGTTCGTCGAACGACACGCCCGACGAGGAAGCGCCGGCCCCGCGCCGTGGCCGCAGGCCGCGCCGCGGCGAGCGTGCCCGTCCCGAGGCAAGC
>CAMYMG010000028.1 GCA_947259295.1 uncultured Rhizobiaceae bacterium
CATCGCTGCGCCCCTCCGGAACGACGGCGCGCCGCACGCGATCGGCGGCGCGGCCGAGCGGCGCGTCGATCGTGCCGGACTTGTGCGGCGGGGCACCCCAGACCAGCGCGACATAGGCGCGCTGCAGGTCACCCGTCAGGCCATGGTCGGCAAAGGCACGCGACAGCGCATGATGGGCACGGTCGGTCTTGGCCGCGACCATGACGCCGCTGGTCTCCTTGTCCAGCCGGTGCACGATGCCCGGCCGCTTCACGCCGCCAATGCCCGACAGGCTGTCGCCGCAGTGATGGATCAACGCGTTGACCAGCGTACCTGTCCAGTTGCCTGAGCCGGGATGCACGACCAGCCCGGCCGGCTTGTTGATGACGATGAGTTCGGCGTCCTCATAGAGAATGTCGAGCGGAATGTCTTCGCCCGCGGGCTCGGCGGGTTCCGGCTCGGGCAACAGGATCGAAATGCTGTCGCCGGCCGAGAGTTTGCGCTTGGTCTCGGTGATCGGCATGCCGCCGAGGGCGACGGCCCCCTGCTTGATCAGCGCCTGGACGCGGCTGCGCGAGAAATCGCCGCCAAGCTGCTGCGTCAGCCACTGGTCGAGACGCATGCCGGCAGCATCGGCATCGGCTTCGAAGACTATCAATCCCTCATCGGCTTCGCTATCAGGATCGCGCATCGACAGCTTTTTCCGGAAATACCATGACGCAGCCGCAGATCGACGACGAAGACAAGCCGCTCGACCCGGCGGTCGAGAAAGTGCGCAAGAAGCTGGTTCGTTTCGTCGGCATCAATCTTGCCTTGCTTTTCCTCGCCCTTATGGCGGTGGTGGGTGCTGTTGTCTACAAATCGCGGACCGCCGATCCCGCGCCGGTGGTAGGGGGCGATATCCAGTCGCCCGAGGGAACCGTCGAGGCCGAGATTTCATTGCCTGCCGGTGCCCGCATCGTGTCGCAGTCCCTGTCGGGCAATCGCGTCGCGATCGACGCCGAACTGGCGGACGGCGGGCGCACCATTTTCATCTACGATTTCGCTGAGCGTCGCATGATCGGCCGGCTGGCGGTCAAGCCGCAATGAGCGGCAAAGCTCCCGTTGCGCCGGGACGTCGCCTCGCAACCGTGGCGCTCGTCGTTGCCGATTATGACGAGGCCATCGCCTGGTATCGCGACAGGTTGGGCTTTTCCCTCGCCGAGGACGTCGATCTTGGTGAAGGCCGGCGCTGGGTAACGCTTACACCCGGCGAAGGCGGCGCAAGCCTGCTGCTGGCCCGCGCCGAGGGAGAGCGGCAGGCTGAACGGGTCGGCGATCAGACCGGCGGACGCGTGGTTATGTTTCTTGAGACCGACGATTTTGCCCGCGACCATCGGGCAATGCTGGACCGAGGCGTCACGTTCCACGAGGAACCTCGACACGAGGCATATGGCACGGTCGCCGTTTTTTCGGATCTCTATGGAAATCGGTGGGACCTGATCGAACCCGCTAGCCGCTGATCGCTAACCGTCAGAGACCTCTGCAAGCTAGTCCCTCGCAAAACGCGAACTGCGGACGCTTCGAAACTGGGCTAAAGTCTGCAAAGCCGTGTTGCTTTTGTCCGCCTGCCAGCCTATATCGCCCTTTCTGCCGGCGCGCCCATCGTCTAGCGGTCAGGACACCGCCCTCTCACGGCGGGAACAGGGGTTCGATTCCCCTTGGGCGTACCAACTATCTCCGGTTTATCTCCTCAAATCGTCGATGGCTTCAGTTCGAAGTCTGCTCCTGGCGCTCCCGGCGCATCAGCCAGGCTGCGGCCTCCGCTTCGGTGTTCGGCGCCGGCCGCATCCGCTGTTCCGACGGCTCGCGATGGCGCGACGGCGCGTCGGAAATGATCCATGCCGGTAGCATTCTCGATACAAGGTCTTGAAGGGTCTGTGTCATGGCAATTCTCCAATATATGAGTTGCCACTGAAACGCGCCGCGCGAGGATTGAGTTCCGCTACGCGACCCTCATGCGGGGGCGATTGTGACGGCAGGCATGCCCTTAGCAGGGCACCCCCAAAGCGCCTGCCGCCAGAGTGATCTACGGGTTTGCGTTGCCAGAAGTTGCAGGGTTGCGCCGAAACCGATTGCGGACTTGCCGCCTGCCGACGACGCGGCGCCGGGTTCGGGCCCTGGGGTTCCTCGAATAGCGGCGCGGCCGGACAAAGTCGCGGTGCGCCGGACTCCAAGGCAAGGAAGCCGAGTCGGCTATGCCTGGTCGGGCGCCTCTGCCAGGGCATCTTCGCGCGCCACACGCTCGAACTTTTCGGTTTCGCATCCGAGCCTGTACTGGGTGGCGCCCTCTACAGGCGGTAGATGGGCAAGCACGACAAAAACCGGGTCGTCGCTGCGGGGGCTCTTCACCCAGGTCTTGAACTTGACCTTCTGCCCGATGGCGAAGGCGCGCATGCTCGGCAGGTTGTGCCTCATTGTCATCTTTATATTCCTGGCAGGGTCAAGGGCATTCGTCAGATATCGGCCGACGTGAGCGCGTAAGAGCTTTTCCGGGTCTTGGCGTAGGCCTTGCTGGCGACATCCTGGATGCGCGCCCGCGCGGCGTCGAAGGCTGCCAGGAACTCGTCCTCAGTGTTCGGCTGCGTGGCGTTTTTTCTGGAAAGCGCATCGGTGGCGACGGAGAACGAAATCTGGAACATGCCGTCATGCCCGATAAAGCGAACCCGGCCGTTCCGGGCATCGTAACTACGGCTCGAGTTTGGAAATGTAAGGCTCATCGATTTGAACTATTGCCAGGTGAAAATTGCGTAAATTGAAGCTGCGATAAAAATCATGACAGAGAATTTCATGTACAGTTGGAAATAATATTCGCTCAAGATCGGCTCCCGGATTCGTGAATTTTTTATCTTATCACATTAAATATTGTCCGTATTAAGTATTTTAGGACTGAATTTGCGCAAGCGGGCGACTCCGTGCATCCGACCGCGGCTGCGACCAAGCCTACGTGGCTTTGCTCGTGCTCCGTCGCACGAAAGCATTCGCCAGCCGATCTCGCAGATGGTCCGTGGAAGCGATGGCGGCCGAAGTTGCATGCAGGGACGCGTACTGTTCGTTGAGATGGAATTGCCGGACAGAGCAGATATAGACGATGTGAGGACCCGCCCACGCACTCGTTTGGCTCAACCAGTTCGACCTCGCGGATGCAACGATAATATTTTAAGCCTGTAGTATCACCGTTTTCCTTCATCAATTCGAAAATCAGCTTTAAACTTAATCTTTCTTACCCAGGGGGACTCCGAAACTCCAAAGAATAAGGAACGTTTGCTTTCCCAAATGGTTTTGTATACAGGCGCGGTCCATTCCGGGGGAATCATGAACTACGACCAATTGCGAAACATCGTGCGTCTCAAGGCGATGGACGGAGATGATGTCGAGAAATTCGCGCACTTCGCGACCCGGGAAATCGTCGATGCGAGCAAGGCGCGCATGCTCTACGAGGAACTCGTCGTCACTCTCGGCAACGTCACAGTCGGCCACTGGCTTGGTCCGAATGTTGCCGAGGCACTGCGTCAGCGCGCCGTTGGCATAATCGACGAGATCGAAACATCTGCGTCGCCCGCACAACCGAAGCGCAGCGCGCGCCAGTAGCCGAACTCGTTTCGCTTAAACCCGCCGAACCCGCCAGGAAGCGCCATGAGCGCGGTCCCAAACTCCAATGGAGGGCGTATGCCCAGATACGCAGTCTATCCGCCGCCGTCGCCCGATCTGCCGCACCTGCCTGCGAACCGGTGCCCTCCACAGTCGAAGGCGAAGCTTTGCTGAGGGAGGTCGAGGAGGTGGAGCCTCAATTCCTGACAGAAGCGGGCAAGATGCGCCACTGAGTACCGGTCCCGTCCGGGCTGCCTGAACTGCCGGTTGCGTCGGGTGCCGTCTTTGGCGAGGCCCGATTGCTGCGGCAGCCACCGCGACGATCCGCAGCACTTCCTCGCTCAGATATAGACCCTGTTCTGGATGCACTCGGCCTGGACCGCGGCCGTCTCCTCGCTGGTACCGCCCATCGCCGACAGCAGGAATTCGCTGCCGTTCAGAACCCCGATGAACGGCTTGTCGCCGGTTTGCGTGCCGGCCCGGCCCGTGACGTTGATGTAGCCGCAGACGGTGACCGTCCCGGTCGAGGACCTGGCTGCCGAAATCGTCCGAAAATTTGCATTGGCGACATCCGGCAAGGATGCGAGCGTGTCGCGTTCGACGGTGGCTCGCTCCGTATCCGACAGGGTGACCGGGCCAGGCGTCGTCGATCCTGCGGGCTTGGCCGGCTGGGAAGCCGTCGTGCACCCCGCAGTCAGCCCCAAAATCATCATCATGGTTGCGGCGCGCATCCTCATCGGCCCCTCCAAGTCGTGGTTGTTCTCATCACCGTCTCCCCGACGGCAGTTTCCAGACGCATTTGCGCACTATGCAGGACTTGTCGGCGGCCGGCACGCTTGCAAAGGAGATGATCTGTCCGGACGCGCAGAACCGGCGATCGGAGACGTAGCGTCCATAGAGCGGCAGGCCGGGATTACGCTTCGACCGGTAATGGAGCACGACCGATCCCTGGGCCTGCACCGTCGCTTGAACCTTTGCACAGCTCATGCGGGTGATCGTGTAGGCCGGATCGGCCTGCGCCAGTGACGCAGTAACAACAATGGAGCCGGCGAGCAAAAGCCTGATCATGGCGTCCCCGCTGAACGGAATTGGGCAACCCATAGAAACAGAATGCCGCAGCGAAGTCGATTGCCGCAGGCAAGAGCGCCAAGACCAAGTGCTCCGCACGGACCCGACTGTATGGTTAGTCAATCCTTAACGCCTGTCCGGCAAAGTCTATCGAGGGGTTGCGCGGAGGAATCCGGACGCGTCTAGGCGGACTGGGAGCAATGACGAGCGAGAAGAATTCCAAGCCAGGCGATGCCGAGGCCGACACGCCCCATGTCGTTCGCCGGGGAGCCGAAACCTGTCCGCCGCGCGAACTTGCCGGCGCGGAGATGCTCGATCTCCTGGCGCTCGGTTCGGACTGGCTGTGGGAGACCGATGCGGAACTGCGCTTTTCGTGGCTTTCCGAGGAGTTCGAGCCAGTCACGGGCGTCAATCCCAGCGATGTTCTCGGCCGCATGCGGTTCGATTTCCTGGTGCAGGTGTCGCGCGGATCCAAGAGCGCAACCGCGCATCTGGAGACCCTGCAGGCGCGCAAGCCGTTCCGCAATTTCGTCTATCGCCTGAAGGGTAGCCGCGAAGACAGCCGTTGGATTTCGGTCAGCGGCATGCCGCGCTTCGATGCCGACGGTACCTTCATGGGCTATCGCGGCGTCGGCCACAATGTCACCAGTCTCGCCGCTTCCTTCGAGGAACTGCAAAGGCTGCACGGGCAGCTCGCGCGCACGGAAGAACGCGACAAGGTCCGCAACGACGAGCGCGCCGGCGAGAGCCATGTCGAGCGCATGATGGAGGCGCTCGACGTGATGAGCGACGCCTTCTGCTACTACGATGCGAACGACGCCATCGTTCTTTACAACGAGGCGCTGATTTCCATGTATGGCGGCCTGGCCGACGTCATCAGGCCGGGTCTCACTTTCCAGGAATTCATCGACGCCGGGTTGGAGCGCGGCTTCTGGGACCTCGAGGGCGTGCTGCCCGCCGACTGGCGCGAGGCTCTGCTTGCCGGCCGCAAGGGCCTCGCGAGTTCGCGCTCGCTGATCCGGCTTGCCGACGGCCGCGCCTATGTCCATCGGGAGGTCAGGACCAGCGACGGCGGCACGATCGCTACCTGCACCGACATCACCGAGCTTGAAAGCCGGCAGAAAGCGCTGGCGCGTGCCAGCGAGGAGACCGGCCGCCTGCTTTCCGATCTCGAGCGCACGCTCGATTCCATGACGATGGGCGTGGTGTTGCTCGACGCGCAGCTGAACGCGGTGATCATCAACAAGGCCTTCTACACGATCTGGAACCTGGCCCCCGGCGAGGTGGTCGTCGGCAGTCCGTTCCGCGCCCTCATCGACGTCAACCGACACAACGGAATCTACGACATCGGCGCCGACCGGTGGGAAGAGTACGTCGCCTCGCGGCTGGAGGAGATCAGGGCAGGGGACGTCGCGCCGCGTGAGTTTGCGCGCGCCGACGGCTGCACGATGGTCTATTCCGTGACCGCGCTTTCGGGCGGCAAGCGCCTCGTCTGCTACTACGATATCACCGACATGAAGAACCGCGAGGGGGAGCTTGCTGCCGCGCTCGAACGCTCGCAACTGGCGGAGTCCGTCATCAACTCGGTGAAGGACCCGATCTTCGTCAAGGATGAAAGCCTGCGCTTCGTCCTCGTCAATGACGCATTCGCGACGATCTTCGGCACGCAGCCTTCCGACATGCTGGGACGACCTGCCAGCGATTTCCTGCCGGACGACGAAGTCGTGGTTGTGGAGCACAATGAACGCGAGGTTCTCGAGACCGGTGTCCGCTACGAGGCCGAGGAGGACTTCGAAAACGACGGAATCGACCACTCCCGCCTGCTGCAGAAGAACCGCGTCACCATGCCGAGCGGCCGCAACTTCGTCGCCTGTGTGGTCTTTGACATCACCGAAATGAAGCGTCGCGAAACCGAGGCCGAGGAAGCGCGACAGCGCCTCGCCGAGGTGCTCGAAGCACTGCCGGCCGGCGTCTTCATTTATGACAGCGATGACAGGTTCGTCTTTGCCAACAAGGTCGTCCTCGACTCCATGCCGGCGCTACGGCCGGTATGGCAGCCCGGGTGCAGTTTTCGCGAGGCAATGGAGCTTGGACACTCGCTCGGTCACTTCCGGACGAGCGGCGAAGCCGAGATCGACGCGCTCTACGATACCGACCCCGAGGCCTGGGTAGATGCGATGCTGGCGCACTACCGGCGCCCGAACTTCTCGTTCGAGCGGCGCAATCCGGACGGCCGCTGGTACCAGGTGTTCGATATGCGGACCCGGGACGGCACCTTCATCGGTGTGAGGGTCGACATTACCGAACTCAAGGAGCGCGAGCGGGCGCTGCGTCGCAGCATGCGCAAGATCGAGCTGTTCCGGCACGTTCTCGACGACCTGCCGGTGGCGACCTACGTCAAGTCCGACGATCTCGCCTTCGAGTTCGTCAACAAGGCCTGGAGCGACATGACTGGCGTCTCCAAGGAAGAGGCGATCGGCCACACGGACCGCGACTTCTTCGGCGAGCAGGGGGAAGGCTTTGCCGGGCGCGACGAGGATGTGATCCGTACCGGCAAGACGATCGAAACCGAAGAATCGCTGACGCATCGCGATGGCACGGAACGTCAGCTGATCGCCCGCAAGAGCAGGCTTCAGGCCAGCGACGGCGCAATTCACCTGATCGGGTCGAGCATCGATATCTCCGAACTCAAGCAGCACGAGCGCAACCTGCAGGAAGCGCGCCAGCGGGCGGTTCTGGCGGACCGGGCGAAGTCGGAATTCCTCGCCAATATGAGCCACGAGATCCGCACGCCGATGAACGGCGTGCTCGGCATGGCGGAACTGCTCGCCAAGTCGGATCTCGATCCGAAGCAGAAGACATTCACCGAGATCATCGTCAAATCGGGCAATGCCCTGCTGACCATCATCAACGACATACTGGACTTCTCGAAGATCGACGCCGGGCAGCTGGTGCTCGACCCGGCTCCTTTCGACCTCGCAGAGGCCATCGAGGATGTCGCCACCCTGGTCTCGACACGCGCCAAGGAGAAAGACATCGAGCTTGCCGTGCGCATCGACCCAGGCCTGGGCGATGCCTATGTCGGGGACGCCGGACGCATCCGGCAGATCGTCACCAACCTCGTCGGCAATGCAGTCAAGTTCACGGATTCGGGATACGTGCTTGTCGATGTCGGCGGCGAACCGGCCGGTACGGCGACGAAGATACGCGTTTCGGTCACCGATACAGGGATTGGCATACCGCCCGAAAAACTCGATGTGGTCTTCGAGAAATTCAGCCAGGTCGATGCTTCCTCGACACGGCGCCACGAGGGAACCGGCCTGGGGCTGGCGATCACGTCCCGGCTTGTCGCGCTGATGGGCGGCGAGATAGGGGCCGACAGCAAGGAAGGCCAGGGTTCGACCTTCTGGTTCACCGTCACCCTGCCCAATGCGTCAAACGTGGCGCGCAAGGCAACGCCATCCGACGTGACCGGCGCGCGCATCCTCATCGTCGATGACAACAAGGTCAACCGCGCCATCCTTACCGAGCAGATGGCCGCGTGGTCCTTCGACGCCTGCGCCGCCGAGAATGCCGATGAAGGGCTGAAGGTTCTGAATGCCGCTCAGTCGCGGGGACTTTCGGTCGACTGCATCGTGCTCGACTATCAGATGCCGGACATGAACGGCGCCGAAATGGCGCGGGTCGTGCGCAGGACGGCAACGATCGCAGCAACCCCCATTGTTATGCTCACATCGGTGGACGAGTCGCTGTCGACGGCGAACTACCGCGATTTCGAGATCGACGCTCAGCTCACCAAGCCGGCACGCTCCTCGATCCTGCTTGAAGCGATCGTGGCTGCGATCCAGAAGCGCCGGTCTGGCCAGGCGGGGAGCGAAACGGTTGCAGATTCTGTGCCCCTGCGGCAGGCGCGGTCGAGCAGCAAGCCCGCCGAGCCGCGCGTCAATCGAGCCGGCGCACCAGAAGGCGCAGCCGATCACGGGGTCGACATCTTGGTTGCCGAAGACAATGAGGTGAACCAGCTCGTCTTCAGCCAGATACTGGGTGAAACCGACTACAGCTTCGAGATCGTCAGCAATGGGCGCCTGGCGCTCGAGGCTTTCGGCGAGTTGAAGCCACGAATGGTGCTGATGGACGTTTCCATGCCGGAGATGAACGGACTTGAGGCGACAGGGGCGATCCGGCAGGCTGAGTCGGCGGCCGGCAGCCGCGTGCCGATCATCGGTGTTACCGCGCACGCGCTGAAGGGCGATCGCGAGCGATGCATCGAGGCGGGAATGGACGACTATCTGTCCAAGCCGATCAGCCCCAAGGCTTTGATCGACAAGATCGAGCGCTGGTGCTGGCGTTCCGCGCAGGGAGAACTCGGCGCGGGCTGAAGCCGGTCCAGCGCTTCCGGCGCGGACGCCGGGCATCCGGCTGCATTTTTCTGGGGAAAGCATTTGCGGGACCCGCAGTCCCGCGGACCGTCAGGCGACCGGATGGTTGCCGCGCCAACGCCCGCAAAGGGTTGATCCGGCAGGCACATCGAGCGCAGGCCGGACGATCGCGGCGGACCATGGTCTGCCGCCAGGGCCGGGCCCACGCTCACGCGTTACGCGACTGACATCAATCTGTCATCCAACTGTAATAATCGACGGCTAATGCCTCACCGGGCGTCGAAAAAAACGGCGCCGCGAGACATTTTTCCGAACAGGAGCAGGCCACATGAAGACATCAATCCTTACGGCATCGGCCGCTGCCTTCGCGCTCGTCGCGTCGGCCGGCCTTGCCGCAGCGCGCGACCAGATCCAGATCGCCGGCTCGTCCACCGTGCTTCCCTATGCCAAGATCGTCGCCGAAAACTTCGGCGAGACCTTCCCGAACTTCAAGACTCCGATCGTTGAATCAGGTGGCTCGTCGGCCGGCCTCAAGGAATTCTGCAAGGGCGTCGGCGAAGACACGATCGACATCGCCAACTCTTCGCGCGCAATCCGCGAGAAGGAGGTCGCCGCCTGTGCCGAGGCCGGCGTCAAGGAAATCCAGGAAGTTCGCTTCGGCTATGACGGCATCGTCTTCGCGACCGACATCGCCGGCCCGGATTGGGCGCTGACGCCCGCCGACGTTTACAAGGCGCTTGCCGCGCAGGTCGTCGTTGACGGCAAGCTCGTCGCCAACCCCTACAAGAAGTGGAACGAAGTCAATCCGGCGTTGCCTGACTGGGATATCGTTGCCTACATCCCCGGTGAAAAGCACGGCACCCGCGAAGTCTTCGAGGAGAAGGTTCTCATCGCCGGCTGCGAGGAACTCGGCGGCATGGAAGCCGGCGCGGCTTCCGGGCTCGACGAGAAGGCTTCGGAGTCTGCCTGCAAGGCGGTTCGCAAGGATGGCGGCTCGGTCGACATCGACGGCGACTACACCGAAACGCTGGCGCGCATCGACTCCAACAAGACCGGCGTTGGCGTCTTCGGCCTGTCGTTCTACGAGAACAATGCCGACAAGCTGAAGGTTGCCACGATGAGCGACGTCGTCCCGAGCGTCGATACGATCTCGTCGGGCGAGTATCCGGTTTCGCGTCCGCTCTTCTTCTACGTCAAGAAGGCGCATATCGGCGTGATCCCCGGCCTCAAGGAATATGTCGAATTCTTCCTCGACGACCAGATGGTCGGCCCCGAGAGCCCGCTGGCCGAGTACGGCCTGGTTCCGGCTCCCGACGCCGAGCGCGACGACCAGCGCGCGGCGTTCGAAGACGGGAAGACCATGTAATCCACTCACGCTACAGAGACGCGGGCGGCTGACCGCCCGCGTTTCCCTGGGATATTGGCGGCGCCATGCAATGGCGCACGCAAGGGGTGGGCCCGTATGTCATTTTCGATTGTCTTCTTGATCGTGGTCGCCATTGGCGTGGCTGCATTCTTCCTTGGCCGCCAGCGCGCCGCCGGGCAGCAGACCACGTCGTCCGAAAAGCCGCATTCGCGGGTTCACTACCACGGCTGGTGGGCGTTTCTCCTGTCGGTATTGCCGGCACTGGCCTTCCTGCTCGTCTGGTCGATCGGCAGCAATGCCTGGATCGAAAATTCGACGGCCGCGAAGCTGCCGGCGCAGACGGACGAAAGCGCTGTAGCGAGCCGCGGCCTCGCACTCGGGATGGTGAAAGGACTGGCTGCCGGCATCCGCAAGCTTGAGGCCACCGGCTCCACCGAAGTCCCCACCACGTTCCAGGAGCTTCGGCCGATCCTGGCCGAGCAAGGTGTCGCACTGGCTTCCGACACGCAGGACTACATGATTCCGCTGGCGGTTGAGCTGAACGCGTCGATTGCCAAGGCGTCATGGATCGGCGGCATAGGCGCGCTACTCATTGCGCTTGCCGGCGCGTATTTGGCCATCTCCGGCGTCAAGGTGCGCGCCCGCGCCCGCAACAATGTCGAGCGCATCATTCTGGGCATGCTGATGGCGGCATCGACCATCGCCATTCTGACGACTGTCGGCATCGTCTTCTCGATGCTGTTCGAGACGATCCACTTCTTCCAGTCCGTGTCGCTGTCGAACTTCTTCTTCGGCACTGTCTGGGACCCGCGTTTTGCGGCCGCCGACTCCGCGGGTGCTGAGGGTCAGTTCGGCCTCATCCCGCTGCTGGCCGGCACACTCTACATCGCCTTCGTCGCGATGCTGTTTGCGGTTCCGATCGGCTTGATGGCTGCGGTCTACATGGCCGAGTACGCGACGCCGCGGGTGCGCTCGATCGTCAAGCCGCTGCTCGAGGTTCTCGCCGGCATCCCGACGATCGTCTACGGCTTCTTTGCGCTGGTGACGGTCGGACCCTTCCTGCGCGACATCTCGACGGCAATTGCCGGCTTCACATTCATCCAGGCGCAAAGCGTCCTGACGGCAGGCATCGTCATGGGCATCATGCTGATCCCGTTCGTGTCGTCGCTGTCGGACGACATCATCACCGCGGTGCCGCGCGCTATGCGGGACGGTTCGCTCGGGCTCGGTGCAACGAAGTCAGAAACGGTGAGAAAGGTGATCCTCCCGGCTGCGCTTCCCGGCATCGTCGGCGCATTGCTGCTCACAGCTTCGCGGGCAATCGGCGAGACAATGATCGTGGTGCTTGCCGCCGGCGTGGCCGCCAACCTGACGATCAATCCGTTCGAGGCTATGACCACCATCACGGTCAAGATCGTTAACCAGCTGACAGGCGACCTCGAGTTCACCTCGCCGCAGACGCTGGTCGCCTTTGCGCTTGGGATGACGCTGTTCGTCCTGACGCTCGGGATGAACGTGTTCGCACTCTATATCGTGCGCAAGTATCGGGAGCAGTACGAATGACCGACTCTTCAGCCACTGTCGGCACGGCGGTCGCTCCCAAGCGGCGCGATATCGGCATCAAGAGCAGGAACGCGGCCGAGAAGCGCTTTCGCGCCTACGGCATCATCGCGATAGCCCTTGGCATCTTCTTTCTGATCGCGCTGCTGTGGACCGTGTTCTCTAACGGCTACACGGCGTTCTGGCAGACCTCCATCGAACTGCCGATCAATTTCGAGGAGAGCGTGATCGACCCCGACAACGAGCGGGCGACAGATCCCAACGTCCTGCTGACGGCGAACTATCCACGCCTGGCTCAGGATGCCCTCGCCGCAAGGCTTGGGGTCGATCCGGATGACCGCAGTCAGGCCCGCGATGTCGGCCGAATGATCTCGAATGGCGTACGGACGCAACTTCGCGACATGGTCGTCGCCGATCCATCGATCATCGGTACCACCCAGACCGTCTGGGTCCTTGCAACGGCCGACATCGATTCGGCGGCCAAGGGGCAGGTCGATCTTGCAGTCGACGAGGCACGCCGCAAGATTTCCGACCAGCAGGTCGAATGGATGCGGACGCTCCAGAACGATGGCGCGATGCAGGAGCGGTTCAACTCAGGCCTGTTCACGTTCGGCGCCTCCAGCCGTCCCGAAACGGCGGGCGTTGGCGTGGCGATGATCGGCTCGATTTACATGATGCTCATCGTGCTCGTCCTGGCGCTGCCGATCGGTGTCGCCGCATCCATTTATCTGGAGGAATTCGCTCCGAAGAACAGGCTGACCGATCTGATCGAGGTCAACATCAACAATCTGGCCGCGGTGCCGTCCATTGTCTTCGGTCTGCTCGGGCTGGCGATCTTCATCAATTTCATGCAGCTGCCACGCTCGGCGTCGATCGTCGGCGGGCTTGTGCTCACTCTGATGACCCTGCCGACCATCATAATCGCCACGCGCGCGGCCCTGCGTGCGGTGCCGCCGTCCATTCGATCGGCAGCGCTCGGGCTTGGCGCGTCAAAGATGCAGATGGTGTTTCATCACGTGCTGCCGCTGGCATCGCCCGGCATCCTGACCGGGACGATCCTTGGACTTGCACAGGCACTCGGCGAAACCGCTCCGCTCATACTCATCGGCATGGTCGCTTTCGTCGCCGACTACCCCACGACGCCCTTCGATCCGGCGACGGCGCTGCCGGTGCAGATCTATATGTGGGCAAACGAGGCCGAACGCGCCTTTGTCGAACGCACGTCGGGAGCGATCATCATCCTGCTGATGTTCCTGGCGGTGATGAACATCGGGGCAATCTTCTTGCGCAGGCGTTTTGAACGTCGCTGGTGATGGAGTAGAAGGACATGAACATGCTTACCGAAGCGGCCATCGAGAACAAGCTGACACCAATGCTGACAGAAGCTGCCATCAAGATGAGAGGCAAGGACGTTACCGTGCACTACAGCGGTAAGCAGGCCTTGTTCGGCGTCGATCTCGATGTGCGCGAAAAGCAGGTTACGGCGCTGATCGGCCCATCCGGCTGCGGCAAGTCTACCTTCCTTCGCTGTCTGAACCGGATGAACGACACGATCGACGGCTGCGTCGTCGGCGGTTCGCTGACCCTGGACGGCGAGAACATCTATGACCCGTCGATCGACGTCGTCGAGCTGCGCGCCAGGGTCGGCATGGTGTTCCAGAAGCCGAACCCGTTCCCGAAGTCGATCTACGAAAACGTCGCCTACGGGCCTCGCATTCACGGCCTCGTCAAGTCCAAGAGCGAAATGGACGAGGTGGTGGAGTCCAGCCTGAAGAAGGCGGCGATCTGGAACGAGGTGAAGGACCGGCTGCAGGAATCCGGCACCGGCCTGTCGGGTGGCCAGCAGCAGCGGCTGTGCATCGCCCGCGCCATCGCGGTTTCGCCCGAGGTCATCCTGATGGATGAGCCGTGCTCGGCGCTCGACCCGATCGCGACAGCCAAGGTCGAGGAACTGATCGACGAGCTGCGGCAGAACTACACGATCGTGATCGTGACCCACTCGATGCAGCAGGCGGCGCGCGTGTCACAGCGTACTGCGATGTTCCATCTCGGCTACCTGGTCGAGGAGGGGGCAACGGACAAGATGTTCACCAACCCCGATGACAAGCGAACCCAGGACTACATCACCGGCCGGTTCGGCTGAGCCCGCATCCTCCCAAGCGGCAGACCAGAGGACAAGATCATGGGCGAACACACCGTCACTTCCTTCGACGACGACCTCGAGCACATCCAGCGGCTGATCAACGACATGGGCGATCTCGCCGGGACCATGGTCAGCGGCGCAATTCGTGCGCTGCTGGTTTCGGATGTCGCGCTGGCACAGCGCGTGGTCTCCGACGATGCTATCATGGACGCCAGGCAGCGTGAGCTCGACGACCGGGCGATCACGCTTATCGCCAAACGGCAGCCGATGGCGCAGGATCTCCGCGCCGTCGTTGGCGGCATCCGCATGGCGGGCGACCTGGAGCGCATCGGCGACCTGGCCAAGAACATCGCCAAGCGCGTCAGCGCCGTCGGGCAGAGCCCGGCGCCGCGCGGTCTCGCGCATGGTATTGAAGGCATGTCGGAGATGGTGCTCGGCCAGGTGCAGGGCGTGATCAAACATTATATCGGGCGCGACGGCGACGCCTTGCGCGATCTGCGTGCCGCCGACGAGAAGATCGACGTCAAATACACCTCGGTATTCCGCGAGTTGCTGACCTACATGATGGAAGACCCGCGCAACATCACCTCGTGCACGCATCTTTTGTTCTGCGCGAAGAACCTCGAGCGCATCGGCGACCATGTCACCAACATCGCCGAAAATGCCTATTACGTGGTGACCGGCGAACAGCTGCCGGCCGCGCGGCCGAAATTCGATGAGACCGCGCAAGCGGTTCTGGCCGAATAGCCAGGCGGAAAGAGTACCAGGAGATGATCGCGCCGAAAATCATGGTGGTCGAGGACGAAGAGCCGCTTGGCGTGCTGCTTCGCTACAACCTCGAGGCTGAAGGTTACGAAGTCGAGATCGTCACCCGCGGCGACGAAGCGGAGATCCGGCTCCAGGAGAACGCACCCGATCTTCTGGTCCTCGACTGGATGGTGCCGGCGATCTCCGGAATCGAGCTCTGCAGGCGGCTTCGCATGCGGCCCGAGACGCAGCGCCTGCCGATCATCATGCTGACGGCGCGTGGTGAGGAGAGCGACCGGGTTCGCGGCCTGTCTACCGGCGCTGACGACTATCTGGTGAAGCCATTTTCGACGCCCGAGTTCATGGCGCGGGTGCGCGCGCTGCTCAGGCGTGCCAAGCCGGAAGTGCTGTCGAGCGTGCTGAAGGTCGGCGACATCATGCTCGACCGCGAAGCGCATCGTGTCTATCGGAAGAAGAACGAGATCAAGCTCGGGCCGACCGAGTTCCGTCTGCTGGAATTCATGATGCGCCACCCCGGACGCGTCTTCTCGCGCAGCCAGCTGCTCGACAATGTCTGGGGCGAGACGATCTATATCGACGAACGCACGGTCGACGTGCATGTCGGACGCCTGCGCAAGGCTGTCAACAACGGCCGCATGCCGGACGTCATCCGCACCATCCGCGGCGCCGGCTACGCCATCCAGGAGAGCTGATCTCCGGCCGATCGTCCGGCCATGCGCGCATCCGTGGCCTGCGATCGCGGCCAAGGACAGCCGCTGCTTCACCCTTGCCCAACAGCACATCGGTATGGTTATTAATTGCGAGCCGCGAAAAAAAGCGGCCGGGAGGAATGCCATGTCCAGGATCCGACGGATCGGAGCAATGACTCTGATTGTCGCCGCCGCTTGGCTGGCTGCAGGCCAGGCGCAGGCAGGCCCCGCGCGGCCGGGACCTCAGGATGTCGTGCGCGGCTGGTACAAGATGGTGCTCGAACTGGTGCGGCATACGCCGACCTACTCGCCGCCGGTTGCGAGCCGCTCCTTCGCCTATATCGGCGTCACCGCCTATGAAGCTGCCGCAGGTGGCACTGGCCTGCAATCGCTCGCCGGACAATTGAACGGCCTGACCGCCTTGCCGCAACGCGAGGCTGGTGGGGCGTATGACGAGGCCGTGGTGGTAAACGCCGCCATTGCCGCGACGGTCCAGGGGCTGTTTGCCAATACGGGCCCGACCGGACAGCGCGCGCTGGCTGCCATGGCAAGGAAAACCGGCGGCGACGTGACCCTCGGTCTGGCCGATGACGTTGTCGCCCGCAGCCAGGCGCGGGGGAACGCGATAGCCGCGCATATCCTAGAGTGGTCAAAGGACGATGGCGGACAAGCCGTGGAGAACATGGGCTTCCCGATGGAGTTCAAGCTGACACCGGGGCCGGCGCACTGGGTGCCGACGAGCCTGGTTGCGCAGCAACAGACCCCGCTGTTGCCGGACTGGGGCAGCAACCGCACTTTCGCAATGCCCGATGGTGCGGCCTGCGGCCTGCCGCCTCCGCCCAGCTACAGCGAGGAGCCGAACTCGGCCTTCTACAATGAAGCCGTCGATGTGTTCGACGCGGTCAACGGCCTGACGGCGGAACAGCGCGAGATCGCCAGGTTCTGGTCCGACGATCCGATGCTGTCGCCCACGCCCCCCGGCCATTGGCTGTCGATAGCTCTCGAGGTGCTTGAGCGGGAAGAGGCCGATGCCGAACTGACGGTCGATACGATGGCACGCCTCGGCGTGGCGCTCGCCGATGCGTTCATCGGTTGCTGGGATGCCAAGTTCAAATACGACCTCGTGCGGCCGATCACCTATATCCGCCGCCTGATCGACCCGAAATGGGACGCGATCCTGATCACGCCGCCCTTCCCGGAATATCCTTCCGGGCACAGTACGCAGTCGGGGGCGGCCGCTGCCGTTCTTGCCGGCATATTCGGCGAGAATTTCGCCTTCGAGGACAGCACGCATGTTCGCGATGGCCTGCCGCCTCGGAAGTTTGCGAGCTTCTGGGCGGCTGCGGAGGAAGCCGGCATCTCGCGCCTTTATGGCGGCATCCACTTTCGATCGGCGATCGATCTGGGGCTTGAACAGGGCAAATGCGTCGGCGCCTATGCCAGTGCCCTCAGGACGAGGAACTAGGTCATGCGGACCCGATATCTCGTTTTCGGCCTTGCCGCGCTGATATGTTCTGTCGGCAATGTTGGCGCGACCGAGAACGCGCCGCCTGTGCCGGTGTTCACGGAAGAAACGGCGACATCCGGAGTGGACAGCGTCTATGCCGGCGACTGGCAGTATATGGTCGGTGGCGGCGCCGCCAGTTTCGACTGCAACGACGACGCCTTTCCCGACCTGCTGCTGGCGGGTGGCGAAGCGCCGGCGAATTTCTACCGCAACGCCAGTACGCGCGGAGGCCCGCTGAGGTTCGAGGCCGAAACCAGCGGACTGGAACTGGCGGGAATGACGGGCGCCTATCCGCTCGACATCGACAGCGACGGAAATGTCGACCTGGTGCTGTTGCGCGTCGGCGAGAACGTCGTGATGCGCGGCCTCGGCGGCTGCCGCTTCGAGCGCGCCAACGAGGAATGGGCGTTCGACGGCGGCGATGCCTGGTCGACGGCCTTCTCGGCGACCTGGGAGAAGGGCGCCGAATGGCCGACACTGGCCGTCGGCAACTATATCGATCGCGAACAGGAGATGTCTCCCTGGGGATCGTGCACCGACAACTGGCTGCACCGGCCGCTTGCAACCGAACGCCGCTTCCAGCCTCCCCTGGCCCTCAAGCCGAGCTATTGCCCGCTCTCCATCCTCTTTACCGACTGGAACCGCTCCGGCACGCCAAGCCTGCGCGTATCCAACGACCGGGAATATTACGAGGGCGGCCAGGAACAGATGTGGAAGATCGAGCCGGGAAAGATGCCGGTGCTCTACACGGAGGAGGAAGGCTGGAAGTATCTGCGCATCTGGGGGATGGGCATTGCCAGCTACGATCTCGATGCTGACGGCTATCCGGAATATTTCCTGACCAGCATGGCCGACAACAAGTTGCAGTCACTGGCCGCTGCCCCGGCGGGCGGGCCGGCCAAACCCAGCTATGCGGACATCGCCTTCGCCAGGGGGGTGACGGCCCACCGGCCATACATGGGCGACGATCTGCGCCCCAGCACGGGTTGGCACACGCAGTTCGAGGACGTGAACAATGACGGGCTCACCGATCTCTTCATCGCCAAGGGCAATGTCGATTCCATGCCGGACTTCGCCCTCAAGGATCCGAACAACCTTCTCCTGCAGAGTGCAGACGGCAAGTTCGTGGAGGTCGGCGACAAGGCCGGCGTTGCCAGCGTCGCCGTGGCCCGCGGTGCTGCGATGGCCGACTTCAATCTCGACGGCCTCGTCGACTTGGTCGTCGTCAACCGGCGGGAGAAGGCGCAGATCTGGCGCAACACGAGCGAGAATGCGGGTGGCTGGATCGAGGTGAGGCTGCAGCAGACCGGAGCCAACCGCGATGCCGTCGGCGCCTGGATCGAGGTGCGCTGCGACGAGACTGGGGTGATGCGCCGCGAGATCACGGTCGGCGGCGGACACGCCGGAGGGCAGCATGGCGCCTGGCATCTCGGGCTTGGAGACGCGACGAAGGTCGAAATCAGGGTGCTATGGCCAGACGGCACCGCCGGAGACTGGCAGGCTGTTGCGCCGAACGAGCTCTACCTCGTCGAGCGCGACCAGCCGGCGCGGAAGCTTCTGGCCGAACAATAAACAGTCACGCAACATTGCCGACCTGGGGCGGGGCCCCGGCTCCCGGTGCGAAAATCTCCTGATCGACATAGGTCAGCGCACGCATCGTGCAGCCCTGCCGGATGAGCGGCAGTTCATCGGAGACGGTGTCGAAGGAGATGGCGTCCGAATGGCGACCGCCTGCCGTCTGGGCAATGGCGGCGCGGATATGCGGCTCGAGAATGTCGAACGCCGCGGCACCGCCGCCGACAAATGCCACAGGCGCCGGGTCGATCAAGGCAAACAGGTTGCCCAAGCCAAAGCCAATCGCGGTGCCGGCCTTGGCGTAGGCCTCGCGCTCGGCGCCTTCGCCGGCGCGTGCCTGGGCTGCGAGCTCCCGCATGTCTGATTCCTCGATACCGTCCACCGGGGGCGAATCCTCGCCCTTGAGCCCGGCATTGCGCCAGATCGCATAGTTGCCGGCATAGGCCTCCACACAGCCACGCCGGCCACAACGGCACAGGGCGCCCCCGGGGAGATGCGTCATGTGACCGAACTCCCCGCCGGAGGATTGCGTGCCGGTGAAGAGCTCGCCGTCGAGCACAAGCCCCATGCCGATGCCGTGCGACAGCAGGATGGCGATGAAGTCCTTGTGGTAGCGTTCCGGGTCGTGCCCGCGCAGCGCCACGGCCATCATGTTGCAATCGTTCTCGACGGTCGCCGCGATGCCGAACTCCTTCTCCAGGACGTCGGCAAACGGTATGTCGACATGTGGCGTAATCGGCGACCAGAGCATTGTGCGCGCGGCAGCATCGGTGATGCCCTGAACGGCCAGCACCACGCGGACCGGCCGCGAGGCGGAGCCCGTCGTGCCCAGCAGCTGGCGGACGACGGCCACGAGCTCGGCCATGATATCCGGTTTCGATAGCGTGGTCGTGGCGGGTTTGCGACGCTGCTCGACGACGACATTGCCGGCATAGTCGATGACGGCGGCCGACAGCGAATTGAGCGACAGGACCGCGACGATGATGGTCGCGGCCGATGGATTGAGGGTGAGCGCGACCTGCGGGCGTCCGCGCTTCAGAGACGGCGACTCGGTGCCCTTCACCTGGACGAGATAGCCTTCGTCGATCAGGTCGGAGGAAATGGCAGAGATTGTCGAGTGGCTCAGTCCCGTTGTCGCCGCGATCTCGGTGCGGGATGGCCGACCGGCGCGGCGTATGGCGGCGATGACCATGGCGCGATTACGGCGACGCAAATCGTCGTGGCGGATTCCGACCGACATTTTTCCAGGTACTTCCTCCCGGACACCGCAGTCGTTCCATCGTTGTGGCGGGATCGTCGACGGCGTCTTGGAAAATAGTGCCAGATGCGCAGGGCCAAGTCATTCTTTATTTCGAGGGTCGAAAAAATGCGGCTGATATTGAATCGATGTTGACAGCGATGAGCGGTTGGGCCACTCTTTTTTTCGAAGCTCGAAAAAAAGAGTTTCGTTACCGGGTTGGAGCTAAGCGCCCACGCGGCGCATGGGAGGAAATCATGAAGAAGTTTGCTACCGCCATTCTGGCGGGCGTAGCCATGACCATGGCGCTGAGCACTGTCGCCGAGGCCGCAGGCAAGACGATCGCCGTGTCGTGGAAGACGTTCCAGGAAGAGCGCTGGAAGACCGACGAGGCCGCCATCAAGGCCGCCGTCGAGGCTGCCGGCGACAGCTACATCTCCACGGACGCCCAGGGTTCGGCGCAGAAGCAGGCTGCCGACATCGAGGGCCTGATCTCGCAGCGGCCCGACGTGATCCTGGTGGTGGCTTTCGACTCCGACGCCATCCTGCCATCGATCAAGGCAATCAGCGACGCCGGCATCAAGTCGATCGCCTATGACGTCCAGTTCGAAGACCCGAACGCGCTCTACATCACCTTCGACAATATCGGCGTCGGCCGCATCATGGCGGAGGAGATCCTGAAGGTTCAGCCGGAGGGCAACTACGCCTTCATCAAGGGTGACAAGGGCGACCCGAACGCCACGTTCCTGTTCCAGGGCATGATGGAAGTGCTGAAGCCGTCGCTCGATTCGGGAAAGATCAAGAACGTCTGCGAGACCTTCACGGACGGCTGGAAGCCGGACAATGCCCAGCGCAACATGGAACAGTGCCTGACCTCGACCGACAACAAGGTCGATGCGGTGCTGTCGGAAAATGACGGCATGGCATCCGGCGTCGTGGCCGCCCTCGAAGCTCAGGGCCTTGCAGGCACTGTTCCGGTGACCGGTCAGGACGGTGACAAGGCCGCCATCAACCGCGTCGCTCTGGGCACCCAGACGGTTTCGGTCTGGAAGAACTCGACCGATCTCGGCAAGGTTGCGGCAGAGGCAGCCATTGCGCTCGCCAATGGCGACGACGTGTCCAGCATCAAGGGCGTCGCGAAGTTCAGCGGCGGCAAGAACGGCGTCGAGATGGATTCGATCCTTCTCGCCCCGACCCCGATCACCAAGGACAATATCGATGTCGCCATCGAAGCCGGCCACATCACGAAGGAAGAGGCCTGCGCCGGCGTGAAGGCCGGCTCGGTCCCGGCCTGCGGCTGACACGCAGACCGATCGGACAAAGCCTGACTGACCGGAACCGCGTCACTGAACAGGTGGCGCGGTTCTCTTTCTAGGCGCCTTGCGCAATACTAAGACTGGCGATCCGGAAGAAGGTCGCCCCACGTTGGGAGGGGACATGTCCAAGGAAAGTGCGAGCACTCCGGCCGCTGCGCCGACCAAACCGCTGTTGAGCCGGTTTCTCGCCGCCACCGAAATCGACACGCGCATGCTAGGCATGGTCGCTGCGCTGTTCGCCATCTGGTGCGCGTTCGATATCTACAGCGGCTTCCTGCGCCCCAATACCGGCCTGTTCGGCGGCGCTTTCCTGACGCCGCGCAACCTGTGGACGCTGCTCGTCCAGACATCTTCCATAGCGGTGATGACGACGGGCATGGTCCTCGTGATCGTCATGCGCCACATCGATCTGTCGGTAGGGTCGATGCTCAGCCTCGTAGCCGTCGCAGGCGCGGTGCTGCAGGTCTTCATCCTCGGCCCGGCGATCGGCGTCGGTCATCCGGCCATCTGGATCGCCGCTGTCGCCGCCTGCCTCGTCCTCGGCACGCTGATCGGCGCGATGAACGGCTTTCTCACCGCCTATGCCCAAATTCCCGCCTTCATCGTCACGCTGGGCGGCCTCATTGCCTATAGTGGCGTGGCCTTCCTGCTGGCCAGCGGCGTCACCATCGCGCCGATGGACAAGACCTACAAGATCATCGGCGGCGGCGTGCCGGAATCCTGGCTCGGGCCGACCTGGAGCTGGGCGCTTGCGTTTGTTGCCTGCGCCCTGATCATTCTCGCGGTAGCCAACGGCCGCCGCCAGCGAAAGCGCTTCGGCTTTCAGATGCGGCCCGTCTGGGCAGAGGCGGTGCTGGCGACGATCGGCAGCGCTGCCGTCCTCGGTACGACGGCGGTCCTGACGTCCTATCCTTGGCCGTTCGGGCTGATCCGGCAATACGCCGCCGACAACGATGTCACGATCCCCGAGGGCGTCGAGAACGTCAATGGCGACGCCATCTGCATGGCCGCCGACAGGATCGTGCGCTGCACCGAGGGCCTGATCTACTACACCGGCTATGCGGCGCCGGTTCTGGTTGCGCTGGCTGTCGGGGCGGCGATGTCCTTCATCGCAACCCGCACCAAGTTCGGCCGGTATGTCTATGCCATCGGCGGCAATCCGGAAGCGGCCGAACTCGCCGGCATCAACACCAAGATGATGACGGTCAAGGTCTTCGCGCTGATGGGCTTTCTCGTCGGCGTCTCGTCGATCATCGCGTCGGCGCGTCTCGATGCAGCGACCAATGCGCTCGGCCAGCTCAACGAACTGTTCGTCATCGCTTCGGCGGTCATCGGCGGCACGTCGCTGGCGGGCGGCATCGGCACGATCTACGGCGCGCTGCTCGGCGCCCTGATGATGCAGTCCATCCAGTCCGGCATGGCACTGCTGAACCTGCCGGCGGCGTTCCAGAACATCGTCGTCGGCACCGTGCTGGTCTTTGCGGTCTTCGTCGACCAGCTTTATCGCCGCCGCGTGAAGTGAGGAGACAGAGATGGCAACTCCACTCGTTGAAATGCGCGATATCTCGATTGCCTTCGGCGGCATCAAGGCGGTCGACCACGCTTCCGTGGAAGTTTACCCGGGCGAGGTCATGGGATTGCTCGGCCACAACGGCGCCGGCAAGTCCACGCTGATCAAGATATTGTCGGGTGCCTATCGTCGCGACCAGGGCAAGATCTTCGTCAACGGCGAAGAGGCCCATATCGAGAACCCCCGCGACGCCAAGGACTACGGCATCGAGACGATCTACCAGACGCTGGCGCTCGCCGACAATGTCGATGCGGCGGCCAACCTGTTCCTCGGCCGCGAGATCATGACCGGCTGGGGCACGCTCGACGACGCTGCCATGGAGGCGAAGGCCCGCGAAGTGATGGGCCGCCTCAATCCCAATTTCCGGCGCTTCAAGGAGCCGGTGAAGTCGCTCTCCGGCGGCCAGCGGCAATCCGTTGCGATTGCGCGCGCGATCCTGTTCGAGGCCCGCATCCTGATCATGGACGAGCCGACGGCGGCACTAGGGCCGCAAGAAACCGCGCAGGTGGGAGAGCTGATCAAGCAGCTCAAGGCCGACGGCATCGGCATCTTCCTGATCAGCCACGACATTCATGATGTCTTCGATCTCGCGGACCGGGTCTGTGTCATGAAGAACGGGCAGGTCGTGGGCACTGCCAAGACGACGGACGTGACCAAGGACGAGGTGCTGGGCATGATCATCCTGGGCAAATGTCCGCCCGGTGCCGTGCCGGGGCCAGGCGCCATGGCGGCCGCCGCCTGACCGCCGGCGATGCCGGCAAATGACGAAGCCGGCCGCGATTTGAATTGTAACAGGACGCCATAGCGTCAATAAGTCTCCGGATTCGGGAGTTGTTCGCGGCGTTATGTTTCTCGCGCGCTCCCCGTCTTTGGTCTAGGCAATCTTACCCGGGTTCCCGCTTCGAGACGGTTCCCGGAGAGTGCTGCGGAATCCGGATCGCCAGTTGAAGAAACATTTTCCCATCGTTGCCTTCACCGCCGTTGCCATCGCCAGTGTCGCGATGGCAGCATTCGCCTATGTCGCGGCCGAGGATGCAACCCGCATAAAGTTCGAGGCTACGGCCGACGACGCGATGAGCCGCATCGAGAGCAGGGTCGATCTGCACATCTCGCTGCTGCGGACAACGCATGCCATGTTCGTGAGTCAGCAGGGCAACGTGTCGGCCGCCGAATTCAACGGCTATTTCCGCGCATTGGATGT
Source organism: uncultured Rhizobiaceae bacterium (assembly GCA_947259295.1). Lineage (GTDB taxonomy): Bacteria > Pseudomonadota > Alphaproteobacteria > Rhizobiales > Rhizobiaceae > CAMYMG01. The sequence goes on from CAMYMG010000028.1 coordinate 23,989, forward strand.
CGAGACCCAGTTCGAAGGCCTGCGCGGCCTTGGCTATCTTGCATTGGCGCCGAAGGGACAGGAAGCCGGTCTCGAAGCGAGGATTGCTTCGCTCCAGGGCAGCGGGCATCCGATCTTCCCGGCTGACTCTGACGGCGAATGGCGCACCCCGGTACTGCTGATCGAGGTGAACGACGCGACGAGCGCCAACGCGGTCGGCTACGACATGTTCTCCGATCCGCAGCGCCGCGAGGCAATTCTGGCCGCGCTCGAAACCGGGGAGCCGCGGGCGACCGGGCGCCTCGGCCTTGGTGCGCCTGTGGGCAACCAGGTCAGCCCGGGGTTCCTGCTGTTTTCCAGCGTCGACACCGGATCTGGCGAGGCCGCCACCACGGAAGGCATTCTGTTTGCGTCCTTCCGGACGCAGGATCTTTTCGAGGCTGCGCTCGACAAGTTTCCGATCCTGCCAGTACATGCCGAAGTGTTCCATGGTGAGCCAAGAGTGGAAAACCGGCTGTTTCGGTCCGACGCGCCGGAAGTCGAAGGCACCGAACTCGTCGCGACGCGGCAAATGCTCGTGGCTGGCGTGCCCTGGACAGTCGAGTTTCGACCGACGCCCGACTTTGCGCGTCCCTCTTCGCGGGCCGTTCCGGTGCTTCTCGGCCTGTTTGGACTGTTGCTTGCCGTCGCAATTGCGCTCGTCCAGCGCTACCAGGGGCGCGCCTATGACGCGATGTCGAAATTGCAGGAAGCATCCGAAACCAGCCTGCAGGAAAAGGATCTCATGCTTCAGGAGATGAAGCATCGCATCAAGAACTCGATCACCCGCGTGCTGGCGATCGCCCGGCAGACGGCGGGCACTGCAGAAGATATCAACGATTTCTCGGCGTCGTTTTCGGCGCGGCTGCAGGCGATGGCGGCCTCGCAGGACATGCTGACCCGGTCGCGGTGGCAGAAGGCCGATCTTGGCGAGTTGCTGCGCATCGAACTCGCGCAGGCGTTCGGCAAGGAGATGCCAGACGACATGCTGACCGGTCCGAAGGTTCTTTTGTCGGAATCGATGACCCAGGCGCTCGGCCTGACCTTCCACGAACTGGCCACCAACGCCCTCAAATATGGCGAGGTCGGAAACTCGCCCGATACGCTGAAGGTGGAGTGGAGCGTCGAACGAAACGGCGACAAGCGGTTGCTGCTGCATTGGCGAGAGACCAGCAGCGCGCCGGTCGTCCGGCCCGAAAAGACCGGTTTCGGCACCAAACTCATCGACATGAACATCACCCGCGAGCTTGGTGGGGAGATCGTCCGCAACTATCTCGCCGACGGCCTCGACATCGAGATTTCCATTCCGTTGCGCGCCAAGTCCTAGGCGCTCCGGTCAGGCCCGCTTGTCCCGGTTCGGCAGGGTAAGGTTGCGGAACTGCACCATGGCCATGGGTTGGGACAGGCTGCGCGCGTCGGTTTCGAGTTGCAGTTCGTCGGCACCGCGCTTGGCCGTGCGCGCGAGTATCTCATAGACCGCCGCGGTCGACGATTGCAGGGCCTTGGCGTCGGGCTGTCCGGCGCGCAGGCGGGCCAGGAACACGGCCCCGGTAAGATCCCCCAAGCCGTTGGGCGGGCCGGCGATGGCCCTGTGTTCGGCCAGCATGACGTCGAACGGGGTGACCAGCAGGTTGCCGATGCCGCCGGCGATCATCGAGGGCGCCGACGTGACCAATGTCCTTTCGGGTCCAAGCGCCTGCGCCGCCGCGATCGCCGATTGCAGGTCCGCCGTGCTCTCCTGGGTCAGCCACTCCAGCTCGAACCGGTTTGGCGTGGCGATGTCGGCAATCGGTATCAACTGGTCGCGCATGGCCTCGGCGACGGCATCCGGCACATAGAGCCCCGCAGAGTCACCGATCACCGGGTCGCAGACGTAGAGCGCGTCGGGATTCTTGCGTTTGACGGCCGCAACGAGGGCCGCGACGTCGGCAGCCTGTGCCGCGTCGCCAAGATAGCCGGACAGCACTCCCGCCACCTCGCCGAGCCAGGGAGCGCGCTGCAGGTCCTGCATGAAGGCCCAAAACTCTTCGCGGTCCGGCACGATTCGCGTCGCGGGTCCGTGTCCCGGGTGCCAGGGAAGCGTGACTGTCGGAACCGCCCATACGGGGTGTCCGAGCGTCTCCAGTGCAAAGACTGCGGCGCGGTTGCCGACGGAGCCGCGCGCCACATGGCTGGAAATGACGATGACCGCTCTTGGCGGTTCGCCGGCAGGAATATTCATTTCAGTTGCCGCCCCTCGTGACGAAAATTGCCAACCAGATAATCAGTCCGACGACCAGCAGCAAACCGAGCACCCGGCCAATCCTGGTGCCCCAATATTCGATCCGGTCCTGCGGGTCTATGTCGGCGGCCGTGACATGGTCGTGCGCGCGCCGCGCGACACGGTCGACCACACCGCGGCCACCGCTTTCCGCCTCGCGCCCGACACGCTCGATAATGCGGCGCGATTCACGCGGGCCGTCTTCGTGCCTGTTGTCCGACATCCGGCTGTTCCCTCGACTGGTCCCGAATCTAGCGGGCCCGACCCGTCGCCCACAATAGTGGCGCGAAATCTCCCACCGGTTTCCCACGCCAACGGTTCTCTAATGCGGCGAATATGGTAAGCATGACCGCGCATTGCACGCGAATTTGGGGGATATTCGATGACTGCCCGACGCCTGGTACAGCCTTCCCTGATCGGTCCGATTCGTGCGTTCGTCGTGCTGATGATTGCAATGCCGCTGCTGACGGCCTGCGGCTACAACACGATCCCGACGGCCGAGGAACAGGCCAAGGCGGCGTGGAGCGAGGTGCTGAACCAGTACCAGCGTCGCGCCGACCTCATTCCGAACCTGGTCCAGACGGTCAAAGGCTACGCGGCCCACGAGAAGGAGGTGCTCGAGGGCGTTGTCGAGGCACGCGCCAGGGCGACCCAGGTTACCCTTCCGGCCGACGCGCTCAGCAATCCCGAGGCCTTCAGGGCCTTCCAGGAAGGGCAGGCGGGGCTGACGAGCGCCCTCTCGCGGCTGCTGGCCGTGGTGGAGAACTATCCCGACCTCAAGGCGAACCAGAATTTCCTCGCGCTGCAGGCGCAACTCGAAGGCACGGAGAACCGGATCGCGGTCGCGCGGCGCGACTATATCGAGGCCGTCCGAGTCTACAACACAACGCTTAGGACCTTCCCGTCCGTCATCTGGGCGTCGCTCTGGTTCACCGACAACAAGCCGTTCGAGAACTTTACCGCATCAGAAGGCGCCACAGAGCCGCCGAAGGTCGACTTCAACTAGCCGAAACCGATCGGGCACAGCGATGGCGGGTAACGCAGGCAGGCGCTCAGCAGTACCCGGCAGTGCAACTGCCGCTCCACCTGACTTCCGGCACCGCTTCCGTCCATTCGGGGTCGCATTCGCGTTGCTGCTCGCCCTTTTCTTCCCGCTGATTGCGAGCGCGGCAGAGCTTCCCGCGTTGACCGGGCGCGTGGTCGACAATGCCGGCATCATCAATGCCGAGAGCACGACGGCGCTGGTCCGGAAGCTGGCGGATTTCGAGGCCAAGTCATCCGACCAGATCGTCGTCGCGACGATCCCCAGCCTCGATGGCGAGCCGATCGAACCCTACGCCAACCGGCTGTTTCGCGCCTGGCATCTGGGACAGGCGGGGGAAGACAACGGAATCCTGCTGCTGGTCGCCCCCAGTGACCGCAAGATGCGTATCGAGGTCGGCTATGGCCTGGAAGGCACTCTCACGGACCTTCACGCCAAGCTCATCATTGAAAACACCATGGTGCCGGCCTTTCGCGCCGGAGACTTTTCCGGCGGCATCTCGCGTGCTGTCGACGACATCGTGATGGTGCTGGAGGGAAACGGTGCAGAGCTGGAGGCCCGGGCGCGCCGTAACCAGAATAGCGGCCCACCCGGCGCGGACATCGCCGCCATCCTGTTCATCGCGGTCTGGGCATCGCTATTCTTCGGCGGGTTTGCTTTCGCCATCCTGCCGAGAATGTTCGGCAGGAAGCTCGGCGCCGGCCGCTACGAATGGCTGGGGATGACATTTCACTATGGCGGCCGCTCGGGCTCGTCGGGCGGCGGCTGGTCTTCCGGCTCCTCCGGCTGGTCGGGCGGTTCGTCGGGCGGCGGCTTTTCCGGGGGCGGTGGATCCTCGGGCGGCGGCGGATCGTCGGGGAGCTGGTAGATGACCAGGAGCGTGACGGAAGAGGAACATGCAAGGATTGCCGAGGCCATCCGCAAGGCCGAGGCCAATACGGCCGGCGAAATCTATTGCGTCGTTGCGCATGCCAGCGACAGCTACTTTTTCTCGGCCGGCCTTATCGTGGTCGCCTCGAGCCTGCTTGCCAGCCTCGGTGTCGCCTATCTGCTCGAGGTCTGGTGGCTCGATGTCCGTACGCCGTTCTTCGTCGCGGCCCAGATCCTGGCATCGGCAGCGGCTCTGGCGCTCATTTATGCGTTCCCCGGGCTACGTTCTCGCCTCGCGCCCCGCCGCTGGCAATTCATGCGCGCGCACGACAATGCGCGGAAGCAGTTCCTGGCCCGCAACGTCCATCGCACCACGGCCAGGACCGGCGTGCTCATTTTCGTGTCGCTCGCCGAACGCTATGCCGAAGTCGTCGCCGATTCCGGCATCAACGAGAAGGTGCCGCAGGAAGATTGGGACAGGGTGGTCGCAGAACTGATCGAGGAAGCTCGCCATGGCCGGGTCGCCGGGGGCTTCATCTCGGCAGTCGGCCAGGTCGGCCGCATGCTGGCGCAGCACTTCCCGGCGCAGGCCGGAGACGTCAACGAGCTCGAGGATCATCTCGTCGAAATCTGATTCTTTATTGGCACGGTAGACTGTGGGCTGATCGCCGCGCTTCATGATTAGCCGCTTGCCAGAGAGTCAGACTGGCAGCTATGGTTAACAAATCATGAATACGATCACGATCGAAATCCGGAAGGCAGAACCGCGCGACGCGGATGCGATCGCCGACGTTCATCAGCAGGCCTGGCTCGGTGCCTATTCCGGTATTATCCCGCACCGCGCGCTGAGCGTCATGATCAGCCGCCGCGGTGCCGAATGGTGGGGCAACGCCATCCGGCGCGCCGCGACCGTGCTCGTCGTGGAAATCGGCGGAATCGTTGCCGGCTATGCCACGATCGGCAAGAATCGTGCCCGCGAACTGAGTCAGCAAGGCGAAATATACGAGCTCTACCTGCGTCCCGAGTATCAGGGCATCGGGCTGGGCAGCCGCCTGTTTGCCGCGGCCCGACAGCGGCTTGCCGAATCCGGCCTGGCCGGAATGGTGGTGTGGGCGCTCGAGGAGAATGCCGGGGCGCTGTCCTTCTATGAGGGTGCCGGCGGGCGGGATGTCGCCGAGGGCATCGAGATATTCGATCACAAGGCCGTCAAGAAGGTCGCGTTCGTCTGGGACTGAAATCGAACTGACGCATTGCGTCCGGCGCATCCTGCCGCTATCGGTCCGGGATCATCAAAGGGACGCACACAATGCGCATCGAAGCCATTCCGAGCGGCAACAATCCGCCCGAAGACATCAACGTCATCATCGAGGTGCCGATCGGCGGCGAGCCGATCAAGTACGAGATGGACAAGGATTCCGGAACGCTTTTCGTCGACCGGTTCCTGCATACCTCGATGCGCTATCCCGGCAACTACGGCTTCGTCCCGCACACTCTGTCGGGCGACGGAGACCCGATCGACGTGCTGGTGTGCAACACGCGCGCCCTGGTTCCCGGCTGTGTCATCAACGTACGGCCGATCGGCGTGCTGGTGATGGAAGACAATGCCGGCCAGGACGAGAAGATCATCGCCGTGCCGTCGCCGAAGCTGACGCTGCGCTATGAAGCCGTCACCGAATACAAGCAGCTGCCCGAGATTACACGCCAGCAGGTGCAGCACTTTTTCGAGCACTACAAGGATCTCGAACCCGGCAAATGGGTGAAGATCGATGGCTGGTACGACGCCGCTACGGCCAAGAAGATGATCGTCGAGGCCGTCGAACGCGGTGCGCAGAATCGCTAGAACGCTGCTATTCGCTGCGCTGGAATCGCGGCATCGGTTCACCGACCGAGACGGGCCGTTCGGTGCCGCAGGCAAAATCACGGGCGTGCTCGTCGGCAATTTCCCGGGCCTTCTCATTGGCCCCGGGTTGGCCGCCTGCCAGGACCAGACCGACGACGCAGCCGTCACGCTCTGCCGGCTGGCCGACCCTGGACACGACGAGAACCTCCGTCGTGCCGCCGCCGTCGTCCGTGGAAACCGACCGGCGATGAATGGTCGCAAAAGGTACGGAGCGCCCGTTCTCCGTAGCAAGCCGCCACTCGATCTTGGGTCCGCTCGCATTGAACGCGGAGAAGCTCTCCCACGCCGGGCCTTCGGCACCGGAGGGTGGGAAGCCATAGAAGAGCGAGTCTCTCAGGTCGCTGGTACGGAGAAACACGGGATAGCCGCGATGCCCGTTGCAGACCAGATCGGCCCATTCGCCGTCGCTCTCCTCGGCGGCCGCAAGAACCGTGCAGTCCTTTTCGGGATCGAGATCGGAATAGGCGCTCGACAGGTCGCTTGCCGACGCTGCCTGGCACGCAGCGGCCGTAATCAACGCGGAGAGGAAAAGGGTCTTCATGTCATGCCTCGGTCGCAAGATGGGCCGAGACTAGCGCGCTTCCGGGCCGGGAGCCAGCTTGAGCCTCGAAGCGAGCGAACCGGCCAACCGACCGGCGTCTCCGGTCAAGCGCACGGTCTTCAGACGCGCGGTCGATCCCGAGGCGACGCGCACATCCGTTCTGGGAACGCCGAGCCAGCCAGCGATGAGCTGTTCCAACGCGGCGTTGGCAGCGCCCTTCTCGGGCAGCGCGCGTACCCTCGCAACCAGATGGCTGGCACCATCGGCGCCTTGGCCGATGCCGTCCACCGCGTCGAGCGAAGAGCGCGGCGTCAACCGGACAAACAGATCAATCCCGTCCGGCCGTGTCCGGAAGCAGCTGCGCTCGCGCACGGCCTTCAGGCCAGCAGGGCGGGCGCTACGGTGGTCACGATGAACTGCCGGACGAAGAACAGTAGCAGCAGCAGGATGATCGGCGAGATATCGATGCCCCCGAGATCCGGCATGAAGCGTCGGATGGGCCGCAGCGCTGGTTCGGTCAGGCGAAACAGCATATTGCCGATGGCGCCGACGAACTGGTTGCGCGGATTGACCACGTTGAAGGCGTAGAGCCATGAGAAAATGGCCGAGCCGATGATGATCCACCAGTAAAGGTCGAGCGCCATGACGACGGTCTGTATGAGGGCAAGCATCCCGTTCTCCAGTTTGTCCGCGACATGTAGCCACTGACGGACAATGCGGCAAGTCCGGCAGCCTAGCGGATGCTTGACAGGCCAGCGAAGCGGTCGATAAATGCGCCATCCGCTGGACGGGGCTGTAGCTCAGCTGGGAGAGCGCGTCGTTCGCAATGACGAGGTCAGGAGTTCGATCCTCCTCAGCTCCACCAGCGGATTGTCCATCGCGATGATCCGATCAGAATCCATGGAGCAGGTACCGGGCCGAAGGCCCGCGATGACGATGGTTTCCGGGCCTCAGCGGTCGATGGCCATCAGCTGATACCTGCCGGATTGATGCGCGACCCTGGCCAGGCCGGGATAGTCGATATGCATGCCGGCGACGATCTCGCCACTGGCGGCGACCTCTCTGAAGACTGCAAGGCGTGTGGCGATCGCCTGTGCGGTGTCCGCATCGCTGACAACACCGCTTTCGGGCAGCAGAACCTGCACTGAGGGAACATTCACGATATCGCCCCAGATCAGCATGGTTCCTCCCGCCCCACCGATGCGGAATCCGGTGTGCCCGGGCGAGTGGCCGGGCAGGGGAACGGCCACGATGCCGGGCAGGATCTCACCAGGTTCGAACCGCTCCAGTCTTTGCGCATAGGGGGCGAGTGCGGCGCGTGCTATGGCGAGCCCATCCGGGTCCGGGTGACCCGACGCTTCGCCATCGAGCCAGTAGGCCGCCTCTGTCGCGGCAACCAGAATTCGCGCGCGCGGGTAGGTTGCGGAGCCATCGGGCCGGATAAGCCCCCGGCAGTGGTCACCATGCAGATGGGAAAGGAGGACGATGTCGATCTCTTCCGGCCCGACTCCGGCTTTCCGGAGGCTGGCCGGGAGATGGCCCGCGGAAAGCATCATGCCTTCGCCTAGACCGCTGTCGATCAGAATGGTCGGTTTCCCCGGCCTCTGTAGAAGAAAGGCGTTGATATCGATTCTGGCCATGCCTGGGCGGTGCAAGCGCGTGAGCGCATCCGCGATCTCCGTGGCGGATAGACCCGTCACAAAGTGCTCGAGAGGCAGTTCGAAGTAGCCGTCGCTGAGGGCCGTGATCGTGATGTCGCCCAGTCGATAGTTGACCAGGCTTGCACTGGTGTCGATGTCGTCCATGTTCGTTTCCGTTTCAGGCGATGACGCCGCCGCCATCGACCCGGACGACGGTTCCGGTAGCAAAGCCGGTGGTCATCAGGAAGATTGCAGCATTGGCGATGTCCTCAGGCTGGCCGATGCGACCCACGGGCAGGCTGTTGCGGACGCGGTCGAACATGGCCCGTTTGTCGTCGTCGTCGAGCCTGGACCAAAGTGGCGTATCGATCATGCCGGGCGAGACCGTGTTCACCCGGACCGGCTTCAACTCCAATGCCAGTCCCCTCGCTAAGGCTTCGAGCGCGGCGTTGATGGCACCCTGGAGAACCGAACTTGCGGAGGGCCGCTCCGACAGGAAACCGGAGACGAAAGTCAGGCTGCCACCCTCCTTGATCCTGGCAAGACGTGCGGTCCGATAGGCGCCCCAGAATTTGCTGTCCATGGCGGCCTGGGCGTCCTCGAGAGCCAGCTTGCGGACCGGTCCGGTCGGTGTCTGTGCGGCAGAGATGAGCACGTGATCGAATGGCTCGCTTGCGTTGAAGAACGTCGCCAGTGATTCATTATCAAGCGTGTCGAGCCGTACGGTTTGCACGTTTCCCAGCGAGCGGGCGGCGTGGTCCAGACGTTCCAGGTTGCGTCCGGCGATCGTGACCTTGGCGCGTTCTGCAAGAGCGGCCCGGGCAACCGCCAGGCCTATTCCCGAGCTTCCCCCGACAACGAGGACGGATTGATTGGTCAGTTTTGTCATGGCGGGTCCTCAGGCCAGGTTGGCAAGCCGCCGAATATCCGGCGAGGTTGAGAGCAGGGTGTCGAAGCGGGCAGCGAGCGCCGTGAAGGCTTCGCCCTGTGCATGAGTTTCGAGCGCCGATGCATCGCGCCAGGTTTCGATCATCACGAACCTTTCGGGCGCATCGAGGTCACGGTGCAGATCGTAGCGTATGCAACCCGGCTCGCCGCGGACGACGGGCACGAGGGCGGAGAGCGCTGCGTGGAGATTTGCCTCCTGGCGGGGTCTTGCCACCAGGGTGGCAACGACGTTGATATTGTGCGCCAGCAGAACGCCTCCAAGACGATCTTGCCCTTGCAGGCCCCGATCGTCGCGGCGCTCCGTTGCGTCGGCACGATTGGCCGATGCGATCGCGTCCTCAACCAGAAGGTGACGGCCGCCGGCTTTCTCACGCGGCGGGTTGATGCCTTCGAGCGAGTTCCGGCTCATCCTCCCCGGCTGCCTGTATCCGATAAATTCCATGTGGCTCTCCGCAGTGCGACTGTCCTGAGCCGGAAATGTAACTGCAGGTCACGATGTGCAATACACACAAGCGTTGCACATAGTACCCAAATGGATACCATGTTTGCCGAAGCGCATCATCTCGCGTTCCGACTGCAAGCCGGTTCGATGGAGCTGGAAGTCGGCTTAATCGACGGCTCATTCTAGGCCGTCAGTCGGCAATGCCCCTACAGGTTCCACAAGCGGATGGCGTTGGCCGACAGGAGGTTGCGCTTCTCGTCTTCGCTGGCACCGTCGATCAGCGTGTGCGTCGCAGCGACCCAGTGCAAGAGTCCGCCGCCAGGCGTGCAGACCGGCCAATCGCTGCCCCAGACAACCCGGTCCCAGCCAAAACAGGCGATGGTGTGCTCGACCCAGGGGCGCAGCGTTTCGGCGATCCAGGTCTCGGGGTCGGCATAGGCGACGACGCCCGAGATCTTTGCGATCACGTTGGGGCGCCGGGCCATCTCCACCATGTTCTCGTGCCAGGGATGGCGGGCGTCGCCCTTGATGTCGGGAACGCCGCAATGGTCGAGGACGAAGGTGACGTTTGGCGCCAAGTCGACGAGGGCCATCGCCCGGGGCATCTGTCGCGGCAGGACGCAGAGATCGAAGGTGAGGCCGGTGCCCGTGACGCGCGCGATGTTCTCGCGGAACAATGGCTGTTCGGACAGGTCGTCCGGCATGACATGCAGGATGCGGCGCAGGCCTTTGACGAGCGGGTTCGCCTGCACGCTTTCGAGGTAGGCCGCGAAGCCATCGTGCTCCGGCCGGCAGGCGGCAATGGCGCCGACGATCAGACTGTCGGGCAGCGAAGCCAGTCTTGCGACATTCTCGGTCTCCCTGCCGATATGCGCCGGCGCGACGTCGACCTCCATGTGCAGGGTACGCGTGATGCCGGCACGGCGGGCTTCCAGCGCGTATGTCTCGTAGGACCACGGCCGGTTGAGTGCCGGCACGTTTGCCAGCCACGGATAGTCCATGACGGACGGATCAATGACGTGCAGGTGAGTGTCGACGATCATGCTGCTTGCCTCCCGAGCTTTGCGAACGCGATGTTTCCCACGAGGCTCTGGCTTTTACAAACAGGAATGTGCGCGGTCCGGCGGCCCCGGGGAACATCCGGGCCTGAAGCCTGCACCCCATGGCGAGGCTCGCGTCTCGGGGGGCGCGATCTTTTCCTATGGCAAGGGCCTGCCTCGTTTTGTAAGACCGGCTTGCCGGTCGGCGTCTCGGTCGGTCCGGGATACAGCTCGGCTCTGCCTCGCGCCTACGCGGGGCAACGCCGCGCCCGGTGCGGCGAGGCGCCGGATCAATGGTGGAATTGCAGGGACCGGCTCGCGCGACGGGCCGCAAGGGAGTGAGAATGGCTGACTGGATCAACGGAAAGACCGTCCTCGTGACGGCTGCAGCACAGGGCATCGGCCGGGCGACGGCGCTTGCCTTCGCGGCGGCGGGCGCAAAGGTCATGGCGACCGACATCAACGAGGTCGCGCTGGGTGATCTCGGCAACGGCATCGCGACGCGGCGTCTCGATGTTCTCGACACGGCCGACGTGGAAAAGGCTGTTGCTGAAGCCGGCCCGGTCGACGTGCTGTTCAACGGCGCCGGCTTTGTTCATGCCGGCTCTATCCTCGAGATGAAGGACGAGGACTTCGATTTCGCGGTCGATCTCAACGTGAGATCGATGATCCGCACCATCCGCGCCGTGCTGCCCGGCATGCTGGAGCGCGGAGGCGGGGCCATCGTCAACATGGCGTCGGTCGCCGGATCGATGAAGGGCGTGCCCAACCGCTTCGCCTATGGAACGACAAAGGCAGCCGTGGTCGGCCTGACGAAGTCGGTTGCCGCCGACTATGTCGCGCAGGGCATCCGTTGCAACGCCATCTGCCCGGGCACCGTCGAGAGCCCATCGCTGCAGGAGCGCATGCGCGCACAGGGCGACTACGACAAGGCGCGGGCGGCCTTCATTGCGCGCCAGCCGATGGGCCGGCTGGGCGTCCCGGAAGAGATCGCGGATCTGGCGGTCTATCTCGCCAACGCGACCTACACGACGGGTCAGGCCTACGCCATCGATGGCGGCTGGACCGTCTGACCCGAACACAGACCGTATCGACCAGCGTTGCCGGTTTCCATGGTTTCGACCTGTGAGGCCGGTCTGCTGACCTTCGCCCGCGGCACCTGACCGTCGAGCCGCTGGTCCGGCGTTTCCCGCCGCTCACTCCATCCCGCATCTATACCGACGTATAGGCTGCAGTATCCCAAAATATGCCCGCGCAACCGTTGGTTCAATAGAATCGGGGCCGGCGTTGGCTAACGTGAAATCCATCGTGGCCGTGCATCGGAGGTGGAGATCACAGGTCGTGGGCCGGACAATCGATCGGCCAAAGACCATTCTCCAGCTCCGATCCACGGCTCCCAGCAACCCTCTGCTCAGGAGTATCGACGATGTCACTTGAAGCTTCCCCGGTCACTCACAGCACTCTTTCGGCATTGCCTACCGGGCCCGGCCACCATTCGACACGCCAGGACGGCCACGACCACAGCTCCCTCGCAGCCTCAGGCGGTTCGCGGAGCGCAACCGGCAAGGATGCCGTCTCCATCCGGCTGAATTCGATGGGTGCGGTGCTGGCGGTATCCTCGGCGCCGGCCCCGCGGTCCAGAGAAGCGACTTCCGTCCTTGTCGAGCGTCTTGGTGCCGGCAGCGATGACAACAATGTCATCGAGATACAGATCGGCGGCAAGAATGCTGCACGGTCGCTGGCATCACTGAAGGCTGGCGAGGAACTCGGCTCCGCGGGCGCACTGCCGCGCGATGCCATCGTCGAGCGGCTTTCACGTGCCCTCGATGCCACCAAGGAGAGCGACCAGGATTTTGCCGGCATCTATGCCGACGCGGTGAAATTCGCAATCGTCGCCCGTGTGCTCAGCCTGCGTTCGGACAGGGATGTCGAGCGGCAGGCACCGCGCCAGCGCGTCAGGCACGAACTGCCGAAATGGCGCCTGAAGCGCGTCGTCGAATATGTCGCGACAAATCTCGGCGAGCCGATCACGCTTGCCGCCATGGCCAGTGCCGCCGGTCTCAGCAAGATGCATTTCGCGGCCCAGTTCCGCCTGGCGACCGGCATGCCTCCACACGAATTCGTTCTGCGGCGCCGCATCGAGTACGCCCAGGAATTGCTGAGCGAAACCCGCACATCGATCATCGAGGTGGCGCTGTCCGTAGGGTTCCAGACCCAGGCTCACTTCACCACGGTGTTCAAGCGTTTCGTTGGCGATACGCCCTATCGGTGGCGCTGCGCGGCGAGGGCGCGCAATTAGCGCGTCCGCTGCCTGAGGCATTCCACCATCGCATTCCATCGAGGGCACACCCGTGAGCACAGTCAAGTCTATACGCCCCTACCATAGTCCGGCTGGAGGGTGGGGTGCGCTGAAAGCCATGGGAACGGCGCTAGCCGAACAGGATATCGCGGTTTCCGGCATGGCGACGCTGTCGCGCATGAACCAGCCGGACGGCTTCGATTGTCCCGGTTGCGCATGGCCCGATCCGAAGCACACATCGTCATTCGAGTATTGCGAGAATGGCGGCAAGGCGGTGGCATGGGAGGCGACGGCGAAGCGCTGCACGCCGGAATTCTTCGCCCAGCACAGCGTCACCGAACTGTTAGCCTGGCCGGACTTCGAGCTCGAGATGGTCGGGCGCCTGACGCATCCGATGCGCTACGACGCCGCCTCCGATCACTATGTCCCGGTCAGCTGGGAGGATGCGTTCGCACTGATCGGGCGCCACCTCAACGCGCTGCCCGATCCGAACATGGCCGACTTCTACACGTCGGGACGCACGTCCAACGAGGCCGCCTTCCTTTATCAGTTGTTCGTGCGCGAATACGGCACCAACAATTTCCCAGACTGCTCCAACATGTGCCACGAGGCGACCAGCGTCGGTCTGCCGAAGTCGCTTGGCGTCGGCAAGGGCACGGTACTGCTGGAGGATTTCGACCACGCCGACGGTATTTTCATCTTCGGCCAGAACCCCGGTACCAACAGCCCGCGAATGATGACCAGCCTGCGCAACGCCTCGCGCCGCGGTGCCGTGATCATGTCGTTCAATCCGTTTCGCGAGCGGGCACTGGAGCGGTTCCAGTCGCCGCAGAATCCGGTCGAGATGGCGACGCTGACGTCGACGCCGATCAGTTCGCGACTGTTCCAGGTACGCGTGGGCGGCGACGTAGCCCTGCTCAAGGGTATCATGAAAGTGCTGGTCGAGGCCGACGATGCCGCGCGGGCGGCGGAGAAGCGGGAGGTTCTCGACTGGGACTTCATCCGCGGCCACACCACGGGCATCGAGGCCCTCATGGCGGACCTGCGTGCCACCGCCTGGGAGGGAATCGAGCGAAAGTCCGGCCTGTCGCAGGACGATATCCGGTTCGCCGCCGAGGCCTACATGAAGGCCGAGAAGGCAATCATCGTCTTCGGCATGGGTATTACCCAGCATCGGCGGGGGACCCAGAACGTCCAGCAACTCGCCAATCTCGCCTTGCTGCGTGGTCATATCGGCCGCGCCGGCGCCGGCCTCTGCCCGGTTCGCGGCCACTCGAATGTCCAGGGCGATCGCACCGTCGGCATTACCGAAGTTCCCACCGAGGCGTTTCTCAGCCGGCTGGACGCACGGTTCGGCATCAAGTCGCCGCGCGCGCCGGGCCACAATGTCGTGACCTCCCTCGAGGGCATGATCAGCGGCGATGTGAAGGTGTTCTTCGCGATGGGCGGAAACTTCGTGGCCGCCGTGCCCGACTGGGATCGGACCCAGGCGGGGATGCGCAAGCTCGACCTGACGGTGCATGTCTCGACGAAACTCAATCGCAGCCATCTCGTGCATGGACGCGACGCGTTGATCCTGCCCTGCCTCGGGCGGACAGAGGCCGACATCCAGGCCACCGGGCCCCAGTCGGTGACCGTCGAGGATTCCATGTCGATCGTGCACGCTTCGGCCGGGCGCAACCAGCCGGCGTCGCCGCATCTCAAGAGCGAGCCCGCGATCATCGCCGGCGTGGCCCGTGCGACGCTCGGAAGCCGCTCCGTGGTCGACTGGGAGAAGCTTGTCGGGGACTACGATCTCATCCGCGACGACATCGAGGCCGTATTCCCGATATTCCAGGGTTTCAATGACCGGGTCCGGGTCCCGGGCGGGTTCCACCTGACCTCGAATGCGCGCGAGCGCGTCTGGTCGACAGAGTCCGGGAAGGCAAATTTCCTGGTCTTCGACGGTCTGGGCGAAGACCCCCACCAGGACAATCCGGAGGCGCTGTGGCTGACGACGGTGCGCAGCCACGACCAGTACAACACCACGCTCTATTCGAACTCGGATCGCTATCGCGGCGTCTTCGGCCAAAGGGACGTCGTGTTCCTCAACGAAAAGGAAATGTCCCGGCGCGAACTCAAGGCCGACGACCGCGTCGACCTCATCACGCTGTCAACCGATGGCGTCGAACGGATCGTGCGCGGTTTCAAGGTGGTGCCGTATTCGTTTCCCGACGGTTCATGTGCGGCCTACTATCCAGAGACGAACCCGCTGATACCGCTCTACCTGCATGACCCGACGAGCTTCACGCCATCGTCGAAAGGCATTCCGATACGCATTGTCCGTAGCGCAGAACAGACGGGAGCATGACGATGGACGCGGTTCAGCTTGCCCGACTGCAATTCGCGTTCACCATCGGTTTCCATATTCTGTGGCCCACCTTCACGATCGGGGTCGCCTGGTTCGTCACCTGGCTGAGCGGCCTGTGGTGGTGGACCGGCAAGCCGGTCTACCGCGACCTGATGCGCTTCTGGACCCGCATCTTCGCGCTGGGCTTCGGCATGGGCGTCGTGACCGGCATCGTTCTCAGCTACGAGATCGGCACCAACTGGTCGGGCTTTTCGCGCTCCGTCGCAAACGTGCTCGGGCCGCTGTTCATGTACGAGGCCCTGACCGCCTTCTTCTTGGAGGCCGGTTTCATCGGCATCGTGCTGTTCGGCGAAGGCAGGGTCAGCAAGGCAACGCACTTCTTCTCGTGCCTGATGGTGTCGAGCGGCGCGGTGTTTAGCGCGACCTGGATCATCGCCTCCAACAGCTGGATGCAGACGCCTGCCGGCGCGATGCTGGACGCCGACGGCATCTATCACACCGTAAGCTGGTGGGATGTGATCTTCACCTCGTCGTTCCCGTATCGCCTGGCTCACATGGTGTGCGCGAGCTTCCTGACGTGCTCCTTCGTGATCGGCGGCGTCTCGGCGTTTCACCTCTGGCGCGGAACGTACCCCGCCGCCTCGCGCGCCGCCTTCTCGATGGCGATGTGGATGGCCCTGGTGCTGACGCCGCTGCAGATCCTGATCGGCGACATGCAGGGACGCAACACGCTTGTCGAACAGCCGACCAAGCTCGCGGCAATGGAAGGCCTATGGGAAACCACTAAGGGCCCACCGATGACGGTCTTCGCCTGGCCTGACATGGAGGCCGAGAAGAACCTCTTCGCCATCGACATTCCCTATCTCGCCAGCCTCTACCTGACGCATTCCCTGGACGGGGAAGTGCAGGGCCTCAAGGCGGTGCCGCGAGAGGATCGACCCTATGTGCCGATCGTCTTCTTCGCCTTCCGCATCATGGCCGGCATCGGCGTCATCCTTCTCGCCACGGCCATCTCCGGCGCGGTGCTGCGCTGGCGCGGCAGGCTCTATACGACCCGGTGGTTCCAGTTCCTGGTGATGGCCGTAACGCCGCTAGGCTTTCTTGCGGTGCTGGCCGGCTGGACAACGACAGAGGCGGGGCGGCAGCCCTGGATCATCTACGGGCAATTGCGAACCGCCGATGCCGTCGCGCCTGTGGCGTCCGGAGCCGTGCTGACAACGCTGGTCATCTTGTTCCTGGTCTACAATCTGTTGCTGGTCACCTTCTTCTGGTTTGCAGGTCTGGTGGCGTGGCGGGGACCGGTGGAAGGACCCCTGCCGTCCGACCCGACACGGCCGGGTATCGACCGCTCGGCGCCCACGCTGGTCGGCGCGCAGGCCGGGACGCTGTCCCCCACGCCCGGAGAATGACGCCATGGAACTGATCCACATGTTCGACACGCCCGTGCTGTTTGCCGCAGTCGCCGCGTTTTCGGTGGTTGTCTACGTGCTCGCTGACGGGTTCGACCTCGGGGTCGGCATCCTCTTCCTCGCGGCGCCGCGCGAGGATGACCGCGACCTGATGATGGCCAGCATCGAGCCGGTCTGGGACGGCAACGAGACCTGGCTGGTGATGGGCGGAACATTGCTGTTCGCGGTTTTCCCTGCCGGTTATTACGTATTGCTGCCGGCCTTCTATCTGCCGATCTGCTTCATGCTGTTTGCGCTGATCTTCCGCGGCATCGCCTTCGGCTATCGGGTGCAGGCGACCAGTTTCCGGTACTTGTGGGATATCGCCTTCGCCGGTGGCTCCATTCTGGCGACCCTGTGCCAGGGCCTTATCCTTGGCGGGCTGATCTCGGGCGTGCCCATGCAGGACGGCATGTTCTCCGGCGGGCCTTTCAGCTTCTTCACCCTGCTCGGGCTCCTGTGCGGCGCGGGGTTGTTGGGTGGCTACGGCCTGCTGGGAGCCGGCTGGCTGATCTGGAAGACGGATGGCCCTACCCAGGTCTTCGCCCGGGAGATCGCCCAGGCGGCCCTGATCTTGACTGCCATCATGATGTTGCTGGTCAGCGCGTGGAGCGCCTACAGCGTGCCGGAAGTCGCCAGCCGGTGGTTCGCCTGGCCGAATATCCTGCTGCTTGCGCCGGTGCCGGTCGTCACCGCGGCCATCATGCTCGCCGTGTGGCGCAGCATCTGGCAGGCGAGCGAAATCTCGGTGTTCCTGCTCTCGTTGCTGATCTTCGCGCTTGGTGTCGTCGGTCTCGTCGTCAGCCTGTGGCCCTACGTCGTGCCTCGCCAGATCACGATATGGGATGGGCTGTCCGATCCCATGGCACTGTGGTTTGTCGGCATCGGCGTAGTGATTGTCATGCCGATCGTGCTGGCCTACCAGGCGCACGCCTATTGGGTGTTTCGAGGCAAGACCAGCCATGAAGACCACTATGGCGCTCCCGTTGACCATCCCGCCCAACCGATCGTGCTAGCAAAAGGATCACCCTCGATATCGCGCTGACCCTGATTCCCGTCGGCATTGCCGATCCAGTTCCGGGCCTCCCGAAAGCCTTGGTCGCCACTGCCGGCGGCCAGGGCTTTCGCCATGTTTTGATGTCTGCTTTATGTGCCCGATTGGGTCTGCACCTACGGCCGATTCTGCGTTACGTGTCCGTGCGCGGGGCGGGTCTCATCGTTGCTCCCGAACCATCGAGTAGAGGGTGATGGCCAGTCACATGCAGCTAACGTCGCCGGCACGAGTGGAAAGCCCAGGCTGGATCTATCAGGCCGCGATCATCGTGGCGGCAGCCAGCATCTTCCTTGTCGATACGTTCACGTCGCTGGAGACCGCCATTGCGGTCCTTTATGCCGTCGTGGTCTTTGCATCGGCAAGCTTTGTCGATCGTCGCGGCCTCCTTCTTGTCAGTGGCGTCTGCATGCTGATGACGGTGGCCAGCTACGCCATTGTTCACGGCGGAACCTGGCACAGCGGCCCGTTGATCCGCGCCCTCATCAGCCTGTGTGCGATCGGCGTTACGACATTTCTCGCTGCGAAGAACCAGCAGGCGACGCAGCACCTTTCCGATCAGGCCTCGCTCCTCAACCTGACGCATGACGCCATCATCGTGCGCGACATGAGCGGTTACATCACCTACTGGAATCTCGGCGCCGAACAGCTCTACGGCTGGAAACCCGAAGAAGCGATCGGTCGCCGCATGACGGATCTGCTCGAATCGACCTTGCCGGCGAGCCTGGAGAGCATTCTCGACCAGTTGCACGAGAACGACCGCTGGCAAGGCGAGTTGATCCATACCAAGCGCGACGGCACGCGCATCGTCGCCGCGAGCCGCTGGTCGCTCCACAGGGATGCCCGGGGCAAGCCCATCGGGACGATCTCGACCAACAACGACGTGACAGATCAGAAAACCGCGGAAGACGCCCTGAACGGATTGCGGGCTGAACTTGCCCATGTCGCGCGGGTCAGCACGCTCGGCGAACTTACCGCCTCGATCGCGCATGAGGTGAACCAGCCCCTTGCGGCCGTGGTGGTAAACGGCGAGGCCAGCCTGCGCTGGCTGAACCGTCCGGAACCAGACCTCGGTGAGGTCCGGGCGTCGGTCGAGAGGATGATCGCAAGCGGCAGGCGGGCGAGCGATGTGGTGGCCAGGCTCCGCGCGCTCGCGCGCAAGGGGACCACATCGCGCTCCCAGTTCACGATGAACGACCTCGTCGAGGATATCCTGCCGCTCGTCGACCGGGAAATCCTGCGCAATTCGATCGCCGTCTCGCTGGATCTCGAGCGGCAACCCCTGGCATGGTCAGGCGATCGGGTGCAATTGCAGCAGGTCGTCATCAACCTTGTCATGAATGCGGTGCAGGCCATGGCGGGCGTAGCGGACCAGGAGCGCCGCCTGTCGATCGGAACCCGCAATCTTGTCGACGGCAACAGGGCGGTTGTCCTGCAGGTGACCGACAGCGGCGTCGGCATCGATGCGGAGACTGCGAACGAGCTGTTCAAGCCGTTCTACACGACGAAGAACGATGGTATGGGCATGGGCCTGTCCATCTGCCGCTCGATCGTCGAGGCGCATGGCGGCACCATCAGCGCTTCGCCGAGTGAGCCGCGAGGCGCATCCTTCGAGATCAGATTGCCAATACAGCATGAGGGCCACACGTGATCAAAGACCCAAGAGCCGGACAGGGTGCAAAATCCGTGCCTGAATCGACCGTTTATATCGTCGATGACGATGCGGATTTGCGCGAGGCCCTGAGCAACCTTTTGCGCTCGGTCGGTCTGCCTGTGAAGATGTTCGGATCGGCGGCGGAGTTTCTCGAAGCGGACCTGGTCGCTGCACCGAGCTGCCTGGTCCTCGACATCCGGCTGCCGGGCGTGAGCGGGCTGGATTTTCAGACGCAGATGGGCAAGTCGGCGATGCGCATGCCGATCGTTTTCATGACGGGGCATGCCGATATTCCGATGTCGGTGCGTGCCATGAAAGCCGGAGCCGTGGATTTCCTGACCAAGCCGTTTCGCGACCAGGACATGCTCGACGCGGTCTACTCGGCTTTGGAGGTCGACAGGAAGCGCCGGGAGGAGGAACAGAGTTCGGCCGGCCTGCACCAGCTCTACGAGAGCCTGACATCGCGCGAGCGGGAGGTCATGGGCTATGTGGCGAAGGGCTTGATGAACAAGCAGATCGCAGGCGAACTTGGCCTGAGCGAGATCACCGTGAAAATTCACCGCGGCAACGTGATGCGGAAGATGGAGGTTCGCTCCGTCGCCGATCTCGTTCGGGCCTACGAAAAGCTTGAACTGCCCAACGCTACTGAATGATCCGCGCATACAATTGTATGATTCAGATCACCGGTCCTGCACACTAAATAGGCATCGAAGAGTCCGATCTGTGAACCGCTGACGGTTCGTCGCACTCAAGAGGATTGCCGCAGGTGCACCAGGAACAGATGATCGCGATCGTCGATGACGATGAAGCCGTTCGCGTTGCAACGGAAAGCCTTGTCAGGTCGCTCGGGTTTCAGACGGCCACTTTCGCCACCGCGCAGGAGTTTCTAGACGATCCGCGGCTGGACGAGACCGACTGCCTCATCACCGACATCCAGATGCCCGGCATGTCAGGCCATGAACTCCAGGCCTATCTTCTGGAACACGGCAAGCGTTTCCCGATGATCTTCATTACAGGCTTTCCCGCCGATCATATCCGGCTCAAGGTCGAGGCGTCGGGAGCGATTGGATTCCTGAGCAAGCCGTTCGATGGCAGCGAGATGATCGACTTCATCGACCAGGCCCTGTGTCATTAGCGGGCAATTCGGGCCGTGCCGGCGGTCGCGCACATGGCGCGCCTATACGCAGGTATTAGCGCCCGAAACCAGCATGCAATTGGCTCCGCGGCACACAGAGATAGGGTGCAGCGGGATTGAGGAGCTGGTTGGCGCCACCGCCACTTCCTCCACCTATTTCGCGTCGATCGACCCCAAATGAACAGTCACAAGGAACTCATGCAATGACCCTGCGCGCCGCTGCCCTGCACACTCCGACCGATCTCGGCCAGAATGCCACCACCGACATTTCTGCTGCCCTCACCGGGCTGCTCGCCGACACATTCGCCCTCTATCTCAAGACCAAGAACTTCCACTGGCACATGTCGGGTCCGCACTTTCGCGACTATCACCTGCTGCTCGACGAGCAGGGCGACCAGATCTTCGCGATGACCGATCCGATCGCCGAACGCGCCCGCAAGCTCGGCGGCACAACCCTCCGCTCAGTTGGCCACATTGCGCGGACGCAGCGGATTCTCGACAATGATGCGGAGTTCGTCACGCCGCAGGACATGATCGCGGAACTGGCGAGCGACAACTCCCAGCTGGTCGGCTATCTGCGCTCGACCCACGCCGTCGCCGAAGAGCACAACGACGTGGCAACGACCAGCCTTCTCGAAGTCTGGATCGACGAGACGGAAAGGCGCGCCTGGTTCCTGTACGAGATTTCCCGCCGCGGCTAGTACGGTAGAGGCTCTTATCCGTTGGTCTGGAATGAGACTGGCGCGATGAAAGCCTCCGGCTGGTGCTGGCGCACGAGGCTCTGCCGGGCGAGGGAGCTTTTCCCGACACTGGCCAGAGCCGGAAAGCATGAACGTCACGCCAAGCACAGCCGAGCCGCTTCCAGGCATAGACAGTTCCTACGCCTGGCTGCGGCTGTCGCTGTCGATACTTCTGTCTGCGATCGGCGGCGCGGGCATGTGGGCGGTCGTGGTGGTGCTCCCCTCGGTGCAGGCCGAGTTCGGCGTCGACCGGGCCGACGCCTCGCTGCCCTACACCGCAACGATGCTCGGCTTTGCCCTCGGCAACGTTGTGGTCGGCCGGCTCGTCGACAGGATGGGCTTCTGGAAGCCCGCTCTGATCGCTTCCCTGATGCTCGGTGCCGGCTTTCTGCTGGCCTCGGTCACCGGTTCGATCGTGCAGTTCACGCTCGTCCAGGGATTGCTGATCGGTGCCGGCTCGGCGACGACCTTCGGGCCGCTGATGGCCGACATATCGCGCTGGTTCATGCTTCGCCGCGGCGTGGCGGTGGCCGCGGCCGCCTCGGGCAACTATATCGCCGGAGCGTTCTGGCCGCTCATCATGCCCTACGGCATGGAGGCGGGCGGGTGGCGTTTCACCTATGCCGCGATCGGCATCGCATGCCTCGTCACCATGGTGCCGCTGGTGCTGATGCTGAGGCGCAGCCCTCCCGTGGCCGCACTGCCCGGCAGCATCGGCTACCGCCACGTGCAGAGCATTTCCGTTTCGCCAAGAGTTCTGCAGGCACTGCTCGTCGTCGCCGGCATCGGCTGTTGCGTCGCCATGTCGATGCCGCAGGTGCACATCGTCGCCTATTGCATGGATCTCGGCTACGGCGTGGCGCGCGGCGGCGAAATGCTGTCGATCATGCTGGCGGCCGGCATCGTCAGCCGGCTGGCCTCGGGCTTCCTCGCCGACAGGATCGGCGGCATCAAGACGCTGCTGATCGGCTCGGTGCTGCAGGGCCTTTCGCTGCTGTTCTACATCCCGTTCGACGGGCTCGCCTCGCTCTATGTCGTGTCGCTGGTATTCGGCCTGTCGCAGGGCGGCATCGTGCCCTGCTACGCCATCATCGTGCGCGAATACATGCCGGCGGCCGAAGCCGGCCAGCGGGTGGGCATCGTCATCATGGCGACGATCGTCGGCATGGCGCTGGGCGGCTGGATGTCGGGCGTCATCTACGACCTGACCGGTTCCTACGCCGCCGCCTTCCTGAATGGCATCGGCTGGAACCTCCTGAATGTCAGTGTCATGGCGCTGCTGTTGTGGAAATCGCGGCGCCCGGCGACGGCCGTAGCCTAGCCCAAGGCCCGTTGGCAGCCTTGTCAGTCGACGAGGAAGACCGGATCGACAGGCAATTGCATGGCGGTGACAAGGTGGTTGGTTTGCGCCGCCAAACCGATCACCGCCAGAAGCTCGGCGTGCTCGGCCTCGGTCATGCCCTTAGCCCTGGCCGCGGCCGTGTGGGAATGGATGCAGTAGCTGCAGCCATTGGCGGTGGACACGGCGATATAGATCATCTCCTGCACCACCGGCGGCAGAACGGTCTCGCCGGTCATCACCTGCTTCAGGCTTTCCCAGGTGCGTTTCAGCGTCACGGGGTCATGCGCCAGTCCGCGCCAGAAATTGTTGACGAAGTCGCTCTTGCGCGTCGCTCTTATGTCGTCGAACACGGCCTTCACGGCAGGGATGGCCTTGATCTCGCTGTCGCTCAGAAGTCTTGCCGTTGCCATGCGTCCTCCCGAACGTCCCTCGTCGACCCTCATTGCCTCAGCAAGCTATTGGCCGCCGGACAGGGGGTCAATTCCGTAGGTAGAAAACCGCTTGCCAAAACAGTTCGATTTCGGCCGGAACAATTGTCGAAGCCGACCGTTCCGCTTGGTTGGATGAAGCCGTCTTTTCGCGGGTTCTGGAATTGGGGGATGTTTTCGGATGCGATTCTTGGCCGTGCTGAACCGTGACGGCGGCACCTTGCAGACGATTGATCTGGATGAATTCTCCGATCGCATGCGCGAGACGGTTGAAGCCGCCGGCCATAGCTTGGACATCGAGATCGTCGCCGGCGACGGGCTGATGGCAGCCCTGAAAAATGCCAGGAAGAGCAATGCCGACGTCATTCTCGCGGGCGGGGGCGACGGCACTATCTCAGCGGCGGCCGGCACCCTCATGGACAGCGACAAGGCGCTTGCCGTGCTTCCGGCCGGAACGATGAACCTCTTTGCCCGCAGCCTCGGCATCCCGCTCTCGCTGGACGAGGCGGTCAGCGAACTCGTTGCAGGCTCGTTCAGGCAGGTAGATGTAGCGAGCGCAAACGGCAGGCCGTTCGTGCATCAATTCTCCGTCGGCATGCATGCCAAGCTCGTACATCTCCGATCCAAGATGGTGTTCGGATCCCGCCTCGGCAAACTTATCGCATCGACCCAGGCCGCCTGGGATACCGTTCTCAATCCACCGCTGATCAATGTTTCGATCAAGCTTCCAGAGGGCGAGATCATGGCGCGCGCGAGCGCCATCGGGATCACGAACAACCTGTTTGGCGAGGGACATCTGCCGTTTGCCGAAAAGCCGGACGGTGGCGTATTGGGGATCTATGTGACGGTGGCGCGCGAACGCAGCGAGGTGCTGAGCTTCGTCTTCAACATGGCGCGCGGCAAATGGAAGGAAAACCCGCAGGTCGAAATCCATGAGTCGGAAGAGGTCGTGCTGAAGGTCAAATCGCCGCGGAAGAGACTGAAGTCGGTCATCGACGGGGAGTTGTGCGAACTTGAGGCCGAGACGAGAATAGTGATCCATGCCGGGGCCTTGCGCGTATTGGCGCCGAAGCCTGCTTCCGTCGCGAGGGCGGCATGAGGCAAGGCGGCGACGCGGAAGGCCCCGTTCGGTCAGGGATTAACGGAGGGTTCGGTGTTCTCGACGGTGCCGGAATCGATCGCCTCGCCCCAGAACTCGAGCCCAAGCCAAACCACGCCGGCGAGAACCAGTGCGACGGCAAGGATCGCGAACACCCGCTGTCCGCTCTGGCCCTGACGTACTTTTTCGGCGGGGATGGGGTTTTTGGCCAAGTGAATTCTCCGTTTGGACGCCATGTTTTTGAAGTCGCTGTTTCGGGAGAACGATTGGGCACGTGCTTCGTTCCCATCGCCGGGCGGCAAGAGAGATTTAAGGGTATGGGTTCAGGCTCTGCCGTTCGATTGCATGAGGGAATTTGATTACCTGTGGGGAATGACAAAAGTCCTGTGCCTTTGCCGGAAGATGTATGGCTGGCGGTGAACGATGAGTACCGCCGGGCAAAATTGCGCGCACTGGGCACCATAGATACCGAAGCCGATCCGGACTTCGATCGACTGACCCGGCTTGCCAGCCACGTGATGGAGACGCCGATCGCGCTGGTGACGCTGGTCGACATCGACCGTCAGTTGTTCAAATCTGCCATTGGAGTTGCCGAGCACGAGACGCCGATCGAGCAATCTTTCTGCGCGCATGCGATTACCGCCGGCAGCGGTCCGTTCGTCGTCGAAGACGCTACCGCCGACGACCGGTTTGCAGGTAATCCGCTTGTCACGGGCGGCCATCATTTCCGATTTTATGCGGGTGTCCCCATCATGGTGGCGGGCGCCCGGCTGGGAAGCCTGTGTGTGCTGGATACGAAGCCGCGGCAGCGGCCGTCCGGCGAGTTGCTCGCGCAGCTTGAAAACCTGGCCGCGCTCGCCGGAAGCCTTTTCGAACTGAAGGACGGGAGCCGCTCTGGAGACCTGGCACGGGCCGCCTTGGTACGGGAAGAAGCGAGGCGTTCGGTCGCCCTCGAGGCGGCCGGCTTGGCGAGCTGGGTCTGGGACGCGAACTCCGACATCGTTGAATGCGATGATCTCCTGCCCATTCTCCTCAACCTGCCGAGTTCCAGCCGGATTACAGCGAGACGGATATTCTCGGTCATCGACAGGCGGGATGTGGGCCAGGCGGAGCGCTGGTTCCGGTCCGACCTGAAGGAGGGCGACGAGTTCGCCGGCGAATACCGCGTCAAAGGCGCGGACCCGACGCGCTGGCTGGCGTCGCGCGGACGGGTGATCGAGCGAGACGGCGAGGGCCGTCCCTCGCTCATCTTCGGCGTAAACTACGATATCAGCGAAGCCAAGGCCGGCCATGAACGGCAGCGGCTGCTGCTTCGGGAACTGAACCACAGAGTGAAGAACACGCTGGCGACCGTGCAGGCGCTCGCCTCCCAGACCGTCCGCCATGCCCGTGATCCGAACGAGTTTCTCGAGGCGTTCAGTTCACGGCTGCATGCGCTCGGGCTGGCGCACGGCCTGCTGTCTGATCATGAGTGGCGGGGCATCCGCATCGGCGAACTCGTGAGGCGAGAGGTCAAGCCGTTTGACGACATCGACAGCCCCCGCATCCAGATCACCGGCGAGGACGTGTTGCTGTCCCCCGATCAGGCGCTTGGGCTGGGGCTCATTCTGCATGAGCTGGCAAGCAACGCCATGAAGTATGGCTCGCTGTCGGTGAGTGAGGGAATTGTGCGGTTGGGGTGGCAGGTCGACGGTCGTCCGGGAAAAAGGTTCCTGACCATCGACTGGGTCGAGAGCGGCGGACCGGCCGTGAATACGCCGAACCGCACCGGGTTCGGAACGATCCTGATCAGGCGCAGTCTTTCGAAGGTCCTTTCGAGCGAAGTCACGCACGACTTCGCTCGAAGTGGCGTGACCGCCAGGATTGCCTTCCCTCTCGATGAGCCGGCCGCAGCCTGATCAATCGCCCGGCTGGTCGTCGTGCGAGCTGTTTTCCCGATAGACCGTATAGGCCAGCGCGGCGAGTGCCGGGGCGAGCAGGATGCCGATGCCGGATTTTCCGCGCAGCAGTCCGGGCAGTATCGCGACCGCAGTTGCTACACCTGCGGCCGTCAGATCCACCCGGCGCTGTCGCGCGACCCTTCGGGCCCGCATGCCGGAGACGATGCGGTGGATGATGAGGATGAGTCCGGCCAGAAGGAGCGAGCCGACGCCGATGCCGATGGCCGTTTCCAATGCGCCATAGCGCTCCGCTGCCCAGATGTAGAAGGCGCCAATCAGGAAACCTACGCCACACAGGGCCGCCAATGCTGCCAGCACATAGGCGATCGCGGCCTGGCGGGCCCGTTTCGCAAAGGCGGCCGTCTGATTGGACGCTATGGTGCCGAGTAGCGTTGCGATCATGCCGCTGCCCCGCCGCTAGCGACGTGCAAGCAGCGCGAACAGGAAGCCGACCCCGGCCGCAATCGCCAGCGACGTGACTGGCTTCTCGCGAACACTCTGCGTGATCTGCGCTTCGACATCCCTGGCATTTTCCCGCAGGCTCTCGACGACTTCCTCGCCCTTGGCCTTTAGCTGCTCGGCACCCTGGGTTGCTGCGCGCCGCGCTGCGCCAACGCCGTGCTGACCGGTGCGAGCAAGCTGCTGGGTCAGCACTTCAATGTCGGCCTTCAACAGCTGGATATCGGCTTCAAGGTCGGAAATTGAACGTGTACCGTCGCCGGGCTTCGAGGTTGCGGCTGTCGCCATGATAGCATCTCTCCTTGGATTTCTAGGGTTACAACGGACCAGGGCCGCCGTTGTTCCAAAGGAACCAATGATCAGCAGCCGGCGTTGCGCAACATATCGACCAAGAGATTTTCATGTCCAACCGTATTGTCAAGAAGGCGCCTGTCGTTCGGTTGCCGCCGAAATCGAGCGTCGAGCTTCTGCTGCAGCGTTCGTCGCAGGTATCGGTCATCCTGATCGGCTTCGTTGCGGGAGTTTGGGCGCTTTACGCGGCGGAGTATGTATTGGCGCCGGCCAGTCTTGGCATGGTGCTTGGGCTGATGCTCGGCCCGGTTGCCGCCCGCATCGAAAAGCATGGCATACGCCCGGGGCTTTCGGCCGCACTCGCGGTTCTGCTGTTCCTCGCATTGATCGCGATGGTCGTCGTCGCCCTGGCTGCGCCGCTATCCTTCTGGCTGGCGCGCCTGCCGCAACTGTGGGCCGACCTTCAGGTCCAACTCGCTGAGCTGAAGGGGCCGATCGAGTCGATCAAGAACATCCGCGACCAGGTCAGGGAGGTGATCGGCGGCGAGGGTCTTGCCGTTTCCGTCGATGATGGAGTTGGGGTCGAGAGCGTGGTCATCCTGGCCCCGGCTGTGATCGGCCAGGTTCTGATCTTCCTGGCTTGCCTCTACTTCTTCCTGGCGACCCGGCATCAGACCCGTGCGGCCGTCCTCAAGATATGCATCGGTCGGCGTCTGCGCTGGCGGGTGGCGCACATATTTCGGGACGCGGAGCACATGGTCTCGCGCTATCTCCTGTCCATAACGCTCATCAACATCGCCGAAGGCCTGGCCGTGGCCGGCGGGCTATACCTCGTCGGCGTGCCCTCGGTGGCATTATGGGGTGCTCTGGCGGCTCTTATGAACTTCGTCGTCTTCATCGGCCCTGCCATCATGGTGGCGGTGCTGTTCATGGTCGGACTGGCGGAGTTCGACACGATCTGGGGAAGCCTGCTTCCGGTAATGGTCTATCTGGCGATCAATCTGATGGAGGCCCAGTTCGTGACGCCCATGGTCGTCGGTCGCACCATGACCTTGAACCCGTTCATCGTCGTTCTGGCGCTGATCTTCTGGATCTGGCTATGGGGGCCGCTTGGCGGCTTCGTCGCCATACCGGCACTGCTCGTGGTCTATGCCATCCTCAGGAACATCGTGCCCGGGATCAACTGGACCGCCGACGACGTGTGAAGGCCTAGATGAGCGGCCGCCTGCTCTCGTTCAGCCCCTCCCATCCTGCCAGATGCATCAGGCCGGAGAGGTCGATGATTTCACAGCCGCGGTCGCGCCAGGTGATCAGCTTGCGATCGCTGAGCTTGCGGATCGTCTTGTTGGTATGCACCAGGGACAGTCCCAGCGTATCGGCGATGTGCTGCTGGCTGATCGGCACTTCGACGGGCTTGCCCGTGTTCAAGCCAACCGATTCCATGCGACCGTGGATGAAGGCGAGAAGGTAGGCCGCCCGTTCGAGTGCCGTCCTTCGGCCCAGGCTCAACAGGTTTTCGTCCAGCATCCTCTCCTCGCGCGAGCCGATCCAGGTGATGTCGAAGGCAAGTCCCGGATGCTTGCGGTAGAGCTCGAACAGGTTCTCGCGTTCGAAGACGCAGAGCAGCATCGGGGACAAGGCCTCGACGGAGTGCTGCATCTCGCCGAGGAGACTTCCCTGGAGGCCTATCATGTCCCCGGGCATGATGAAGTTGAGTATCTGGCGCCGTCCGTCAGGCAGGAGCTTGTAGCGAAATCCCCAGCCCGACAGCACCGTGTAGAGGTGGGCGCTGTGGTTGCCTTCGACCAGAACCGTCGAGCCCTTGTCGACCGCCAGTTCCCCGGTCTTGAACTCGCTGACGAACTCGAGTTCCTGCTTCTCGAAATCGCGGAACGTGTCGAGCGCCCGCAAGGGGCATTTTTCGCAGGGATATTGCCTGGTGGCGAAGCGACGTCCCGGATGTCCGGCCAAGTGAATTCGATCTCCCCTCAAACCCGAGCTGGCGCACCGACGCGGCGGCATTTTCCAACTTGATGTCTTTTTTAAATGACATCCTAGCGGAATATCGACATGAGTGCCTCGTTTTATGGAGCGCCCCCGTATTTTGTCAGATATTTTGAAAGACCTGAAAATTCTGATTCTCGAGGACGAGTTCCTCATCGCCATGGACGTCGAGCAGATCTGCCGCGACAACGGCGCAAGCGTGGTAAAAGTCGTCCGCAGCCTCAACGAACTCGAGCCCAATGCCATCCACGATTTCGATGCCGCCATTGTCGACGTCATGCTGGGCGGCGTCACGACGCTCGATTTCGCAGCCAGCCTGCGCGACGCAAACAGGCCCTTCCTGTTCGCGTCCGGCTATACAGACAATGCTGAACTGGCGACTAAATTTCCGGGTGTCGCGTTGGTCACGAAGCCTTATTCGGAAACCGAGCTCGTCAACGCCCTGGCAAGGGCCTGCGACCGCAGTGTCGCCTCAGGCAGCGCTTGAACCCATAACCTGGCTGGCAATCGAATCCGGGCCGAAGTCGGCCTCACCGGAAATCTGCAGGATTTCCTGCAGTCTCGTCCTTGCCCGGCTGACGCGGCTCTTGATTGTACCGATGGCGCAGTCGCAGATTTCAGCTGCTTCCTCGTAGGAAAAGCCCGAGGCGCCGATCAGGATGATCGCCTCGCGCTGGTCTTCGGGGAGCTTTTCCAGGGCCGCGCGAAAATCCTTCAGGTCGAGCTGGCCGTGCTGGCTCGGATGCACCGCCAGGCGGGCGGTCATCAGCCCGTCGGAATCCTGCACCTCGCGCCCGCGCTTGCGCATCTGCGAATAGAATTCATTGCGCAGGATGGTGAACAGCCAGGCCTTGAGGTTTGTGCCGGGCTGGAAGCTCTGGTGCTTGTCCCAGGCCTTGACCAGTGTCTCCTGCACGAGGTCGTCGGCCTTGTCCGCGTTCTGCGACAGCGAAACCGCGAAAGCGCGCAGGCTGGGAATAGCCCCCAGAAGATCGGTCTTGAACGCCACGGATACGGCCATGGCTCAATCCTTCTTTCTTGCGGGTTCGGCCTTCTCCAACTGGCTCAGCAGGTCGGCGAATCGGTCGGGCACCTCATCGACCACGAGCTCGTCGTAGTACTGCTTCAACTTTCGTGCGATTTCGGAATTGGTGCCGAGCGGATCGGCGTTGCTGGATCTTTGATGCGTAGCGCCTGACACGTGCTCGTCTTTCTTGCTCATGGTAAGTTCGCCCCTCCAATCCGGCGAAGACCGGGTGAGTTCGCCCGGACCCCCGTCGCCGGTTGCCCTTATAGTCCGCCCCAACGCGACTTGGATCATTTGGTTCCGGCCAGTTGCGTTTTTTTCTGGAACCTTATTAAAAAACCCGCGTTGTGGGCGCAGGGACACTGCAACTAGTATCCAGCCACACGTCACGAGGGAGACGGAATCCATGAGTCTATCCGCAACCATTGCCCCGCATTTGCCTTTCTTGCGTCGCTTCTCAAGAGCCGTCTCAGGCTCTCAGCATAGCGGCGACGCGCTGGTGGCTGCGTTGCTCGAGGCAATCATTGCCGATGTCAGTATCTTCCCCAAGGCGTCAAGCGACCGGATTGCGTTGTATCGCCTTTTCTCCGACCTCTTCACCACTGTCTCCATCCGTGTCCCGAACGAAACCGCACCCACGGCCTGGGAACAGCGCACCGCCGCCAATCTCGGCGCCCTAGCCCCGCGTGCGAGGCAGGCATTCCTGCTGATCGCCGTCGAAGGGTTCACCAATGAGGAAGCGGCCGAGATCCTCGACACGAGCGAAGCGGAGTTCTCCGAGCTGCTTACCCAGGCGAGCAACGAGATCTCCAGGCAGGTGGCGACCGATATCCTGATCATCGAGGACGAGCCGCTGATCGCCATGGATATCGAGCAGATGGTCGAGTCCCTCGGTCACAGAGTAGTCGGTACCGCCCGTACCCACGAGGAGGCGACCGCCATGTTCGGCACCACCCGGGCAAAGATGGTGCTGGCCGACATCCAGCTGGCGGATGGAAGTTCCGGCATCGATGCCGTCAACGAAATCCTGACCATGGCTTCGGTGCCGGTCATCTTCATCACGGCGTTTCCCGAGAGGCTTCTGACGGGCGAGCGGCCGGAGCCGGCGTTCCTGGTGACAAAGCCGTTCAACCCCGACATGGTCAAGGCCCTCATCAGCCAGGCTCTGTTCTTCGAGCGTCAGGCCAAAGCCGCAGCCTGATTTGCGGCACATCGAGACGAATGGCCGCTCCTAGCGGCCATTTTCGTTTCTAGGGCCGGAACATTCCGTATCCCGTGACGTTTGTAGTCATAAGTTCAAGGAGAAACCCCATGCTCTACTGGGCTCTAGTATTCCTGGTGGTCGCCATTATAGCCGGCGCGCTAGGCTTCGGCGGGATCGCGGGAACATCTGCAGGCATCGCACAGATTCTATTCTTTGTGTTCCTTGCATTTCTGGTCATCTCGCTGCTCGCGGGACTCTTTCGTCGGGCCTGATGGCCCGACTACCCAAAGCTGGGAGCCGAACCCCTCAAACGGCTTCCGGTTTGCGCCGGGCAACGTCGTTGCAAGACACGTTGTCCGGCGTACCACGTCTGGACCATGGTCCGGCGAGAGCGGACAGATTGATCCTGAGTGAGCATGGACCAGCGGGCCGCTCGGATTCCCTGGCGGGAGGCAAAAGACACAGGCAATCAGGATAGTGGCGCGTTGCCCCTAAGTATTCAAAATGAACCGAAGGCCGCCGTCGCGCTCCTGCGAGCGTTGCGCAACACCGCAGTCTCGGTCTTCTATCAGGATCCGGAGCTTCGCTTCCTCTGGGCCCGCAACATCCCTGAGAGCTGGAACATAACGGAAGTTGCAGGGGCGACCGATTCCGACCTTCTCCCCAATCACATCGCCGAGCGTGTCACCGCTGCCAAACGCGCCGTTCTGGCCACCCATGAGCCGGAGCGCTTCGAAGTCTCGTTCCCCGGAGCCGACGGCATCAAATGGTTCGACCTTTGGATAGACCCCGATCTTGATGCGGACGGGGAACTCATGGGCATGATCACGACCGCCGTCGAGATCACCGAGCAGAAGCGCCGCGAGCAGACGCTGCGCACCCTGCTGCGCGAGGTCAGCCACAGGTCCCGCAATCTGCTTGCCATCATCCAGAGCATCGCCACCCAGACCGGCCGCTTTTCAGCGACGATCGACCAGTTCCTCATCCGCTTTCGCGGCAGGCTGCAGTCGCTGGCGGCATCGCAGGATCTGGTTACGCTCTCCAATTGGCGCGGCGCCAGCCTGCGCGAACTGGTGATGGGTCAGGCCGCGCGCTACAGCCTCACGCCGGCGAGTTCGGTGCGTTTCAGCGGTGCCAACCCGTGGCTGAACCCGAACGCGGCGCTCCATATCGGCCTGGCGCTGCACGAACTGTCCGTCAACTCGGTGAGTTTCGGCGCGCTGTCCAGGCCGGGTGGTTTCGTGACCGTGACGGCAGCCCTGTCGACCCCTTCAGTGGGACAGCCATCGCTGTGTCTGGAATGGAGCGAGACGATCGGCACGCCGACGGACCTCCCGCCGAACGATCCGGTACGCGAAAGGCGCTTCGGCAGCGTGGCGCTTGAGCAGGTCGTCCCGGCGTCCCTGAACGGCGAGGCGAAGCTGGAAATCGGCGCCGGACTGCTCAACTACCGCCTGACGATCCCGTCGGGGAATTTCGAAGCCGAATGAACCGGCGCGGTGGTCAATTTTCAACCGGAGGGAACCGCGGTTGAATTTGATCGTTATGCACGCGAGACGGGACATCGGTTGGAATTTCAGGACAAGCAATCGTATACATCACCTGCAAGGATACGTTAGCCACTACCAATTTCTGGCGCGCAAACTCCGCAATTGCGTGCTAAGTGACGGTGCGGAACAATCAGGAGCGTTTTATGAAGAAGATTGCATTTGCGATGGTGGCCATGATGGCCTTGGCGGGCTGCACGACGGCCGAAAACGATGCCGCGCTCGGCGGTACCGCCGGTGCGGTTATCGGCGGCCTGGCAACGGGCGATGCCGGTGGTGCAATTGTCGGCGGCGTTGTCGGCGCTGCATCGGGCGTTCTGATCGGCAAGGCAACTCGTACCGGGTGGTGCCGTTACCGCGACCGCGCCGGCCGTATCTACGAAGCCCGCTGCCGCTAATCCAGTTGACCGAACCGTCGCCGTAGACGGTCTGGTCATATCTAAAGAAATCGCCGCGTAACCGGATTCCGGCTGCGCGGCGATTTTCGTTCGGGCTCCGAGAGCCGCCGGTGTCTGGAGGGCTCGTATCTCAGTAAACCGCTTCGTATGCGGCGCAGCGCGCGGCTTGATCCATCCCTTCGAGATAGGCCAGTTCACCGCGCTTGTGATCGGCATAGAGCGATACAAGATCGCCGGAAAACCACCCGCGGACCGTGGCGTTGGCTTCCATACGGACTAGCGCCTCCTCGAGTGAGCCCGGCAGCCGCGCGAAACCCCGCGCCTGCAGAACCTCCGCTGAAAGCAGAGACAGGTCCTCCTCGGTCGGCGATGGAGCCGCCAGCCCTTCCTCGATGCCCTGCACCCCGGCATGCACGATTGCCGCGAGCGAGAGATGCGGCGAGGCGGCGGCATCGGCGGCACGAAACTCGAAATTGTGCTGGCGCGCGGTTTCCTGCGGGTCCTTCGCGGTTACAGGGCAGATACGCACCGCCGCCTCGCGGTCATGGAATCCGAGATTGTTGTAGGCCGCGCTCCACCGGTGCGGGGTCAGCCGCAGGTATGAAATCGCCGACGGCGCCGTGAATGCGACGATGCTGTCGAGATATTTCAGGATGCCGGCGACGAACGACGCGGTCAGCGCCGACATGCCCGACGGATTGTCGCCCGAATAGGTTGCAGGCGTCCCCGCCTTGTCGACGAAGCTCATGTGAATGTGCACGCCGTTGCCGACGCCGGCCGGATCTCGGATCGGCGTGAAGGTGACTTGCTCGCCGAAGCGCCCTGCCGTCATGCGGGTCAGTTCGCGCAGGATCACTGCAGCGTCGGCGGCGCGCAGGCCACGATCCGGACCGTTGGTCACCTCGTACTGGTCGAAGCCATATTCCTTCATGAAGGTGTCGGGAACCAGTCCGCCCATCTCAAGTGCCGATAGCAGCGCCTCGCCGAACTGCCGCCGCTCGACGAATCCGGCGAGCGAATAGGCCTTGCTGCGCTGAAGCTGCGGCGTCCTGAACTGGAACTCGTGCTCGAAGGCCGCGAGGAGTTCGACCCCGCCGACCGTCTCGAGCCGTGCCAGCGCATGCTTGAGAATGGAACGCGTGCAGAAATCCCACGGCCTGGCCGCGAGGTCCGTCACGTCGGACAGCATGAAATGCTCCACCGCTCCGCCGTCGCCGAAATCGACCTCGACATTGGCCTCGGCATCCGGGATCAGCAGGAGGTCGCCGAGCGCGCCGAACGGGCTGTCGGCAATCCGGTCGAAACAGGTGATCATCACGTTCGTGGGTGTCCAGCCGACGCCGCGTCGCAGCCGTTTCTCAAGGTCTGCGACCGGAAAGGCCTTGCCGCGCACGATGCCGGAAACGTCGGAAATTGCGGCAAATATCAGCGGATTCTTGATCATCGCGCAGGACTCCGAAATGTGCTTTTGCCCGGGGCCGGATGCATTCGCCCGAATGACTGGATGCACGGTTTCTCGAGCATTCACAACTGATGGCACGTTATCCGCGGACACATGCGGCGCGGGGCACTGGCCCTTTCAACTCACCTGACTTAGGAGTCGAAACTCGGGCCGACCCGTAACGGGCTATTGGCGCCGGGCGAGACCTTGCGATCGATCGCGCTGTTGGCCGCTGCCATCGCCCTGTGGCTGAAGGAGACATGACATGAGTTTGACACGCGATGTGCCGCTGGTGGCCAATCAGTCCGCCCTGCTGTTCATCGATGTGCAGAACTTCAATGCGCGCCGAAACGGCGGCGAGTTCAAGGACGTGCCGCTGGCCGAGTTTGACGAGAAACTCGCCTGGTATTTCGAGCAGCTGGAATCGCGCGTCGTGCCTAACATGCAGCGCCTGCAAGCGGCCTGCCGCAAAGCCGGGGTGGAGGTCATGTACACGACCATCGAAAGCCTGACCCTCGACGGGCGCGACCGCAGCCTCGACTACAAGATTACAGGGTTCAATGTGCCGAAAGGCTCCTGGGACGGCAAGGTGATCGAGGAGCTGGCGCCGGACGAGGATGAGATTGTGTTGCCAAAATCGTCGTCATCCGTCTTTGTCTCGACGCACATCGACTACATTCTTCGTAACCTCGGCGTGCGCCAGATCGTGCTGGTCGGCCTCCTAACCGACCAGTGTGTCGAGAGCGCGATCCGTGACGCCTGCGACCTTGGCTATCTCGTTACGCAGGTAACCGACGCCTGCCTGACCTACACGCAGGCCCGCCACGACAACTCCCTTTCCGCCATCAAGGGCTATTGCCGACAGGTGACGACCGATGCGCTGATTGCCGAACTCGCCTGACGGGACAGACGTCGGCCAGCGCCGTTCGACAGGGCGCGCCGGGGACATTGCGATTTTCGGAACAAGATAGGCCAGCCCACGTTGTGGGGGTGTGACGCCGCGCCGGACCTACCCAATGCAAAAGAGTCGGGTCCGGCGCGACAAGGTGCGATGACACCATTTCTGAAACCATGCACAGGGAGACCCTATCATGATCCGCAATCTTTTGGCTACAACAGCCCTCGCGACGCTTGTTGCTACAGGCGCCTACGCCCAGGAAACGACGGCTCCTGGAACTGAAGCACCGGCTGCCGAAGCTCCGATGACGCAGGACGCCAACCAGGCCGCTCCTGTCGCTCGCGCCGACGGCCATCTTGCCAGCAACATCATCGGCGAGAACGTCTATAACGGCACCGGCGACGACGCCGAGAACATCGGCGAAGTCAACGACATCGTCATCAGCAAGGACGGCAATATCGAAGCAGTCGTCGTCGGCGTTGGCGGTTTCCTCGGAATCGGCGAGAAAAACGTCGCCGTTGAATATGCCAAGCTCGACTGGGCTGAACGCGATGGCGACCGCTGGCTCGTTGCTCCGATGAGCAAGGAACAGCTCGAGGCGCAGCAGGCGTTCGACGTCAGCGTCTATGAGCCGATGCCGGCCAACGTAGCGGTCAACGACCCGATGGGCGCTACCGATACGAACACCATGGCGCAGGACAACACGACGGCTCCTGCCGCAACCGCACCGGCTGACACTGCCGAGGCTCCGGCAGCCACTGCCGACCAGACCGCCGAGGCTCCGGCCACGACGACGGACCAGGCGGCCGAAGCGCCGGCAGCGACTGACCCGGCCATGAACGCTACCGGTACCGACACGACCGCAACGGCTGCTATCGACCGCTCGACCCTGACCGAGATCCCGAGCGCCGACATTCGCGCCGAGGAAATGGTCGGCACCACGGTCTATGGTGCGAATGACGCCAATGTCGGCGAGATTGGCGATGTCATCCTGACGGCTGACGGCCAGGTCGACGCCTACATCATCGATGTCGGTGGCTTCCTCGGCATCGGCGAGAAGGAAGTTGCCGTTGGCAGCGACAACCTCGCTTTCATGACCGACAAGGACGGCAACAAGTATCTCTACACCACCTTCACGGAGGAAGAGCTTGAAGCTGCCCCGGCCTATGATGAAGGCACCTATGCCGAAACGCGCGACAACCAGCGCATCCTGACCAAGTAAGGTCATCGGCAGAACGAAAAGCCCGCGCCGGCAACGGCGCGGGCTTTTTCGTGTCCGGGCCTTGGAAATCGCCACCGGGCGCGGCATTTGACGGGGCGTGCGCTCCTCGGCGACACTCGCGTCGTCGCCGGGCCTTCTGACTGCCGTTCAATAATGCTGAACAGTCCTTGCTGAAATGATAGTCTTTTGTTGACCGGTGCTTTGCCCGACATATGGGCAACGAAGACGGCATGGGCCGTCGCACCAATCGAAAGGAGCAGGACAATGCTCGACCAGATCAAGGGCCTCCACCACGTCACGTCGATGGCGGCAGACGCACGCAAGAACAATGATTTCTTCACCCACAAGCTGGGCCTGCGCCGCATCAAGAAGACGGTGAACTTCGATGCGCCCGATGTCTATCACCTCTACTACGGCGACGAGTTCGGCACGCCAGGTTCGGTGATGACCTATTTTCCCTTCCCGGACATCGGCAGGGGCAGGCACGGCGTCGGTGAGGTCGGCACCACTGCATATTCCGTGCCCGAAGGCTCGCTCGGCTTCTGGTCCGAGCGTCTCACTGCCCAGGGCGTCAAGGGCATCAGGCAGGACGCCAGCTTCGGCGAAAACCGTCTCGAGTTCGATGGGCCGGATGGCGAAAGCTTCGCGCTTGTCGAGTCGAAGTCGGACGGCCGCCCCGTTTGGGAAAAGGGTGGCGTTGCCGGCGACGAAGCGATCCGCGGTTTCCACTCGGCATCCCTCCGCCTCAAGGATGGCGGCGCGACGGAAGAGCTGCTGAAGTTCATGGGCTACGAGAACGTCGACAGCTCGGGCAACATCAAGCGCCTCGCGGTGAAGAACGGCAACGGCGCCGATGTGATCGACATCGAGACCATTCCAGGCGCTCCGTTCGCCGATCTCGGTGCCGGATCGGTCCACCATATCGCCTTTGCAGTGGAGAACCGTGAAAAGCAGCTCGAGGTCCGCAAGGCCTTGCTCGATACGGGCTACCAGGTGACCCCGGTAATCGACCGCGACTATTTCTGGGCGATCTATTTCCGCACTCCGGGCGGGGTGCTGTTCGAGGTGGCGACGCATGAACCGGGTTTCGACCGCGACGAGGACACCGCGCATCTCGGCGAAGCACTCAAGCTGCCGACCCAGCACGCCCATCTCAGGGAGTATCTGGAAAAGCACCTGCAGCCGCTCGGCGACTGAGGAGGTCGATATGTCGATGGATAGCTACACGCACAAGATGCTGCCCGGTTCGCCGGGCGGCCCCCTGATGTTCTTGTTTCACGGAACGGGCGGCGACGAGAACCAGCTCGTCGCGCTCGGGCAGGATCTGCTGCCCGGCGCTACCCTTGTGGCGCCGCGTGGCGACGTGTCTGAATATGGTGCGGCCCGCTTTTTCCGCCGCACCGGCGAAGGGGTCTACGATATGGCCGACCTCGCCCGCGGCACCGCCAAGATGGCGGCGTTCGTCAAGGCGCATGCGGCGGAAGCCAAGCCGTCGCAAGTGTTGGGTCTCGGCTATTCCAACGGGGCTAATATCCTCGCCTCGGCGCTGTTTGCCGATCCTACGCTTTTGGATGCCTCGGTGCTGATGCATCCGCTGATCCCTTTCGAACCCGAGGTCAATGGAAGCCTGAGCGGCAAGAGAGTGCTGATCACTGCAGGCCGGCGGGATCCGATCTGCCCGCCGGACCTGACGTCGATGCTCGCGGACGCCTTGCAACGAAACGGCGCCAGCGCGTCGATCGTCTGGCACGAGGGCGGCCACGAGCTGCGCCCCAACGAAATCGACGCCGCCAGGATGTTCCTGCAGCCGGCAGCAACAGCAGGAGTCTAGACCATGAGTGACGAGCAACTTGAAATCGGCTTCGAGGACAACGGGTCGAAGGGACGCTATTTCGTGCGGTCGCCGTCGGGCGACGAGGCCGAGATGACCTTTACCAGGATCGGCGAGCAGCAGATCATCATCGACCACACCGAGGTTCCCGACGCCTTCCGCGGCCAGGGCATCGGCCTCAGGCTGGTGACGCGGGCGGTCGAGGAAGCGCGCGCGGCGGGCAAGAAGATCATCCCGCTCTGCCCGTTCGCCAATGCGCAGTTCCGCCGTCATCCGGAATGGGCCGACGTGCTGAAGCGTTGACCCTGCCCGCCGAAGGCGCAGTTCCTATGCGCTTCCGTTCGTCATCGCGACCTGGTCGTTTATGGCGGCCAGCACACTGCGGACGTCCAGCGTGCTGAACGGCTTTTCGAGGATCAGCGGCCGTTCGTCGGGGGGGAGTGCGCCGATGTCATTGCGCGCGCCGATCATGTCGCCCGTCACCAGGACGAAGCGATGTGACATCTCAGGGCGCAGCGCGCAGAACTCGCGATAGACCCTCAGGCCGTTCGCTTCGGGCATGCGCAGATCGCAGAACACGATGTCCGGATCGGTCTCGGCCACGGCGTCCTCGGCGGTCGTCCAGGCCGTGATGATGCGCGACTTCACTCCCATCAGGTCGAGAATGTCCGACAGCGAACCAGCGACGTCCGGCTCATCGTCGATGATCATCGCATGGCGCAGCGCGGTCGAGCGCGATTCCTGCGCCAGGGCGCCCATTCGCGCACCGGCAAAGGCGGGCAGCTCGACGACGAAGCGTGCGCCATGCGGCATCACTTCCTCGAAGCGGATCCTGCCCTTGTGGCGTTCGACGATCGACTTCGAGATCGACAGGCCGATGCCGGTCCCGACGCCCACGGGTTTAGTCGTGAAGTAGGATTCGAAGATCCGGTGGCGGATCTGGAGCGGGATGCCAGGGCCCGTGTCCTCGACCGAAAAGCCGACGATCGCGTCGCTGAGCCGAAAGGTCTTCACCGTTATGCGGCGTTCGCCGTTCGCCGCTGCAAGGGCGTGCTGGCTGTTGATCAGAAAGTTTGCCGCCACCTGGGTGATGTGGTCAGCGTCGGCAAGCACGGGCAGGGGCTCGGCAGCGAACACGGTGTCGAGGGCGATGCCGGTGGAGCGGGTACCATAGGCGGTGACCTCGAGGGCGGCGCGTACCGCGCTGTTGAGGTCCGTTTCGTCCGGCACGGTCGGATGGATGCGCACCATGCCGAGGAAGCTCTTGACGATGCGGCCGCAGCGCTCGGCGGCGGCGCGCACCTTCTCGGCGCGCAGCTTGGTCGGTGCGTCGGGTGCGAACTCGTGCAGGAGGGTGGACTGCGCCACGACCACAGCAAGCGGATTGTTCAGCTCGTGCGACACGCCGGCAAGCAATGATCCCATTGCCGCCATCTTCTCGTTCTGGTGCAGCTTTTCGCGCTGCCTGTTGATCTCGGCCTCGGCACGCCGCTGCTCCCTGAGGTCGCGGATCGAACCGAAGAACAGCCGCCGGTCCGCCACCTTCATCTCGGTGGCCGTCAATTCGATAGGGAAGATCTCGCCATCAGCATTCTGGGTGATCGTCTCCATCCGCTGCCCGATCATCGGCGCGCCGCGCCCGGCCATGTAGTCGGCGCCGGTGGCATATCCCTTGCGGTAGAAATGCGGCACCACGGTTTCGAGCAGATCCTTGCCGAGGATCGCGCTGCGCTTGTAGCCGAAGACCCGTTCCGCCGCTGGATTGAACTCGATGATGCTGCCCGTCTCGTCGATGACGATGATGGCGTCGAGCGAAGCCTGCAGCATCGTCTGGCGGATGATCTCGCTGACATGCGTGTCCGAGAGCGAGCGCTCCACGGCGTTGCCGATCGCCATGGCGACGACCTCGACCGCGGCCTTCTCGTCGTCGGTCCAGTCGCGCTCGACCAGACAGTCATTGATGGCGATGGTGCCCCAGAGATGGCCATGCGCGAAGATCGTTATCGACAGGA
Organism: uncultured Rhizobiaceae bacterium; assembly: GCA_947259295.1. GTDB lineage: Bacteria > Pseudomonadota > Alphaproteobacteria > Rhizobiales > Rhizobiaceae > CAMYMG01. The sequence continues at coordinate 64,510 of CAMYMG010000028.1, forward strand.
ACGACTTGATCTTCTGGTTCTCGAAGTCCTGGCGCAGGAAGCCCTGGATGTCGCGCGTGCGGCCGGCGAACATCTTGCCCTGGCGCAGCTCCTCCTCGAGCTTTTCCAGAAGCGGGTCCGAATTGATGATCGACTGGATGATGGTAGTCGGGGGGCCGGCCATGCCCACGGTCTGTTCGTCGACCCAATAGCCCTGGACCGACTGCGTCAGCCCCTGGCCGGGCAGGTCGCGCAGCCGGAACAGGATGGCGCGATGCCCGCCCAGCGAACGGGCGAGCATTTCGAGGGAATCGGTGATCACCTGCTGCCAGTCGGAGGACTCGCTGAGCTTGCGGACGATGCGCGCTGCGGCGACATGTGCGCTGGGGCTGGCGATCGCCGGATCGACACTTGGCGGCAGGTTCTGGATCATGCGTCGAACATCGATGACGACCGGTCAGTGCCCGTCCTGGGGAAGCGAAAAGATGTAGCCTTCGCCGCGCACGGTACGCAGGAATTTCGGATTGGTGGGGTCGGCCTCGATCTTCTTACGCAGGCGCATGATGCGGATGTCCACGGCGCGTGACGATTCGGGGTCTTCGTCGAAGCCGATGGCATCCGAGATCGTGGCGCGACTGAGGAGACGGTTGGAACGGGTCAGGAAAACCTCGAGGACGTCGAACTCGCTCTTGGCAAGCTCCAGTATCTGGCCGCCCCGTCCGGTCACCAGTCGGCCGTCGAGGTCGGCCTGGAAATCGCCAAACGAGATGACGCGCCGGCTGTCGGTCGCGTTGTTTGCCGGGGCAGCGCCGGGCGCGATGGCAGCCTGACTCGGGACGCGGCGCAGCACGCTGCGCACTCGCGCCAGCAGCTCGCGCAACTCATACGGCTTGACCACATAATCGTCGGCGCCGAGCTCCAGCCCGACAATCCGGTCGATCGGCGATCCCGCGGCGGTCGCATAGATCAGCCCGATCGGGATCTGCGTCCTGAGCCACCGCCCGAGCGACAGCCCGTCCTCGCCGGGCATCGCTATATCGAGAATGGCGAGGTGGAATGTTTCGGTCTCGAGAAGCCGGCGCATTTCGGCTGCGCTGTCAGCGGTCGTCACGTCATAGCCGTTTGCGCCGAGATATTCGGCAACTGCGTCCCGAAGGTCGGGCTCGTCCTCAACGATGGCGATCCGGGCAGGCAATGTCGTCGCGCCTCCGCTATCGGTAGAAACTAGATTGGGTATAAACATGATGTCCAGCTTTGATTTGCGTGAGGGGAGACGGCGGCTGATGGGTGCAAGACCGGTTGTGGCGCTTGTGTGTATGGCGCCGGCCGATGGCCGCGAACTGGCCGACTATCTGGAGCGCCGCGGCTACGAAGTCCGCACCGTGTACGAGGAGTGGATGCTGGAAACGGTGGTCGCGTCGGTCGATACCGACGTGATGGTCATCGGCGAGGCGTTGCCGGCGAGTGCCGGCCTCGACCTGCTGCGCAAGCACGCCGGCCGGGAAGGACCGAGCTTCGTCATGCTTTCGGGCAAGGCCGATCTGATCGACAGGGTTCTGGCGCTCGAGCTTGGTGCGGCCGATATCGTGGCCTCGCCGGTGAGCTGGCGCGAGCTTGCTGCCAGGATCGGCGGGATTGTCGCGCGCCGGGGCAGGGGGAACCGGGAACTGATGACGCTCGAAAATGCCACGGTCGATCTCAAGGCTGCCCTGGTGATGCACAGGTCCGGATCCGAGGAACAGCTGTCGCCCGGACAGATTGCCCTGCTCAGGCTGTTCCTGGCCAATCCGCGCAAGGTGCTGTCGCGCGACGACATCATGGCCGCCGCGCCGGCCGAGAGCGCCGAGGCGTTCGACAGGTCTATCGATTCCCGAATCGTCCGCCTGAGGCGCAAGCTCGACACGGAATGCATCACCACGATCCGCGGATCGGGCTACCGCTACGATCCTCCGGCGCCACGCCAGGGTTGAGGCGGCCATCGGAATCAGCGCCAGGCGATGGTGTCGGACGTCATGGCCGTCCGATAGGCAACGGGTGACGTGTCTGGCCGGTCCGTGATGATGACGGCGCCGATGGCGGTGGCGGCGAGCAATGCCTGCACGCAAAGCAATGCGGACATGATGCCGGAGGCGAGTTTCCTGGTCGGGTTCATGATAGCTGGCTCTCAAACGATTGGGCTGCCGCTCCGGGTGGAACGGCAGCGCCGATTGCAATGAAGATGCCTGACGCCCGTTTCCGCCTGATGCCGGATTCGCTGGCTGTTGTTTCCACAGGATTGCGGATTCGTGACAGCGCGTTCAGAACCGGGGTGCCGACACAGTGAAGCTTGCGCGCTTGGCCTCGCCAAGCGACTGTGGGGAGCGCATCGGGGGAACGTGCATGCGGCCAATGCTGGCAAATCTCTTCTATCTTGGACGGCGCCACCGCTATCTGGCGATCTGGGGTGCCGGGCTGTTGCTGGCCGCGGTCACGATCGTCGGCGCTTTCGCGCCGTTCAGCCCGCTGACCAGGCTGAACTTCCTGGTCTTCGACACCTATCAGCAGTTGCGTCCGCGCCCGCCTGCGGAAAGCGCCGTCCTCGTTGTGGATATCGACGACGAGAGCATTCGCCAGATCGGCCAGTGGCCCTGGTCGAGGACGATGCTCGCTCAGATGATCGACCGACTCGTCGAGCACGGCGCAGCCACGATAGGGCTCGACATCATCCTGTCCGAGCCTGACAGGACGTCGCCGGCCCTTGCTGTCGCGCAGCTGGAGCGCCAGGGTTTCCAGGTCACCTATCCGGGCGCCGACGCCGAGCTCGATCACGACCGGATCCTGGCGGCCAGCTTCGCCAGGGCACCTGTCGTCGCCGGCCTCGTTCTCGCCGAGACCGTCAACACGCCACCGCCGCCGCCCAAGGCAGGCTTCGCCTTCGCTGGCGACAATCCGTCGCTTTACCTGCCCGCCTATCTGGGCAGCGTGCCCAATCTCGCGATCCTGGACGAAGCCGCCCCCGGTATCGGCGTCTTCAGTTTCCCGACGGCGCTCGACGGTGTCGTGCGCCAGGTGCCGCTGCTGTCGCGCTACCGCGACAGCCTCTATCCGGCTTTGTCGGTCGAGACGCTGCGCGTGGCGCAGGGCGCGTCTAGCTTCGTCATCAAGAGCACGGGAGCAAGCGGCGAACTGGCGACCGGACGCCCCGGCATGACCGCGCTCAAGGTCGGCGCCCTGGAGGTGCCGACGGCGCCCGACAGCAGCATCTGGGTGTACTATGCCAACCGGCCCGCGGCCGGCGTTCTGCCCGCCTCGAAGCTCTTGGCCGAAAATCCCGATCCGGCGCTTCTCGCGCAGATCGAAGGCCGCATCGTGCTGATCGGCACCTCGGCGATCGGCCTGCGCGACCTCGTCTCCACGCCGCTCACGGCCGGACTTCCCGGCGTTCTGGTGCACGCCGAAATCATCGACCAGATCATCGGCAGTTCCTTCATCACGCGGCCGGACTGGGCGGAGGGGCTTGAAGTGGTGCTGGCAATCGGGCTGACGATAGCGGTCCTTGCCTTCCTGCCGTGGCTTTCGACCCTGGCCAATGCCCTGGTCCTCGCCGGCGCGGTGGCGCTCAGCATTGCCGTCGGTTGGATCGCCTTTGCAAATCACAGCCTGCTGATCTCGCCGATCCTGCCGGCCCTGACCTGCCTGCTTGCCTACGGCATGGCTTCAGGCGTTCGGCTGCTGCTCAGCGAAAGCGAAAGCCGCTACATCAGGACTGCTTTCAGCCACTACCTGTCGCCCGCCATGGTCGAGCGGCTGGTGAACAATCCCCAGAGCCTGGTCCTGGGCGGGGAAAACCGCGAACTGACTCTGCTCTTCTGCGACATCCGGTCGTTCACAGGCATTTCCGAGACCATGGAGCCAACCGAACTTACCGTGTTCCTCAACAACTTCCTGACGCCGATGACCGACGTCCTGATGAAGAGCGGCGCCACCATCGACAAGTATATGGGCGACGCGATCATGGCGTTCTGGAATGCGCCCATCGAGTTGCCGCGCCACCGGCAACGCGCCTGCGAGAGCGTGCTGGAGATGCAGGCGGCGCTGGAGCGGCTCAACGAAACGCTGGAGAAGCCGGTCAAGATCGGCATCGGCCTCAATTCCGGAATCTGCTGCGTCGGCAATCTCGGCTCCAGGCAGCGTTTCGACTATTCTGCGATTGGCGACAGCGTGAATGTCGGCTCACGCATCGAGGGGCTGACCAAATTCTACGGCCTGAGCAATCTCGTCGCCGAAAGCACGGCCCGCGAAGTCGAAGGTCTGGCGATGATCGAGGTCGACCGCGTGACCGTCGTCGGGAGAGACGAGCCGACCGCCATCTACACGATCCTGGGCGGGCGCGACATGGCGGGGTCCGAGGATTTCCAGGCCCTGCAGGGGCGGCACGACCAGTTCCTCGCCAACTATCGTGGCCGGCGTTTTGCGGAAGCCGCCACCGATCTCGACGTGCTGAGAGATATTGCACCGGCGCTGCTGCGCAAGGTCTACGCCGAATACAGGTTGCGGCTCGATGCCTATATGATCGCCCCACCTCCCGCCGAATGGGACGGATCCTATCGCGCCGAACACAAATAGGGCTGCTTCCTGTCTGCCGCCCTCGCTGGCTTCGACGAGGCGGCATGATGTATAGAGGAAGTCCGGCAGCTGCACGAACAGAGGGCGGTGCGTTGCATACATTGCCAGATCGCTACCGACCGAACGGAGTCCGCAGACCATGAGGCCGCGCTCAAGGCGTGGCGGGGGCCGTCCGACGATCTCCGACGTTGCGCGCCTCGCGGGTGTAGGCGCCATTACCGTTTCGAGGGCCTTGCGCCAGCCCGAACGGGTGTCGGAAAGCCTCCGGACCCAGATCGAGCGCGCCGTTTCCGAACTGGGCTATGTACCCGACCCTAACGCGCGGGCGTTGGCTTCGGCGCGCGCCGAGGTCTTTGGAGTGCTGGTGCCGTCACTCACCAACAACGTGTTCGCCGAGGTCGTGCGCGGCATCTATGACAGCCTGTCGGACGGGCCGTTTCGCGTGCAGCTCGGGAACACGCATTATTCCGGGCTCGAGGAGGAGCGACTGCTGCAGGTGTTCCTGAGCCAGCGACCGGCCGCCCTCATCGTCTCGGGCATCGACCAGACGCCGACCGCCCGGCGGTTCCTAGAGGAGGCCGACTGCCCCGTTGTCCAGATCATGGAAACCGGCCCGGATCCGATCGACATGATGGTCGGCTTCTCGCATTTCGACGGAGGCCATGCCGCGACGGCGCACATGATCGAGGTCGGCTACCGGCGGATCGGCTTCCTGGGCGCTCGTATGGATCCGCGCTCCCAGCGTCGCCTAGCCGGCTACCGGGCGGCGATGGAAGCGGCGGAGCTCTACGACCCGCGCCTGGTGACGACGACGCCGGTGCCCTCGTCGGTATCGCTCGGGCGGGACCTGTTCCGGCATGCCCTGGCCAAGGTGCCGACGCTCGACGGCGTGTTCTGCAACAATGACGATCTGTCGCTCGGCGTGCTGTTCGAATGTCACAGGGCCTCGATAGAAGTGCCGCAGACGATCGGCATAAGCGGCTTCAACGACCTCGACATGATGCAGGTGGCGTTTCCGTCGGTAACGAGCGTCCGCACCCCTCGCTACGAAATCGGCCGCCAGGCCGTGGCCATGGCCAAGGCGGCGATTTCGGGCACGCGGCCCGAACTACTCACCGTCGACCTTGGCTATGAACTGAAGGTCCGGGAGAGCACCACTCGCCCGAAAAGCTGAGGCTTACGCTGCGGAATCCAGCTTTACACCCTTTGTTGGTAGCGCTACCATGATTGCGTACGACTGGCCCATTTACCGACTGGAGTGGGCGAGCCGACGTCTTGGAGGAGACCGCAGGCTGAACCGCGCGAGGCGCGGATTCGGATGCATCGGCGACGTCACGTACGCATAAGAAGTGCGGATGCGCGTCAGCCAAACCGCAATTGGGAGGATATCTATGATCAAGTCACTGCTTGGCGGCATGATAGCCGCGTCAGCCTTAGCTCTGCTCACCGCCAGCGCCATGGCGGAGCCTGAAATCGTAAGCGGGCCGGCCAAGGAGGCGGAATGCTTCGCGCCCTGGACCCCCGAAACCAAGTTCTTCAAATATCCGAAGAAGGAAGGCCCTTACCGGGTGGCGCTCGCCAACGGCTATATCGCCAACACCTGGCGCATCCAGATGATCCAGACGGCCAAGGCCTACGCGGCGCAGCCGGAAGTCGCGGCCAAGCTCAAGGAGTTCAAGGTCGTCTCGACCGGCGAGGACGTGCCCGCGCAGATATCGGCGATCAACAACTTCATCGACTCCGGCTATGACGCGATCGTCGTCAATGCGCAGAACCCCACGGCCTTCGCGCCTGTCATCAAGCGCGCCAAGCAGGCCGGCGTCGTGCTTGTCGCGTTCGACAACACGCTCGATACCGAGGATGCCATCAACGTCAATGTCGACCAGAAGGGGCTCGGCGTGCTGTGGGCGGACTGGCTGATCAAGCATGTGCCCGACGGCGGCAAGATCCTTGAAGTGCGCGGCGTTGCCGGCACGTCGGTCGACACGGACCGCCACAACGGCATCCATGAGACGCTCGATGCGTCCGGCAAGAACTGGGAAGTGACCGAGGTCGTCGGCAAGTGGGACGACGGCGTGGCGCAGAAGGCCACGGCCGACGCCATTGCCACCAGCGGCCCGTTCGACGGCATCACCGCGCAGGGCGGCGACACCGGCGTGGTCCAGGCAATGATCGATGCCAAGCATCCCTTCGTTCCGTTCGGTGGCGAAACCGAGAATGGCTTTCGCAAGTTCTGCTCGAAGTTCGCTTCCGAGGGCCTGAAGTGCTCGTCGGCCGGTACCGGTCCGGCACAGGTCGCCGTTGCCATCAAGGCCGCGATCGCGGCGCTCGAGGGTGACGTTGTCCCGCAGTCCGTGAAGCTTCCGCTGGCGATCGTCGAAGACCCGAACTTCAAGGAAGGCGAAGACTTCTTCCCCGACCAGTCCGACAATTTCTTCGTCGGCAACTCCTTCCCGACCTGCGGCATCAACTTCACCGCCCAGGAAATCATGGGGCAGAGCAAGGAAAACCAGTAGGTTTTCCCCGGCGCCGCAGCCTGGCTGCGGCGCCACTTTCCGATCTGGCGTCCCGGAGGAACCGATGAACGAAGCGGCTCCGCTTCTTCGCATGGAAGGCATTTCCAAGCGCTATGGCGGCGTGCGCGCACTGGAGCGCGCCGACCTTGCCGTCGCGCCGGGCCGCATCCATGCCATTCTCGGCGAGAACGGCGCCGGCAAGTCGACGCTGATCAAGGTCATGGCGGGCGTCGTGGCGCCTGACGAAGGGCGCATGACGCTGGACGGCCGAGAGGTCAGCTTCGCCTCGCCGGCTGCGGCAAACGAGGCTGGAATCGTCTGTGTCTTCCAGGAACTGTCGCTGATCCCGGACCTCAGCGTCGCCGACAACATCGTCATTTCCGATCCGCCGAGACGCTTCGGCATGATCGACAGGACCGCGCAGCGCAGGATCGCGATGGAGGCGTTGGCGCGTGCAGGCGCCGCCGACATCCATCCCCAGGCACTGGTGAAGGACCTGCCGCTGTCGCGCATGCAGATGGTGGAGATCGCCAAGGCGCTGGCGCGCAAGCCGCGCATCCTCATCCTCGACGAGGCGACGTCGGCGCTGACTGCAGCCGATGTGTCGAAGGTCTTCGAGGTGCTGAAGCGGCTGCGTTCGGAAGGCATGGCCCTGCTCTACATCTCGCACCGCATGAACGAGATCGAGGAACTGGCCGACGAGTGCACGGTATTTAGAAACGGCAGCAACGTCGCCACCTATGCCGCCGGCAGCAAGTCCGACAGCGAGGTCGTCGAGATGATGATCGGACGCGAATACAGCCATGCCTTCCCGGCCAAGCCGGAACGCAAGCCTACCGACGAGACCCCGGTGCTGGAGGGGCGCAATCTGTCCTGGACCGACAGGCTCTACGACATCTCGCTCAGCGTCCGGGCCGGTGAGGTCGTCGGGCTGGGAGGGCTGGACGGGCAGGGGCAGCGCGAATTGCTGCTCGCCTTCTTCGGCGTGCTGCGCGGGCTGACCGGCGAGGTGCTCGTCAATGGCAAACCGGTCTCCATCGCCAGCCCGGCCGAGGCAAGGCAGGGAACGATCGGCATGGCGCTGATCCCGGAGGACCGCAAGACCGAAGGCCTGATGCTGCCGATGACGGTGCGCGAAAATCTCTCCTTCGCCGCGCTCGACCACCTGTCGAATGGCGGGGTCATAGACCGCGCGAGAGAACAGAGCCTGATCGACGACATGGTGAAGCTGCTTGCCATCAAGACCGCCGGGCTGGACATTCCCGTCGGCGCCCTGTCGGGCGGCAACCAGCAGAAGGTGGTGATCGCCAAATGGCTGATGCGCCAGCCCCGCATCATCCTGCTCAACGACCCGACGCGCGGCATCGATGTCGGCACCAAGCAGGAGATGTACCAGCTGCTGCGCAAGCTTGCAGACGCTGGGGCCGCCATCCTGTTCTATTCGACCGACTACGACGAGCTGATCGGCTGCTGCGACCGGGTGCTGGTTCTCTATGACGGCACCATCAAGCGCGAGCTGGTCGGCGCCGAGATCACCGAACGCGCGCTGATCGCCAGCGCGCTGAACATCCAGGGAGAAGAAGCGGCCATGACCGAGGGAGCCGGCGCGTGAAGGAGTGGCGCTTCTGGGTGGCCGAGCAGCGCGGCACGCTGCTTGCGCTCGGCATCTTCATCGTGATGTTCATCATCTACACCGCCAACCATCCGGCAGGCCTGACCGCCAATGTCGTGCAGACGGCGTCGAACAAGGGCGTGCTGCTGGCCTTCGTCGCGATGGCGCAGACACTGGTGGTGCTGACCGCCGGCATCGACCTGTCGGTCGGCATGATCTTCATCCTGACCAACTGCCTTGCCTCCTGGCTGGTCGTCGGTACGGGAATCGAGACGGCATTCGGGGTGGCAGCGGTGCTGGCGAGCGGGGCGCTTTGCGGCGCCATCAACGGCGCCATCGTGATCTTCGGACGATTGCAGCCGATCGTCACGACGATTGCTACCGGCGCGGTGTATTTCGGCGTGGCACTGCTGCTCAGGCCGTTTCCCGGCGGCTCGGTCAACGAGGATCTTGCCGATGCGCTGACCGGCCGGCTTTTCGGCGTGGTTCCGGCCAGCCTGGTCACGCTGCTGGCGGTGGTTCTGGTGATCTGGGTGCCGTTCAGCCGATCCGTGCTCGGGCGCGCCGCCTATGCATCGGGTTCCTCGGAAGTCGCGGCCTACATGTCGGGAATGCCGATCCGGCGCGCTAAATTCGTCGCCTACACGCTGGCCGGCACGCTGGCAGCGATCGGCGGGCTGTTCCTCACCTTCTTCACCTATACGGGGGAGGCGGCCTATGCGAGCGGCAACGCCTACACGCTGTTTTCCATCGCCGCCGTCGTTCTCGGCGGCGTCTCGCTTTACGGGGGCAGGGGCAGCGCCATCGGCGCAATCTTCGGCGCGCTTGCCTTCCGCACCATCGGCGATCTGCTTTTCGTCTTCGATTTCGACCCGCTGTGGCAGCCGCTCTTCCAGGGCGTCGTGCTGATGTTTGCGGTCAGCCTCGGCGCCTTCGGGCTGTTCAGGGTACGCAACAAGCTGGAATGGTTCCAATGAGCGATACGGCAATGGAGCGCCTGACAAGCAGGATGCCGAAGTTCCTCAAGCGCGCGGATCCGGCCGTTTTGACGGCGTTCGCGTGCATCCTCCTCCTGCTTTTCCTCGGCAGCCTCTATTCGTCGAGCTTCCTGTCGCCGGCCTACCTGCTGCAGCAGCTGAAGGTCGCCTCTTTTCTCGGCGTCATCGCGACCGGCATGATGCTGGTCATCCTGCTCGGCCACATCGACCTGTCGGTGCCCTGGGCGGTGGCAATGGGAGCGATGATGGCCTGCGCGGCGGCGGCCTACGGCCCGGTCGGCGTGGCGCTGGCGGTACCCTTCGGCGTGTTGTGCGGCATGGCGATCGGCCTCGTCAACGGTATCGGCGTCGCTTACCTGCGCATTCCGGCGATGATCGTCACGCTGGCCACGAACGCGGTCGCGCAGGGGCTGATGGTCGTCTATACGGGTGGCTACTCCCCACAGGATTCGGCCCCCGACTCGATGCGCTATCTGGCAACCGGCTTCACCATTCCCGGCGTCCCCAACGCGGTTGTCATCTGGGCGCTGATCGGCGCTGCAACCGTCTTCGTGCTGACCCGCACAAGCTTCGGCCGCGCGGTCTATGGCATCGGCAACCGCGAGAGGGCCGCCTATCTCTCAGGCGTCGACACTCGGCGCGTCGTGATGATCGCCTTTTCCGTTGCTGGCGGACTGTCGGCTTTCGGCGGCGTGCTGCTGGCCGGCTATGCGTCCAAAGCCTCGCAATCGATGGGCGACGAGTACCTGCTGCCGGCGATAGCGGCCGTCGTGCTCGGCGGAACCTCGATCCTTGGCGGCCGCGGCTCCTATCTCGGCACGGTGGCGGGGGTGATCCTGATCACCCTCCTGCAATCCATCCTGTCTGTGATGCAGATGCCCGAGGCCGGGAGGCAGATCATCTACGGTCTCGTCATCGTGGTCATGCTGCTGCTCTACGGTCGCACGCCAGCGAACCGGTGAGCGGATAGATGGACACAGCAGCAGCGGGACGTCCCCTGATCGTGGTCGTCATGGGGGTCAGCGGATCGGGCAAGACCCTGGTCGGCGCGGCCCTTGCCAGGGCACTCGACGCCGACTTCGCGGAAGGCGACAGCTATCACCCGCCCGCGAACATCGAACGCATGGCCAGTGGCCAGCCCTTGCGCGACGAGGACCGCTGGGGCTGGCTCGATGCGATCGCCTCCGACATCGCCATGGCGGATCGCGAGGGCGCGCGGCTCGTTGTCACCTGCTCGGCGCTGAAACGGGTCTACCGGGACCGCCTGAGGCTGGCGAGCGAGCATATCCGGTTCGTCTATCTCGATGTCGCGAAGGACGTCGCAGCGACACGAGTGGCGAGGCGTAAGGGACATTTCATGCCGGCCAGCCTGATCGACAGCCAGTTCGCGGCGCTTGAAGAGCCGGCGCCGGACGAAGGCGTCCTGAAGGTCGACGCCACGCGGGATCTGGCCTCCCTCATTGCCTCGCTTTCGGCAACCCTGCAAAAGGGCAGCCTTGCCTCGCCGGCATGAGGCGACTGACGCTACCCATCTGACAATAGCTATCTGGAGGAAACATGTTTGGGGTCATCGAAGGCACGGGCTTTGAAATCATCGACGAGCGGTTCTCGGCCTGCATCAACGGCTCGGCCCGGGTCGAGCGGCTATGGACCGGAGCGCGCTGGAGCGAAGGGCCGGTATGGTTCGCGGCCGGCCGCTACCTGGTCTGGTCGGACATTCCCAACAACCGGATGATGCGCTTCGACGAGACGGACGGCTCGGTTTCGGTGTTCCGTCAGCCTGCCAACAACTCGAACGGCAATACGGTCGATGGCCAGGGCAGGCAGGTGACCTGCGAGCACCTGGCGCGGCGGGTGACAAGAACCGAGCACGACGGATCGATCACCGTTATCGCCGACCGTTTCGAGGGCAAGCGCTTCAATTCGCCCAACGACGCGGTGGTCAAGTCGGACGGCTCGATCTGGTTCACCGATCCGCCCTACGGCATCATGAGCGATTATGAGGGCATGACCGCGCCCCAGGAGATTGACGGCTGCCACGTCTATCGGGTGGACCCGCAGACCGGTGACATCCGGCAGATGACCGACGACTTCGACAAGCCGAACGGGCTGGCCTTCTCGGTCGACGAGAAAACGCTCTACGTCGCCGACACCGGCGCTTCGCACAAACCGGACGGACCGCGTCACATCCGCAAGTTCTCGGTCGCTGCGGACGGCAGCTTGTCCGGCGGCGACGTCTTCGCGACCTGCGACAGCGGCCTCTTCGACGGCTTCCGCGTCGACCGCTCGGACCGCATCTGGACGAGTGCCGGCGATGGCGTGCATTGCTTCGATCCGGACGGAACCTTGATCGGCAAGATCTACATACCGGAGCCCGTGGCCAACGTGACGTTCGGGGGGCCGAAGCTGAACCGGCTGTTCATCTGCGCGACGCAGTCGTTCTATTCCGTGATTCTCACCACGAACGGCGCCAAACCCGGCTAGGGACGGGGAAAATTTCGTTAACCGGCAATGCAAAATTCACATTGCCGCTATGCAAAACCATCCATTTAAACTCATGGGGGAATCCACCATCTAAGCCCGGTAAAAAGAACAATCGGAAGATGAGAGACTACCGCAATGAACCTGATCAAGAACTATCGCAACTGGCGCCGCTATCGCGAGACCGTGAACGAGCTGAGCCGCCTGTCGACCCGCGAGCTGAATGACCTCGGCATCAACCGCAGCGACATCCCGGGTGTAGCCCGCGGCCACCGCTAGCAGCCGACAAGTTTCGGAAAGGCCTCCTCCTCCCAGCCTGACCGAATAGGGCCAGCGTTCCCTCCCCTCCCGAGCGCTGGCCACCGATCCGAACCCGCCAAACTTTCCGTTTGGCGGGTTTTTTTTATAGACGGTGTCTGGGATTTTCGAACGGGAGTTCCCAAATGCACCGTCGCGTGACTTGAAAGCCGTGGCAGCATCGAAAGAACAGCGCCGATGGACAAACCCGTTTCCGACCTCGGCAAGCTTCTGGCTACCATGGAGCCGGTGCTCAATCCCGTTGAAATCGCTTATGTTCTGGTGCCGCCTGGAGCCCCGTGTCCTGTCGATCTCGCCGGGCCGGACGTCGTCGGTGCGTTCCGTGAGCCGGAGGGGCTGACGATCATTCTGCACCTCGATGCTGCCGAACGGATGCGGCTGCCGATCCTGTTCCGGGCGGCCTGGATCACCCTTTCCGTTCATTCCGACCTTGAGGCCGTGGGTTTGACTGCGGCGTTCTCGTCCGCCTTGGGCGCCGACGGCATAAGCTGCAATGTTGTGGCGGCAAGCTTCCACGACCACATATTCGTGCCGGTCGAAGCGGCCGAGCGGGCTATGGCGGCGCTGCAAAATCTGCAGCGTCAATCGTCAGCCGCGTTGGCACAGTTAGGTTGACGGGCGAATGCGACATCCGTCCATTGCATTGCGAAAAAAAAGCTTCAGGATGGACGCGACACTCTTCGGCAAACAGCAAATCATCATTCGGTAGGTACTAATGGGCTTTGTGTTCGCACGGCTTGTCTCTCGCCAATTTGGTTCGTCACGGTCAGGGTCTCTCGGCGCCTGGGCGGCGGTTGTTGCTTTCCTCCTCATCGGGGCCGGGCCCACACTGGCCCAGGAAGCGCAGTTGCCCACGGTGACCGTTGCCAAGCCGGTGGTCCGTGAGATCGTCGAGGACGATGAATTCGTCGGGCGCTTCCAGGCGGTCGACGAAGTCGCGGTCCGGTCACGCGTCAACGGTTATCTCGAGAAGGTCCATTTCAAGGACGGCGCGCTGGTTGCCAAGGGCCAACTGCTCTTCACGATCGACCGTCGTCCCTACCAGACGACATATGACGCGGCGCGCTCCCAGGTCGATGTCGCGTCGAGCGTGCTCGACTTCACCAAGGCCCAGTTCGAGCGCGCCGAAGAGCTCGTGAAAACAGGCAATCTCTCGATCTCCATCCTCGACGACCGGCGCCGCGAATATCTCTCGGCCCAGGCAGCCTTCCAGGGCGCAACGGCTGCCCTCCAGAGTGCGAAGCTCAACCTCGGTTTCACCGAGATCAAGGCGCCGATCTCGGGACGGATCGACCGTCGGCTGGTTTCCGAAGGGAACCTCGTCCAGTCGGATTCGACCCTTTTGACGACCATCGTTTCGACAGACCCGATCGACTTCTATTTTGACATCGACGAGCGCATCTTCCTTGCCTATGCGCGCGACGCCAAGGAACGTGGCGGCGTCCTGCAGGACGGCGGATCGCGCCTGCCGGTCACCGTGCGCATCGCCGATCGCGACCAGAGTTCGTTCGAAGGCTCGCTCGATTTCGCCGAGAACAGGATCGACAGCGCCACTGGCACCCTGCGCACCCGCGCCCGGTTCCCCAATCCCGACGGCGTACTGCAGCCGGGCATGTTCGGGCGCATCAACGTGCCTGGGTCGCTGCCCTACCGCGGCGTGATGATTCCCGATGAGGCGCTGGGTTCCGACCAGGATCGTCGCATCGTGCTGGTCGTCGATGGTGAGGGGAATGTCTCGGCCAAGCCGGTTCGGGCCGGGCCCCGCATCGATGGCTACAGGGTCATTCGCGAAGGCCTGACCGGCGACGAGACGATCGTCATCAACGGCCTGGCGCGCATACGGCCGGGCATCAAGGTCAAACCCGAACTCGTCACCCTGCCACCCAAAGCTGAAACGGCCGACGCGCAATGAGGTTCTCGCACTTCTTCGTCGATCGCCCGATCTTCGCATCGGTCGTTTCGATCGTCCTCGTCATCGTCGGGCTGATCGCCTACACCCAGCTCCCGACGGCGCAGTATCCCGAGATCGCTCCCCCGACCATCGTGGTCCGGGCCGTCTATCCGGGTGCGGATGCCGAAACCATCGCGGCAACGGTGGCGACGCCGATCGAACAGGAGATCAACGGCGTCGAGCACATGCTCTACATGTCGTCCTATTCGTCGAGCGACGGTTCGATGGCGCTGACCATCACCTTCAAGCTCGGAACCGATCTCGATGCTGCGCAGGTGCTGGTGCAGAACCGCGTCTCGATCGCCGTGCCACGCCTGCCTGAAGAGGTCCGCCGCCTTGGCATTACGACCGCGAAGAGCTCGCCGGACCTGATGATGGTCATCCATATGCTGTCGCCCGACGACACATATGACCAGCTCTACGTTTCGAACTATGCCCGCTCGCGGGTGCGCGACCTGCTGCTGCGTCTCGATGGCGTCGGTGACGTCATCATCTTCGGCGAACGCGAATATTCATTGCGGATATGGCTCGACCCCGAGAAGCTTTCAGCGCTCGGCATGACGGCGGGCGATGTTGTCCAGTCGCTGCGCGACCAGAACGTGCAGGTGTCCGGCGGTTCGATCGGTGCTCCGCCCAACGACACCGGGTCGGCATTCCAGTACACGGTGACGACGCAGGGCCGCTTCGACAATGCCCGCGAATTCCGCGACGTGATCGTGAAGTCCACCGAGGATGGCCGCCTCATCCTGCTCAGGGACATTGCGCGCATCGAGCTCGGCGCCAAGAACTATGTCACCAATTCCTATCTGAACGGAAAGCCGGCCGTCGCGCTGGGCATCTTCCAGCGCCCCAACACGAACGCACTGGCGGCGGCCGAGGAAATCCGCACCACGATCAAGGAACTGTCGGCCGATTTCCCATCCGGCCTCGCCTACGAGATCGTCTACAACCCGACCGAGTTCATCTCGGAATCGATCAACGAGGTCTACAAGACGATCATCGAAGCCATCGTGCTGGTCATCATTGTCATCATCGTCTTCCTGCAGTCCTGGCGCATGGCCATCGTGCCCATCATCGCCATTCCGGTGGCGCTGATCGGAACGCTGGCGGTGCTGCTCGCCTTCGGCTTCTCGCTCAACATGCTGACCCTGTTCGGCCTTGTGCTCGCCGTCGGCATCGTGGTCGACGACGCGATCGTGGTGGTGGAGAATGTCGAGCGCAACATCGCGCTTGGGCTTCCGCCGCGCGGTGCCTCGCATCGCACAATGGACGAGGTCGGCACGGCGGTGCTGGCGATTTCGCTCGTGCTGATTGCCGTGTTCGTGCCGACAGCCTTCATCCCGGGCATTTCCGGGCAGTTCTACCTGCAGTTCGCCATCACGATCGCGGTGTCGACGGCCATCTCGGCCTTCAACTCGCTGACCCTGTCCCCGGCGCTTGCTGCCCTGCTGTTCAAGCCGCATCATTCCCAGTCGGCGCCGCCTACCTCCACCCTGGCGCGTTTCGGCCGAAGCCTTGCGAATGGCTTCAACAACGGCTTCGAAAAGCTTGCCTCGGCCTATGCGCGGGTGGTTCGGCTGCTAGTCGGCTCGGTCACTGCGCTGGTGACGATGCTTCTCGTCTTCGCCGGGCTGATCTACGCGACGGTCTACATGATCGACGTCGTGCCCCGCGGCTTCATCCCGGCCATGGACCAGGGCTACGCCATCGTGGTTGTCCAGCTGCCCGAGGGGGCGTCGCTCAGCAGGACCGACGCTGTCATACAGCGCGCCTCCGAGATTGCCCGCAACACGCCCGGCGTCGCCAACGCGGTCGCCTTCGCCGGTTTCTCGGGCGCTACATTCACCAATGCCAGCAATGCCGGCGTCATCTTTACGCCGTTCAACAGTTTCGAGCACCGGCTCGAGACAGGCGAGACGTCGGGCAAGATCATCGGCTCGCTCTTTGCCAACCTGCAGAGCATCCAGGAAGCGTTCATCATCGCGCTTCCGCCACCGCCGGTGCGCGGCATCGGCAATTCCGGCGGCTTCAAGATGCAGCTTCAGGAACGCAACAGCGCCGACATGCGCCCGATTCTGGCGCTGGCTCAGGAGATCGCCGGCAAGGCGAACCAGACGCCGGGCCTGACCGGCGTGTTCACGACCTTCTCGGCGTCGAGCCCGCAACTGTTCCTGCAGATCGACCGCGACAAGGCACGCATGCTCAATGTGCCGATCCCCAACATCTTCGAAACGCTGTCGATCAACCTCGGCACGGCCTATGTGAACGATTTCAACGCATTCGGCCGCGTCTACCAGGTGCAGGCGCAAGCCGACCAGATGTTCCGCGTCGAGCCCGACGACATTCGCAAGCTGAAGGTGCGGTCGGCAACGGGTGCGCTCGTGCCGCTCGGCACGCTGGTCGAGGTGAAGGACGTCACGGGCCCGTCGCTCGTTCAGCGCTACAACATGTATGTCTCGGTGCCTCTGCAGGGCAATGCGGCACCCGGCGTGTCCACCGGCGAGGCGATCGACCTGATGGCAGGGATCGCGAATGAAACGCTGCCGCAGGGCACGGCGTTCGAATGGACCGAACTGGCGCTGCAGGAAACCCAGACCGGCAACACGGCGGTGCTGATCTTCGGCCTGTCGGTCCTGTTCGTCTTCCTTGCCCTGGCGGCGCAGTATGAAAGCTGGATCATGCCGTTCGCCATCGTACTCATCGTGCCGCTCGGCGTTCTGGCGGCGCTTTTGGGCGTGTCGTTGCGCGGGCTGGACAACAATGTGCTCGTTCAGATCGGCCTCATCGTGCTTGTCGGCCTCGCGGCGAAGAACGCCATCCTGATCGTCGAGTTCGCGCGGCAGGCCCAGGAGCGCGGTGCATCGGCGGTCGACGCCGCTGTCGAGGCGTGCCGGCTGAGACTGCGTCCGATCCTGATGACCGCCTTTGCCTTCATCCTTGGCGTCGTGCCCTTGATGATCGCCACTGGGCCGGGCTCGGAAATGCGTCAGTCTCTTGGCACGGCGGTGTTTTCCGGCATGCTGGGTGTGACGATCGTCGGCCTGTTCCTGACGCCGGTCTTCTACGTGACGCTGCGCACCCTGTTTCCCGTCCGGCGGAGCGAAGAGGACGTAGCCCCCTCGACATCGGAACCGGCTCCGCCGGCCCATTGAGGCCGGCGGCCCGTGGTAGTGATCAGAGAGCTTCGGGCTCTTCCTGCTTCGCGCTCAACGCGGCAACCAGCACGACGGGGCCTGCGGCCTTGTCGAGCACCGCGGCCGCGGTATCGCCGAAGAACAGTTCGTCGCCCGAGCGGGGGCTGCCGCCCATCATGATCATGGTGACGCCCTTGGCCGCCTCCTTGATGATGGCGTCATGCGCCGCGCCGCGCTTGCGGATAGCGGTCTCGATCCGCACGCCGTAGCGGTCGGCCATGGTGACCATGTCCTTGAGCACGGATTCCTCGCGGCGCATCGACATCGGTCCCCGCTTGCGGATGAGTCGCGATTCCCGCGACACATAAAGGGCCCTGACACACGAGCCGGTCGGGCGCGCAAGCGCCAGTGCGAGATCGAAGGCGCGCCGCGATACGTCTGTGCCATTGACCGGCACGAGAATGGTGGAATCGACATCGAGCTTTGGCGTCCTGCCGCCCGGTGCGCCCTTCGCGACGATGAAGACGGGGCCTTCGAAGCCTCCGGTGATGTCGTTCAGCCGCTTCGAAAGAATGCCCTTCGAGGTAACTGCGTTTCGCAGGCCGACGAGAAGCATGCTGTAGCCCTTTCGCGCCTCTTCGGCGATCGTTTGGCCGGTGGCCTCCAGTTCGGTGCGCGCGGTGATGTGGACCTTCCCGATCGACTCATCGTCCTGCTTGGCCGCTTCGGCACCCTCTTTCGCACCCTTCTTGACTTCGGCGACGTGGGCGACAGGCACTTGTTCCGACTTCTCTTCGTTGGCGCGTCCGGACTTGAGGCGGAGTACCGTTGTCGGCATGCCGCTGCTGCCGCTGAGCAGGCCGGCCAAATAGGCGGTGAACTTGCCGACGGTGCTGTCGTCGACGGCCAGCAGAAGCCTTTCAAGCTGGGCGACGAAGCCGCGCTCGTCGAGCGTCTCGCGGTCGATGCGCTGCTTCTCTTCCTCGCCTGCCGGCAGTCGGCGCAACGCCCAGCGCAGCATCGGCGGCATCGCGAGCGTGGTTATGACCGCCATCGTGACGATCATCGTGAAGAGGTCGTCGGACAGGATGCCCATCGTCAGGCCGATGCTGGCCACGATGACTTCCGTCGAACCGCGCGCATTCATGCCGCAGCCGATGGCGGTGGATTCCATCCACGACATGCCGGCCATCTTGCCGCCCATGAAAGCGCCGCCGAACTTGCCGACGCTGGCGACCAGGACGAGGCCGAGCGTCAGCAGCGCCAGTTGCGGATCGAGAAGAACCGTCAGGTCGGCCGAAAGCCCGGCCATGCCGAAGAATACCGGCATGAAGAGGGCGGTGATCACGCCGCGCAGCTGCGCCTCGATGTGATCCGTGAGGATCGGCGATTCGCCGACCAGTATGCCGGCGACGAAAGCGCCAAGGACGGTGTGAACACCGATCATGTCGGTGATCAGCGCCATAACGCCCATGATCGCCAAGATGACGCTGATGACCGCATATTCGCTCTGCGCGACATCATTGGTCCAGCGGATAAGGCCAAAGACGATCCGCCTGCCGATGGTGAAACTGAATAGGATAAAGGCCACGACCGAGCCGATGGTCGTGATCAGCGGCACGAATTCCAGGCGACCGTTGGTGGCGATACCGAAGGTGATGGCGATGATAACCCAGCCGATCGTGTCTTCGATGATGGCGGAGGAGATGATGATCTGGCCAAGATTGCGCCGCATGAAGTTCATCTCGCGGATGACCATTGCGACGATCTTGACGGAAGAGATCGACAGCGCTGTGCCGAGAAACAAGCCTGCCACCACCCGCTGGCTCGTTTCGGGAAGCAGCGAATCCGGCAGGAACTGGGCCAGCAGGAAGCCGCAGAAGAACGGGACGAGGACGCCGGAAACGGAAATCGAGAAGCAGGCAGCGCCCACCTTGCGCACCAGTTTCAGGTCGGTCTCCATGCCGGTCAGGAGGAGGAGCATCAGGACGCCTAGCTTGGCTACCGCGTCGATCATGATCATGCCGTGGCCCGGAAACACCATGTCGTGTGCCACCGGCCAGACCCATCCGAAGAACGAGGGCCCAAGCAGGATGCCGGCGACGAGCTGGCCCATGACTGCCGGCTGGCCGATGCGCTGGAACAGTTCGCCGAAGAGGCGCCCGACGATCACGAGAAGCACGATCTGCGCGACGAACGTACTTTCGGTCGGCGCGTCGTCGCCTGCGGCGCCTACCGCGCCCGCAGCCAGCGGCTGCAGCAAGAATGTGATGGCCCCAGCCATCGCGAGCAAGATCAATGGATGGCGGTGCAACGAAAGATATCTGGACATTCACCCTCGAGGGAGCCGGAGAGGCCGCCCCACACAATGCGTCGGGACGATTTGCGTTGCATAGTGCGACATCAGGGGCGCGGGATAAAGGAAGCTTGCGTCCGTACAAGATCGCGCAGCCATCTTCGTCCGGCGTACGACAGCCATCGCGCCGCGCAGATGCAATGCCTGGACGCGCTGCGGGGAGGGCCGGGTGTTCAGCCCCTCACGCTGAAAGAGGAAGGGAGATATCAGTCCGGAACGGCGGTCAGGATGTCCTTCAGGGGCGCGTCCCGGCTGCTCTTGTAGCCGAAGGATTCCATCTTGTAGATCTTCGGCTTGTGGCGATAGCCGTGCTTGTTCCAGTCGTTGCGACCGTTCCAGTCATCATGCCTGCGGTCATCGCGATGGCGATGTATGAACTTCGGCCCGCGGTGGTCGCCATAGGCATAGCGGTGATCGGGTCTGTCGCGGCGGTAATGCCTGTAGGGATCGTCATTGCGGTGGCGGCGCGCAAATCTGTGGTCCCGGTCGCGGCGATGCTTTTCACCGTGGTCGCGACCGTGGCGTCGGACATTTCGATCATGGCGCCGATCGTGCCGGCCGCGATCGCGCCGTATGATGCGCGCACTGTCGGGCTGGAGGGATTTGGAACTGTCGCTCACGCGTACAATGTCCGTCTGCGCTGCAGGCTGAACCGGAACGAAATTCGGCGTGGCACCTGCCGGCGCCAAAGCCGTGGTCGACAAGGCGGCAATCAATGCCGCCGCACGAATTGCTGGAAAAAACGCTGGCACGGTCATACCCTCCAAACTCAAACTGTTACTCGGGGCCGAAACTCGGTTGCCGCGACGTTGTTCCGCTTGGATACCTAGAATAGTGCTGCTGACGGGCATCCGCAATCATGGCCGCACAGGCATTTGATCATTGCGTTAACCGGTCTTGGTCGGGATAGTCTTTCCACCCTGCCCGACGGTATCGCGGAGGGCAGGGTTCTACGCGAACGCGCGTGCCTGTCAGCAAGGGAGAGGGCGATGCCGCAGCAGTGGTTCAGCAAGCATCGCATCGACCCTGTTACAACCATGCTGACCGAACCCTTCGTGCACGACTTCGTGCGCGCCAATGTCTGGCACGTTCGCGGCAGGGACGCGGACCTGCTCGTCGACACCGGCATGGGCATCGTTCCGCTGGCGCCTTATATCGATACGCCGGCTGGAAAGCCGCTGCTTGTCGTTGCGACGCATATCCATCTCGATCACGTTGGATCGCTGCACGAATTCGAGCATCGTGCCGGCCCCGAACACAGCGCCGAAGCGTTCGCGACCATGCCGGACGAAGCGACCTACGCAGACATGTTCCGCGACCTCGCCGATGCGGTGACGAGCCTGCCGCGCCCCGGCTGGAAGGCGGCCGACTATGCAATAGAGCCGGCTCCGCTCACCCGCGTGCTCCGCGAGAACGATGTTGTCGACCTCGGCGACCGGCAGTTCCGGATATTGAACCTGCCGGGACATTCGCCCGACTCCATCGGTCTGTTTGACGAAGCAGACGGGGTCTTCTTCAGCGGCGACGCGATCTACGATTCCGACCTCATAGACGACCTGCCGGACTCTGATCGGGTTGCCTACTGCCGGACCATGCAGCGTCTGCTCGAGTTGCCCATCCGTCTAGGCCATGGCGGCCATGGCCCGAGCTTCGACCGCGGCCGCATGCGCGATATTGCCGCCCGGTATCTCGAGGACACCGAAGCGCTGGGTTAACGCATGTCGCCGATCACCGTCGGAATGAGTTCCGACACCGTCGGGTGGATCGGCACGGCCCATTGCAGGTCGCGATAGTGCGTTCCCCAGTTGATGGCGTCTAGAATCCCGTGGATTGCTTCGTCGCCTCCGGTCCCCAGAATGGCAGCGCCAAGGATTTTTCCTGTCTCGGCGTTGGCTACGATCTTCATGAAGCCAAGAGTCTCGCCCTTCTCGACGGCGCGTCCGACACGCGTCATTGGCCGGGTGCCCACAAGGACCGGCAGGTTCTCCTTCCTGGCCTGCGCCTCCGTGATGCCGGCGCGGCCGAGCGGTGGGTCGATGTAGAGGGCGTAGCCCGGCACGCGGTCGCTGACCTTGCGGTCTCCCCCGTCGAGCAGGTTGGCGGCAACGATCTCGAAGTCATTATAGGCTGTGTGGGTGAAGGCGCCGTGGCCGTTGCATTCGCCGAGCGCGAAGACGCCGTCTACATCTGTCGACAGCCGGTCGTCGACGACAACGAAGCCGCGCTCGTCGACCGCTATGCCGGCACGGTCGAGGCCGAGATCGTCGGTGTTGGGAACGCGGCCTACGGCAAGCAGAACGTGGCTGCCGACGACGTAACGGGGCTCGCTGTCGCAATGCAGGCCAACCTTGATGCCGCCGTTCGCCGGCGCGAAGTCGATGCATTCGGCGTCGAGCCGGACCGCGATGCCTTCCCGTTCCATGATGTCGCGCACCGCATCGGCAATGTCGGCGTCCTCGCGTGAAACCAGCCTGGCGTTCTTCTCCACCACCGTCACCTCGGCGCCGAAGCGGCGGAACATCTGCGCGAACTCAAGTCCGATATAGCTGCCGCCGACGACGACGAGCTGGCGCGGCACCGTGTCGAGCGCCACCATGTCCGTATTGTCGAGGACGGAGACGCTGCCTAAGCCGGGCATGTCGGGCTTGGCTGCCCTGCCGCCGACATTGATGAAGATCTTCGGCGCTTCCAGGATCTCGCCGTTCACCTCTATTTCATGCGGCCCGACGAAGCGCGCATGGCCCCGGATGAGCGTCAGATTCTTCATGCCCGACAGCCACTCGTCGAGACCCGACCTGGCATTGAGCGTCACCTGTGCCGAGCGTGTGTGAACCTTCTTCATGTCGATGGAGACATCGCTGACCTCGACGCCGTACTCGCCGGCCCGGCGGGCGAGATGCGCCGCGTAGGCGCTGGCGACCATCGCCTTGGTCGGCATGCAGCCCGTGTTGACGCAGGTGCCGCCGAGAAACTTGCGTTCGACCAGCGCCACCTGCATCCCGGCTGCGGTCAGCCGGCCGGCAAGCGACGGCCCGGCCTGCCCGCCGCCGATAATGATCGCGTCGAAGCTTCGGCTCATGACCCGCTCCCGTTGGCAAGGCCACGGACGCCCGCGAATGCCTTTGAAATTGAGGGATGGGGCTCGGACATCGCGCGGTCACCTCCGGTTACAGGAAGCGGCTTGCCGACGCTGCACACTTCGCATCGACGCGATCATTGCGTCTAGAGCCTGGCAGGTCAATCGGACCGTCCGATCGGCCGCGCGCGTTCAGCCCGGAATGGATATTGGTCCGGTGCTTACCAGCGCTGACTCCACCTGTGTGCGAAGCGTAGCAAAATCTATCTCGGCGGTGGTTTCGGTTTCGACGACAGGGCCGAAGCGGGAAGGTTCTGCGCGCGCCGCCAGGGCAATGAGTTCCGGAACGTAGTCCATCCCCGGATGTCCGTGCGGCCGGCTGGCGACCCGCGCAGCATAGCGGGCGCCTATCGTTTCGGGCGGCGCAGAGCACCAGATTTCGGCGATTGCTGCAGGGCCGACGGCGTCGATCAGTCCGGCCAGGAATTCTGGCGGCTGGAAGCCGAACCAGGCATCGAGGATCAGCGTCTCCCCCGGTCGGGCCTGCTCCACCAGCGCGAACATCGCGCGCAGGCTGGCGCGTCCCAGCGTCCGGTTGAACGGCCGGTCGACCTGCTCGATCTCGGCCAGAAATTCGTTCTTGATGGTGTCGAGCGAAAGGACCGGCCAGCCCGTCGCGCGGGACAGGCCAAGAGCCACGCCGCTCTTGCCGCTGGCCGGCACGCCGTTGACGAGCACCAGGCGCTTTCTCGACGGCTGCGGGGGCAGGGCGGCAAGGGCGGCTCCGATCACGCCGGCATCGTCGCCCAGTTCGGCCGGCCTGATGCGGGCTTCGTACCAGGATGGCGCCGCCTTGACGCCCGACAGCGCGGCCACCGCGGCGTGACCGAGGCCACCGCCCAGCACCACGATCCCGGGATCGAGCACGGCAACCAGACTGTCGATCGCGGTCCGCAACGGCCCGGCCCAGGCCTGCAGGATATTCGTCGCGACGATGTCGCCCATGTCGCGGCGGGCGAGCAGGTCGGCGGCAGTCGTCGTCTCGCCCAATCCGGCTTCGGCGATGTGGCGGCGGAGCGCTGTGCCGGAACTGACCGTCTCGACGCAGCCGATCCGGCCGCAGATACACCGCAGGCCCTTCGGGTCGATGCAGATATGGCCAAGTTGCCCGGCAGTGCCATTGGCGCGCATCAGGCGGCCGCCCTCGAGTATCGCGCCGCCGATGCCCGTGCCGATCGTCAGCATCACGACATTCGGCGCGCCCCGCGCGGCGCCAGCTGCTCCCTCGCCGACCAGCGCCATGGAGCAGTCATTGTCGACGACTACGGGATGGCCGAAGCGCTCCTGCAGACGCTCGGCGAGCGGCACCCTGGAAAGATCGACATAGCCGCCGGAGAGGACGCGGCGCGCCTCGAAATCGACGCGGCCGGGTGCGCCGATGCCGATACCAGCGACGGTGTTGTCGTGGATCTCGGCAATCAGCGCCTCGATCCGTGTCAGCACGGCCGATGGATCAGGCGAACTGGGTGCACGGCCGCGCGCAAGGATGGCGCCTTCGGCGCTCACCCGGGCGGCCCGCAGATGCGTGCCGCCGATATCGATGCCGATGGCGCTTTTCATTGCCCGCCCGTACTACGCGACTTTGGACACCGGTGTCCGGTACTTCGCGATCACCGCCTGCAATTCACGCAGCCGCGGCACGGCGATCGTCTCGAGCCGCTGGCGCGTGACGTCACGGTCGAGCGAAATGCAATCCTTCCAAAGCGAGCGCCCCGCAATGACGCCAGAGGCGCCGTTTCGCATGGCGATATCGACCTGCTCGAGGAAGGTCTCGTGGTCGACGCCGGCCGAAAGCACGGCCCAGGGGACATCGCCGCAGAGCCGCGTGACTGCGGCACAGGATTCCCCGGAGCCGGGGTAGGGCAGCTTGAGCACCTTGGAGCCGACATCGAGGCAGATCTTCGTGCCGCCCTGGATCAGTTCGGGAATCTTCGCCGCGTAGGCCTCCGCGGATTCACCATCCAGCCGGTAGGTGAGAAACTCGACCACCAGCAGCAGGTTCTCCCGGGCGAAGTCGGCGATCACCTGTTCGAGGATGCCGATATTGTGGGTGTTGGCGGCAGGCGTGTCGGAGCGCAGGTAAACCATGATCTTGGCGCCGGTGCCGCCCAGTTCGCGCACGCGGCGGGCGGTTATTCCCTCGACCAGCTTCGACAGCCGATAGCCTTCGGGCGAGGTGTCCCAGCCGGATGCATCGAGGCCGATGAGAAGCCCGGTAGAACGGTCGATTACCCCGTCGTCAACCAGGTGCGGCACGGCACAGACGGCGTCGACCAGCACGCAGCCTGCCTCGCTGGCGAGATATTTCGTGATGTCCGCCTTCGTGTGGCCGAGCACGTCGTTGCCGATCCTGGCCTGCTCTTCCGGGCTGTCGGCCAGCAACGTGCGCATTCCGCCGCGTTGGTCGCAGGCGATCACCATCATGGCGCCGTCCGCCCGGCAGATCTGCTGGTAGCCGCGAAGTTCTGCTGTCGTCATGGGTGCCATTCGGTCGGCCTTTCTGGTCGCCCCCGCTTGCCGCTTCCGCCTATAGTCGATTTGTTCGAGGCAGATTGCTTCGGCAAGCCGGTTGGGTGTTAACTGCTGTCTCGAACGCCTGTAACATATTGCAGAAAGGAATTGCAAGCTGTCCATGGTGCCCGCCTCCGATCAGTCCGCCAGCCGCGCCATGCTGCACACGGTCGCCAAGCTGCACTACGAGGCCGAGATGAGCCAGGTTGACATCGCAAAGAAGCTCGGACTGTCGGCGGCGACCATATCGCGCCTGCTCCAGCGTGCCCGCGCCGAAGGCATCGTCTCCATCCAGGTGCGCGATCTCGTCGAGCCCGATGAACTGGCGCGGGAGTTGCAGCGAAAACTGGGGCTGAAGGCCGCCGCCGTGATCGACGCGCCGAGTACAGGCGCCGTCGGCGCGCTGGCCGGACCCGTCGGCGATATGCTGAAGGATATCGGCCTCAAGGCCGGGTCGGTTCTGGCGATCGGCTGGGGCCGCGCGGTTCGCGGCGTGGTCGAGACCGGGCTGCCGGCGATTTCCGGTGTGCTCACCGTTCCGGCAACAGGCGGCATGCAGCAACAGCACGCGCATTTTCAGGTGAACGAGTTCGTGCGTCTCGCCGCACAGCATCTCGGCGGCCTTCCGCAGTTCATCCACGCGCCCTATCTGCCGACGGCGGAAAGCCGCAAGGCGCTGCTTGCCGATCCGGCCATCGCTGACAGCGTCGCGCTGTGGGACCGTGTCGATGCGGCGATCGTCGGCGTCGGGCTCCCCCATGCCCAGAATTCGCCCGATGCGAGTGCTGCGACGCCGGATGAACAGGCGCTGAGCGAGGCGGCGGGAGACGTCATCCGCCACTATTTCGACGCGGCCGGGAAAATTACCGACTGGGAGGGCGAGTCCCGGATGATTGCCATGTCCCGGGAGCAACTGCGCCGGACGCCTCTGGTCATCGGCGTCGCTGTTGGAGAGAACAAGGCCGCCGCCATCGTCGGCGCTGCCCGTGCGGGGCTTATCTCGGCGCTCGCCACGGATGCGCGCACGGCCGAGGCAGTCCTTTCGGCCAATGGGTGATCTGGCCTAAACTTTCTCCGCGCAAAATTTCAACTTTTCCCGCACCAATCTATTGACAGGTCCGCGGCGCGGGCATCTTAATCGTGCGGCGTCCCGGTTGAGGAGTTCTGCGGGGGCGGGAGGCTGAACGGGAGGTCAGTGAGGGGTGCGGGGATTGCGACCGTTTCAGCGGATCGCGAAGCCGTCACGCCAACTCTGAAATTGCTTTCAGCAAAAATTTGCACTTGACGACCGGCCTGGCCGGAAGGATCATGCGATCCATGGGAATGCCGACGGCAAACTCAGCGAGCGCATGTTTAAGCAGCTCACCCAAGGGAGGAATATCAATGAAGCGTCGTTCAGTTTTGAAGTCCGCGGCCATGCTTGCCGTGGCAGCCAGCGTCGGTCTGGCAGCCGTGCCCGGCCATGCGCAGGACAAGAAGTACACCGTTGCGCTGGTCCCCGGCCTGACAACCGATGCGTTCTACATCACCATGCGCAAGGGTGCCCAGGCCGCTGCCGACGCGCTTGGCGTCGAACTCGTCTTCCAGGGCGCTCCGGACTTCAACCCGGTGCTGCAGGTTCCGGTGCTCGATGCCGTTATCGCGCGCAAGCCGGATGCCATCCTGATCGCGCCGACCGACACGACGCAGCTCGTCGAGCCGCTGCGCAAGGCGCATGATGCCGGCATCCCGGTCATCACCGTCGATACGTTCATCGGCAACGGCAAGTACCAGACCGGTTCCGGCAATGCCGACTTCCCCCTCTCCTACATCGCTTCCGACAACGTGCTTGGCGGCCGCATGGCTGCGACCGCACTTGCCAACGCGATCGGCGAAGGCGGCGGCAAAGTCTATGTCTCGAACGTCAAGCCGGGCATCTCCACCACCGACCAGCGCGAGGAAGGCTTCAAGGCCGAGATGGCCGAGAACCACCCGAACATCACGGTCCTGGAGACCCAGTTCAACGAGAACGACGCCAACAAGGCCGCCAGCCAGCTGCAGGCCGTGTTCGCCCGCAACTCCGACCTCAAGGGCGTGTTCGGCGCCAACCTGTTCTCGGCTCTCGGTGCCGGCAACGGCGTCCAGCAGGCCGGCCAGACCGGCAACGTCAAGGTCGTAGCGTTCGACGCGCCGACATCGATCATCGACAACATCAACTCGGGCCTCGTCGACGTGGCGATCGCCCAGCATCCGGCCGAGATCGGCTACTACGGCGTCGTATCGGCCTTCGCCCATCTCACCGGCAATTCGATCCCGGTGGCCATCGGTACCGGCTTCACGGTGATCAACAAGGATAATGTCGGCGACGAGAATGTCGCCAAGTACATCTATTCCGATTGAGTATGACACTGGCTCCCCGGGCCGTCCGGGGAGCCGCTGCTTCAGAAAATTTGTCCTGCGCGGCTGAAAAGCGCGTGGCTGTCGCCGAACAGGTATCCCCATGACAACAACGCCAACCGACGGAACGCCTGTCGCCAGCAATGGGCGCCCGCAGGCAGACCATGCGGACCTTGCCAAGACGCTCGTGCAGCGCATCGCCGACCTGCGTGCCTGGCTGTTTCTTGCCGCGCTGATCATCGGCTTCGAGGCCTGGGCGCGCTCGTCCTTCGGCGGCACCTTCATCTTCAATCCGTTCAACCTGCAGTCGATCGCGATCTTCGCCGTGGCGCCGCTCCTGCTGGCGACCGGACAGACCTTCGTCATCATCTCCGGTGGTATCGATCTCTCGCTCGGCTTCATCATGGGGCTGGCCGCCGTCGTTGCCGCCCATGTCATCAACTACGCGACGCCCGGCATGGGCGCGCCCACCGCGATCCTCTTGGGTTTCCTTGTCGCGATCCTGGTCGCCGGCATTCCCGGCTTCATCAACGGGCTTCTCGTGTCGCGACTGCGCGTGCCTCCCTTCATCGGCACGCTTGGCATGTTCGGCGTGGCGCGCGGCGTCGCCTTCCTGCTCGCCGGCGGCACCACGGTGCCGGTGCATAACCCGCTCTTCGCCACCATCGGCAACGGACGCTTCATCGGCGTCCCCTACATCGTCTGGATCACTGCCGTGTTTGTGCTGGTGATGCACTACCTGCTTAGCCAGACGCGTTTCGGCCAGCACAATTACGCGATCGGCGCCAACCCCCAGGCCGCGCGACGCGCCGGCATCGACATCAAGTCCCATCTGTTGCGGCTTTATATCATGTCGGCGTGCTGTGCCGGGCTTGCCGGCGTTCTCTACTCGGCGCGCTTCAATGCAGGCGCGGCGCAGGCCGGCGAGCCGTTGCTGCTCGACAGCGTCGCCGCGGTCGTCATCGGTGGCGCCAGCCTGTTCGGCGGCTCGGGCACGATCCTCGGCACGGTCGCCGGCGCCTTCGTCATCGCCGTCATCCAGTACGGTCTGGTGTTCGTCAATGTCGAGCCGTTCTGGCAGTTCATCAGTGTCGGCGTCGTCATCATCATCTCGGTTCTCATAGACCAGGCCCAGCGCCGCTTCAGCGGAGGTCGCATCGATGAATGACGTTGCGCAGCCGATCCTCGAGGTCAGCAAGCTCTCCAAGCATTTCGGTGCCGTCCAGGCGCTGAACGATTTCTCGATGGCGATCAGGCCGGGCGAGGTCGTGGCGCTCGCCGGCGACAATGGCGCCGGCAAGACGACGCTGATCAAGGCTATCTCCGGCGTCTATCCGCCGACCTCGGGCGAGATCCGTCTGAAGGGGGCGCCCGTCAGCTTTTCCACGCCGCAGGAGGCGCGCGACCAGGGCATCGAGACGATCTATCAGGATCTCGCGCTTGCCGATAACCTGTCGATCGGCGCCAACATCTTCCTCGGCCGCGAGCCGATGACGCGCAAGTTCGGCTTCCTGCCTGTTCTCGACCGCAAGAAGATGGCCGATGCGGCGCGCGACACGATGGCGCTGCTCGACTTTCACGTCAGCCGCCTCGACGCGCCGGTGTCCAATTTCTCGGGCGGACAGCGCCAGGCCGTTGCCATCGGCCGCGCCGTCTACTGGGACGCGCAGATCCTGATCATGGACGAGCCGACGGCCGCACTCGGCGTGCCGGAGCAGCGCAAGGTCATCTCGCTGATCCACCAGCTGAAGGCACAGGGGCGCGGCGTCATCTTCATCTCCCACAATCTGCAGGACATTTTTGCCGTCTCGGACCGCATCATCGTGCTGCGCCGCGGTGTCACCGCCGGCGAGCGCAAGATTTCGGAAACGACGCATGACGAAGTCGTCAAGCTGATGGTGGGCGGCTGAAGCAGGCCGAGGTCAGGCGGAGGATCTGAGGACCAGGTCGCCATTGACCCTGATATGTTCACCGCGCGTCGATGGCTCGTCGAAATCACGCGACGTTTCGATGCGCGACAGAAGCAGATTGATCGCCAGCTTGCCCATCTCGGCCGTATTCTGCTGCACGGTGGTCAGGGGCGGCCAGATGTATTCCGACAAGGGCTGATTGTCGTGTCCCGCTACCCTGATCTCGCTCTCCGGCGTAATGCCTACCTTCTTGCCCGCCTGGTTGAGCGCGGCGAGCACGCCGAACGCGATGCGGTCATTGGCGCAGAGCACGATGCTGGTCGGGAATCCGCCGCTGCCGAGGATACGTTGCGCTTCCTGGAAGGCATAGCTCTCGAATTCCCAGGTCATCGACGGTTCGAGGGGCACCAGGATCGGATCGAGGCCGCGCCGCTTCATCGTCGCCATATAGGCTTCGCGCCGTTCGCGGCCGTTGGACGTGACCGGGGGCATGTCGAAATAGCAGGGGCTGTCTCCGAAGCGGGTGAGATAGTCGGTAATGAGCGCCATCGACTGCTCGTTGTTGGTGCCGACGAAGCATTCCTCGTCGTCGAAGGGGGCGTCGATGAAGACAACGGGCATGGTATGCGCCAAAGCCTTGATCTTGGCGCGGTGGGCGTCGTCGCCGCCGACCGGTGCCATGATGACGCCGGCAGCATTCAGCGAGGAGAGCGTCTCCAGCGCTTCGGCCTCAAGCTCGGTCTTGCCGTCCGACGAAAAGACGAACGGCAGGTAGCCGCTTTCGGTGGCCTGCGATTCGATGCGGCGGCGCAGTCCCATGTAGAAGGGATCGAGCGAGTTCGGGAATATCAGGCCGATGATCTTGGTGCGGCGGCGGTTCAGGTTGACCGCGAAAAGGTTGGGCCGAAAGCCGGTTTCCTGCAGCCCCTTCTCGATCTTCTCGCGCACCTTGAGGCGCACCGAACCGGCGTCCTGGAAGTATTTCGAGACGGTCGGCCGCGACAGGCCAACCGCAACGGCGAACTCTTCCATCGTCCGCACGCGTTTGGTCATTGCCGTATCGCCTCGTTCCTGTGCCGCGTGGCACGCTTGTCAGATCTTTGGCACGCGACAACGAAAATTCTTACGTGCAGCAACATGAATGGAAAGAGTTTGGCATGAGTGCAGTCTCGACCGCAAGATCGGGAGGCATCGGTTCCTTGGGAGAACTCCTCGTCGAGTTCGTCTGCACCGACAAGAACACCGGCAATCTCCGTGCGGCTTCCTATGTCGGGCCGTTCGCGTCGGGGGCTCCCGGCATCTTCATCGACCAGGCGGCGCGGGTAGGCGCCCGCACGATCTTCAGCGGCGCCGTCGGCGACGATGCGTTCGGCCGCGTGCTGTCTGAGCGTCTGCGCGGCGTCGGCGTTTCGGACACGCTTATCCGAACGGTGAAGGGAATTCCGACCGGCTCGGCCTTCGTTGCCTACAACAGCGACGGCAGCCGCGAATTCGTCTTCAACATCGCGCACTCGGCCGCTTCCTCGTTTCCGGTCGCCGGCGAGGCGATCGATGCGCTCGCGGCCTTCGACCTTGCGGCCTTCCATATTTCCGGGTCGACGCTGGGGGATGCCAGGATGGCCGCCGCCGCGCTCGATATCTGTCGCGCCCTGCACGGCCGCGGCGTCGGCATCTCCTTCGATCCCAATATCCGCAAGGAGCTGCTTGCCGACCCCGCCTATCTCGACACGGTGAAGGCTCTGCTTGCCATCTCGACCTTCGTGCTGCCGAGCGCGGAGGATGCCGCCGTGCTGTTTCCCGGCGAGAGCTTCGAGGATTTCAGCCAGCGCCTGCTCGCACAAGGCGCGCGCTATGTCGTGCTCAAGCGCGGCGAAGAGGGCTGCATCGGCGCGGGGCAGGGCGGTGAAAGCGCTTGCTTTGCGGCCCATCCGGTCGAGGTGGTCGATCCGACCGGCGCCGGCGACTGCTTCTGCGCAACCTTCGTGGCTCGGATCGTATCAGGCGCTTCCTTCAGCGACGCGCTACGCTACGCCAATGCCGCCGGCGCGCTCGCGGTGGGCAAGCTCGGGCCCATGGAAGGCAACAGCAGCCTCGCCGAAATCGAAGCCTTTCTGGCGGGGCGCCCATGAGCGTACTCGCAAACATCGTAGCCGCAAACCGTGCCGGCGCCAGGCGTGGCATTCCCTCCTACTGCACGGCGCATCCCGAGACGTTGCGGGCGATCTTTGCCGCCTACCGCAATGACGATGCGCCGATCCTGATCGAGGCGACCTGCAACCAGGTCAACCAGTTCGGCGGCTACACCGGCATGAACCCCGCCCGTTTCCGTACATTCGTCGAAGATCTGGCGAGAGGCGAAGGGGTCGATCCGGCGCGCATCATCCTTGGCGGCGACCATCTCGGCCCTAACCCGTGGAAGAACGAGCCCGCGGCCAGCGCCATGCAGAAGGCACGCGACATGGTGGCCGCCTATGTCGAGGCCGGCTTCACCAAGATCCATCTCGATGCGTCGATGGCCTGCGCCGACGACGGCATTCTGCCTGAACATGCTATGACGGAGCGTGCCGCGGAACTTTGCGCATTCGCCGAGGCAGCGTCGAAGAGTGCGCTGTCCTATGTCATCGGTACCGAAGTGCCGATCCCGGGCGGAGAGACCGAAGTGCTGGACGCACTGGCGGTCACGGCGCCTGCTTCGGTCGAGCACACCTGGGCGCTCCACCACGCGGCATTTCACGCGCGTGGCCTGGGCGCGGCGATCGACCGGGTGGTCGGCGTCGTGGTGCAGCCCGGCGTCGATTTCGGCAACGACCAGGTTTTCGGCTTCGCGCCGGAAGCGGCAGTTGAATTGTCGGCCGCCGTCACGCGGCTGCCGGGCGCTATCTTCGAGGCCCACTCGACCGATTACCAGACGCGCGCCGCGCTCGCCGCGCTGGTCGAGAACCATTTTGCCATCCTCAAGGTCGGCCCCGAGCTCACCTTCGCATTCCGCCAGGCGGTGATGGCGCTGGCAGGCATCGAGGCTGCCATGGACGTTTCCGCGCCGAGCCGCATCGTCGAGGTCATGCGCGCCGAGATGGAAGGCGACCCAGCGCATTGGCGCGCCTACGTGGCGCCTGGGTCCCGCGAAGCCGCGATGATGCTCTACGGCCTTTCCGACCGCGTCCGCTACTACTGGCCGAGGCCGGCGATCCAAGCGGCGCTGGCACGGCTCTACGCCAACATCGCCGCATCGAGCCCCGAGCCGGGCATTGTCGCGCAGTTTACCGGCGGCCTGGTCGAGGATGCCGGCGAGCCGGCCACGCTGGCGCGCCGCGTGATCGACCGGATGGTCGGCGATGTCGTCGGGAAATACCGCGGCGCGGCCGCAAGCTGAGATGGAGTAGCCAGGTGCCCAAGAAACTGGACAGGCGTTTGCGGGTCGGCGTGCTCGGCTGCGGGCCGATCGCCCAGGCGGCGCATTTCGAGAGCTGCACCAAGGCCGCCAATGCCGACCTCTATGCGATCTGCGACGTGGCCGACGACCTGCGCCAGCGCATGGCCGCCACCCATGCGCCGGAGAAAAGCTTCGCCGACTATGACGCGATGCTCGCCGATCCCGACCTCGAGGCGGTGATCATCGCCACCTCCGACAGCTTCCATGTGCCGGCCGCCATCCGCACGCTCGGGGCAGGCAAGCATGTGCTCTGCGAAAAGCCCGTAGCGACGAGCGTCGAAGCGGTCGAGGAGTTGCGTCAGGCTGTCATGGCAAGCGGCAAGGTGCTGCAGGTCGGTCACATGAAGCGCTTCGACCCCGGGCTCGAGGCGGCCGCCGATTTCATCCGCGACGGCATGGGCGAGATGGTGGCGTTGAAGGCCTGGTACTGCGATTCCACCCATCGCTATCCGATGACGGATGCGGTGCAGCCGCTGATGGTGTCGAGCGCCAACGCGCGAAAGCCGGCCGGCAACCCCAAGGCCGATCTCGACCGCTATTACATGCTGGCCCACGGCAGCCATCTGGTCGACACAGCGCGCTTCTTCGGGGGCGAGATCGTCGCGGTGGATGCCCGCCAGAGCCAGCGCGGCGGCATGCGCTGCTGGTTCGTCGATGTCGAATTCGCCAATGGCGTGCTCGGCCACCTCGATCTGACGGTTGCGGTGCGCATGGACTGGCACGAGGGCTTCCAGATCTACGGCGAGAACGGCTCGGTGATCGGCAAGACCTTCAACCCCTGGTATTTCAAATCGAGCGAGGTCGACATTTTCCACGAGACCGAGGGCGCTTCGCGCCGCGTGCTTGGCGCCGACGGCCACTTCTACCGCCGCCAGCTGGAAGGCTTCGCCGATGTCATCCTCAACGGTGCGCCGATGAAAGGTGCCGACATCGACGACGGCGTCGCCTCGGTCCGCGCCATGGTCGCCATCGCGCAGTCGGTGCGCGACGGCAGGCCGGTGCGCCTCGACCAGGTGTCGGGAGAGGTCTGATGCGGCTCGGCATCTTCGCCAAGACGTTTCCCGGCACAGGCCCTTCCGCGGTTCTTGCCGCGGCAAAGGCTGCCGGCTTCGACGCGGCGCAATACAACATGGCCTGCTCAGGCCTGCCTCCGATGCCTGACGCGATCCCCCATGACGCCCTTGCCGCGATTTCGCGCGCCTCGGAGAACGAGGGCATCCCGATCTGCGCCGTGTCGGGCACCTACAACATGGCGCACCCCGATTCTGCGGTGCGTGCCGAGGGCCTTCGCAGGCTGGAAGTGATCGCGGGCGCTTGCCGCGCAATGGGCACGCGGCTGATCACCCTGTGCACGGGCACACGCGATCCGGACGACCAGTGGCGCCACCACCCGGATAATGCGAGCGCCGACGCCTGGCGCGACATGCGTGCGGAGATGGAAAAGGCGGTGGCGATCGCCGAGCGTTTCGACCTCAGGCTCGGCATCGAGCCGGAACTGGCGAACATCGTCGACAGCGCCGCGAAGGCGCGGCGGCTGATCGACGAAATGGCAAGCCCGGCCCTGGCCATTGTGCTCGATCCGGCCAACCTCTTCGAACGCGAGGACCTTGCCGGCCAGCGCCGCATCGTCGCGGATGCGATCGCGCTACTCGCCGACCGCATCGCCATGGGACATGCCAAGGACCGCGACGCTGACGGTGCCTTTGTCGCCGCCGGAAAGGGCGTGCTCGACTACCCCCATTACCTGCGCTGCCTGCGCGATGCCGGTTTCGATGGTGATCTTGTCACGCACGGCCTTTCCGCCGAGGAGGCGCCCGGCGTCTCCGCCTTTCTGCGCAGCCTGCTTGCATGATCGGCGAACGGCTCAGCCGCGGTTCCCTTGTCCGTGACGGGCTGAGGCTTGCCGTGTACGATTCCGGCGGCGACGGCCTGCCGGTCGTGTTCCAGCATGGGCTCTGCGGCGATGTAGGCCAGACCGCCGAGGCCTTCCCTGACGATCCCCGCTTTCGCATGATCACACTCGAATGCCGCGGACATGGCACTTCGCAGGCTGGGCCGGAATTTTCCATCTCCACCTTCGCCGACGATCTCGCGGCCCTGATCGATCACCTCGATCTTGCGCCGGTCGTTCTCGGCGGCATCTCGATGGGCGCGGCCATCGCGTCGCGGCTGGCGGTCAGCCGGCCCGAACTGGTGCGCGGGCTTGTTCTGGCGCGCCCCGCCTGGATATGTGATGCAGCGCCGGACAACATGGCGCCCAACGCCGAAGTGGGACGGCTTCTGACGACGCATTCCGCCGACCGGGCACGCGCCATGTTTGTCGCCGGGCCAACCCATGCACGGCTGGCAGCGGAAGCGCCGGACAATCTTAAATCGCTGATGGGCTTCTTCGACAGAGGACCGCAGGCGGCCACCGCCGCGCTGCTGTCGGCGATCTCCGCCGACGGGCCCGGCATTTCGGAGGAAGAACTGCGGCTCCTGGCCATGCCGACGCTCGTCCTGGCCACGGCCCGGGATCTCGTTCATCCGCTGGCGCACGCCGAGCGCCTTGCGAGCCTCATTCCCAATGCGGGTATTACCGAGATCACGCCGAAGGGAGTCGACAAACCGGCCTACATCGCCGAATTCCATGCCGCGCTGAGCGGCTTCCTCAAGGACCTCTGACATGCCGAAAGCCTCTTGGCTCGCCGACCTTCCGACCGACCGCCTGATCGCGGAATATTCCATGTGGTCGGCCGACCTCATCCGCATGGCCGACGATTTGAAGCGGATCGAGGCGCATGCCGACATCCTGCATATCGACGTTGCGGACGGGCATTTTGCGCCGGCGCTGCTGTTCTTCCCCGACATGGTGGCGCGGATGCGGGCCGAGACCGCCCTGCCGATCCACGTGCACCTTATGGTCGCAGACGCTGTCCTGCT
Organism: uncultured Rhizobiaceae bacterium; assembly: GCA_947259295.1. GTDB lineage: Bacteria > Pseudomonadota > Alphaproteobacteria > Rhizobiales > Rhizobiaceae > CAMYMG01. Next base: position 100,748 of record CAMYMG010000028.1, read on the forward strand.
CGAACAGATCGCGCAGTTCGCCGATGCCGCCGCTGACCTCATCTCGATCCATGTCGAAAACGCCGCTGTCGCAGACGAGGCACTGGACCTCGTCGCGGCGCGGGGAATTGCCTCCGGCGTGGTGCTGCGTGTCGAAACGCCGGTCGAACGGGCAGGTGCCTATCTCGATCGCGTCTCGTTCCTGACGCTGCTTGGAACTGCGATCGGGGTGAAAGGGCAGGGCCTCGACCCGACCGCGACCGATCGGCTGCAGCAAGCCGAAAAGCTGATCGCCGCGTCCGGCCGGCGCATCGTGCTCGCCGCCGATGGCGGCATCCGCGAACACACGGTGCCGCTGCTGCGCAGAGCGGGGGCCGAAACCGTCGTCATGGGATCGCTCGCTTTCGGTGCCGAAGACCTTGCCCAGCGCATGCGCTGGCTGCACGGGCTTGGCAGGTGATCACAGGCAACTCCGCGCTCGCCGAGCATTCGACAACGAAAGAAATTTACGCGGGTAAACAATAATATTGACGAGCAGAAGAGTTGTTCCTAGGCTCGTCGTCGTGGTGAGATACGCCAGTGCATCTCAGGGAGGAGAAGCTTCGTGCGACAGGATTTGACAGGCAAGGTGGCCCTGGTCACCGGGGGCAGCTCGGGTATCGGCAGGGCCATGGCAAGGGCGGTGGCGGCCGAAGGAATGCGCGTTGCGCTTGTCGGCCGCTCCGCTGAACGGCTGAACGCGGTAGCGAAGGAGATTGGCGATGACGCTTTGGCGCTTCCCGCAGATCTGACGAAGCCCGCCGAACTCGATGGCGTCGTAGCCAAGGCCATGTCGCATTTCGGCGCGATCGACGTACTGCTCCCCAACGCCGGCCTCTACATTCCGGGCGATGTCGCCGAGGGCGACCCGAACGCCTGGGACGAACTCATCGCCATCAATGTCAGCAGCGTCTTCCGGCTGGTCCGCGCCGTGTTGCCGGGCATGATCGAGCGCAGGCAGGGGCATATCGTCGTGACATCGTCGGTGTCAGGCCATCAGGCGATCCAGTGGGAGCCGATCTACTCGGCTTCCAAACACGCCATCCAGTCCTTCGTCCACGGACTGCGCCGCCAGGTTGCCGGAAACAATATCCGCGTCGGCGCCGTTTCGCCGGGCGTCGTGCTCAACGAATTGTGGGGCTATACGGACGCGGCAAGCATCGCCGAGAAGGTCGAGGCCCGCGAAGGCCTGCAGTCCGAGGACGTGGCCGAGGCTGTCGTTTTCATGCTGACGCGCCCAGCCAATGTCACCATCCGAGACCTCGTGATCCTGCCGCAAAACCAGGACATCTGACGCGTGGCGCCGTTCGACTACGTGATCGTCGGCGCAGGCGCCGCGGGCTGCGTGCTCGCAAACCGCCTGAGCGAGAATCCGCAGAACCGCGTCGCGCTGATCGAGGCAGGTGCCGACCGAAATGCGCGCAAGGCCATCGTCAGGATACCGCTTGCGATGGTCACATTCATGGCGCCGGCGCTGGCCTTCCTAGGCGGACCGAAATTCATGAGCTGGTTCGAGACCGAGCCGGAGCCCGGGCTGCAGGGCCGGTCGATGTCCTTGCCGCGCGGCCGCGGGACGGGCGGCAGCACCAATGTCAACGGCCAGATCTTCATGCGCGGCCAGCGCGAGGATTTCGACGCCTGGCGCGACGCGGGTAATCCCGGCTGGGGCTACGACGACCTCCTGCCCTATTTCCGCAAGCTCGAACGTTTCGAGCTTCTAGCCGAACCGGAGAGGAAGCGCTCCATCCGGCTTGGCGGCAAGCCGCTTGCAGAGCAGATAGATCCCGCATTCCATGGCACGGACGGCCCGCTCAACATCGCGCCGCCGCGCAGCGTCAATCCGCTTACCCAAGCCTATTTGGAGGCCGCCCAACTGGCCGGCCATCCGCTCAACGCCGACTTCAACGGCGAAAGACAAAACGGCGTCGGCTTCTACACCTTCACCCAGAAGAACGGCGAGCGGGTAACCGCCGAAGGCGCCTATCTCGACCCGGTCCGCGGCCGGCCGAACCTAACGGTCATCCCCGAAACCCGCGTCGACAGGCTCATCCTCGATGAAGCGACGGTAACCGGCGTTGCCGTCCGGCGCGGCGGCCGGTCGGAGATCGTCGAGGGGCGCGAGACCATCCTTGCGGCGGGCAGCTTCGTGTCGCCGCAACTGCTGATGCTGTCGGGGATCGGCCCGGCCCGCGAACTGGCCCGCCACGACATTCCGCTGGTCGTCGACCTGCCGGGCGTCGGTCAGAACCTGCAGGACCATCTCGACGTGACGCTGGAATACCGAGCGAAGACGACGGCGCCCTACGGCCTCTCGTGGAAGGCCCTGCCGCGCAACATCCTGCACGTGCTCGACTGGCTGTTCCGACGTCGCGGCCTGTTTTCCTCGACCACGGCCGAGGCCGGCGGCTTTGTCTCGACGGATCCGGCCAGCGATCGCCCAGACGTCCAGCTCTTCTTCTGTTCCGGCCGGGCGAACACCCAGGCAGCGTCGGGTTTCACCGGGCACGGTTTCCTGATGCATGTCTGCCAGTTGCGGCCGGGCAGCATCGGGCAGCTTACGCTCAGGAGCGCCGATCCGGGCGACAAGCCCTACATCCGCTACAACTTCTTCCGTGGCGACAGCAGCATGGACGTGCTGCGCGCCGGCATCCGACTGGCCCGCAAGATCATGGCGCAGAAGCCCTTCGAATCGCATCTCGGTGCCGAAATAGATCCGGGCCCCGATGTCGAGAGCGACGGTGCGCTGGATGCCTTCATCCGCGAGCGGGTCGGCACGCTGTTTCATCCAGTCGGCACCTGTGCGATGGGTGACGGGGAACACGCGGTTGTCGACCCCGCCACGTTGCGGGTCCATGGCGTAGGTGGCCTGCGCGTCATAGATGCATCCATCATGCCAACCATCGTCTCGGCCAACACGGTTGCCGCCACATACTGCCTGGCCGAAAAGGGGGCCGACCTGATCCGCAATGAGGGAGCACTGCAATGAGCGATTTTTCCGGAAAGATCGCGCTCGTCACCGGCACGACCGGCATTGCCCGAGCCGCAGCACTTCATCTGGCCCAGCAGGGTGCACAGGTTCTCGCGCTTGGCATTGACGAAGCGGGCAATGCGGAGCTGGCCGGGGCCGGGAGCATCACCGTGCGCAGGACCGACGTGTCCCGGCCCGACGAGGTCGAGGCGGCGTTCGGCGATCTCGAGAACCGGTTCGGCGGTCTCGACGTCATCGTCAATTCCGCCGCCATCCATCCCTATGGCGACGCGGTCACCACAGATCCCGAAACCTTTATGCGCTGCATGGCGGTCAATGTCGGCTCGATCCACCTGACCGCGCATTTCGGCGTGCCGCTGATGCGCAAGCGCGGCGCCGGCGTCATCGTCAACGTCTCGAGCGTCCAGGGCCATGCCAGCCAGAAGGGTGTTGCCGCCTATGTGGCGTCGAAGGGCGCCATCCATGCGCTGACCCGCGCCATGGCGCTCGATTTCGCCGGCGACAAGATCCGCGTCGTCTCGGTCAGCCCCGGTTCGGTGCGAACCCCGATCCTTGAACTTGCCGCCCGCACATTCGATGGACCCGACGCGGACATCGAGGCGGTGTTCGCGCGCTTCGGCGCCGGCCACCCGCTCGGCCGCATCGCTGAGCCCGAGGAAATTGCCGAACTCATCGGCTTCCTGGCGTCCGACAAGGCGGGCTTCATCACGGGGTCCGACCATCGCATCGATGGCGGCCTGCTTGCCGGTATCGGCGTACGCTAGGAATCTTGGGAGGAAAGAATGCTGCAGAGCTGGCGATGGTTTGGGCCGGAGGACCCGGTGAGCCTCGACAATGTGCGACAGGCGGGCGCCTCCGGCATCGTCACCGCGCTTCACCATATCTATGACGGCCGTGCCTGGACGCCCGACGACATCGCCGAGCGCAAGGCGCTTATCGAGAAGGCCGGCCTCGTCTGGTCGGTGTGCGAGTCGATCCCCGTACACAGCTCCATCAAGCTGCGCTCGGGCCCCTATCGCGACTATATCGACAAGTGGAAGCAGAGCCTCGCCAATCTCGGGCGCGCCGGGGTTCCGGTGGTCTGCTACAACTTCATGCCGGTGGTCGACTGGACGCGCACCGACCTGCGCTATCGGATGCCCACGACCGGGCTGGCGCTGCGCTTCGACATGGCCGAGTTCGTCGCCTACGACGCCTTCGTGCTGCGCCGACGCGGCGCCGAGGGCGATTACCCGGAGGCGTTACTCGCCAGGGCCCGCGCGAAGCTCGATGCGATGAGCGAGAGCGAGATCGCAACGCTCGAAACCAACATCATCGCCGGCCTGCCAGGCGGCGAGGATTCCTATGACCGCGCCGGCATTGCACGGCGCATCGCCGAGTTCGACGACGTCGGCACGGAAGGCATGCGCGAAAACCTCGTCGCCTTCGTGCGCGAGATCACGCAATGCGCCGAGGAGAACAACGTGGTGCTGGGCATCCATCCCGACGACCCGCCCTTTTCGCTGTTCGGCCTGCCGCGCATCGTCTCCACGCCGGAGGATCTGCGGACCATCCTTGCCGCCGCGCCGTCGCCCGCCAACGGACTCACCTTCTGCACCGGGTCGCTTGGCTCACGACGTGATAATCTGGTCTCAGCAATGGCGGCGGAATTCGCCCAGCGCATCAATTTCGTGCATTTGCGCAATGTCAGCGTCGAGGATGACCGATCGTTCGACGAGAGCGATCATCTGGCGGGCGACGTGAACATGGTAGACATCATCATTGCCCTGCGCCGCGAGGAGCGCCGCCGCGAAAGCGCGGGGCTCGCCAACGCGGCGATCCCGATGCGGCCTGACCATGGACATCTTCTGGCCGACGATATCGGCAAGAAGACCAATCCGGGCTATTCGCTGATTGGCCGGCTGAAGGGCCTCGCGGAATTGCGCGGCATCATCAGCGCCGTCGACCAGCTGCAACCGGCATGAAGGAGAACATGATGACCAATCCAGAGAGCCGGCCGAACTGGGTGGGCGCGACCGGCCCGCGCTTCGTCGAGCGCTCGCCGCATCGCCACTGGCTGCACGCCGAGGCAGCGCGGCTGATTGCCATGGCGCAGCACAATGCCTTCAATCCGGCGGGCGGGTTTTTTCCGCTGGACGAGGTCGGCCGTCCCTTGCCGCCGAAAGCTGGTCAGTCCGGCGCTGAACGGCTGCTGCACGACACGACGCGTACCGTGCACTGCTTTTCGGTAGCGCATCTCCTCGGCACGCCCGGCGCCGACCGCATGATCGACCACGGCATGAAATTCATCTGGGATCGCCACCGCGACGGCAGGAACGGCGGCTACTTCTGGGGCGTCGACGATGACGGCGCCATCAATGCGACCAAGCAGGCCTATGGCCATGGCTTCGTGCTCCTGGCGGCGTCATCGGCCAAGGTGGTCGGCCATCCGGATGCCGACCGGCTGCTGGCCGATATCACCGAAGTGCTGCACACCCGCTTCTGGGAAAAGAGCCCCGGCGCGACCAGCGAGGAATATACGGACGACTGGCAGAAGCTCAGCGACTACCGCGGCCAGAATTCCAACATGCATCTGACCGAGGCGGTGATGGCCGCCTTCGAGGCGACCGGCGACCGCGCCTATCTGGAGATGGGCGAGAGCATCGCCTCGCTCATCATCAACCGCCACGCCCGCCAGCAGGGCTGGCGCGTCGCGGAACACTTCACCGCCAACTGGGAGGTCGATCTCGACTATGTCGGCGATCCGATGTTCCGCCCGGCCGGCACGACGCCGGGGCATGCGCTGGAGTGGAGCCGACTGCTGATCCAGCTGTGGGAACTCGGCGGCCGCAAGCACGATTGGATGCCCGAGGCGGCCAGGGGCCTGTTCCTCAACACCGTGGCGATCGGCTGGGACAACGACATCGGCGGCTTCTACTACACGCTCGACTGGAACGACCGCCCGGACCAGGCCGACCGCTTCTGGTGGCCCTGCGCCGAGGGCATCGCCGCCGCTGCCGTCATCGGCTCGGTGGATCCTGACCCGCGTTTCGAGGAATGGTACCGCCGCATCTGGGGTTTTACGGACAACCACCTCATCGACCATGTCAACGGCGGCTGGTTCCCCGAACTCGGTCCCGACCTCAAGCCGGTAAGCCGCGTCTTTCTGGGCAAGCCCGACCTCTACCACGCCCTGCAGGCCTGCCTGATCCCGCTCCTGCCGTCGACCGGCAGTATCACCCGCGGGCTGCAGGCAGGCGTGACGTTGTAGCTCAGTCGGCAGTCAAGGGCACCGCCGCGGGCGTCAGGGCCAGTTCAGTCGGCGTAGGACGGCGCGCTTCAGCTGCGCGCCACGAGATGGCCGCCGCCGATGTCCTCGAGCGCCAGCCGCGCCGGCG
>CAMYMG010000029.1 GCA_947259295.1 uncultured Rhizobiaceae bacterium
CCGCGGGCGCCGGCCCACTGGCCGATGCTGCCGGTGCGGGCGCGGCGAAGCTCGCAGGCGGGGGAGCCGCGACCGCGTGAACGGCCGGCGACTGCCGCGAGACGCGGACCTTGAGGTCGCCAAGCTCGACTTCGATCTCGGTGAGGTTGGTATCGTTGAGGATGCCTGCGAGGTCGCGGATCAACTGCTGATCAATGCCGGTCTTTTTTGTCGTCATTTCTTGGCCTTTTTCAGTGTCCGGCACGGTCAGATACGCGCCGCCAGCGCTTGCAGTGCCAGCGTATATCCGAGCGGTCCGAAGCCGCAGATCATGCCGACGGCATGGGGCGCGACCAGGGAAGTGTGGCGGAATTCTTCGCGTGCGTGGATGTTGGAGAGATGAACCTCGACCACCGGCAGGGGGGCGGCCGAACGGATGGCATCATGGATTGCAATGGACGTATGGGTGTAGGCGCCGGCATTGAGCACGACGCCCTGCGCCTTGTCTCCCGCCTCCTGGATCCAGCCGACGAGATCGCCCTCGTGGTTGGACTGGCGGAAATCGATCTCGAGGCCGAGCGTTTCCGCGGCGCTCCGGCAATCGGCAGCAATGTCGTCGAGCGTCCCGGTGCCATAGATCGCAGGCTCGCGCTTGCCGAGCATGTTCAGATTGGGACCGTTCAAAACGAAAACCGTTGTCAAGAAGTGCACCTCTTTGCCGCGCCGGCAGTGTCCGGCGCGCCGCGACCTCTATAGTGGGCTTAAACGGCTGCGAAAAGAGCGCAAGCGGCTTCTTTTTCTGTCCACAACCGCTCCGACGAAGCGGAATGGCCCGCTCAGCAGTTCGCGCTGGCCTGGCAGGCCTTGGCCTCGGCTATCTTTTCGCCGAGCACATCCTGCCCGAGCGCTCCGAAAACCACCTCGTTGCCGACAACATAGGATGGCGTGCCGGTGATCTGCAGCTTGTTGGCCAGTTCGTAGGTCTTGGCGAAGGCCTGGGTGATTTCCGGGTTCTTCATTTCCTCGCGCAGCGCCGCTTCGTCGGCGCCGAGCGACAGCGCGATCTTGATTGCCGAGGCTTCGGTCGCGTGTCCCTGGCCGCCGATCAGCAGATTGTGGAACTCGCCGTGCTTTTCCGGCATCAGCGTGCGGAAGGCCATGGAGACGATGCTCGCCTTCTGCGAGTCCGGTCCGAGGATCGGGAACTCCTTGAGGACGAAGCGCAAGTCCGGATCGGCCTCGGTCAGCGCCTGCATGTCCTGCTGGGCGCGTTTGCAGTAGCCGCAATTGTAATCGTAGAACTCGACGATGGTGGTCTTGCCGTCCGGGTTGCCGACGATGCCGTCATAGGAGGCGTTGAAGATCTCGTCTCTGGCGTTCTTGATCACCTCGAGATGCGCCAAGCGCTGCTCTTCCTGCTGCTTGGTCTCGAGCGCCTGCTGCATCTCGACCAGGATTTCGGGGTTCTTGACCAGATAGTCGCGGATGATGGTCTCAAGCTCGGCGCGGTCGACGGGCGACTTCGCCGCGGCGACCGCGATTTCCGGCTCCGCCGCATTGGCGCTGTTCGGGCTTCCGGCGCCGTAGCCGATCGTCACGATGCCGATCGCGGCAGCCAGCCCGGCCGCGCCCCACAGTACTGACTTGCTCATATCCGTGCGTCCTCTTGTCCAGTGGTCGTGTCGGCCCTGTGTCGCGGCCGGCAGGCGAAAGGTTCAATTTTTCTTCTTGGGCGCCTTGTAGTTGACGATGTCCTGCGCGCGCACCCATCCAGGAGAGCCGCGCTTGATCTTCTGCTGGGCGCGCATGGCGAAAATCTTGGCCTGCTGGTAGTTGCCACTGTAGTAAAACCCTTCCGCCGTCGCCAGTTCGGCATCGGCAACCTCGCCCAGCATGTTGTAGGCCTGCGCAAGATAGCCGTAACCGTTGAAGTTTTCCTTGTCGCGGGAAAGCCCGAGCTTGATCTGCGTGACGGCCTGTTTCAGTTCCGCCGGCTTGCCGGTGGCGATCAGCGCCTGGCCGTAGGCGATCGGCAGGATGCCCGACTTGGCGGGATCGAGCTTCACGGCCCGCGCATAGGCCTGGGCCGCGTCGGCCGGCTTGTTGGCACGCAGCAGGATGTCGCCGCGCAATTCATGGAAATAGGGATTGTCGGGCTGGACCTTGAGCAGGGCGTCGGCCTTCTTGAGCGCGGCGCTTGGATTGCCATAGAGGAAGGTCGACTGCGCGTCGCCGTACTGGGCTGCGAGGCCCTTCGGCGCATTGCGGAACAGCCTGGTGGCTGCGGCCTGGCCCTTCATGTAGACGGCGATCTTGGCGCGCATCATGTCGTGGCGCTGCTGCAGCTCCGGCGAGTCGACGCGGTCGTAATAGGGGCTGTTCTTGGCCAGTTGCTCGAGATTGGCGATACGGTCGCGCGGCGTCGGGTGGCTGATCTGGTAAGGATCGACCCGGGAACCCGAGAGGGCGAGCGCGCTCTGGAAGCCCTCGAAGGTGGTCAGCATGCCCTTGGCGGACTGGCCGGTTTCCTCGAGATAGGTAATGGCCGACCGGTCGGCGGTGGCCTCTTCCGAACGCTGGTATCCGAGCAGTCCGCGGCGTGCGAATTCGCCGCCGCCGGCAGCAATGCCGGCGCCCGCCTGGGCAAGGCCGCCCTGATTTGCAGCGGCACCCGCAACGACCGCGCCGACGCCGAGCAGGCCGGCGATGATGGCCATGGTCTGGGCGCGTGCGAGCTGCTGGCGCAGCCGGTCCTGGTGGCCACCGGCGATATGGCCGGCCTCGTGGGCGATCACGCCGATGATCTCGTTCGGGGTTTCGGCCTTGAGCAGGGCGCCGGTATTGATGAACATCCTGCGGCCGGCCACGAAGGCGTTGAAGCCGGGATCGTTGACCAGAATGATGTCGATGCCGGCCTTCGACAGACCTGCCACCTTGAAGATCGGCCGCGCATAGTCGCGCACCAGCGCCTCGATCTCGGCGTCGCGCACCACCGGCACGTTCTGAGCATAGGATTTGACGACGCCGGAGGTGACGACAAGCAGCGCCAGCAGCGTGGTGGCCGCAAAGCGAAACTTGCCTGAAAGGGTTCGGGTCATGGTCGGCATAGCGGAAACCACAGGTAAAGGAGCAATCGGACGATGGAAAGGCAGTGCTCGAAACTTCATGAACTTGTGATCCTCACATCATTCGGGCATTTGTGCGGCGCGGCACCCGCGGTCGGGGTGCCTCCGAGGGTGAATCATTGGCAGTTGCAATTTCACGACGCGGCGATGTCGAGCCGTTCCATGCAATGGACATACTGGCCGAGGCCAACAGCCTCAAGGCCGAGGGCCATCCGGTGATCTCGATGGCGGTCGGCCAGCCTTCCGACCCGGCGCCGGCCTCGGTGCGGGAAGCGGCGGCGCAGGCGCTTGCAGCGGGGCGCATCGGGTATACGGACACGCTGGGCATTGCCGGGCTTCGCCGCGCCATCTCGCTGCACTACTTCCACCATTACGGCCTCAGCATCCCTGCGACGCGAATCGCGGTGACGACCGGCTCGTCGGCGGCGTTCAACCTGGCCTTCCTGGCGATGTTCGACCCTGGCGACCGCGTGGCGATCGCCGCGCCGGGCTATCCGGCTTACCGCAATATCATGGAGGCGCTCGGCCTCGATGTGGTCGAGATCGAACTGGAAGGCGAGGCCTATCTCGGCGCCGGCCATCTCAAGGCGGCACACGAGGCAAAGCCGCTGAAGGGCGTGCTGTTTGCCAGCCCTGCCAATCCGACCGGTGCGGTGATTCCTGCCGACGACTTGCGCGCGCTGGTGGAGACGGCGCATGAGCTGGGCATCGCGGTGATTTCCGACGAGATTTACCACCGGCTCGTCTATGCCGGTGCGGACGTCAGCGCGCTGAGTTTCGGCAGCGACGTGACGGTGATCAATTCCTTCTCGAAATATTACTGCATGACCGGCTGGCGCATCGGCTGGATGGTGCTGCCGGAAAGGCTGGTGAGGCCAGTCGAGCGGGTGGCGCAGAGCCTCTACATCTCGGCGCCGGAACTGTCGCAGATCGCCGCCGTCGAAGCTTTCGGCGCAACCACCGAACTCGATGCCGTCAAGGAGCGCTATGCGCTGAATCGCGAACTGCTGATGCGGCGGCTGCCGGAACTGGGGTTTGCGCTTGCCGCGCCGATGGACGGTGCGTTCTATGCCTATTGCGACGTATCGCGATTGACCAATGACAGCATGGACTTTGCCCGGCGCATGCTTGCAGAGGCGCATGTGGCGGCGACGCCGGGGCGCGATTTCGACCCGCTCGCCGGGCATCGCACGATGCGGTTTTCCTATGCCGGGAGCCATGACGACATGGTGACGGCGCTGGAGCGCATCGAACACTGGCTGCGCTAGCGGGGGCCGGGCGATGGCAGAGATCGAAGAGGTGCTGGCCGAACTCGCCGCCGAGATGGCGGAGCGTCCCGATCGCGGCACCGTGGCCAGCTATATCCCGCAACTCGGCACCGTAAACCCGCAGAAATTCGGCATCGCGGTCGCCATGGGCGACGGGCGGCTGATCGCTGCCGGTGACGCCGACGAGGCGTTCTCGATCCAGAGCGTGTCGAAGGTATTCACGCTGACGCTGGCGCTCGGCAAGATCGGCGACGCGTTGTGGAGCCGCGTCGGCCGCGAGCCGTCGGGCAATCCGTTCAACTCCATCGTTCAGCTTGAGATGGAGCACGGCATTCCGCGCAATCCTTTCATCAATGCCGGTGCGATCGTCGTCTCCGACGTTCTGCTTGCCGGCCACCAGCCGCGCGAGGCAATCGGCGAGATCCTGCGCTTCATCCAGTTCCTCGCGGAGGACGAGTCGGTTTATATCGACCGCGACGTGGCGGCCTCGGAGAAGGCGACCGGCTTCCGCAACATGGCGCTCGCCAATTACATGCGCTCCTTCGGCAATCTGCATCACGACGCGGAACTGGCGCTCGGCGTCTACTTTCATCATTGCGCTATCGCCATGAACTGCCGGCAGTTGGCGGCGGCGGCACGGTTTCTGGCCTTCGACGGGCGGAACCCGCTGACCGGCCACTCGGTGGTGTCGACGCAGCGCGCGCGGCGCATCAACGCGCTGATGCTGACCTGCGGCCATTATGACGGGTCGGGGGACTTCGCCTTCCGCGTTGGCATTCCGGGCAAGAGCGGCGTCGGCGGCGGCATCATGGGCATCGTGCCGGGCGTGGCGTCGCTGGCGGTGTGGTCGCCCGGGCTCAACGAGAACGGCAATTCCAAGCTCGGTTCCATCGCGCTGGAAAAGCTCGCGCGGGCGATGAACTGGTCGGTGTTTTCGAGCTGAGCGGTGCGCGCCTGGCGCTAAGCGCAGTTGCCGGAACGCATGCCAAGGTGCGTGGTTCGCCTTCTTCGGATAGATTGGCGACCCTACGTATGGTACCGCCAAGCGCAGCGACAGGAGATTGCGATGCGGCTGATACTGACCCTGATGGCGCTCGCGGCAGCTTCGCTCAGCGGCTGCCAGTCGGCTCCGCCGACCGACAGCCGGAGCGTCTATGGCCCGCCCTGCACCTGGAGGGCGGCCGACGCCGGAATGTGCAAGCGCATCGGCGATCGCAGGGTGCAGGTCAGACAGTAGGGGCCGCACGTACTCCGGCGTCCGCCTCGACCGCCGAGGCGATTTCGTCGAGCAGCCTGGTATCGTCACCCGCCATGCCCTCCATTGAGGCCATGCGGCCGACCACCGTGGCGGCGATCTTCTCCTCGACCGTGTCCTCGGCATAGGCGTAGTAGATCACGGCGCGCTTGCCGTCGCGGTGGCAGCGGCCCTCGATCTGCTGCAACTGGATGGCGCTGTGGCGCATGTCGTGGACGACCAGCGAACGCTCGCGTTCGCCGCCGGCGAGTTCGCCCTCGTGCAGCGAGATCGATTCGGTGACGGTGAAGATGACGGCGTCCAGTTCGCCGGACTGGAAGGCGACGCGCACCGCCTCGTTCTCCTCGCCGCTTTGCGTGCCATTGATCTCGCCAACCCGCCAGCCGCGCGCCGCGAGCTTTTCCATCAGCATGGTGCTGGTCTCGAGGAAAGCGACCGAGAGGGCTACCTGCTGGCCGTTGCGCAGGAGATCGTCGGCGAAGTCGGCGGTGCCCGCGGTCCTGAGCAGGCTGGCTTTTTGGCGAAAGCGCAAGTCGGCGGCCCAGCCGGCGGGTTTTCGCGTCGAGCCGCCCGCGAGGCCGAGTTCGCGCCGAAACTCGCGCCATGTGGCGTCGTAAAGCCGGCGTGACGGGGTATCGAGGGCGATCGGTGCCAGTTCCCGCTGCACCTCGGGCCAGCCGGCGATGTCTTCGGGGCGTCGGCGCAGGCCGATGGCGTTCCGGCCCTTGTAGAGCAGGTCCGACATGGTCCTGCGGTCGGCCTCGTTGGGTTCCCAGGACCAGTTCTTCCAGCGGCCCTTGGCGCGGCCGATCCTCAGGCGCTTCATGAGCGCGCGGAAGGCGTCGAGACCGCCGCCCGGATCACCGGTCGCATGGGCCAGCAGGTTTGCGAGATAGGAGAGTTCGTGCGGCGCCTGGCCGGCGGTGGCGCTCATGTAGATGGTGAAGTCGGCGGCTGCGGCAATCTGGCGGCAGACCATGCCCTGCTGCGAGTTCGGGTTGCGGATGCGGTGCGCCTCGTCGATCACCACCAGCGGCCAGACCCGCTTCGGCGCGCCGTGCCTTGCAAGTGCGTTGTTCTTCGCGCGGGTGGACCGCCTGGTGCTGACGGCCGGCGGCGCCATCAGCGACTTGGTCCGCTCGAAGTTCATGAGAGTCACCGACTTTCCGGTATCGGGCGAGCGGGCAATGGTGCGCCGCCACTGCGGGATGGCACCCTTCGGGCAGATGATCAGCACGTCATGATCGGGCATCGCCGAAATGGCGAGCCAGGCCGACAGCGTCTTGCCGAGCCCGGTCAGGTCGCCGAGCAGGAATCCCGGCTTGTTGGCGAGGCGCGCGGCTAGGATTGCATTGCGGGCCCCGACCTGGTGCGGGCGCGGCACGAAGTCGGGGCCATTCCGTTCTGAATCTCGGGATTTCACCCGCCCACCTTAGCGGGCTGGCGGCAGGACCCGCAAGCGCGGCGCATGCGGGTTCAGTCCGGATCGGTGCCTTCCATGGCAGTGCTGTCGGCCACCTTCGGCCTTGTATATTTCCCGACGATGATCGGCAGCACGAAGCCGACGATGGCGAAGGTCCACAGGCCGATCGAGAGCCAGCTGTCGAACAACGCGAACCAGTCGCCATTGGCGATGGTCATCTCGCGCCTGAGATTGACCTCCATCTGGTTGCCGAGGAGCACGCCGAGGATGACGGGAACGAGCGGCACGTCGAGCTTGCGCAGCGCCCAGCCGGCGACGCCGAAGAGGATCATGACCATGAGATCAAAGGTCGAGCCCGAAATGCCATAGATGCCGACGAAGGATATCATGGCGACAGCCGGCATCAGGTATTTCGTGGGCACCAGCAGCACTCGGACGAAGAGCCCGACCATCGGGATGTTCATCAGGAGAAGCATGACATTGCCGATGAAGAGTGCCGCAATGAGGCCCCAGACGACGTCCGGGTTGTTGGTGAAGAGCAGGGGACCTGGCGTGATGTTGAGCGCCAAGAGCATGGCGAGCAGCACCGCGGTGGTGCCGGAGCCGGGGACGCCGAGCGCCAGCATCGGCACAAGCGCGCCGCCGGCCGAGGCGTTGTTGCCGGCCTCGGGCG
>CAMYMG010000030.1 GCA_947259295.1 uncultured Rhizobiaceae bacterium
GTGGCGATGGTGAGCGCGGCGATGGCGACGGCCGAGGCGTTGACCGTGCCGGCGGCGGCGGCAAGTGCGGTGAGCTTGGCGACCAGCTCGCCGGGCTCCCGGCCGGCAAGCGACAGGCCGAAGAGTTCCGAAATCTGGCTGGCCAAGATGATGACGGCAATGCCGGCGGTGAAACCGACTGTCACCGGATAGGGGATGAACTTGATGTAGGTGCCGAGCCTGAGATAGCCGACGGCGACCAGGAAGACGCCCGACATCATGGTGGCGAGGATCAGCCCCTCGACGCCATGGCGCGCCACGGTAGCGGCGACCAGCACGATGAAGGCGCCGGCCGGGCCGCCGATCTGGAAGCGGCTGCCGCCGAGCAGCGAGACGAGGAAGCCGCCGACGATGGCGGTGTAAAGGCCGCGGTCGGGCGAGACGCCGGAGGCGATGGCTATGGCCATCGACAGCGGAAGCGCGACAATCGCCACAGTGAGGCCGGCGATGGCGTCGGCGCGCAGCTGCGTGGCGCCGTAGCCCTCGCGCAGCACGGTGACGAGCTTCGGCGTGAAGAATTGTCTGTAAGTCGGGCCGGATCCTGTCCGGCCGGGATGCACCGCTGCCGTCATGCTGCCTTCCAGTGCCTGGGCGGCGTGATCGTCGGCAGTAGGTGTCGGCGGTCGCGTCGCGACGTGGTGCAGCGTCAGTCGGGTGGAGCGTCCCCCGGCGGCCTCAGGCGCACGCCCCTGCCGCCCGTGGTGCTCGGCTGGTTCTCGCCGATCAGTTCGACGCCGGACTCCTCCAGCGCGCCGATCACCTTCATCAGCGTGTCGACCACGCCCCTGACCACGCCGTCGCTGGCTTCCATGCGCTGTATCGTCGGCACCGAGACGCCCGCTCGCTCGGCGAGCTGCTTCTGGTCGATGCCGGCGAGAGCCCGCGCGGCGCGCATCTGCTGGGCAGTGATCAACGCTCACTTTCCTCGCTGCACTGCATGTCTAGAACATGCATGATGATGTTTCAAGCATGATCTCTAATGTCTATCATCGACATTCTCTGCAAGCGAGCGCCGGCGAAAAAGCAGGCGTGCGGCGAGCCAGCAGGCCATCGCCCAGGCGAAGCCGATGCTCCAGCCAGCCAGGATGTCGGACGGCCAGTGAACGCCGAGATAGGCGCGGCTGGCGCCGACGAGGAGCGTCAGCAAAACGGCGACGCTGAGCGCATAGATCTTCAGCGCCCGGCTTGCGGCATGGGCGGCCAGAAGCGAGCCCAATGTCAAGTAAACGACCGCCGAAAGCATGGCATGTCCGCTCGGGAAGGAAAGCGTCTGGACATCGGCGAGGTGCGAGACGAGTTCGGGTCTCGGCCGGTCTATGCCGAGCTTGAGGAGGCTCGACAGGGCCTGCCCGCCGGCCACCGTGAACAGCACCAGCAGCGCCTCGAAACGCCGCCTTATCAGCAGCAGATAGATCACGGCGCCGAGCGTCACCAGCACCAGGACCACCATAGAACCGAGACTGGTGATGTCGCGCACCGCACCTTCCAGCCAGACCGGGCCGATCGGATCGTCGGGCCGGCCGGGTTCGCGCAGGGCCAGCAGGATGCCGGTATCGAACTCATGTGTGGTGGTGTCGCGCGCAACCTCGACCAGTTCCTGAAAACTCCACAGGCCGAAGGCGACGATAATACCCGCCAGCAGCACCGAGAACTCGGTCCGTTTCCACAATCGCCGCACCATGATCCTTGCCTTTCGTCTGTCCCCCGGCAGGACGCATTCGATCCATGCCCGGTCCGCCGAAACCGTCATCTTGCTGTAACGGTCGAATTGTAGCGATCGGCGGAGTCTCGCATCTCAAGCCAAACATACGCCAGAGGTAGCCCCCATGAACGATCATCCCCAAGCAAGTTCGCCATTCCGCACCAGCCAGCTCGAAGAGAATGACGGGCCGGGCCACAACCCGACCGAGAATCCTACCATGGGCGAGATCATCTCGTCGCGATTCTCGCGCCGCGGCCTGCTGAAAGGCTCGCTCGCGGTCGCGGCGATTTCGGCCACGGTCAGCCCGATAGCACTGATCCTCGCCGACGAGGCGCGTGCCGAGAGCGCGTCGGCCTTCAACTTCGATGAGCTCGAAGCCGGTGTCGACGACAAGCACCACGTAGCGCCCGGCTACGACGCCGATGTGCTGCTGCGCTGGGGCGATCCGGTCTTCGCCGACGGCCCCGAGTTCGATCCGGCCAACCAAACGGCCGACGCACAGGCCAAACAGTTCGGCTACAATAACGACTATGTCGGCTTCATCCCGGTCGACGGTTCGGCCGAACACGGCCTGCTGGTCGTCAATCACGAATACACCAACCCGCACCTGATGTTCCCCGGCCTCGTGAAGATCGTCGACGGCAAGGTCGAACAGGCGCCGCTCAGCAAAGAGCAGGTCGACATCGAAATGGCCGCGCATGGCGGCACCGTCGTCGAGATCCGCAAGGTCGACGGCAAATTCCAGCCGGTGCTGGACGGCAAGCTCAACCGCCGCATCACGGCCAGCACCGAGATGCAGCTGACAGGGCCGGCCGCCGGGAGCGACCGCCTCAAGACGAGCGCCGACGCCACCGGCACCAGGGTGATCGGCACGGTGAACAACTGCGCCGGCGGCGTGACCCCGTGGGGCACCTATGTGATGGCCGAGGAAAACATCCACGGCTATTTCTCCGGCGAGCTTCCCGCCGACCATCCGGAGGCCGCCAACTACGAGCGAATGGGCGTACCGGAAGGCGCCTATGAATGGGCAAAGTTCTACGACCGCTTCGATATCGGCAAGGAGCCGAACGAGCCGAACCGTTTCGGCTGGATCGTCGAGGTCGACGTCAACGATCCCACCTCGATGCCGAAGAAGCGCACCGCGCTTGGCCGCTTCAAGCACGAGGGCGCGGAATCGATCGTCGCGCCGGACGGCCGCGTGGTGTTCTATCTCGGCGACGACGAGCGCTTCGATTACGTCTACAAGTTCGTCACCGCAGGCAGGTTCGACCCTGACAACCGCTCGGCCAACATGGACCTGCTCGACGAGGGAACGCTCTACACGGCGAAATTCTCCGAGGACGGCTCCATAGAATGGATGCCGCTGGTGCATGGCGAGGGCCCTCTGACCGCCGAGAACGGCTTCGCCAGCCAGGCCGACGTGCTGATCGAGACGCGCCGCGCCGCCGACCTGCTCGGCGCCACCAAGATGGACCGGCCGGAAGACATCCAGCCGAACGCATCGAACGGCAAGGTCTATGTCATGCTGACCAACAACACCAAGCGTTCGGCCGAACAGGTGGATGCTGCCAATCCGCGCGAGAAGAACGCCTTCGGCCACATCATCGAGATCGCCGAGGACGGCGGCGACTTCGCCGCGACCAAGGGCAAGTGGGAAGTGCTGCTGAAATGCGGCGACCCGTCCGTCGCCGAGGTCGGTGCGTCCTTCTCGACCGCCACCACCGCGAATGGCTGGTTCGGCATGCCGGACAATTGCGCCATCGACTCGGCCGGGCGCCTGTGGGTGTCGACCGACGGGCAGGGGCCGAAGGCAACGGGCCGCACCGACGGCCTGTGGGCCGTCGACACCGAGGGCGAGGCGCGGGCCACGTCGAAGCTGTTCTTCCGCGTGCCGATCGGCGCCGAGATGTGCGGACCGTTGTTCACACCGGACGACCAGACCGCCTTCGTCGCGGTGCAGCACCCGGGCGATGGCGGCGAGGACTGGGACGGATTTGGCCGCGCCTCCTACTACGAAGACCCCTCGACCCGCTGGCCGGACTTCAAGCCCGACATGCCGGTCAGGCCGTCGGTCCTTGCCATCACCAGGCAGGGCGGCGGCAAAATCGCCGTTTAGCCGGCAGCCCCAAGCCGGATCTGGCCCGACCGCCGCACGACGCGGCGGCCGGGCATTTTTGTGCAGGCTTGCAACCTAAGACGCGCGGACCCGTTCGTTCGCGAGAGGTTGCCATGCCAAAATCCGTCCACGACCGCGGCGTCATGAAGCCGGCAGACATCGCGATGCTGCAGCGGATCTTCGACGAGGCCTGCAAGGTCGGCAATGTCGATCCGCGATCCGGCGGCGCCCGCGAAATCGCGCTGACCATCCTGGCGCTTCACAATGCCGGGATGGCCGATGAACAGACGCTGCGCGACGCCGTCTGCTTCCACCGGCCGGACGCGAAGACGGCGTAGCGTGCCCCTTCCACACTAGAACCGGATGCCGCCCCGACGCTGGCGACGGGACTCACGCTCGCGCCACAGGCCGAGGTCGCTGATCATCCGGTCGTCCAGCTGTTCGAGCGTCGCCCAGTCGCGGGCAACGCGACGGCGCTGCGCCAGGCGGTTGCGCAGCGAAACCACGCCACCGAACAGCGACCCGGGGATACCTTCGTTCAAATCATAAATGCTCATTTCATGCTCCGCTGACCGGCGGCGACCCTGCCGCCGGTTTGGTTCGCCTTCCCAAAAGCGTGCTCAATGGGCGGGGGCCGGAAGGCAGGCCTCGCAGATGGCGGCGACATGATGGTGGTCGGTGCCGCAGCACCCGCCGAAAATACGAAGGTTCGGCATGGTGCGGCCGAGTGACCGGTAGCGCTGCGCCAGATCGGCAATGTCGCCCTCGTCCAGCTCCGTCGATTCGTCGAGCTCCGCATGACTCTTTGCAGAGGCATTGGCGCGAATGCCGTGCACGCGCGACAGCCAGGCGCCTTTCCCGGCAAGCACCCCATCGAAATGAACCGGATGGGCGCAGTTGATCATGTAGTAAAGCGGACTCCCATCGGTCGCTTCTTCAACGGACTCGATCGCCTGCTGCAAGGTCTCGCCGCCGACGAGCCTGCCGTCCGTCTCCACGGTGAAGGCGACGACGCAGGGCATGGACACGTCCCTCGCCGCCAGGGCAATGCCCGTCGCTTCGGCGATGGTATTCATCGTCACCGCCGAGATCATGTCGGCCTCCGTACCGGCGAAGATCGCGGCCTGGAACGCGTGAAAGTCACGGGCTTCGCGCCAGGCCATCTTGCCGCTCTTGTAGCCGTCGCCGCGCGGGCCGATGACACCGTTCAGGACCAGCGGAACCGACGGTTTTTCCCACGCCTGCCGCAGCCTTGCGATCAGAGCCACGGCCTTGCGGTTGAGTTCGGCGAGGGCTGCCTCGTCATACCCGAGCTTGGCGCCCCATTCGCGGCTCGCCCGCCACGTGGCGGTGTCGAGGACGAAGCCAAGGTTGCGGTCACGCGCAAGCTTCAGGAAGTTCTCGTAGTAGCGCGTCAGCGCAGCACGACCGTCCTGGCTGTCCAGCAGTGGAAACGAAGCAAATTCCGGCAGGTCGATGCCCTGCTTGAAGATCAGCGATGTTTCCATCCCGCCGTCGGTCAGAAATGTTCCGCCCCGGCTCAGCGGGAGATTGTCACGGTACTTGGCCATCCGGGCCTCCTTGATTGGTTCGAGTATCGACCGGCGCAACGACCGTGAACGATTGCTCCAATCTATGACCACGGGCCGCCGTGAAATAGAAAGCTCACGGTCCAGCGACACGCTGTCGAAACAAAGTGCAGGCATAGCAAGCACTTGCCCGGCGATAGTCCACGCAGATCGTTCGATCCGGCGCTGGACCGGACCGAAAAACCGTACCGGCGGTATGGTAGAACCGGAGGCTCGACATGAAAAAAGGCGCCGAAACCCGTGAGCGCATCCTCGACATCGCGGAGGCGGCGGTGCTGGCGAAGGGATTCGCGGCAACGTCGATCGAGGAGATCATCGCCGAGGCCGGCATCACCAAGAGCGGGTTCTTCTACCACTTCAAGGACAAGAACGAACTCGCTCACGAGATGGTCCGGCGCTTCATTGACAGCAACGAGCGGCTGTTCGACGACATTTTCGGACGCGGCCGGGAACTGGCCGACGACCCGCTGCAGGGGTTTCTGGTCGGGCTGAAACTGCTCGCCGAAACGCTGGCCGAGGTGCAGAGCCGGCATCCCGGCTGCATCGTCGCCTCGGTCTGCTACCAGGAACGGCTGTTCGACCGCGAGGTGGTCGAACTGACGCGTCGGTTCACGGTTGGCTGGACCGCCCGCTTTCGCGGTTATCTGGAAGAAATCGCCGCCGTCTATCCGGCCCACGGCGTCGACCTCGACGATCTCGCCGAAACGCTTGCCTGCATGATCGACGGCGGCATCATTCTCGCCAAGATCATGGGCGACGCGAGCCGCATCGAGCGCCAGGTGCTGAACTATCGCAACTTCGTCAGGATGGTCTTTTCAGCCGAGCATGCAGTGGCGGCGCCGCGATTGCTGGCCGCCGAATAGGCTCGGGTCGCGCCGAGCAGCGTAGGGCTCAGGCCCGAGCGCGCAATGTCTCGCGCAGGCCGGAAAGCGTTGCGCCGGCGCTGGCCGGGCGGCCGAACAGGTAACCCTGCCCCCAGACGCAACCAAACTGCCGCAGGCGCTCGGCCTGGGCTTCCTGTTCGATGCCTTCGGCAATCACGTCGACGCCGAGGCCGTCGCACATGGCCAGTATGGCGCGGATGATATGTTCGGAAGGGCGGTCGGCAAGCATGGTGGCGACGAAGCTGCGGTCGATCTTCAGCTTGTCGAACTGGAAGTCGCGCAGCCGGCCGAGCGAGGACTGCCCGGTGCCGAAATCGTCGAGGGCGACGCGTATGCCGCTGCTGCGCAGGTCGTCGATCGCCTTTCCGGCCGAGATCGGGTCCGACATCAGGCCCGTTTCGGTGATTTCCACATCGAGGCGACGCGGATTGAGCCCGACCCGTCCGAGCACTGAAAGTATGTTCAGACCGGTGTTCTGATCCACCATCTGCGACGGCGAGAGGTTGAACGACAGGAACAGGTCGTCGGGCCAGTCGAGGGCGGCCTGCGCGGCCTTGCGCAGGACCAGCTGGGACAGCGCGCCGATGATGCCGCGCTCCTCGGCGATGGGGATGAAGGTCGTTGGCGGCACCGAGCCAAGGTCCGGGTCAGTCCATCGCGCGAGCGTTTCGAACCCGACGGTCCGGCGCGTCCTCAGGTCGACGATCGGCTGGAAATAGGGCTCGACATCGCCGGCCGACACTGCGCGCCTCAGGGCCTGCTCGATCCGCGTGACGCGCTTGGCTGCTTCCTCCATCTCCTGGCTGAACACGACGACTGCGCCGCGTCCCGACCGCTTGGCGCTGTAGAGCGCGGTTTCGGCCTTGTGGATCAGGACATCGGTCGTCTCGTCGCCGGAATGAAACAGCGAGCAGCCGACGGAGGCCGACAGGCGCGCGGTACGGGTGCCGACATCGTAGGGCGCCGACAGGATCTCCACCAGCATGCGGGCCTTTTCGGCGGCAGCGTCCTCGCTGAACACCATCGGGTAGAGGAACGCGAATTCGTCGGCGCCGATGCGGGTAACAGTCGAGTAGGAATCCATGGAGGCATGCAGCCGCATCGCCACCTGGATCAGGATATCGTCGCCGGCCTTGTGGCCGAATAGGTCGTTGATCGGCTTGAATCCGTCAAGGTCGATGATGCCCAAAGCAAACGGAGCCGGATCGTCTGCGCGATCGCTGATCAAGCGTTCGATCTTGTCGACGAATCGCCGATGATTGCCGAGCCCTGTCAGAGAATCGGTAAACGCCAGTTCACTGTTGTCGGTGTTGGCCTTACTTCTGGCGAATGACCGAGGCATCTCTTCCCGTTTATTGTCTGTATTTGTCAGAGAAATTGGCACAAATGCGTTTAGGAATGGTATCGGCGCGAGGCGGTGCAACGAAAATAATTGCCGGCTTTGCCGTCACCCAAGGTCAGCTGGCAGCTATACACGCGGCCCGCAGGGGAGATCATCGTGCCGGCAGGACACGATAGATTTCGAGCGACCGGCCACTGGTTTCGGGAAGGATTTCCAGCCAGTCCGGCGCACGACCGGCCAGCATTGCGTCGATCAGGCTGCCGGGTGCACGGCGCGCAAGAAGGCGCGTCTCGGCGTTGCCGCGGCAAAGCCCGACCAGCGTGATGCCGCGAGCGCGAACGATCTCTTCCGCCTCGCTCCGCGGTCCGACCAGCGCTTCGAGTGCCGCGAGATTGCCTTCGATATTGCGGTGATAGGGTCCGGCCAACACCCGATGCGGCGTGTAGCGAAGCACGGGCGCGCCAAGGTTCGATATCGTAAGCAGGCTGGCCGGCGGCATTTCCGCCAACTGGGCGAACTCGGAGCCGGCCTGGCACTTCGCCAACACCTCCTCGCTGCCTCCCGTGGGGGACGGCGCAACCAGCAGCCAGGCGACGCCAAGCATGATCCAGGTCAGGTTGAACGAGGCCAGCCATACGGCGACCAGGCGGATCGATGCCGCAACTCCGGGCCGTGCCTCCCCGCGCCGGCGCCATTCAGCCACCCAGATGGCGAGAGGAACGATCGCCAGGGGGACCGAGAAGCGGGAACCGCGAATCTGCCAGATGCTCACGGCGACGGCGGCGAGCAGGAACAGGGTGACGAGGATGTCGGCGCGACGCGCACCATGGCGGCGAATGCGAAGCCCCATCACCACAAGCCCAAGCAGGGGCGTCATGTAGTTTGCTGCCAGGCTTTCCGGCTCCTCGGCGAGGACCATCCACAGCGACTGCGCCTCATCCACAAGGTCCAGCCAGTAGGTCTTCAGCATGGGCGCCAGCCCGGAGTAGGGGTCGCTCAGGCACTGCGGGAAGAAGATGGCGGCAGAGCCCGCCGCAACCGAAGCGAGCAGCACCAGAGACGCGCCGCGCGTCGTAGGGCTGCGCCTCAAGCGCGGCGCGGCGGCGATGGCGGCCAGTCCGAGGCCTCCGAGAATGCCGAGCGATGACTGGGGCAGCGAAAAGGCGTCGCAGTATGCCTTGCCCCATGCTCCGATCGGGACCGTGAGCACAAGCACCAGAGCAGACGTTGCCGCGAAGGCGAGGCCAAAGCCGCGCGACGTGTCGGCGGCCTCGTCGCCATCGACCAGCAACCAGCCAGCTACGAAAATGCCGGCGACGGCTACCATCGGGGCGGTCTCCATGCCGACGGCCAGCATCGAGAGCGCCGAGACGCCGGCCCACCACGCGGAGCGGTTGCCGGGGCCTGCGTCGAGGAGCAGGAGCAGCGTGCCCAGAAGCAGCACGAGCTGGATGTTGTGATGATCTAGCGTGCCGGGGGAGAATGTTCCCGAGATGTAGAGCGTGGTGGCGCCGATCAGCAGCGCCGGCAGCGTGACCTCTTCGCCCCCGAAGCGACGCGCAATGCGCAGCAGCAGGTAGAGCGCTGTTGCATAAAGCGCCAACGGCCACACGACCAGCGCCGCCATTTCGCCCATTGCCGTCGACCCGGTCATCGCCGAGACCGCAAGGATGATCGCGGCGATCGGGGCGTCGACCAGACGCGACCAGTGCATCAGAAGTCCGCCGTCGCCGCCCATCCGGTATTGATGAAGATCGAACCAGCCCTGCCCCGCGACGAGGTCGCGCACCTCGACCAGCCGCATCAAGCTGTCGTTGTCGCCGCCGCTGTCGGCGAGCATCGGGAAGCCGCGCGCGGCGGCCATGATGCAGACGACAAGGGCCGCGCCCAGCGCCAGCGCCGCATGCTGCAATCGGGACGATCGCGCAGCCGGCCGCGCGAAGACCATTGTCATTGGACTGCCATTCGCTTTTCCAGGGAAATGATCGGCGCCCTAAACCTAGCCTTAACGGCTTCAATAAATAGTAAAGCGCCGCGCTAATGGCATTCGCCGTGCGCGAGACAGCGGAGATTCCGATGCCCGACAGCATTGACGCCGATCTTGCCATCGCAGTCCTGATACCGTGCTACAACGAGGAACACACGATCGGCGACGTGGTGGCGCGTTTCCGGGCAACGCTGCCCCATGCCAGCATCTACGTCTACGACAACAACTCCAGCGACCTCACGGCGCTGCGGGCCCGGGCGAGCGGCGCAATCGTCATCCGCGAGCCGCGGCAGGGCAAGGGAAACGTGGTCAGGCGCATGTTTGCCGACATCGACGCCGACATCTATCTGATGGCCGACGGCGACGGCACCTACGCGCCGGAAGACGCCCCGCAGCTGATCAACGTGCTGCTGACCGAGCAGTCTGACATGGCGGTCGGCACCAGGCGTGGCGTGACCGACGACGCGGGCCGGGCGGGACATGCTTTCGGCAACCGCCTGTTCAACGGCCTCTACAAGCGGCTTTTCGGCCGCGATTTTACCGACATCTTCTCGGGCTACCGGGCCTTCACCCGGCGTTTCGTCAAGAGTTTCCCGGCCGTCTCCGGCGGCTTCGAGATCGAGACGGAAATGTCGGTTCACGCCTCGCAGTTGAAGCTGCCGGTGAGCGAGATCGGCCTCGACTACGGACGCCGCCCGGAAGGCTCGTCCTCCAAGCTTTCGACATACCGGGACGGCGCCAGGATTCTCTGGATGTTCGCCATGCTGATGAAGGAAACCCGCCCGATGCGCTTTTTCGGCGCCATCGCGGCAGCCTTCGCCGTGGCTGGCCTCACGCTGATGACGCCGATCCTGATCGAATACGCCGCCACGGGGCTGGTGCCGCGCATGCCGACCTGGGTTCTGTCGCTCGGCCTCCTGATGTTCTCGGCCATGATGGCGGTGTCGGGGCTCATTCTCCATTCGGTATCGCGCGGGCGCGCCGAGCAGAAGCGCATCTTCTATCTCACCATGCCCGCGCGTCATCCGCGTAAAGCGGCCGTCGCGATGGCGCAGCCCGACGGCAAGCGCGGAGCGGCTTCGCGCGCCGCATGAGCCGAGTCCTGCGCTTTGGCCTGGTCGGGTGCCTGGGGTTCCTGACCGATGCGGGCGTGCTGGCCTTGCTGCTTGCCGTCTCCGATCTCGGCCCTTTCCTGGCGCGCCTGCTTTCGCTCGGCTGCGCCATGACCGTTACCTGGCTGTGCAACCGCACGCTCACGTTCCAGGCGTCGGACCGCGGCATGCTGCGCGAGGGCGCACGCTACGGTTCGGTGGCCATCGCCATCAGTATCTTCAACTATCTCGTCTATAGCGGCCTGTTGCTGGCGATGCCCTGGATGCCGCCGCTTGCGGCACTCGTCGCGGCGGCCGCGGCGGCGATGGCGCTTTCCTATCTCGGCTATTCGCGGCTGGTCTTCGACCGCTAGCATTTGCGCGCCGCGGATTGGCAGACCCCGCGGCAACCCCTATATCGCAGGTCGCGCCGTACCGCTTCCGGAGAGGAACCCCATGCCGCTGAATGTCGCCGTCCAGATGGACCATATTTCGACCGTGTCGATTGCCGGCGACACGAGCTTTGCGCTGTCGCTCGAGGCGCAGCGGCGCGGCCACAGGCTGTTCCACTATACGCCCGACCGCCTGTCGATGATCGGCGGCAAGGTCTATGCGCGCGTCGAGGAGATGACCGTGCGCGACGAAAAGGGCAGCCACTATTCGCTCGGCGAAGCGGTGCGCACCGATCTCTCGGAGATGGACGTCATCCTGCTGCGTCAGGATCCCCCCTTCGACATGAACTACATCACGACAACCCATATACTGGAGCGCATCCATCCCAAGACGCTGGTGGTCAACGACCCCGCCTGGGTGCGCAACAGCCCGGAAAAGATCTTCGTCACCGAATTTCCCGACCTGATGCCCGAGACGCTGATCACAAGGGATGCCGGCGAGGTGGCGGCCTTCCGCAAGGAGCACGGCGACATCATCATCAAGCCGCTCTACGGCAATGGCGGAGCCGGCATCTTTCACCTCAAGGACGACGACCGCAATCTGGCTTCGCTGCTCGAGATGTTCTCGCAGATGTTCCGCGAGCCCTACATCGTTCAGCGCTACCTGAAGGACGTGCGCAAGGGCGACAAACGCATCATCCTGATCGAGGGCGAACCGGTCGGCGCCATCAACCGGGTGCCAGCCGATCACGATTCGCGGTCCAACATGCATGTCGGCGGACGCGCCGAGAAGACAGACCTGACCGAGCGCGAACGCGAGATCTGTGCGCGCATCGGACCGGCGCTGCGCGACCGCGGCTTCATCCTCGTCGGCATCGACGTGATCGGCGACCTGATGACCGAGATCAACGTGACATCGCCGACCGGGGTACGCGAAGTACAGCGCTTCGGGGGCGCCGACATCGCGGCGCTGTTCTGGGATGCGGTGGAAGCCCGCAAGAGCTGAGGATCGCGTTGCTTCTAGTGTTCCCGTATTGTTCTTGCACACACGTGGCGATTGTATACTTGACAAACCCAATGACAAGCCAGGGTCCATCCGATATGGATTCTGGATGGGGATTCTCGAACACATCAAAAACGAGTGGCAAGTGTTGAGGACCGCGCCATGGGCGTTTGTCTTGCTTCTCGTACTGGGTCTGGCTGGAGGATTTACAGGCGGGCTTATGTGGCGCGGCCAAGAGGTTGCCAACGCCGAAAGCCTGGTCAAACTGAAGACTGGCGAATTGGAAGAATTCAAGAAGCTGGAAAAGCGGATTGGCGATGTTGAACGCAAGCTGACCGAGCAGCAGCTATCAGCCATCCGTACCGGGCTTGAGAAAAGGCCGTCTGCGGTCGACATCTACACGCCAATAGGAAATGGCCTGGGCGCCGAATACTCCAAACAGTTGTTGGATGTCTTCCGGGATTCGGGATGGAAGGTTGAGACGAAGAAGCAGCCGGACGCTTATCGCGATGGCGGCTTACATCTGACTGTTCCAGATAGCCAAGCGGCATCATCTGTCAGCGAGGCGCTTAAGGATGCTGGTGTCTCATACAAGTCCATGAGCGGGACCGAGTTTCTTATTGGGCCTACTCCCGGCCAGTAGAACTTCCCCATTATCCACATACCCGACACACAACATGTTGGGGTCGCAAAACTTACAGAAACGAATCCTTGACGCGGCAAAACGAGTCGCCTCACATTGATCGTGCGCCTTGACTTGAATGCGTGCCCGCGTGCGGGCCAAGATAAACTGTCTGTTAACACTATATTTAGCGTTTGCAGGCATAAACTGGTTAATTAATCATGAAGGGCGCAAACGAATCAGCCCGCCGTTGCAGGGCGGGCTGATCGTTCGAAGCGAGTAAGCACCCGTAGCTCAACTGGATAGAGCAGGTCCCTGGTAAGGCTTAGGTTGCTGGTTCGAGTCCAGCCGGGTGCAGTCTCACTTCTGGGTCAGATTCTCACATGAGAGTCATGACCTCAACTGAAAAGTTGGATGCGTGACATTATTTCGCGTTCGGTGGCTTCTCGTCCTTCGGTGGCGGTGACTTCGCTATCCGCTTCACCAGCACGTCGAAGTCCTGCTCTGAATCGTTAGTGTCCAGTTCGCGAGCTGCCTCGCGGAACTTGTCCACTTGACTCTTCTTGGGTGTTGGTAGTGTCATGTTAGGATGCACTTTGTTTATATAGACGATTCAAAGGACGCCAAGCTCGCTTGCTTCTCAGCGCTCTTGATTCCCGCCGATCGTTGGCGGGACAGTCTTGACCACCTGTTGGGCGTCAGGGCGTTGATGAACAAGAGTGATGGCATTTATATACGAAAAGAGATCCATGCGACAGATTGGAACGGCGGCAAGGGTCGGATTGCACCTGATTTCGTAAACAAGACAAGACGCGCGGCTCTCTTCGACTTCTTCCTTACCGGTATCGCGATGATGCCTTCAGCCCAGCTTATCAACGCAGCAGTACCCCACCACGAAGAGGACCGGGCATTTGAATGGCTGCTGAACAGAATTAATGTGAACATGACAAAGGCCGGAAGTCGTGCCGTGATTTTTTGTGATGAAGGCAAGAATTTTGACGGTATGCTCCGCAGGTTACGTCGCTTCAATTACGTTCCAAGCCGCCTGGGCACATGGGGAAACGGAGCATCTTCTAAAAACCTAACGCTTGGGCGGATACTGGAAGATATTGTCTACCGCGACTCGTCAAAATCACTGATGATCCAAGCGGCCGACTGTTGCGGATACGCATTGCTAAGGCACGAGAACCCGATCCCCTCCAAGACAGCTTATGGGTTAGATCAGTCGTTTAAGGTGCTGTCGCCCATCCTTGTAACAGCGGCGAACCATCGAGACCCCTTAGGGATAATAAGATAAAGCCCCGCAAGCGGGGCTTTATCATTAGGCCGCGCCGGTAGAGGCCGTTTCACCTCCCCTAGCTCAGCGCTGCAATATATATATGAATCTTGCATAAGAATCAAGGGCTTAGTTTCGACCAACCCAACCCATTGATAATGATTCATTTTTTGGGGTATCGCCGTTCCACTCTCCACAGCGGGAGTTTCAGCTGGACCGGCTTGCGGTAGTGTTCCTTCTTCGCTTCACGCAGGTTGACGATATGTGAGGCGACGACCTTTGGCACCCTTCAACGCAATCAGCGAACGAACCGCATCGTCAATACCCATGGCGGTACGGTTTGAATACCGGAAGTCGAACTCTGCCAGATAGCGGTGCAGATGGTGTTCTGCGCAATGCTGATACACGCCCTTCATGCCGCGCTTGAAGATGCTGAAATAGCCTTCAATCGTGTTCGTGTGGACCGTGTAGCCATCCTCGTAACGGACGTATTCTTCCGAGCCGTGGTTGACCATTTCATGCGAGGCGAATGCGGCCAGCGCGCGGGGATAGGCGCGGGCCTCGTCGGACATCATGTCAGTCTCGCGAGCGATGTTGGCGTTGACGATAGGCAGGATGCGCGCGGTCGTCTCGCTGTCGATATGGAACGAACGAGCGACACCGCCACGCTCCACAAGGGTCAGGATCGTGTTCTTGTGCGCAGCGCCGCCAACGTTCTTCGGAACGCCAGCCAGACGGCCAATGTAGGTCGCATCGACTTCAACGGTCTTGCCAGCGCCGCCCATGGGCGTGAAGTTATCCGAGCGCATGGCCTCGCGAATGCGGTGCGACAGGAACCAAGCCGTCTTGTAGGTGCATTCCAGAACGCGGTGCAGCTGGTGCGAGGAAATGCCCTTCTTCGAGGAGCACATAAGATGGATGGCCTGTAGCCACTTATGCAGCGGCAGATGGCTTTCCTCGAAGATCGTGCCCATGCGAACGGTGAACTGCTTGCGGCAGTCCTTGCACTTGTAGAGGCCGTGGCGCTCGACACCGTTAGGGTTCTTCTTCGAAGCCTTCGAGCGGACGCCTACCAGCTTGTAGTGCTGTTCCATTGATCCGCAGTGATGGCAGACCGGACCCTGGGGCCACATCATAGCCTCGACATGCTCGAAGGCTGCGGCTTCATCGTGGAAGTAGGGGCGGGACAGAACGGACATGGGCTTAACTCCTTGTCCCTGTTATCCCTTATCCGTTTGGGTTTGTCAAGTATACAGTCGCCACACACGTGAAATCTATGCTTTTCTAGTTCTCGTTCTGCTTGGGGATTTCGCTCGGCCGTCATGCGGCCTGACGGGGGCCGGCATGGTTTCAAGGGTGCGCACGGTTGCATTCCAGGGCATCGAGGCCGTGCCCGTCGACGTCCAGGTGATGGTGGCGCCCGGCAAGGTCGGCATGCAGATCGTCGGCCTGCCCGACAAGGCTGTGGCCGAGAGCCGCGAGCGGGTGCAGGCGGCGTTGCACGCCTCCGGCCTGTCGATGCCGGCGAAGAAAGTTACCGTCAACCTGGCGCCGGCCGACCTACCCAAGGAGGGCAGCCATTACGACCTGCCTATCGCCCTCGGGCTGATGGCCTCGCTCGGCGCCATTTCCGGCGACGCGCTGGCCGCCTACGTCGTCCTCGGAGAGTTGTCGCTCGATGGCACGATCGCTGCGGTGGCCGGCGCCCTGCCGGCGGCAATCGGAGCCAATGCGGAAGGCCGCGGCTTGATCTGTCCCGCCGATTGCGGACCCGAAGCCGCCTGGGCGGGCGCCGATGTCGATGTGCTTGGACCGCGCAGCCTGATCGCCATCGCCAATCATTTCCGCGGCACGCAGGTTCTGTCGCGGCCACAGCCCAGCGTCCACGCGCCGGCCCGCGACCTGCCGGACCTGGTCGAGATCAAGGGGCAGGAAAGCGCCCGGCGCGCGCTCGAAGTGGCGGCGGCCGGATCGCACAATCTTCTTATGGTCGGACCGCCCGGATCGGGAAAGTCTATGCTGGCGCAGCGTCTTCCCTCGATCCTGCCGCCCTTGCAGCCACGGGAACTGCTCGAAGTGTCGATGATCGCTTCCATCGCCGGCGAACTGGGCGACGGCAAGCTGTCGGACCGGCGGCCGTTTCGCGCACCGCATCATTCGGCTTCGATGGCGGCGATGGTGGGCGGCGGACTGCGGGTCCGCCCCGGCGAGGTGTCGCTCGCCCACAACGGCGTGCTGTTTCTCGACGAGTTTCCGGAGTTCTCGCCGCAGGCGCTCGACGCCTTGCGCCAGCCGCTCGAAACCGGCGAATGCATGATCGCGCGGGCCAACCACCGGGTCACCTACCCGGCGCGCATCCAACTGGTCGCGGCGATGAACCCGTGCCGCTGCGGCATGGCAGGCGAGCCGGGCTATCGCTGCGCGCGCGGGCCGCGATGCCAGTCGGACTACCAGGCGCGTATCTCCGGGCCGCTGCTTGATCGCATCGACCTGCGCATCGAGGTCCCGGCCGTTTCGGCAGGCGACCTGATCCGCCCGGCCCGGTCGGAGAGCAGTGCAGCGGTTGCCGAGCGGGTGGCGGCGGCGCGGACGATCCAGCAGGCGCGGCTTGACCGGCTGGGATCAGGCAGCGTCGCGACCAACGCGCACTGCCCGACGGCGGTGATCGAAGCGATTGCGGCGCCGGATGCCGCCGGCCTCTCGCTGCTGCACGATGCCAGCGAGAAGCTCGGCTTTTCGGCACGTGCCTATCATCGGGTGCTGCGCGTTGCCCGTACCCTGGCTGACCTCGACCAGTCGGAAAAGGTCGGGCGGATCCATCTCGCCGAGGCGATCAGCTACAGGATGAGTGGAGAGCGGACCGCACAGGCCGCCTGACCAGCCTCGTCAGGCGCGGCTCAGGCGACCCGGCGCCATGGCGGCCGCCGGCGGCTCGATACCGCCGACCGTCCGGATTGTCGCGAAGCGATGCGTGACTACGGTGAGCGGCTGGAAGTGTGGCGGCTGCGGCCGACTATTGCTGGACGGAACCGACGAGCGGCGCCAGGCCTTCGCGGATCGTCACCCAGTGGCCGGTGTGGTCGGTGGCCTGGCGCTTCAGGTAACGGTAGCCGGTCTTGTCCCACTGGCGGACCGAATCAGTCAGATTATCGAGGATGAAGTCGCCCTTGTTGGTGCGCACAGTCAGCACGGCGTGGCCTTCGCCGTCGGGCTTGCGCACCACGGTGATCAGAAGATTGGCCGGCGACATGCCTTTGCCCATCAGGATCCGGCGCTTCTCCAGCACGTAGTCCTCGCAATCGCCGGCGCCGTGCGGATAGGCCCAGACCTCATCTTTGCCGTAGATATCGAAGTCGTTCATCGGCCTCACGGCGGCGTTGACGGCGGTGTTGACCGAAACGATGCGACGCCAGGAGGCGCCGGTCATCTTCTCGGGCTGCGTGTTGCGGCTGCGGATGGAGCATTCGGCCGGGTTGGCCCTGCAGAATTCATAGTGCCCGATGGGCTGGGAGGTGAGCCCGCCTGTGACCATGGGCTGTGACGCAAAGGCCTGTCCCGCAGACAGCACTGCTGCCGCCGTCGCTCCGAAAAGAAGCGTGGTGCATTTACGCACCCACGCCGATTGCCGTGATGAATTCATCAACTCCGGCCCGCCCCACCCTGTTTCTTAATGAAACGTTAAGGGCGATGAGCCGGCGAAGTCAATTAACGCTGGGGGATGATTGGCGGCATGGTTACCGACCGCGGCGAATATGCAACAGGTGAGGAAGCCGTCGCCTAGCCCTTGGCCGCGCTGACCAGCCGGGGCTTGCCGGCCTTCCTTGAGGACTTGCCGTGGCTGGCCATGAAATCGACGATGCGCGGCACGATTTCGGAGCGGAAGCGCGAGCCGTTGAAGACGCCGTAATGGCCGACCGCCGGCTGCATGTAGTGGGCGTGCATGTCGGCCGGAATGTTGACGCACAGCCCATGCGCCGCCTCGGTCTGGCCGAGGCCGGAAATGTCGTCGTTCTCACCCTCGATGGTCAGCAGCGCGACATTGCGAATAGCCTTGGGGTCGACCGGCGTGCCGCGATGCGTCATCTCGCCCTTGGGCAGCAGATGGCGAACGAACACGGTGTCGACCGTCTGCAGGTAGAACTCCGCTGTCAGGTCCATCACTGCGAGGTATTCGTCGTAGAAGGTGCGGTGCTTCTCGGCGCTGTCGCCGTCATGCTTCACAAGGTGCATGAAGAACTCCTTGTGCGCGGTGATGTGGCGATCGAGGTTCATGCTCATGAAGCCGGAGAGCTGCAGGAAGCCCGGATAGACATGGCGCATGAAACCCGGTTCCGGCCACGGCACCTGCATGATGACGTTGTCGCGGAACCAGTCGATGCCCTTCTCCTCGGCCAGAAGATTGACCGCCGTCGGATTCTTGCGGGTATCGATCGGGCCGCCCATCAGCGTCATCGTCGAGGGGGCGAACCGATCATTTCTGGCCTCCATCAGGGCCACTGCGGCGAGCACCGGCACCGAGGGCTGGCAGACCGCCATGACATGCGTGTCCGGTCCAAGCTCGTGCAGCATGTCGATGACATAGTCGATGTAGTCGTCGAGATCGAAACTGCCGTCGCTGACCGGCACCTTGCGAGCGTCGACCCAGTCGGTGATGTGGACATCGGCGTGCGGCAGCATCGCCTCGACCGTGCCGCGCAGCAGGGTGGCATAATGGCCGGAAATCGGTGCCACAATCAGCAATTTCGGATCAGGGCGGCGATTCGCGGGCAAGTCGCGCTCGAAACGAATCAGATTGCAGAAGGGTCTTGACCAGACGACATTCTCGGCCACTTCCACCGTCTTCCAGTCCACGACGGTCTTGTCGAGGTCGAAACTCGGCTTCCCGTAGCGCCTTGTCGTGCGTTCGAAGAGCTCCGCCGTGGCCGCGACCGAGCGGCCCAAAGGCGTGTAGGACAAGGGGTTCAGCGGGCTGGAATAGAACAGCTTGGTGGCGTCGGCGACGGCCCTCAGCGGCTGTACAGCCGCATGGTTCAGTTCGTAGAGCTGGTAGAACACATCAAACTCCGCTGCCGTTCGCCGGTCTGGCGAAGTCACTGGCCTTGTAGTCACCTGACGAAACTAGGTCGATTTTGCTGCGATGCAATAGAGGACCCCGCTTTCCGCTACGCCATGCGCAGCCCCTCGCGGTCGATCCGATCTCGACGACGATCAGTCTGCCGGCCCCTCGACCAGCACCATCTCGGCATCGGCGAATTTGTGGCGGATCGCGGCGGCCGCCTGGTATTCGGGCGAGTAGTAGCAGTCATGGGCTGCCTGGAGCGACGGAAACTCGATGATCACATTGCGGGCCCGCGCCCTGCCCTCGAGACCCTCGAACGCCCCGCCGCGTGCCAGGAACCTGGCGCCGTGCTTGTCGAAGGCTGCCTTGGCCGCCGTGACGTAGCCCTTGTA
>CAMYMG010000031.1 GCA_947259295.1 uncultured Rhizobiaceae bacterium
CGCAGAGCGACAGCCGCCGGCACCGCCCGTCGCGCAGCGCCAGCGCGAACCTGAGCCGCAGCCGCGCATGCCGATGCGGCCGCCGGAGGAAGAACGCGACGATTTCATGCCGCAGCGCCAGGATGCTGTTCGGACGCGAAACTACGGGCCGCTGCTGGTCGCCGCGCTGGTTCTCGCCGTGCTGGCCGGCGGAGGCTACGGCGTGTGGCTGAACCGGGATGCGTTTGGCGGCCTCTTCGGCATGGATACGCCGCAGGGGACCGTCACGCCTGCGCCCGAAGCCGCCACCCCTGAACCTGAGACCCCGGCACCCGAAGCATCAGCTCCGTCGACCGTCGAAGAGGGAAAATTCACGCAGCGGCTGAACGAGGACGGCGCCGAAACGGATCCGGGGCCTGCCAGCGGCGAGACCGTCGTAGGCGAAGGCACTTCCGTGTCGCCGCTGACGCAGCCATCGACCTCTGCTCCGACCGACACGGCCGGACAATCCACAGCCGAAGCAGGGACGGCACCCGACGCGGGCACCCAGCCTGCGGCAGCGGACGCAGCACTGCCGGTCGGCCAGAAGGCCATCTTCTACGAGGAGCGCACAGGATCTGCGGAAGGATCGGCCGAGCCGGGATCAGTCGTCTGGACGCTGGTCCAGGAATCGCCCGGTGCGGATCTGCCGCCCGAGCCCGCTATCCGTGCCGAGGCAGCGATACCCGGCAAGGACATCAAGCTGCGCATGACGATCAAGCGCAACGCCGACAAGTCGCTGCCGGCCAGCCACATCATCGAGATGATCTTCCTGACACCGGAAGGCTTCGCCGGCGGGGGCATCGAGAACATCCTGCGCGTCGCCATGAAGGGATCGGAGCAGGAGGCGGGCAACCCGCTGATCGGCATCCCTGCCAAGATCGCCGACGGCTTCTTCCTGGTCGCGCTGAACGACACGAAGGCGGAAATCGACGCCAACATGACGCTGCTGCGGCGGCAGAGCTGGATCGACGTGCCCATCGTCTACAAGTCGGGCCGCCGAGCGCTGTTCACCATGGAAAAGGGCATTCCGGGCGACCAGGTGTTCGACGAAGCGCTGAAGGCCTGGACGGCGGCCAGCGCGGGCTGACTTCCACTGCGGACCCTGGTGTCCGCGGACCAGCCTCAGCTTTGCTCGAGCTCTTCCCTGAGCATTTCGAGTTCGAGCCACTCTTCCTCCATGAGGGCGAGTGCCTTGCGCTCCTTGTCCAGAGCGGCGATCGTCTTCTGGAAGGATGCCGGGTTGCGGGCGTAGAAGTCCGGGTCGGCGATGTCGTTCTCGAGCTTTGAAATCGCGGCTGACACAGCTGCCATTTTCTGTGGCAGCGTTTCGAGCGCGAATTTCTGCTTGAACGAGAGTTTCCTGCTGGCCGCTTTCGGAGCCTGCCCTGCGGCGCGTCCCGGTCCGGCTTCCTGTTGCGGCTTGGCGACCGCCTTGCGGTCCTCGAGCTTGGTGCCGCCGCGCTGCGCCAGCATGTCGGAATAGCCGCCTGCATACTCTATCCAGCGTCCGCCCCCGTCTGGCGCGATGATGCTGGTGACTGTGCGGTCGAGGAAATCTCGGTCATGGCTGACCAGAATGACGGTGCCGGCGAAACCGGCGACCAGTTCCTGCAGGAGCTCCAGGGTTTCCATGTCGAGGTCGTTGGTTGGCTCGTCGAGGACCAGCAGATTGGCGGGGCGTGACAGGACGCGGGCCAGGATTAGCCTCGCCCGCTCGCCACCCGAAAGTTCGCGCACCGGCGTGCGCGCCTGGTCGGCCTTGAACAGGAAATCCTTCATGTAGGAGACGACGTGGCGCTCCTCACCATTGACGATGACGGTTTCGCCGCGTCCGTCGGTGAGATACTGCGCCAGCGTTTCCTGGGGGTCGACCGCTTCGCGCTTCTGGTCGAGCGCGGCGATCTCCAGATTGGTGCCAAGGCGGACCGATCCGGAGTCCGGCGCGAGTTCACCGGTCAGCATCTTCAGGAGCGTCGTCTTGCCGGCTCCGTTGGCGCCGACGAGACCGACCCTGTCGCCGCGCTGGATGCGCGTCGAGAAGTCCTTCACGATCGCAACGTCGCCGTAACTCTTGGCGATGTTGCGCGCCTCGATGACCAGCTTGCCGGACTCGTTGGCATCGCTCGCCACAATGGTGGCCAGACCTTCGGCGCCGCGATGGCCACGGAACTTGCCGCGCATCGTCTGCAGTTCGCCCAGCCTGCGCATGTTGCGCTTGCGGCGTGCCGTGACGCCGTAGCGCAGCCAATGTTCCTCGCGCACGATCTGGCGCCCGAGCTTGTGCTGCTCGCGCTCCTCTTCTTCGAGGATCGTGTCGCGCCACTCCTCGAAATGCGCAAATCCCTTTTCCAGCCGCCGCGTGCGGCCGCGGTCGAGCCAGACGGTGGCGCGGCTGACCCGCTCCAGAAAGCGACGGTCGTGCGAGATGACGACAAGCGCGGAAGACGACCGGTTGAGCTCGTCTTCCAGCCACTCGATGGTCGCCAGGTCGAGGTGGTTGGTCGGTTCGTCGAGGAGCAGAATATCGGGCTGCGGCGCCATGACACGCGCCAGCGCGGCGCGCCTCGCTTCGCCGCCCGACAGCTCATCGGGCTTCTCGTCGCCGGTCAGGCCCAGGTGATCGAGCAGATAGGTCGGCCGGTGCGGGTTGTCGGCGGGGCCGAGCCCGGACTCGACATAGGCGCGCACGGTGGCGAAGCCTTCCATGTCGGGCGCCTGCGGCAGGTAGCGGATGGTGGCGGAAGGCTTGCGGAAGATCTTGCCGTCCTGCGGTTCGATCTGCCCGGCAGCGATCTTCAGCAGCGTGGATTTGCCCGAGCCGTTGCGGCCGACAAGCGCAATGCGGTCGCCGGCCGAGGCGGAGAGCTCGGCCCCGTCGAGCAAGGGCGTGCCGCCGAAGGTCAGCACGATGCCGTCAAGCGTCAGAAGAGGAGGTGCCATGCGGCCTAGAAGTCCTCGCCCGGATAGGGATGGGCAAGAAGCATTGCGCGACCGACCGCAAGCGAGATGCGCAGCTCGCCGCGGACTTCATTGGAAAGGGTGAGTGAGGATCCGAAAGGGACCTCGACGGAGTCGAGCGGCCACTTGGCGCCGATCACGGTCAGGCCAGAGAGATGCGAGAAGCCGAGAATGCTGAACAGGGTTCCGTCGTCGAAATCGAAGTCGCGCGAACCCGGCAACAGGGGCGAACCTTCCTGCGTGCCGCTGGTGACCAGCACGGACAGGCCTTCCTTGGCACGGCGGATCGCCATCGCGGCATGGAGAAAGGCATGATCGGCGCGAGGTCCGCCAAAGGCGCCGGCAAGCACCAGCGAGGTTGCACCCCGTGACAGTGCCTCGGCCACGGCGAGTTCGCCGTCCGTCTTGTCCTTGTCGGTCTCGAAACGCAGCTGCGGGACGTCCGCCAGTTCAGAGGGGAGATCCGCCGGCGCGGAATCGAAATCGCCGACCCACAGTTCCGGGACGACGCCGAGCAGGGCGGCATGGCAAATGCCGGCATCGGCCGCGATAATTCGCGCGCCGGCCATCTGCGCGTCGAGACGCGGGGTGCGCACGAGCTTGCCGCCAAGCAGGATGATGAATCGGCTCATGGGCGAGGCCCTTACCACGCGGTATGTCGCAAGTGGAAGCGGACATTGGCGTGCACACCAAACAAATACTTGCACGGCCGGCGTCCGCGCCGTATTTCTTGCGGCGCTCTAACGGGGTGCCGGCCGCGGAAACGTGGACCGGCTGAGAGGCAAGGGGAAACCCGCCAACCCGCTGAACCTGATCCGGTTTGTACCGGCGGAGGGATTAGACGCTGCGACGCGCCTCAATTCCTTGCAACAATGACAAAGGAGGCGCCAATGCGCATGATCCCCGTTCTGCTTTTCACCCTCGCTTGCGCGATCGGCGGCCCTGCCGCTGCCGCCGAGAAACTTACTGTCTATACATATGAGAGCTTCACCGCCGAATGGGGCCCCGGCCCGCAGGTCGAAAAAGCGTTCGAAGCGGAATGCGGTTGCGACCTCGAGTTCGTCGCCGTCGCCGATGGCGTCGCCCTCCTCAACCGCGTCCGGCTGGAGGGAGAATCGACCAAGGCCGACATCGTGCTCGGCCTCGATACCAACCTGACCGAGGACGCCAAGGCTACCGGCCTGTTTGCCCCGGCGGATATCGATGTCGCCGCCGTCAAGGTTCCCGGCGGCTGGAGCGACGACACTTTCGTGCCGTTCGACTACGCCCATTTCGCCGTCGTCTACGATACGGAGAAACTGGCGACGCCGCCCAAGAGCCTGAAGGAACTGGTCGAGGGCGATGCCGAGGAAAAGATCGTCATCCAGGATCCGCGCACCTCGACGCCGGGGCTCGGTCTGGTCCTATGGGTAAAAGCCGTCTACGGCGACCAGGCACCGCAGGCCTGGACGAAGCTCAAGGACCGCGTTCTGACCGTCACGCCCGGCTGGAGCGAAGCCTATGGCCTGTTCACCAAGGGCGAGGCGCCGATGGTGTTCTCCTACACGACGTCGCCGGCCTACCACATGGTGGCAGAGGACACGGACCGGTATCAGGCCGCCCCCTTCGAGGAGGGGCATTACCTGCAAATCGAGGTGGCAGGCGTGACCAAGAACGGCGCGAACAATCCGCTCGCACGCCAGTTCCTGGCCTTCATGACCGGTCCGGGCTTCCAGGATGTGATACCCGAGACCAACTGGATGTTTCCGGCCGGCCAGACCGACAAGCCGCTCAACCCTGCCTTCGACAAGCTCGTGAAGCCGACGAAGACACTGCTGATCGATCCGGCAGAAGTGGCAAATAACCGCAAGGCTTGGGTCGACGAATGGCTGGCCGCCATGAGCAGATAGGCACGCAATTGTCTGGCCGGAGCCGCCCTCGGGTCGATCCACGCATCGCCGCCGGCGTTGTGGCGCTTGCCGCGATTGCGGTTCTTGTCGGGGGCGCGTTCCTGGGGCTGGTTACGGAAGGCGCCGCGAACCTGTCAGGCGCGGTGTCGGCCTTCGACACCTATCTGTTCCGCATTGCGAGGTTCACGCTCTGGCAGGCGCTCCTTTCGACCGCCCTTTCGGTGATCCCGGCGATCTTTGTGGCGAGGGCCCTGTCGCGCCACCCGTCGTTTCCCGGGCGCCGATTGCTCCTCCGGCTGTTTGCACTGCCCCTCGCCCTGCCGGCCATCGTCGCCGCCCTCGGTATCCTGGCGCTACTTGGGCGCGGCGGCTATTTCGCCGATACGTTGTCGGCTTTGGTCGGTGGCAGATGGCCCGGCATCTATGGCCTGTCCGGGATACTGGTGGCGCATGTCTTCTTCAACCTGCCCCTGGCGACGCGCCTTTTCCTCGAAGCGCTGGACACGCTGCCAGCCGATCAGTGGCGACTGGCCAGCCAGCTCGGCATGGGAGCCGGTCCCTCCTTCCGGCTGATCGAATGGCCAGCGATGCGCGCCAGCCTGCCCGGCACGGCGGGGCTTGTCTTCATGCTCTGCATCACCTCCTTCACCATCGTCCTGACACTCGGCGGCGGCCCTGCCGCTACAACGCTCGAAGTCGCGATCTACCAGGCCCTGCGCTTCGACTTCGATCCCGCGAGGGCGGTGGCGCTGACGCTGCTCCAGATCGGCCTGACCGGCGCGGTTATGCTGGTGTTGGCGAGGCTTGGCGCGACGACTGCGATAGACGCCAATCTGCCTGTCGCGCCGCGCCGGTTCGGTAGCGTGGGTCGTGGCGAGACGCTGGCCAACGCGATGCTGGTGCTGGCGGCGCTTGTCTTTGTGGCGGCGCCTATGGCGGCCACGGTTGCGGCGGGCCTGCAGGCGGATCTATGGCGGCTGGCCGCCGACGATGCGGTTGGCCAGGCCGCGGCGACCAGCCTTGTTCTGGCAACGCTGTCTGCCTGCCTTTCCGTTGCGCTCGCCTGGTCGCTTGTCGCCGCGCGCCAGGCACTCGAGCGTCGGCGCGGTGCGGATGCGCCGGGCTGGCTCGAAAGGGCAACCGGCACGGGCGCCGGCTTCGTGCTGGTCATCCCGCCGATCGTGCTCGGTGCCGGATGGTTCGTCGCGCTACGCCATACTGACTATCTGTTTGCTGCGGCGCCCGTGATGGTGGCGACGGTCAACGCGGTGATGGCTATGCCCTTCGCCATTCGCGCGATCAGGCCGGCGCACGACGCGGCGGCGGAGCGCAACGACCGCCTTTGCGCGCAGCTCGGGATCTCGGGGTGGACGCGGCTGCGGCTGGTCGACTGGCCGGTGCTCCGCAAGCCGCTGTTCACCGGCCTGGCTTTCGCCATGGCGCTCTCGCTCGGCGACCTCGGAGTTATAGCGCTGTTCGGCAGCGACTCGGTGCAAACCTTGCCCTATTTGCTCTTGGCCCGAATGGGCAGCTATCGCACCGACGACGCTGCCGGCATCGCGTTGCTGCTTGGCATGCTATGCCTGACGCTTATTTTTCTGGCCGACCGTTTCGGCAGGAGGGCGCCATGAACGAGGCCGAGGGCCGGACAGTTCGTCTCGACCGCGTGGCCTTCAGCTACGGCACGGCGGCAATGATGTTCGACGCCGAATTCGCTCCAGCGTCGGTGACGGCGATCATGGGACCGAGCGGTTCGGGCAAGTCGACGCTGCTCAATCTTGTCGCCGGTTTCGAGATGGCGCAGTCGGGTCGGGTGCTGATCGCGGGTGAAGATGTGACCGGTCTGCCGCCCGCGCAACGGCCGGTGTCGATGATCTTCCAGGAGAACAATCTCTTCGCGCATCTCGACGTCGGGAAGAATGTGGGCCTCGGGCGCTCGCCGGCATTGAAGCTGACAAGGGACGACCGCGATGCCGTGGCCGACGCCCTGGCGCGCACCGGTCTTGCCGGCAAGGAGCATCGCCTGCCGCGCGAATTGTCGGGCGGCGAACGCCAACGCGTCGCGCTGGCGCGGGCGCTGGTGAGAAACCGGCCGGTACTGCTGCTCGACGAACCGTTCGGTTCCCTCGGTCCGGCGCTGCGTCAGGACATGCTCGACCTGCTGGCAGGCGTCCAGGCCGAGCGGGGAATGACGGTGCTTTTCGTGACGCATCAGCCGGAAGACGCAAGGCGTGTCGCCGACAGGATGGTGTTTCTGGAAGAGGGAAGCGTTTCGGCGTCCGGCTCGGCGTCTGACTTCTTTGGTACGGACGCTCCCGACGCGTTCAGGCGCTATCTCGGCGGCAGCGTTTAGACCACACGCATTTTTGTTTAGGTGCGACTGCCCGGAAGAGGCCATAATTAACGGTCACAGCCCATTGTGCGGTCGAAATGTGTCAATACATGAGCGATACGAGTAGACTGCGGCAACAATGCCCGCGTGACCGCGTTCACTTGTGATTCTTGTTTCGTGAAGGAAATGAACCCGGTGCTGAAACTGCCTCGTTCCCAGTCGGGCCGGCTCCTGAGTCTGGCCGTCCGTTTTGCGGGCGCGGCCGGGCTTACGGTGCTGGTGGGCGGTTGTCAGGCACTGTCGAATCTGTCGAGCGGCGATATCAAGGAGTCGGCGTTCCGGCCTTCCGACAATCCCGTGACGGTCGATTCGGTTTCACGCAATAATCGGCTCGCGGAACTCGCGAAGTCCCAGCACCCACGCATCCTGGCGACCTATGGTGGCGAATATTCGGACCCCAAGCTCGAGCGCATGGTCGCCAAGGTGGTGGGAAATCTGACCACCGTCTCGGGAAACCCGGGACAGGCCTATCGCATCACGATCCTCAATTCGCCGAACGTCAACGCCTTCGCCCTGCCGGGGGGATATCTCTATGTGACGCGCGGGCTTCTTGCGCTGGCCAATGATTCCGCCGAGCTGGCCGCGGTCATTGCCCATGAAATGGGCCATGTAACGGCCAATCACGGCGTGCAGCGCCAGCAGAAGGAAGCCGAGGAGGTTCTGGCGACCAAGGTCGTCAAGGATGTGCTGGGTGGAAACCCCACCGCAAACGTCGCCCTGATCCGCGGCAAGCTTCGCCTGGCGCAGTTTTCGCGCAATCAGGAACTCGAGGCCGATGCCATCGGCATCAAGGCGAGCGGCCAGGCAGGCTTCGACGCGACGGCCGCCTCCCGCTTCCTGCAGTCGATGGCCGCCTATACCGACTTCCGCTCCATAAGCGGCGCCACCGATGCCAGCCTGGACTTCCTGGCCAGTCATCCCAACGCTCCGCAGCGTATCGAACTGGCGCAGCGGCATTCGCTGCAGTTCGGCAGCGGCGGTACGCGCGACCGTGACTCCTACCTCGCCGGCATCGACGGGCTGCTCTACGGCGATACGCCCGAAGAGGGCTATGTCCGCGGCAACACGTTCCTGCACCCGCTGCTCGGCGTTTCGTTTTCGGTGCCCAACGGTTTCGTGATCGACAACAGTGCCGCGGCCGTGACCGCGACGGGTCCCGGCGATGTCGCGATCCGCTTCGATGGCGTTGCCGTCGACAAGCGGACCAAGCTTACCGACTACATCCGCAGCGGATGGGTTGCGGGTCTCATCGATTCAACGGTCGAAGCCAAGACGATCAACGGCAATGAGGCGGCGAGCGCGCGGGCTGCGGCCGACGGATGGCAGTTCGACATCACGGTCGTCAGGGCAGGCGGACAGGTCTATCGCCTGCTGACCGCGGCTCCCGTAGCAAGCACTGCGCTCGACGGGGTGGCGCAGGCGGTGGGCGGCAGTTTCCAGTTGCTCAGCGCCAGCCAGAAGGCAGCGCTGAAGCCGCTGAGGATCCGGATCGTGACGGTGAAGCCCGGTCAGACGACCGCTTCGATCGCCGGAATGATGGTGGGAGTGGACCGCAAGATCGACCTGTTCCGGGTGCTCAACGCCCTGCCGTCAAGCGGCACTGTCTCGGCCGGCGACAAGGTAAAGATCGTTACCGACCAATAGCGGCAGCAACCCGCATCGGCTGAACGCCCGGGATCTTCTGCACCAAGGCGGACCGGAGCTTTTCCAGCGCGCGCGTCTCGATCTGACGAACACGTTCCTTCGAGATGCCGAGGGCGCCGCCGAGTTCCTCCAGCGTGGCACCGTCCTCGCTCAGGCGGCGCCTCTCGATGATCTTCATCTCCCGCTCGTTGAGCACGTGAAGCGCATCGCGCAGCCAGGCCGAACGTCGCTCGTCGTCGATCGTGTCGGCGACGATCTCGTCGGGCAGAGGATCGTCGGAAACGAGAAAGTCGGCGCGCTCGGCCGTCGAGCCGGCGTCGGAGGAAACAGGCGCATTGAGGGAGGTGTCGGATCCCGAGAGCCGAGCGTCCATCAACGCGACATCGGCCTCCGATACACCGAGGGCCGATGAAATCTCCTGCCGGATCGCAAGGCCGGAGAGAGGTTCCGCACTCTGGGAAAGCCTCGCCTTGAGCCGTCGCAGGTTGAAGAACAGGGCCTTTTGCGTGGAGCTGGTTCCGCCCCTGACGATTGACCAGTTGCGCAGCACATAGTCCTGCATGGAGGCGCGGATCCACCATGAGGCGTAGGTGGAGAAGCGGACGTCCCGCGACGGTTCGAAGCGGGCGGCAGCCTCGAGCAGCCCGACATGCCCTTCCTGGATCAGGTCGCCGAGCGACAGACCGAAATGGCGGAATTTGCTGGCCATCGAGATGACAAGGCGCATGTGGGCGATAGTGATCTGATGCAGCGCGTTCTGGTCGGCGGTCTCTCGCCACCTGACGGCGAGGTCATGCTCCTCGGAGCGCTCCAGATAGGGTGCCCGCATGGCGGTGCGGACGAGTGTACGATCAGTGGTTTCCCTGGTCACGGACTGGCCTCCATGAAGCACCTTCCGCCAGACCGCAAGCAACGACCGGGTGAGGGCACGAAAAAGACAGAACGCCATCGCAGCGGAAATAGTTCCGGCTGTCTATCCAAACAAAAAGCCCGGCTGAAATGGCCGGGCTTTCTGAAAAACGACTGTGGTCAAGGCTGCTTCAGGCGGCCTTTTCCTGCTCGGGTTCGGGATCGCCCTGCTCGGCTTCCTCATTGTCGGCCTTGGCGCCGCGCTTCGGCCCCTTGGCAAGATTGACCTCGATCAGCCTGACTGCCTCGGTTTCCGACATGCGGTTCACAGCGGCGATCTCGCGCGCCATCCGGTCGAGCGCCGCTTCATAAAGCTGGCGCTCGGAGTAGGACTGCTCGGGCTGGTTGTCGGCGCGGAAAAGATCGCGAACGACTTCCGCGATCGAGATCAGATCGCCGGAGTTGATCTTGGCATCGTATTCCTGGGCACGGCGCGACCACATGGTGCGCTTGACGCGGGCACGGCCCTGAACGACCTTCAGGGCGCGCTCGACATAGTCCTCTTCCGACAGCTTGCGCATGCCGATCGACGTCGCCTTGGCGACCGGGACCTTCAGACGCATCTTGTCCTTCTGGAAATCGATG
Source organism: uncultured Rhizobiaceae bacterium (assembly GCA_947259295.1). Lineage (GTDB taxonomy): Bacteria > Pseudomonadota > Alphaproteobacteria > Rhizobiales > Rhizobiaceae > CAMYMG01. The sequence continues at coordinate 10,399 of CAMYMG010000031.1, forward strand.
ACGAAAAGCTCCAGCTTGTGGCCTGCAACTTCCTGCTCCTCGATGACGACGATCTGTCCGACGCCATGCGCCGGATAGACGATATACTCGCCGGTCTTGAAACCGTGACGCGTTGCCGACTTCTTCTGCTGGGGGGTGGTTGCCATACGCGCTGAACTCCTTTGTATGTTGCCGGCCAAGCCGACCGGCAAACCTGGTGCTGGGCCCGACTGGCCCGAAATCATGCGCCGTGCAAACAAATGCAATCCGCCGGAACACCCCGAGCCTGCCCAGGCAAAAATGCGCCTGCTTGGCCCAGATCATCCTGGTCCGAATTTTGGATTGCACCTTTCAATGAATAGGGCTTTCGCGCCTTTGATCGACGTTGTGCCACCGGCATGTGTCATATAGGTAGCACAAAAACGCGCCAGAATCAACAATTTGCTGCATATGCAGGCGCGCACAGGTGCAGCCCGCGCCGGAAGGCGGGCAGAGCAGGAATGTCGTGAGGCTGCTTACCTTAGGAGAGGGTCAGTCGCCTTCACCCGGCTCGGGCGAGAAGAACTTCTCGAACTTTTCGGGCACGCCGTCGAACGACTTCGCGTCCTCCGGTGGTTCCTTCTTGGCGGTGATGTTGGGCCATTTGGAGGCGTATTCCGTATTCACCTCAAGCCACTTCTCCAGGCCGCCTTCCGTGTCCGGCTTGATCGCGTCGGCCGGGCATTCAGGCTCGCAGACGCCGCAGTCGATGCATTCGTCGGGATGGATGACGAGCATGTTCTCGCCTTCGTAAAAGCAGTCGACCGGACAGACCTCGATACAGTCCATGTACTTGCATTTAATGCAGTTGTCGGTCACGACATAGGTCATCGCTGGGCTCCGGGACTTCCCGCCATTTTGCGTCTTGCGGGTGAGGTAGCCCGTTTGCCATAGCGTTGCAAGGTCGCCAATTGCGCCCGAGGCGGCCGCACCGAAATCCTATTTCACTCGCCCTCGCGCAGCCTGTCGGTGTCGCGGCGCTGCTTCTTGGTCGGCCTGCCGCTGCCGGCGTCGCGCGGCGCCGCGACCGCGGACGGCGCGGCGTCAGCCTTGCGTTCAGGAGGTGGTGTCAAATCCTCATAGAGAAGTCGCGCTTCGTCCGCCGGCCCGCGACGTGTGCCGGGCGCCAGCACCTTGTAGATGATGATGCGACGTTCGAGCGTGATGGTCAGGACATCGCCCGGCTTGACCAGATCGGCCGCCTGCGTCGCCTTGTCGCGATTGATGCGTATTCTGCCGCCGACAGCAAGCCTGGCACCGAGCGAGCGCGACTTGGCGACACGCGCGAAGAACAGCCATTTGTCGATGCGCTGGCGGCCCTCCGCCATAGGCTACTTCTTCAGTTGGTCGCGCAGGGCCGCAAGCTTGGCGAAGGGCGACAGGGGATCGAGCTGCGCCGGCCGTTCCTCCCGCGCTCGCGGCTGGAATGCCGGGTTATTGGCGCGATCGCCCTTGCCGTCCTGCCGCTGCGGCCGGCCGCCCTCGCCCGGCGCCTTCGGCGGACCCTTGTAGCGATCCCGGTCGAATTTGGGCTTGCCGCCCGGCCTGCCGCGGTGTTCCGGCCGTGGCCTGCCGGAAGATGGTTCGCCTGCTCCGGCGTCGCCAGCCGGGGCTTGGCCCGACCGCTGTGCGTTGCGCTGATTGGGACGATGGTGGCGCGGGCGGTGGTCGGAGCGGCCGAGGCGCCACAGGAGGATCGGCTTGGGTTCTTCGGCCGGTTCTGCCGCGGGCGTTGCGGCAGCACCGTCTTCGGCGGCCTTTGCATCGCCGGGGATCGGCTCTGCAGCCGGCACGTCGCCTGCCGGAGCGCTCGTCTCCTCAACAGGGGTGGCAGTATCTGCCGCGACTTCTTCCCGTGCCTCGGCATCCGATGCGGTGACCGCTTCGGTGGCGCCGATGGACGCCGCCGCCTCGGCCGGATCGCCGATCTCTGGGCTCCCTGTCGGCGCCCATACGGGGGCCTCCACGGGGGCGGCCTCGGCCGGAGCTGTCGATTGCTCAATCGGTGCTGCGGACGGCGCCGCAGCATCAGTCCCTGCTGCGTCGGTGCTGGCGGCCGACTCGGTCGACGGCTCGGCTTCACGGGCGGCCTGTTCGGCGGCCGCCACACGCTCCGCCTTTTCAAGCTCGGCCTTTGCTGCTGCAGCCTGCGCTGCTTCCCGTGCCGCCTGGTCGAGCGCTTCCAGCCGTTGCTTGACCTCTTCGGCGGGCTTTGCTTCGGACCGGTAGCCGAGGCCCTTCAGGATTTCCTCGATGTCGTCGGCATTTGCGCCAAGGATCGACATCATGGCCGGGGTGACGATGAAGGTCGAACCGTCATAGGCGCCATCGGGGCGTGCGCCCTGGCCGGCCTTCCAGGACAGCGCAGGCCGGATGAGGTCGGCAAGGCGCTCGAGAATATCAATGCGCACGGCACGGCGACCGAGCGCGCGGAACCCGGCCAGCTTGTAGAAGATCGGATCGAAGGCGGGATCGATGACCAGGGACGTCCGCCCGGTGGCGAGCGCATGCACCACGTCGCCGAAGCCCGGCTTGTCCTTGCCGTCGTTCTTCAGGGCCCAGAGCAGGGTGATCAGCCCGGCAGGCGCCGGCTTGATCAGTGCCGGAACGAAAATGTGGTAGGCACCGAACCGGACACCGAGCCGGCGCAGCGCCGCACGGCCTGCCTGATCCAGCGACTTGACGTCGTCGGCGATGTCGCGGCGGTTCATCACGCCGAAATTCTCGGCGAGCTGGAAGGCGATGCCCTTGCCGATGCCGGTCAGCTGGTCGGCATTCTTCAGGTCGAGCAGGGGCTTCAAGAGAAGCTCGATCTGGAAGTTGGCGAAGCGTTCGATGCGTGCGGCCACCTTGTCGCGGGCAGGCCCGGTCAGCTGCTCGTCGGCAAGCAGCACCACGCGCGGCTTCAGCGCGTCCTCGCCCTCGACAAGCGCGGCAACCGGCGCGCCGATCCAGCGCAGCGTTCCGTCGGAGCCAAGCGCAATATCGCCATTGGCCGAAGCTGCGAAACGGTCTGCGCGCTTTTCGAACTCCGCAGCCAGCGCCTTCTGCGCGGCAGTCCTGATGGCCTTGCCATCCTCGCCGTTGGCGCTCTGGTCGGCCGTGAAGCGGAAACCCTGCAACTCGCCGACATGGTGGCCCTCAACGACGACCATGCCTGACGTGTCTATTTCGGCATCTAGCATCGTGTTTTCCCTGAGGCGCCGGACAAGGACGGAAGTCCTGCGGTCTACGAAGCGTTTCGTCAACCGTTCATGCAGCGCATCGGACAGCCTATCTTCGATTTCGCGAGTCTTTTCCTGCCAGTGTGTCGGATCGGCAAGCCATTGGGGACGGTTGGAGACGAAAGTCCAGGTCCTGATCTGGGCAATCCGCTGCGACAGCGTGTCGATGTCGCCGTCCGTGGAGTCGGCCCGGCGCACCTGCTCGGCCATGTAGTTCTCGTCGACATGCCCTTTGGTCGCCAGGTCGTCGTAGATCGAAGCAACCAGGTCTGCGTGTTGCGCAGGCGCGATCCGCCGGTAGTCGGGAAGGGCACAGACTTCCCAGAGCAACGCCAGCCGTTCACGGCCGACCGCGAGGTCGCGGATGCCCGGGTCGCGGGAGAGATGTTCGAGTGCCTGCGCGTCGACGGCCGGCAGGGCGCGCGTCAGGCCTTCCACGGGAGCCGGCCGCTCGATGGAGCGCTGCAGTGCGTCGAGGCTGGCGAAATCGAACTCGGTGGTACGCCACTGCAAAACCTTGACGGGATCGAAGTCGTGAGCCTCGATCTTCTTGACGAGCTCCTCGTCCAGCGGATCGACCTGCCCGGTCACACCGAAGGTGCCGTCGCGCAGGTGACGGCCGGCTCGGCCTGCAATCTGACCCAGTTCGGCGGCGGACAGTTTGCGGAACTGGTGGCCGTCGAACTTTCGATCCTGGGCGAAGGCGACATGATCGAGATCGAGATTGAGCCCCATGCCGATCGCGTCGGTGGCGATCAGATAGTCGACGTCGCCCGACTGATAGAGTTCCACCTGCGCGTTGCGGGTGCGAGGGCTGAGTGCGCCGAGAACGACCGCCGCGCCGCCGCGCTGGCGGCGGACGAGTTCAGCGATCGCATAGACCTCGTCGGCCGAAAACGCGACGATGGCGGAGCGGCTGGGCAGCCGGGTCAGCTTCTTCTGGCCGGCATAGGCGAGGTGCGACAGGCGAGGCCGCGTTACGACCGAAACACCCTTGAGCAAGCGTTCCAGTATGCCGCGCATCGTTGCTGCCCCCAGGAGCAGCGTCTCCTGACGGCCGCGCAGATGCAGGATGCGGTCGGTAAAGACATGGCCGCGCTCGAAATCGCCGGCGAGCTGAACTTCATCGATCGCCACGAAGGCCGCATCGGTTTCGCGCGGCATCGCCTCGACGGTGCAGACGGAATATCGAGCGCCTGCCGGCTGGATCTTCTCTTCGCCCGTGATCAGCGAAACCTTATGCGCGCCGACCCGTTCGCAGACGCGCGCATAGACTTCGCGTGCCAGCAACCTGAGCGGCAGGCCGATGACGCCACTCTCGTGGGCCACCATGCGTTCGATGGCGAGGTGCGTCTTGCCGGTGTTGGTAGGGCCGAGCACTGCCGTCACGTCGCGTCCCGAAAGGATCAGCGGTCCGGCATTCCGAGGGTGAAAGGTCATGGATCGAACGTGGCCTCTCTGGCGCAGCTTCGCAACAGGGCGGGAGACGATCGGCGCTGCACATCCTGAGCGACAGATCACTTCGACACATAGGGATTTGCAGGGCCGAACGAAAGCAGAAATCCGCGGTTTGTTAAGACGTGGAACGAGTCTGGAACGAATCAGCGACGAATCAGTGACCTGTGGAGATTCATCATTTGTTCGCCGCAACATGTGGATCCATGCCTGACGACTCGCACCACATGCTGAATCGGCAAATTAAAAACCGGAACGAATTGGAGATCGGCTGTTAACTTTTGCCGACGCTTCGGCGCAGTCTTGGGCAGGCGACGCGCAAGATTATGAATCTGTTAGGAATATTTAAGCCGGCGCGACGAAATCCGGCCGGTTCTGGGTGCCACCGGTTAACATTCCGGTCAAAGGGCGAACGAATCAGCGACGAATCAGCCGCCGACGGATCTTCTCCATTTGTTCCCCACTATATCTGGTGCCGTGCGGGGCCAGAGCGCCTATCCGGCGCGCAACGAGAGCAGCAATCCAGAGGTCGCGCCGGATCGTGTTAACCTTTGTGTCCCGTTGCGGGACCATGCCGCGCGCAGAAGGGCTCGCAGCAGTCCGATCAGACTGGCCGGTCGGGCTAGGGATATGCGCAGGAGCAGAAGAGAGCGGCAGCGATCTGCTAGACGCAGTATTGCCCGCCATTGGCCGTCAGCGTCGAACCGGTGATGAAACCGCTGTCGTCGGAGGCCAGGAAGACGACGCAGCGCGCGATCTCGTCAGGTTCGCCAAGGCGGCCGACGGGAATCTGACCGACGATCGAATCCAGCACCTTCTCCGGAACCGCTCGCACCATCTCGGTGCCGATGTAGCCCGGGCAGATCGCATTGACCGTGATGCCGGCGCGCGCGCCTTCCTGCGCCAAAGTCTTGGTGAAGCCGATGTCGCCGGCCTTCGCGGCTGCGTAGTTGGCCTGGCCCATCTGGCCCTTCTGTCCGTTGATCGACGAGATGTTGATGACGCGGCCGAACTTGCGGTCGCGCATGCCGGGCCACAGGGGATGCGTCATGTTGAATAGGCCGTTGAGGTTGGTGCCCATCACCTCGCTCCACTGCTCGCGCGTCATGCGGTGGAACATGGCATCGCGGGTGATGCCGGCATTGTTGACCAGCACCGCAACCGGACCGAGGTCGGCCTCGACCTTGGCAATGCCCGCGGCACAGGCGTCATAGTCCGCAACCGACCATTTGTAGACCGGGATCCCGGTCTCGTCCTTGAACTTCTGCGCGGCATCGTCATTGCCGGCGTAGTTCGCTGCGACCGAATATCCTGCCGCCTTCAGGGCGATCGAAATGGCGGCGCCGATGCCGCGCGTACCGCCGGTGACGAGTGCTGTCTTGGTCATGCGTTTCCCCTTTTGGCAGCCCTGTTTCCGGGCCTTTTGTGATTAGCCAGGCGGACGGCCGACCGCCTGGAAGCAAATGTTACATGGCCTCCACGCACATGGCGACACCCATGCCGCCGCCGATGCACAGTGTTGCTAGGCCCTTCTTGGCGCCGCGACGGCGCATTTCATAGACCAGCGTGTTGAAAATGCGGGCACCGGATGCGCCAACCGGATGACCGATGGCAATGGCGCCGCCGTTGACGTTGACGATGGTAGGATCCCAGCCCATGTCCTTGTTCACGGCGCAGGCCTGGGCGGCGAAGGCTTCGTTGGCCTCGACGAGATCCAGATCGCCGACCGACCATCCGGCCTTTTCGAGTGCCTTTCGCGACGCGGGGATAGGGCCCGTGCCCATGATCTGCGGATCGACGCCGGCGGTCGCCCATGAAACGATACGGACAAGCGGCGTGAGGCCACGGCGCTCGGCCTCGGCTTCCGACATCAACAGGGTCGCAGCCGCGCCATCATTGATGCCCGACGCATTGCCGGCCGTTACCGTACCTTCCTTGTCGAAAACCGGCCGCAGCTTCTGCATTGTCTCGAGCGTCGTTCCGGCGCGGATATATTCGTCCTGCTCGACGATGGTGTCGCCCTTGCGTCCCTTCACGGTGACCGGGACGATCTCGTCCTTGAACTTCCCCGCCTTCTGCGCGGCTTCCGCCTTGTTCTGCGATGCGACAGCGAACTCGTCCTGCTGGTCGCGGGTCAGCTGCCATTGGCGCGCGACGTTCTCGGCAGTGTTACCCATCGGATATCCGTAGAAGGCATCGACAAGGGCGTCCTTCATCATCGTGTCGACGAGCTTCAGGTCACCCATCTTGGTTCCGCCACGCAGATACTGCGCGTGCGGCGCCATCGACATCGATTCCTGTCCGCCGGCGACGATGATCCTGGCATCGCCCGTGGCGATCTGCTGCATGCCGATGGCAATGGCGCGCAGGCCCGAGCCGCAGAGCTGGTTGAGGCCCCAGGCGGTGGCTTCCTTCGGCACGCCGGCGTTGATCGCTGCCTGCCGGGCCGGGTTCTGTCCCTGCGCCGCAGTCAGGATCTGGCCGAGGATGACCTCGTCCACCTCGCCGGCCTCGACACCCGCCCGCTCCAGAACCTCCTTGACGACGACCGCACCGAGATCATGCGCCGGCGTGTTGGCAAAGGCGCCGTTGAAGGATCCGACCGGGGTGCGTGCTGCACTGGCGACGACAATTGAACTGGAAGCGGACATGATGTTCTCCAAACCTGCTATTGCGAGCCAAAGGCTCGGTTGAGCACTTTCTGGGCGTTTCCAAACGCCGAGTCAAACCGGGACCGCCCTCGGCGATCGGCGCGATCCTCTACAGTTAGGATTGCTGCGCAGCAATTTCATCGCGCCGCTGCACAACGAAAATTCCGCACTGCACAAACCGCTTGGAATCATATGGCTTTTGCGCTTATCCTGACTCCCAGCGCAATCGTTACCGGGGGCTTACGCTGATACCCGGTCTTCCTGGGAGGATGCTGATGGCCGCAAAAGACACTCCGGTCGTAATCAAGAAATACGCCAACCGGCGGCTCTACAACACGGGCACCAGCACCTATGTCACGCTCGAAGACCTGGCCGAGATGGTCAAGAAGGGCGAGGATTTCACCGTCCAGGATGCCAAGAGCGGCGAGGACATAACCCACCCGGTCCTGACGCAGATCATCTTCGAGCTGGAAAACAAGGACGGGCAGAACATGCTGCCCATCTCCTTCCTGCGCCAACTCATCTCCTTCTACGGCGACCAGATGCAGATGGTGGTGCCGAGCTTTCTCGAGCAGTCGATGATTGCCTTCGCGAAGGAGCAGGAGCGGTTTCGCGACCAGATGAAGTCGGCGATGGGCAAGACCCCGATGGACATGGTCAAGATCGCGACGCCTATCAAGGCGATCGAGGACCAGGCGCGGCGCAACATCGAGATGTTCCAGAATGCAATGCGGCTGTTCACGCCGTTTCCGCCCGGCAGCCAGCATGGTGGCCCGGCCGAAGCTTCATCCGAGGGTGCGGAGACAAGTGACGATCTGTCCGAATTGAAGGAACAGATCGCGGCGATGCAGCGCAAGATCGACTCCATGGGCTGACCCGTTCCGGGTCTGGCCAGGCGCTAGGGCAAAGCGGTTCCAGCGACCGCTCGATTGTCGGCTCTTGCCGCCACGCTGTTCGGGGTTCTCCCGGCGCAGCTTCGCAACCGTCATTTGGCCAACGCGCCGTAACACGGAGATATCGCATGACCGTTCTTACCCTGGCCAAGGCCAATGAGATCATCACCGTCGCACTTGCCAAGGCGGCAGAACTCAAGCTGAAGCCGCTTGGCGTGGCGGTTCTCGATGCCGGCGGCCACATGGTCGCCTTCCAGCGACAGGACGGAGCCTCCTTCCTGCGGCCCGAGATGGCCTCCGGCAAGGCCTATGGCGCGCTGGCACTCGGCATGGGCTCGCGGAAGCTCGACGCCTTCGCACGCGAGCGTCCGCATCTGATGTCCGGTGTCTCGGATGTCTCGGGCGGCCGGATCGTGCCGGTACCGGGCGGCGTGCTGATCCGCGACAGCGACGGCGCCATGGTCGGCGCTGTGGGCATTTCAGGCGATACGTCGGACAATGACGAGGCGGCGGCCGTCGCCGGTATCGAAGCCGCCGGCTTTGTGGCCGAAGGCTAGAGCGCGCCGGATCAGTTGAACGTCACGTCGCGCCCGGCGGCGCGCAGCGACACCGAGAAGCCGGCCAGCACGTCGATCAGCGTGATCACCATCAAGGTGAAGAAGACGGACGTGGCCGCGCCCCTGACCAGAAGGAATTCGACCAGGAAGGCAACGAAAACGAAGGTCGACAGGAGGTGGTCGAAGATCGAGGCGTTCGACGTGCGCGTCGACTTGATGATCTCGACGAACAGGAGAAGCAGCGCGACCACGATCAGCATGATGCCCAGCGTCATCGAGAAAACGCCTCCCGACATCATCGAGATGGAGAACAGTTCAACTGCCCATGGATCGTTGGCTGAACCGCTGCCCAGAACCCCGGCAAGGCCCAGATTGTAGATGATGAACGGGATGACTAGCAGCGGAATGCTCGAAAGCATGGCAATTCTCCTGGACGCGACAGGCGAATCCAGAAGACGCGCCAATCGCCGAGATCAGCGACTAGACACAACGAAAAAGACCGGCGCAAGGGCCGGCCTTTTCGAAAACCACAATGAAAGCCCGATCAGCTTTCCTTTGGCGTCAGCACCTGGCGACCGCGATACATGCCCGACTTCAGGTCAATGTGGTGCGGACGGCGCATTTCGCCGGAATTCTTGTCCTCGACATAGGTCGGGGCCTTCAGCGCATCGGCCGAGCGGCGCATGCCGCGCTTGGACGGCGAAGTCTTTCGTTTTGGCACAGCCATGGAAGTGCTCCACTAAAAAGGCCCGCAACCCTCGCAAAAGGGCCACTCTGGCGGGCCGGTATCTCCAGAAAGTGCGGTGTCCATACACGGACCGCGCCGTCTTGACCAGAGCCATCGGATTTTTTTTTGCCGCAGATGCTGCGCGACTACTGCCCGAGGCAGCCTACATAGCCGCCGGCCCTGGAGGCGCGCCGCTCGATGAGCGAAGCCAGACGTCTCAGGCCGGCCGATGGCTTGGCAGGATTTCGCTCTACCGGATTGGGCAAGGTGACTGCCAGGAGCGCCGCCTGCCGGCTCGTCAGATCGCTGGCTGAACGGCCGAAATGATGCTGCGCGGCCGCTTCGATGCCATAGATGCCGGGCCCCCATTCCGCGATGTTGAGATAGATCTCCATGATCCGGCGCTTGGGCAGCGCAAGATCGAGATAGACGGCAAGTGGCAACTCGACGATCTTGCGGAACGCCACCAGCGGGCTCTGCCAAAGATAGAGGTTCTTCACCGTCTGCATGGTGATCGTCGAGGCACCGCGGCTCGGCTCGCCGGCCAGCGTATCGTCGATCACGGCCTTCAACTCGGCGAGATCGACGCCGCGATGGGCGCAAAACTGGCCGTCTTCCGACATGATGACCGAATTTGCGAGCACGGGCGCGACTTCGGAGAGGGGCACCCAGCGCCTGTCATATCCGGAAAAGGTGGCCAGGTCCTTCAGCATCAGCGTCGAGACCGGATGAATGAACGGCAGGCGATAGACGAGCGTGAGCAACAGCGGCAAGGCCACCAGCAGGGCTGCGATCTGCACCGTGCGACGCTGCCAGAGGCGGCGCGACGAGCGCGACCGGCGTCCGGCCTTCGCGGTCATGGCGCCCCCTTTGGTTTGTCGATCCACAATGGGTTCGGTCACGCCTTCGTCCTGTTTCTGTCCTTGGCATAATGGCCGATCCCTGGATACGCAACACGGACCGGGAAGCGAGCTTGACCAATCGGGCGTTTGCCGTAAACGGTCGCTGCATGCTTGACGCTGCCTTGAGCTTTGAAGTCGTTCTCGAAATGCGCGCCCGATCCGTCGAGGATCAGTTGCGCCGGCTTCTGGGAAACGCGACCCGGCCGGGCGAGATCGCGCGACCGGAACGGCTGATGGATGCCATGCGACACGGCGTGCTCAATGGCGGCAAGCGGCTGCGGCCGTTTCTGGTGCTGGAAAGTGCTGCACTTTTCGACGCCAACGAGGGCGCAGCGCTCCGCGTCGCCGCCGCGCTCGAGTGCGTCCACTGCTATTCGCTGATCCACGACGACCTGCCGGCCATGGACAATGACGACATGCGCCGCGGTCAGCCTACGGTGCACAAGGCCTTCGACGAGGCGACGGCGATTCTCGCCGGGGACAGCCTGCTCACGCTGGCGTTCGACATCCTGTCCGATGAGGCCACCGAATTGCCTGCCGACAGGCGGGCAGCCCTAGTCCTGGCGCTTGCCAGGGCGGCCGGCGCGGGCGGGATGGCCGGAGGCCAGGCGCTCGACATAGAGGCCAACCGCTCCCTGCCGGACGAGGCCGGTGTCATCACGCTCCAGGCCATGAAGACCGGCGCCCTCATCCGCTTTGCCTGCGAGGCCGGAGCGCTGGCCGGCGGAGCCTCGGCGGCCGACCGCGAAAGGCTTGCCGAATTCGGCTCGGCGATCGGGCTTGCGTTCCAACTTGCCGACGACCTGCTCGACGTGACGGCCGACAGCCAGGTGATGGGCAAGGCAACCGGCAAGGATGAGGCCGCCGGAAAGGCGACGCTGGTGGCTATCCACGGGGTGGAATGGGCGACCCGGCAACTTGCCGGCCTCGTAGCCCAGGCACGTGATCTGCTCGATGTCTATGGTGAGCGCTCGGCGATGCTGCAGGCGGCAGCAAGCTTCGTCGCAGCGCGGCGCAAGTGACGCGACACACGAAATTTTAATTTAAATATCACCTAATTAGGGTCATTGCATTTCTGCGCAAATGTTCGGGGTATGCGCGTGTCAGACCTTTCTTCATTCATTCGCTCGATACGGCTTCGCTACCTGTCGGGCCTGCTGATCTTTGCCGTCTCCTGCATCGCGGTCATCGCCACGATGAACCAGTTTCATGCCTATCGCCACGAGGTCGATCACGCGAGTGCCGAGATCACCGGCCTGGCGCGGGACATCGGCAGGGCGACGGCCTTTGCGACACAGGCCGCCAGCAACTGGAACGCGAAGACCCAGGCCCAACTGGCGCGGTCGGCAGCTGGCCACGCCGACAGGCTCAAAGGCTCGATCGAGCATCTCGATCAGGAACTGGCAGCGATAAGGCCCTATTTCGGCAAGCCCGCCGCCGACGAACTCGATTCGGCCTCCGTAAACGGCGACCTGTTCTGGTCGTCCCGCGACATCGTCCGCAATCTTGGCGTGCTGGCCACGGTCCCTAATGTCGAAGTTTCGGTCTACCGCGAGATCAGGAACCAGAATGATCTCTTCGTGCAACCGATGCTGCTGCGCGCCCGCCATGCGCTCGACGTCGAACGCCGTGCCGCAGAGGACAAGACGAGCCGGCTGCTCGCAATATCGTCCGCGCTGCTGATTGCCGTGCTCGTTGGCGTCGCGTTCTGGATCTTCCGGCCGATGGAACGGGCAATCCGTGAGGCATTTGCGGCTTCAGCGCTTTCGCTGCACCGGGCCGAAGCGGCAGACCGCGCAAAATCGGAGTTCCTGGCCAACATGAGCCACGAAATCCGCACCCCCATGAACGGCGTGCTCGGCATGGCGGAGCTTCTGGCAAAGACCGAACTGACGCCACGCCAGAAGACTTTCACGGATGTCATCGTGAAATCCGGCAACGCGCTGCTCACGATCATCAACGATATTCTCGATTTCTCCAAGATCAATGCCGGACAGCTGGCGCTGGAACACGAGCCATTCCGTCTGGCCGAGGCCGTCGAAGACGTTACAACGCTCGTTTCAGCGAGCGCGATCGAGAAGAATCTCGAGCTCATCATTCGCGTCGATCCGTGCCTGCCCGCGCAGGTCATCGGCGACGTCGGCCGGTTCCGCCAGATACTGACCAACATGCTCGGCAACGCCGTGAAATTCACCGAGCGGGGACACGTTCTTGTCGATGTCAGCGGCGATGTGCGCGGCGGCGTTGCGCGGTTGAAGGTGCGCGTCGAGGATACCGGAATCGGCATTCCTGCCGAAAAACTGCATACGGTGTTCGAGAAGTTTGCCCAGGTTGACGGCTCGTCGACGAGGCGTCACGAAGGGACGGGTCTCGGACTGGCGATTGCTGCGAGGCTCGTCGATCTGATGGGCGGCAAGATCGGCATCGAGAGCGAGGTCGGCCGCGGCTCGCTCTTCTGGTTCACGGCCTCGATGCCCGTGCATTCCGCCGAGATTGCCGATGAGGCGGTGCCGGTGGATGCGATGGGCGCGCGGGTGCTGGTGATCGACGACAACCCCGTTAATCGCGAAATCCTGACCGAGCAGCTCCGAAACTGGGGCTTCGACTGCGCGGCAGCCGAAAGCGGGACGATCGGGCTCGCCTTCCTGGCGCGGGCCGCAGAGATCGGCGCCACCGTCGATTGCATCATCCTGGACTACCAGATGCCCGGGATGAATGGCGTCGACGTTGCGAGGGCGGTGAGCAGCGACCCCAAGATGTCGCATATTCCCATCGTCCTTCTCACGTCCGTCGACCAGATCGACCTCAAGCGACTGACGCTGGATTTCGGCATCGCCGGTCACCTGACCAAGCCGGCCCGTTCGGCCGCACTGCTTTCAACCCTGGTCACGGTCATCCAGCGCGATCGCGGGCGCAGGGAGGCGAGCGTGGAAAAGCGTGCAGTTGATGCCGGCCTTGCGCACCAGCCGGTCACGCTGCGCCCGAGTCCCATCCGGGAGATGCCGGCGCCAAACGGCGTGGGCGAGGCAGAACTCGATATCCTCGTTGCGGAGGACAATGAGGTCAATCAGCTGGTGTTCGCGCAGATATTGAACGGCCTTGACCTGACATACCGGATCGTGGGCAATGGACGCGCGGCGGTGGAAATGCACGCGGCGATGAAGGCCAAGCTCATTCTCATGGACGTCTCCATGCCGGAGATGAATGGCTTCGAGGCGACGATCGCCATCCGCGAGGCTGAGGCAGCCAGCGGTGGTGCCCGCACGCCGATCATCGGCGTCACGGCGCATGCCCTGAAAGGCGACAGGGAACGCTGCCTTGAATCCGGCATGGATGACTATCTGCACAAGCCGATTTCTCCCGACCGGCTGAGCGCCAAGATCGGTTCGTGGCTGGCCGAAACGAAACTGGCCGAGACGGCGTGACCGGCCCTGCTCAGCGGTTCTTGAGAACCACGCAGGAACCGCCGGCCCTCCGAAGCTGTCCACAGATGCGATCGGCCTCCGAGCGGTTGTCGGCACCGATGCGCACGACATAGATACCGCGCCGGCCGCGTGGCGAGCGGACCCGGCTGACGACGGGCTCGCCGATGGAGACCTCCTTTGCGATGCGGCCGCTCAGTCTCTGCCACTGCCGGACCGCGGCGTCGCGCCGGAAGTTGCCCGCCACCTGTATGCCCCAGGGCTTAACCGTGACCGTGGACATGGCGACCGTTGTGGTACGGCGGACCGGAAGCTGCCTGCATGCATCGTGAAAGCCGATTGTCGGATCGAGAGGCTGGACGGTGCCGGCGTAGGTCGCCTCCGTAAAACGGTCGACCGGTTCGCCCATGATGTCGAGCACGTAGTTTTCCGTTTCCATCGGCAGGTAACCGCCGGCTGACAGCCACCGGGCCACCCGGGATTCGCCAGCATTGTAGGCGGCCGCCGCGAGGCCGAGATTGCCGAAGCCGGCTTTCAATTCGCCAAGATATTTGGCCGAAGCAGGAATCGCCTGCCCGACATCGAAGGAATCCTCGAGCCCGCGCATCGCCGCGGTGCCCGGCATGAACTGGGCGATGCCTTCGGCGCCGGCCGGGCTCACGGCACCGGCATCGAAGCGGCTCTCCTTGAAAATCAGCCTGGCAAAGAAATCGCGCGGCAAGCGATGACGGTCCGCCTCCTCGGCGATCAGTGCGCAGATCTGGCCGACCGTGACCGGCTTGGAACGGCCGGGCGGGTCCGCCAGGGCTCCGCCGCAAAATCCAAAAGTGCCGAGAAGCAGCAGCGCGGCCACTTGCGGCGCGCGCATGGACTATTCCGCCGCCGTGCGGCCGCGTCCGAACCGCTGCTCGATATAGGCGGCCACCATGTCCTCGAAGTCGCGCGCAATGTCCGGCCCGCGCAGCGTCGCAGCCTTCTTGCCGTTGACGAAGACAGGGGCCGTCGGCGTCTCGCCGGTGCCGGGCAACGAAATACCGATATCGGCGTGCTTGGACTCACCGGGCCCGTTGACGATACAGCCCATCACCGCGACCTTGAGTTCTTCCACGCCGGGGTATTTTTCGCGCCAGACCGGCATGTTCTTGCGCAGGTCGGCCTGGATGTTCTGCGCCAGTTCCTGGAACACGGTCGAGGTGGTGCGCCCGCAGCCGGGACAGGCCGCGACGATCGGCACGAACTGCCGGAAGCCCATGGTCTGGAGCAGTTCCTGCGCCACCTGCACCTCGCGGGTGCGGTCGCCATTGGGCTCGGGCGTCAGCGAAACGCGGATGGTGTCGCCGATACCCTGCTGCAAAAGGATGCCCATGGCCGCCGACGAGGCGACGATGCCCTTGGACCCCATACCGGCTTCGGTAAGGCCAAGATGCAGCGCATGGTCGGACCGGGCGGCAAGTTCGGCATAGACCGCAATGAGATCCTGCACGGCCGATACCTTGGCGGAGAGGATGATGCGGTTGCGCGGCAGGCCGATCTCCTCGGCGGTTTCGGCCGACAGCAGTGCTGACTGCACGATGGCCTCACGCGTCACTTCCTGCGCCGTCAGCGGGAAGCCCTTGGCCTGGTTCTCGTCCATCAGTCGGGTTAGCAGATCCTGATCGAGCGAGCCCCAGTTGACGCCGATGCGCACCGGCTTGTTATGGCGGATGGCCATTTCGACAATGGCGCCGAACTGCCGATCCTTCTTTTCCTTGAAGCCGACATTGCCGGGATTGATACGGTATTTGGCGAGTGCCGTGGCGCAGGCTGGATGGTCGGCCAGCAGCTTGTGGCCGATGTAGTGGAAGTCGCCGACCAGCGGCACGTTGATGCCAAGCCGCATGAGGCGCTCGTGGATGCGTGGCACGGCGGCGGCCGCCTCGTCGCGGTCGACGGTGATGCGGACGATCTCGGAACCTGCTCGATGGAGTGCCGCAACCTGGGCGACGGTCCTGTCGACGTCGGCCGTGTCGGTGTTGGTCATCGACTGGACGACGACAGGCGCGCCGCCGCCAACCATGACGCCGCCGACATTGACGCCGACAGATCGCCGGCGGGCGAAGGGGGAGGAATAGTATCCGGTCATCTGCCGGGGGCCTTTCGAGACGGAATTCCGCCTTGAGGTGGCGAAGGTTGCGACTGCTGTCAACCGCAGAGCTTGCATATGTAAGCCGCATGGCGCCATTGCGACATTGCCGCGACGGCGGACACCGGCCCTGCGGCGGCAATTTCATGGCTGTCTACCAAGGGTTCCGGGACTCAAATGCATCGGAAGTGATGCTGCAACCGACCGGCTGGGCTGATCTGGTGCCGCTGCGGTAGCTTGGATACTCGCACGAGGGGCGGCGGCAGGCAAAAACCGCGACACTCCTGACATCTCCTTCCATTTGCTGCCCCTTGGCGCGAACCCCGCCAAATCGTTCACCAGAGGCTTCTCAATGTAGAAAGCCGATGCCGACAAAGCATCGACGCGTCAGTCAAGCCGATGAGGACATTGGTTTTCTCTCTATATTGCAGTGCAACTTTGATGTAAGAGTGCCGCCGGCCCGTACGTTCGTACGTGTGGCCCGGATTGATTGTGCTCCGCCCGGGGCGATCCCATATCGAATTTTCGTGCGCGC
This sequence comes from uncultured Rhizobiaceae bacterium, assembly GCA_947259295.1. Classification (GTDB taxonomy): domain Bacteria; phylum Pseudomonadota; class Alphaproteobacteria; order Rhizobiales; family Rhizobiaceae; genus CAMYMG01. Next base: position 26,905 of record CAMYMG010000031.1, read on the forward strand.
CACAGGGCGAGGACGGGTTCGGCCGCTGGGCATATGGATGTTGAAGCATGGCGAAGTTCAGATTTCACAAGCTGGCAGCTCTTGTCGTGCTGGTCGGGTTTGCAGGCTGGGTGGCGTCGGGTGAGTTCTCGTCGGTCGGCAGTGCTGAAAACGAGACGGCAGAGACGCCTGCAGAAACCGTCGAGCAGTCGGAAACGGTTCTGAGAACCGTTGCAACGGTGATGCCGCCGCGCGTCCAGCATGCGCGCGCCATTCGCATATCGGGACAGACCGACGCGGAGAAACGGGTGACGCTCGCCACGCGCGTGATGGGTGTCATCGAGAGCCTGCCGGTGAAACAAGGCCAGCGCGTCGAGCGCGGCGATCTGATCATGCGCCTCGACGCGGAAGACAAGGAGGCGGCCATCCGCATGGCCGAAAGCGTCGTCTCGCAGCGCGAGGCGGAAGCTGACGCCGCGGCTCAGTTGGTCAAGGGCGGCAATGCACCAAAACTTCAGACCGAGCAGACGCTCGCCGCGCTTGCGACCGCCCGCTCGCAGCTGGAGAACGCCAAGGCCGAACTGGCGCAGTACGAGATCCGTGCGCCTTTCAATGGCCTGATCGACCGGGTGCCCGTGCAACGCGGAAGCACCATACTGGCCGGCGCGGAAGTGGCGACGCTGATCAATCTCGACCCGCTGCTGGCGATCGGCGAGGTGAGCGAGCGAGACTTGCGCTATCTGGAGATCGGAGACGCGGCTGAAATACGGCTGGTCGACGGCAAGATCGTCAACGGCACGCTGCGCTACATCAGCAGGGACGCGTCATCCGCCACGCGGACGTTCCGCATCGAGGTCGCCATCCCGAACGAGGACAAGGCGCTTCCGGCCGGCATGACCGCCGAGATCACCCTGCTGGCCGAAGAGACCGACTCCGTCGTGCTGCCGCGCTCGGTTGTGACGCTGAGCGAAGCCGGCGATCTCGGCATCCGCGCCGTCGACAAGGACAACAAGGTCGTGTTCTTCCCGATCGACCTGGTGGACGACACGCCAACCGGTCTCGTGCTGGCAGGCATTCCGGAGGATGCCAGGATCATCGTCGCCGGTCAGGACCTGGTCACCGAAGGCGACGAGGTCAAGGCAGTCGAGGCCGACGAGACACTGATCAAGCAGATGATCGGCGAAGCGACCAACGGGACCTGAACAGCATGGATATTGTCAAGCTGGCGATCCGCAATGCGCGCCTGACCTTATCGGTACTGGCGTTTCTGATCATTGCCGGGGCGCTCGCCTATCAGGCGGTGCCGAAGGAAGCCGAACCGGACGTCGCTATCCCGGTCATGTATGTCAGCCTGGTTTATCAGGGCATCTCTCCCGAGGATGCCGAACGCCTGCTGCTGCGTCCGGTGGAATCGCAGCTGAAGAACCTCAAGGGGCTGAAGGAGATGAAGTCGGCCGCCTATCAGGGCGGCGGCTACGTTCTCGTCGAGTTCGACCCGTCGACCGATCTGGGCGACGCGCTGATCGATACGCGCAACAAGGTTCAGGATGCAAAGCGGGACCTGCCGGCAGGGGTGGAGGAGCCCACCGTCAACGAGGTGAACATCTCGGAATTTCCGGTGCTCGTCGTGACGCTTTCGGGCCACGTGCCGGAACGCGCGCTGACGGCGGCGGCCAAGACTCTGCGCGACCGGATCGAGGAAGTGCCCGGCGTGCTGGAAGGCACGATCCAGGGCTCGCGCGACGAACTTGTCGAGGCGATCATCGATCCGGTGAAACTCTCCTCCTATGGTCTGAAGCTTGACCAGCTGATCCAGGGCATCGGCGCTTCGAACAATCTGGTCGCGGCAGGCACGATCGAGGGCGACGAGGGTAAATACGCCATCAAGGTTCCGGCCCTGATCGAGACGCCGCGAGACGTCTCGAACCTGCCCGTCGTCGCTGGCCAGAATGCCGTTGTGCGGGTGCGCGACATCGCGACGGTGCGGTCGACTTTCAAGGATGCCGAGACGATCACCAGGCTCGACGGCAAGCCGGCAATCGCCATCGAGGTGAAAAAGCGCATCGGCGCCAACATCGTCGAGACCATCGAGGGCGCAAAGGCGGTGGCCGATGATTTCATCAAGTCCGTGCCGGAAGGCATGGAGGTGACCTACACGCAGGACAAGTCGGTCTTCGTCAACACGCTGCTGAACGACCTTCAGAACCACGTCATGATCGCGGTGATCCTGGTGTTCATCGTCATCCTCTACGCGCTGTCGGGCCGCGCCTCCCTGCTCATTGGCTTGGCGATCCCCTCGTCGTTCCTGATGGGCATCCTGGCGCTGGCGCTGATGGGCTACACGATCAACATGATCGTGCTGTTCAGCCTCATCCTGGCCGTCGGCATGCTGGTCGACGACGCCATCATCGTCACCGAGTTTGCCGAACGCCGCATGTCCGAGGGCATGCCGAGGGAACAGGCATTCGAACTGGCGGCAAAGCGGATGGCAGGCCCGGTGATCGCGGCGACAATGACGCGCATCGCGGCGTTCTCGCCGCTCCTGTTCTGGCCGGGCATCATCGGCGACTTCATGAAGTACCTGCCGATAACGCTGATCGTCACGCTCGCGGCGTCGATGGCCTATGCGCTGATCTTCGCGCCGACGATTGGCGCGCTGATCGGCAAGGCGCCGATCTACGAGGAGGATGAGCAGAAGGACGGTGCCTATATGGCGGTCGTCAAGCGCGCCGTGCACTACCCGAAGACGGTACTCTTGCTGACGGTAGCGCTGCTCGTGGCGGTGCCGGTGGCTTATTCCAAGTATGGTGCCGGCGTCGAATTCTTCCCGTCCGTCGAACCCGATTACGGACTGCTCTATGTCCATGCGCGCGGCAACCTGTCGCTCGCGGAAATGGACATCGCAACGCGCGCCGCCGAGGAGCGCATCCTCGGCTGGCCCGGCATCAAGTCCGTCTATACCCGCGTCGGCAAGACGCGCGGCGGCGGCGCCGACATCCCCGAAGATGTGGTCGGCGTGATCCAGTACGAATTCGTCGATTGGCGCGAGCGCAAATCGGCCAACGACATCCTCGACGAACTGCGCGTGGCGATGGCCGGCATTCCCGGCGTCGACGTCGAGGTGCGCGTGCCGGACGCCGGGCCGCCGACGGGCAAGCCGATCCAGGTGGAACTCGCGGCGGAAAACCCGCAAGGCCTGAATGACATAGCGCGCAAGGTGGCCGCCGAAGTCGCCAAAGTGCCGGGTGTCATCGATATAACGGACGGACTGCCGCCACCCGGAATCGACTGGGCGCTGGAAGTCGACCGCGCCAAGGCGGCGCAGTATGGCATCAGTCCGGCGTCGGTCGGCACGGTCGTGCAGCTGGTGACAACCGGTTTGAAGCTGACCGACTACCGGCCGGCCGGCGCCGACGATGCCGTCGATATCCGCCTGCGGGTGCCCGAAGACCGTCGGACGCTGTCGGCGCTCGACCAGCTCAGAGTGGAGACAGCGCAGGGCTCGGTGCCGATATCAAACTTCGTGTCGCGCAAGCCTGAACCGACGGTCGGCATCCTCAACCGCATTGACGGCAAACGGACGATTACCATTGCCGGAAATGTCGATTCGGCGCATCAGGTCGCGGCCGTCCAGGCCGAGGTCGCGCAGCTCGTCGGCGGGATGGATCTGCCCGGCGTCGACTGGAAGCTTGGCGGATCGAACGAGGACAGCGCCGAGGCCAGTGCCTTCCTGGGCAATGCCTTCGGCGCGGCGATTTTCCTGATCTTCATCGTGCTTCTGGCGCAGTTCAACAAGTTCACCAGCGTGTTCCTGGTGCTGTCCTGCGTGGTCATGGCGACGATCGGCGCGCTGCTCGGGATGATGCTGACCGGCCAGGCCTTCGTCATCGTCATGTCGGGCATCGGCGTGATCGCGCTGGCCGGCGTTGTCGTGAACAACAACATCGTTCTGATCGACACCTATGACCGGCTGCGCGAGGAAGGTTGGGACAAGTACGAGGCGGTGCTGCAGACCTGCCGCGAACGAGCCCGGCCGGTGGTGCTGACCGCCATGTCGGCCATTCTCGGCGTGCTTCCGATCGCCTTCGGGCTCGGTCTCGAAATCTTCCATCACGAGACGACGATCAACGCACCGTCGACGCAATGGTGGATCGCGCTGTCGTCGGCGATCGTCTTCGGCCTGTCCTTCGCCACGGTGCTGACGCTGGTGGTGACGCCGGCGATGCTGATGGTCTTCACCAGAGACACCCACAAGAAGGGCCAGCGGAGCTTCCTCGGGAGGCTGTTCGGGCGATTCAGGCGGACAGTCGACGCCGGTACTCCCGTGGCCGATTCGCCGGGCCAAGAGCCGAAAGCGGCTTTTCCGAAGGCCGCCGAGTAGGCTCGGACCATTCTCCCGGGATGGTCCGATCGGGACCCCTCCCGGGGGATCATACCTCAAGAGATAAGGTGCGGACTTTGGCGCACCGAACATCGGATCGGGGTAGCCTGACCTTCAGGCAGTACGCCCGCCTTCGATGGCTTTTCCGCTGCGCCTCGGATCAGGCTGAATCACACCAGCAGCTGTCCGCCGGAGGCCGTGGGAACCAGCGGCACCGTCGCGCATTGTTGTTCCATTGCAACACCAAGTGAGGGCCGCTGTCATGACTTTGACGACCATTTTGATCATCGTACTTATTCTAATTCTGCTTGGGGCGATCCCGGCCTGGCCGCATTCACGGTCATGGGGCTACGGACCGTCCGGTATCATCGGCGTGATTCTGGTGATCCTGGTCATACTGGTACTGATGGGCCGAGTTTGACCTGATCGAGTATTTGCTGGGGAGGATGCGGAAACCGCGTCCTCCCTTTTTGCTGGGCTATGTCGGCTGGTCGCCTGCCGAGAATTCCGCCCTGGCGGCAAGCTGCGACATCAGGCAAACGGCAACCAGCAGTGCCGCGACAGCAATGAATATGGGTGCGAAGCCGGTCCTCTCGCCAACGAAGCCGATCAGCGAGGGCGCGGCGAGAATGCCTGAATAACCCATCGTCGTTACAACGCTCATGCCCGCGCCGGAGGAAAGGCCAGGCTGGTTTCCCGCTGCCGAGAACAGGATCGGCACCGTGTTCGCGATGCCCAGTCCGCTCACCGCAAAGGCCGCGATGGCCAACCAGGCCCAGGGTGCAAGGCCCGCCACCAGCATGCCCGTCGCAGCCACGAGTGCCGATACCCTGAAGGTCGTCACCGCACCGAAGCGATTGCGAACGCCATCTCCCAGAAAGCGCATCAGCGCCATCGTGCCGGCAAAAGCAGCATAGGCAAACCCAGCCACGGCAATGTCGGCACCCATTTCCTGGCGCATGTAGAGCGCGCCCCAGTCGAGAACTGTGCCCTCGGAATTCATGCACAGCAGCGCCATCAGGCCAAGCAGGTAGACGCTCGGGCTCCTCGGCAGCGAGAACTTCCGATGTTCGGCCGGGCTTGGCAGATCGTGGAGTAGCGGTCGAACCGCGAATGCGACGATCAGCACCGATACCGCCGTGACCATCGCGGCATGGGCGAGATGTCCGTAATTCTGGATGGCAATGCCGCCGAGGCCGCCGCCGACGAATCCGCCGAGGCTCCAGAAGCCATGCGAAGACGACATGATGGCGCGCGACAACTTTTTCTCGACCGTGACCGCGTTGGCGTTCATGGCAACGTCCATGGCGCCGATCATGCCGCCAAACAGAAACATCGCGACTGCCGCGAAGGGTACGCTGGGTGCAAGCGCCACCAACATGAGGCCAAAGGAGCCAGCGGCGGCAAACAGCGTAACGACGGTTCGCGAGCCATGGCGCGCCAGGAGATGCCCGGCCCAGGCCATGGCGCTGACCGCACCGGCGCCGAACAGCAGGATAAGCAGGCCGAGCGTAAACTCGGTAATGCCGAGACGTGTCAGGAACACGGGGATCTGCGGCGCCCAGCTTCCAATCAGGAAGCCATTGACGAAGAACACCGCGGCGATTGCCCAGCGGCCGCGAATTGCCGTCGCAGCAGGTTTATTGGCAGGCATGGGAGAATCCGGTTGCAGGCGAGCGCAATCTAAATCGGTTTAATTACGTGTCAAGGCACGCTGCCCGGAAGGTTTTGGGCCAGTTGCCAAGTACGTTCCTCCCGGGCTTTGGCGGCTTTGTCCGGGCAGCGGCGATCCCGCCGCGCCCCTTGCCCTATTCGAAGACGACCAGCAGGTCCTTGGCGTCGATCTGGTCTCCGGCCTTGACCAGGACATCCTTCACGGTGCCGTCGCGCTCGGCGTGGAGCGCGGTTTCCATCTTCATCGCCTCGATCGACAGCAGAACGTCGCCGGCCTTCACGGCCTGACCTTCAGCGACGGAGAGCCCCGAGACGACGCCCGGCATCGGCGCGCCGACATGCGCCTCGTTGCCGGCCTCGGCCTTGCGCCTTGCCTTGGCCGCGGAGCCGCCATGGACGCGGTCCGGAACCTTGATGCGGCGTGGCTGGCCGTTGACCTCGAAGAACACGGTGACCATGCCCTTGTCGTCGACATCGCCGATGGCGAGACAGCGGATGACCAGCGTCTTGCCCTTCTCGATATCGACGAAGATCTCGTCCTCGCCCTTCATGCCGTAGAAGTAGACCGGGGTGGGCAGCACGCTGACCGGCCCATAGACTTCCTGTGCGCTGGCAAAGTCCGTGAACACCTTCGGGTACATCAGCCAGGAAGCGAATTCGAACTCGCTGAGCGGGCGGCCGAGCTTTTCCTCGATCTCCTTGCGGTCGGCCTCGAGGTCAGCCGGCTTGAGCAGCGAGCCTGGCCTCACCGTGATCGGCTTGTCGCCTTTCAGCGCCTTCTTCTGCAGCTTCTCGGGCCAGCCGCCGGGAGACTGGCCGAGATCGCCACGCAGCATCGAGATGACCGAATCGGGAAAGGCGATATCCTTGGCCGGGTTCTCGACGTCGGCGACCGTCAGGTCCTGGCTCACCATCATCAGCGCCATGTCGCCGACGACCTTGGAGGAGGGCGTGACCTTGACGATGTCGCCGAACATCAGGTTGACGTCGTGATAGGCCTGCGCGACCTCGTGCCAGCGCGTCTCGAGCCCGAGCGAGCGGGCCTGCTCCTTGAGGTTGGTGAACTGACCGCCCGGCATTTCGTGCAGATAGACCTCTGACGCAGGTCCCTTGAGATCGCTCTCGAAGGCGGCGTACTGGTTGCGCACCGCCTCCCAGTAGAAGGAAATCCTGCGAATCCATTCTGGGTCGAGTTCGGGATCGCGCTCGTTGCCCTTCAGCGCCTCGACGATCGAACCGAGACAGGGCTGCGAGGTGTTGCCGGAGAACGAGTCCATCGCCGCGTCGATGGCGTCGACACCGCTGTCGACCGCCGCAAGCACCGTGGCAGCGGAAAGGCCCGACGTGTCGTGGGTGTGGAAATGGATCGGCAGGTCGGTCGCCTCGCGCAACGCCTTGAAGAGGACGCGCGCGGCGTTGGGCTTCAGCAGGCCCGCCATATCCTTGACGGCGATGATGTGCGCGCCCGCTGCCTCGAGTTCGCCGGCCAGGCCGACATAGTATTTCAGATCGTATTTCGACCGGTCCGGGTCGAGCAGGTCGCCGGTATAGCAGATGGCTGCCTCGCAGAGCTTGCCCTCGGCGACGACCGCATCCATCGAGACGCGCATGTTCTCGACCCAGTTCAGGCAGTCGAAGACGCGGAACAGGTCGATGCCGCCGGCTGCCGCCTGCTTGACGAAGTGCTGGACGACGTTGTCGGGGTAGTTGGTGTAGCCGACGCCATTGGCGCCGCGCAGCAGCATCTGGAGCAGAAGGTTGGGCGCCGCTTCCCGCACCTTGGCCAGCCGCTCCCACGGATCCTCGGTGAGGAAGCGCATGGCGACGTCGAAGGTCGCGCCGCCCCAGCATTCCAGCGACAGGAGCTGCGGCAACGCGCGCGCATAGACGCCGGCGATACCCGCGATGTCATGCGTGCGCATGCGTGTGGCGAGCAGCGACTGGTGGCCGTCGCGCATGGTGGTGTCGGTGACGAGAACCTGCTTTTCCGCACGCATCCACGCCGCGAATTTTTCAGGGCCGAGGGCATCCAGTCGCTGCTTGCTGCCGTCCGGCACCTTGCCATTCATATAGGGGACGACCGGATCGGCGGCGTCCGCCTTGGGCATCGGCCGGCCGCGCGTTTCCGGATGGCCGTTTACGCTCACATCCGCAAGATAGTTCAACAGCTTGGTCGCGCGGTCCTGGCGCTTGACCTGGGCAAAGAGCTCGGGCGTGGAGTCGATGAAGCGCGTGGTGTAGCTGTTGTCGGCGAATGCCGGGTGGTTCACGATCGCCTCGAGGAAGGTGAGGTTGGTCGCCACGCCGCGGATGCGGAACTCGCGCAGTGCGCGGTTCATGCGGGTGATGGCCTCCTGCGGGGTGGGCGCCCAGGCGGTGATCTTTTCCAGCAACGGATCGTAGAAGCGGGTGATGACGGCGCCCGAATAGGCAGTGCCGCCGTCGAGGCGTATGCCGAAGCCGGTGGCGCCGCGATAGGCGGTGATGCGACCGTAGTCGGGGATGAAATTGTGCTCGGGATCCTCGGTGGTGATGCGGCACTGCAGGGCGTGGCCGTTGAGGCGGATGTCCGCCTGGGCTGGCACGCCGGACTCGGGAGTGCCGATCTCGAAGCCGTCGAGGATGTGGATCTGCGCCTTGACGATGTCGATCCCGGTGACCTGCTCGGTGACCGTGTGCTCGACCTGGATGCGCGGGTTGACCTCGATAAAGTAGAATTTTCCGGTATCGGCATCCATCAGGAATTCGACGGTACCGGCGCCGATGTATTTTGTGTCGGTAGCGATCTTCATCGCGTAGCCGCAGAGTTCTTCACGCTGGCCGGCATCGAGATAGGGTGCCGGCGCGCGCTCCACGACCTTCTGGTTGCGGCGCTGGATCGAGCAATCGCGCTCGAAAAGATGGACCGCGTTGCCGTGGGTGTCGCCGAGGATCTGCACCTCGACATGGCGGGCGCGCTCGATCAGCTTTTCAAGATAGACCTCGTCCTTGCCGAAGGCGGCCTTGGCCTCGCGCTTGCCCTCGGTCACCTCGCGCAGCAGGTCGGCCTCGCTGCGGATAGACCGCATGCCGCGGCCGCCGCCGCCCCACGAGGCCTTCAGCATGACCGGGTAGCCGACTTCGGCAGCGAGCTTCTTGATGGCCTCGGGATCGTCCGGCAGGGGGTCGGTGGCCGGGATGACCGGAACGCCGACGCGAATTGCCAGGTTGCGCGCCGCGACCTTGTTGCCGAGGCTGCGCATGGTCTCGGGTTTGGGACCGATGAAGACGATACCGGCCTCGGCGCAGGCATCGGCGAATTCGGGGCTCTCCGACAACAGGCCGTAGCCTGGATGGATGGCGTCGGCGCCGGAGAGCCTGGCGACGCGCATGATCTCGTCGATCGAGAGATAGCTTTCGATCGGGCCCATGTCCTTGGCGAGGTGCGGGCCGCGGCCGACCTGGTAGGATTCATCGGCCTTGAAACGGTGCAGCGAGTACTTGTCTTCCTCGGCCCAGATGGCGACCGTTTTCAATCCCAGTTCGTTGGCGGCACGGAAGACCCGGATAGCGATTTCGGAGCGGTTGGCGACAAGGATTTTTGTGATCGGCACAGAAACGCTCCAGACACGTAAGGCGGGTCAAGCCTTCATGTTTAACGGGAAAATGCTGCAGTGCAAACAAAAAGCGGGCAGTTTGGCCGGGCGGCCTATGCCCCTGCCACAAACGAAAATGCCCGGCGCGGAGCGCCGGGCATTCAAGGCAAAATGATTTGCCGGATTACATTTCGTTTTCGAAATAGGAGTACTTGCCGTCGTCACCCTTCTTCCAGGTGTACATGACATAGTCAGGACGGGTGATGTCGCCCTTTTCGTCGAAGCCGATCTCGCCGATCGCCGTCGAGAACGGGCCGTTGGCCTTGGCGGCCTCGGCTACCTTCTGAGGATCATTGTCGCCGGCCGCTGCTGCCGCGGCAGCGATGATCTGCATCGCAGCGTAGGAATACAGCGTGTAGGCTTCAGGCTCGAAACCGGCAGCACGGAATTTCTCGACGAGTTCCTTGGCGTTCGGGTTCTTGCGCGGATCCGGAGCAAACGTCATCAGCGTGCCGTCAACCGCGTCGCCGGCGATGGAGGCCAGCTCGTTGGAGACGATGCCGTCGCCCGACATGAACGAGGCCTTGAGACCCTGGTCGGCGAGCTGGCGCATGATCAGGCCGGCTTCCGTGTGCAGGCCACCCCAGTAGACGACGGAGACGTCGGCCTCCTTCATCTTGGCGATTAGGGCCGAGAAGTCCTTGTCGCCGACATTGACGCCTTCATACATCACTTCGGTGACGCCAGCCTCGTTGGCTGCCTTCTTGGTCTCGTCGGCAAGGCCCTGGCCGTAAGGCGTCTTGTCGTGGAGGATAGCAACCTTGGCGTCCTTGAAGTTGGCGGCGAGATAGTCGCCGGCAACCTTGCCCTGCTGGTCGTCGCGTCCGCAGGTGCGGAAGGTGTTCCACAGGCCGCGCTCGGTGAAGGTCGGGTTGGTCGAAGCAGGCGTGATCTGCATGACGCCGTTTTCGGCATAGACTTCCGAAGCCGGGATCGAAACGCCCGAGTTGAAGTGGCCGACCACGAACTTGACGCCATCGGCGACGAACTTGTTGGCGACCGAAATGCCCTGCTTAGGATCGGAAACGTCATCGCCGACGACGACCTTGATCATCTCGCCATTGACGCCGCCAGCGGCATTGATGTCGGCAGCTGCCTGTTCGGCGCCCTTCTGGAGCTGAGCACCGAAGGCGGCGTTCGGGCCGGTGATCGGACCGGCTACGCCTACCAGCAGATCTGCCCATGCGCTGCCACTGAACGCGACCAGCGCGGTCAGGGCGACGGCGGACAAAAGTGATTTTTTCATCGAAAGACTCCCATTAACTGAGTGGGCGTGGATGACATTTCATGCGATGCCCACCCTATCGCAGAAACCGTACTTTGCCGATTTTCCGGCGGTTGTCACGTCCATTTGCTTCGCGGGGAAGTTAATCATGAACGTCAACTCTTCGACTTCCAGCTCAATGCGGAAGCCCGCTCGTAGAGCCAGTGGTATTGGGTAATCATCTGGTGGGTGCGCGTGTAGCGATAGCCGATCAGCCCGATGATCATCAGCACGATCGTGTCGACGATGTAGTACTGGGCCGAGAACATCGTGCCGTTGAACAGCGCATGGTGGATGAAGCGGACGCCGATGCCGAGCAGCAGCAGGTAGACGACCAGGCTGGAGACCGGCCGCCATGTCTGCGCGCTCGCACGCCCCGTCATCCAGGCGGCCCAGCCGCCGAGAAGGCAGGTCACGAAGAAGAACTGCAGGATCGAAGGTTCCTCGTAGAGAATACCTTGCATGTTTCAGCCTCCTGACATCAGTGGCGGCCGCCTTCGAGATAGGCAGCGCGGACTTCCGGGTTGGCCAGCAATTCCTGGCCGGTTCCGCTCATCGTGACCTTGCCATTGACCATGACGTAGCCGCGATTGGCGAGCTTCAGGGCGCCGAACGCGTTCTGCTCGACCAGGAAGACCGTCAGCCCCTGAGAGGCGTTGAGCTCGCGAATGGCGTCGAAGATCTGCTTGACGATGAGAGGCGCCAGGCCCAGCGACGGCTCATCAAGAAGCAGAAGCTTGGGCCGCGCCATCAGGGCCCGGCCGATGGACAGCATCTGCTGCTCGCCGCCTGACAGCGTGCCGCCGCGCTGCGTCGCGCGCTCCTTGAGCCGGGGGAACAGGTGGAAGACCTTTTCGACGTCCTCGTCGAAATATTCCAGCTTGTCGAGACTGGCGCCCATCTGCAGGTTTTCCAGCACCGTCATACGCGGAAAGATGCGGCGGCCCTCGGGGGATTGCGCAATGCGCATGCGGGCAATCTCATGCGTCGGCAGCTGGGTAATGTCGGTGCCTTGGAAGGTGATGGTACCGCTTCTGGCCCTTGGCGTGCCGAAGATGGTCATCATCATCGTCGACTTGCCGGCGCCGTTGGCACCGATCAGGGCGACGATCTCACCCTTGTTGACGGCGATGCTGACGCCGCCAAGCGCGCGGATGTTGCCGTAATAGGCCTCGACGCCGTCGACCTCGAGCAGTGGTTTTTCGGCCATTACTTGGCTCCCTTGCTCTTGGCCGCCGGTTTGGGCGGCGCCTTGGCGAGCTTCCTGGCCTGGCCGATCCAGTCTTCGCGGGCGATACGGCCGTCGAAGGCGAGATAGGCTTCGACGTCTGCGATATCCGCCTTCTTCCATGCCGCTATCTGGTCGAAATGATAGATGCCGTGCTGGTTGAGCTTGGTCTCGTTTACCGGCCCGATGCCCTTGATCAGCGTCAGCTTGTCTGGCGTGCCGCCACGCGGGCCGGAAAGCTTCCCGGACACGTTCTTCGCCGGGGCAGATGACTTGGCGGCGGCTTTGGCTGGCGCCTTTGTTGAAGCCGGCGTCGCGGCCTTGGCCTTTGCCGGCGCCGGAACAGGCTTCGCTGCCCGCGGGGCTGCCGTCCTGGCCGTCGCGGGCTTGGCAGCCGCCTTTGATTTTGCGGGGGACGCTGCCTTGGCCGCCGCCGGTTTAGGATCTGCCTTCACGGATTTCGCTGTCGCCCCGGCTGCAGATGCGGACTTGGCCGCCGTCTTCCCTGGCTTTGCAGTCTTGGTCCTGCCCGGCGCGGTTTTCGCGGAGGCTGCCTTGGCGCTGCGTCGATCGACCTGATCGGCCTTTGACGCCGAGTGCGAAACGCGCACCACCTCACCCATGGCATCGCTATGGCTGACGGAGTCCGAGACGGGACCGGCCATCATAGAGGCGGAGTCGTGCGGGCCATGCGCGCGGTCCGGCTCCGCGTCGAATTTTTCGATGACGTCAGTATCGCCGACCTCGGTGAGGACGTCCTCGACCTCTTCGTCGTCGATGCCGAGATAGGCGGCAATGACCTTTGGATCGTTCTGGACGTGCTTCGGATTGCCATCGGAAATCTTGCGCCCGTATTCGAGCACGATAACGTGGTCGGAAATCTGCATCACGACCGACATGTCATGCTCGATGAGCAGGATGGAGGTGCCGGTGGTCTTCTTGATGTCGAGGAGCAGCGTGTTGAGCGCCAGCGACTCGCGCGGATTGAGTCCGGCGGCCGGCTCGTCGAGACAGAGAAGCTCGGGCCCGGTGCACATGGCGCGGGCGATCTCGAGGCGTCGCTGCGCGCCATAGGGCAGGTCGCCCGCCGGGTCGTCCGCGCGCTCGATGAGATCGGCCTTCTCCAGCCAGAACCTGGCAAGATCGATCGATTCCGCCGAGGCTTTCTTGTAAGCGCTGAAGCCGAACAGGCCGAGAATGGTGTAGCCGGAGGCCAGCATCAGTTTGTTGTGCTGAGCCACAAGCAGGTTCTCCAGCACCGTCATGCCCGAGAAGAGGCGGATGTTCTGGAAGGTTCTCGCCACCTTGGCCTTGGCAGGAATCTGAAAGTCGGGCAGGCGTTCGAGCAGGAACTCCTTACCGGATTTCAGGTTCAACCGGATCATGCCCTCGGTCGGCTTGTAGAAGCCCGTGATGCAGTTGAACACGGTGGTCTTGCCGGCGCCGTTCGGCCCGATCAGCGCGGTGATATCGCCGCGCCGGGCCTTGAAGGACAGGTCGCCAATGGCGACCAGCCCGCCGAACTTCATCGACAGATGCTCGACCTCGAGGATCGCGTTGTCGGTCTTCGCGGTCATCAGCCGTGGCCCTCTTTGGTAAAGGAGCCGGAGACGGCCTTTTGCTCGAACAGATAGGCGGTCGGTTCACGACTGCCGACGAAGCCGCGCGGCTTCCAGAGCATGACGATGACCATGGCAAGGCCGAACAGCAGCATGCGGTAAAGCTCTGGCGTGAAGCCCTCACCGAACACCACCTTGAGGAATTCCAGTTCACGAAGGATCTCCGTGCCGCCGATCATGACCAGCGCGGCGATGGCGATACCGGTGAGCGAGCCCATTCCGCCGAGGACGACGATGGCGAGGATGATCGCCGATTCCAGGAAGATGAAGGATTCGGGGCTGACGAAGCCCTGGCGTGCGGCGAAGAAGGAGCCGGCGAAGCCGCCGAACATCGCGCCGATGGCAAATGCCGTGAGCTTGGTGGTGGTGGTGTTGATGCCGAGCGAGCGGCAGGCAATCTCGTCCTCGCGCAGCGCTTCCCATGCGCGCCCGACAGGCATGCGCCGGAGACGCACGGTCACGAAGGCGGTGAGCAGGGCAAGGGCGAGGATCAGGTAGTAGAGGAAGATCTTGTAGTAGGCGCCGGACTGGGCGATGTCGAAGACCTTGGCGATATAGCGGGGCGAGGAGACATCGAAGGAGAACAGCCCGAAGAAAGTCACCTTGGGAATACCCGAGATGCCGGCTGTGCCGTTGGTCACCTCCCGCCAGTTTATCAGGACCAGACGGATGATCTCGCCGAATGCGAGCGTCACGATCGCCAGATAGTCGCCGCGAAGACGCAGGACGGGAAAGCCGAGCACGACGCCCCAGAGGGCAGCCATGGCGCCCGCTGCCGGCAGCAGAATCCAGAATGACCAGCCGAATTCCGTGCCGAGCAGGGCGTAGCTGTAGGCGCCCACGGCATAGAAGGCGACATAGCCGAGGTCGAGCAGGCCGGCGAGCCCGACGACGATGTTCAGCCCCCATGCCAGCATCACGTAGATGAGGATCTGGATGCCGAAATTGTCGACCCATTTCAGCGAGCCCTGGAAGCCGACCAGAAGAACGATGACCACCGGGTAGAGGATCAGCGCGCCGATGGCGATCTTGGTCCAATGCTTCCAGAACAGCGCGCTGTTGGCGCTCTGCGGGAGCACGGGCGCCTTGGCCTTCGTCGACTTGCGGGCCGCAAAATAGGGCTGGAGATAGGCGACCGTCATGAAGCGTCCGGCCGCCACGAGCGCCACGACAACGGCGAGCAGTCCCCAGCGGGGAACGAGCACGAGTTCGTTGCGGATATTCTGGTCGGTCTTGATGCCGATCATCAGGACGAACAGGCCGAAGGCTATGGCGCCGGCGAAGATCGCTTCCCGGATCGCCTTGGCAAACAGACTCTGGTCTTCGCTCGTAGTGGCGGGTACGGCCATGCGCTCAGACCTTTTCGACTTCGGGCCGGCCGAGAATGCCGGATGGCAGGAAGATCAGCACGATGGCCAGGATCGAGAAGGCGGCAACGTCCTTGTAGTCGATCGAGAAATAGGCCGACCACATGCTTTCGATGAAGCCGATCAGAAGGCCTCCGAGCACTGCGCCCGGGATCGAGCCGATGCCGCCGAGCACCGCAGCGGTGAAGGCTTTGACGCCGGGCACGAAGCCGTCGGAGAAGACCACGACGCCGTAATACATCAGGTACAAGGTACCGGCCACGGCGGCGAGCGACGCGCCCATGATGAAGGTGATGGAGATCGTGCGGTCGACATCGATGCCGAGCAGTGCTGCCATCTTGCGATCCTGCTCGCAGGCGCGCTGGGCACGGCCGAGAGACGTCTTGTTGACGATGTACCAAAACAGGGTGAGCAGCACGGCGGTGACGAGGACGATGACGATCTGCTTGGCCGAGATCGAAATGCCGAACACGTTGTAGACGGTCGAGATCATCGGCGGGATCGGCTTGTTGCGCGGACCCTGGGTGACCTGGACGAAGTTCGACAGAACGATCGACATGCCGATGGCAGTGATCAACGGCGCCAGGCGAAACGAGCCGCGCAGGGGCCGATAGGCGAGCTTCTCGATGGTCCAGGAATAGAGGCTGGTGAGCAGCATCGCGACGATCATCATGATGAGCAAGAACACCACGACGCCGGCGCCGGCGAGCGCCGTGACGAGAAAGAGAAAGACGATGAGTGCGATGAAGGCGCCGACCATGAAGACATCGCCATGGGCGAAATTGATCATGCCGATGATGCCATAGACCATCGTATAGCCGATTGCGATCAGGCCATAAATCGATCCCAGCGTCAGCCCGTTAACAAGCTGCTGGACAAAATATTCCATATAGGCCGGCTCCCCTGAAGCGTCGCCGAACAGGCGCGCCCCTTATTTACTTTCCCCTACTCCTAAAGCGTCGGCTTGGGATTGCAACGTCAATCTGCGGCGACAAAACAGGTTCTTGAGAGCCTGTTTTGCTGCGTTGCTTGATCCGCCCCCGGCCTTGGACCACCCGGACGCTAGCATTGGTGCAGCGCAATGTCTTTGACGATTTGTCCTTCTGCAGTGCAAAAATCCGTGAATCGTTCGAACAGGTCCCGTCGCTTCCAAACATGCTTGCACGGTGCGCGACCTTTGCAGCATGCTGATCGACGCGCTAATTGACGACGAAGCCGTGAGCGAACGGATCGCGGTCGTCGATGAAGATGGTGTTGAGGCCGGTCATGCGCGCCCAGCCGCCGATGGAAGGGACAATCGCTGGCTTGCCGGCAACGGTCGTCTCGCTTTCGACCCGGCCCTTGAACAGCGAGCCGATGATCGATTCATGAATGAAGTCGTCCCCCGCCTTCAGCTTTCCTGTTGCGTGCAGTTGGGCCATGCGCGCCGAGGTTCCTGTGCCGCAGGGGCTCCGGTCGATGGCCTTGTCGCCGTAGAAGACTGCATTGCGCGCATCGGCTTCGGGCGACAGCGGGGCGCCGGTCCACAGCATGTGCGACAGCCGGTTGATGCCGGGGTTTTCGGGATGGACGAAGGAGTATTTCTCGTTGAGCCGTGCCCGCACCACCGGGCTCCAGGCGATGAAGTCGCCGGCCGAGTGATCGGCCATGTCGCGGAAGTTCTCCTGCGGCTCGACGATGGCGTAGAAATTGCCGCCAAAGGCGACATCGACCCTGATCTCACCCAGCGTCGGGCATTCGACGACAAGGTTCTCGGCGTAGAGGAATGACGGCACATTGGTGATGCGCACCTCCTCGACATAGTCACCGACCTGCCTGTACTCGGCCACCACCAGTCCGGCCGGCGTATCGAGCCGAAGCACTCCGGGCGTCTTCGGTTTCACCAGTCCCTGTTCGATGGCCATGGTGACGGTGCCGATCGTGCCGTGCCCGCACATCGGCAGGCAGCCCGAGGTCTCGATGAACAGGATGGCGATGTCGCAGTCGGGACGTGTCGGCGGATAAAGGATCGAGCCCGACATCACGTCGTGACCACGCGGTTCGAACATAAGCCCGGTGCGGATCCAGTCGAACTCGGCGAGGAAATGCGACCGGCGCTCCATCATCGTCGATCCCTCGAGCAATGGCCCGCCACCGGCGACCAGCCGCACCGGATTGCCGCAGGTATGACCGTCGATGCAGAAAAAGGAATGGCGCGCCATGTCAGAACCGCTGTGGGCTGAAGGGTTGAAGGTCGATTGCCGGAGCCTGCCCGAGAACAAGGTCGCGGATCAAGCGGCCGGTTGCCGCAGACTGGGTAAGACCGAGATGTCCGTGGCCGAAGGCATAGAAGACGTTCGGGTGCTGTCCGGACCGGCCGATGACGGGTAGGGAATCGGGCAGTGAAGGCCGGAAACCCATCCACTGGCGGCCACCCGAAGGGTCAAGGCCCGGCAGGAACCCGGTGGCCTTCCGCATCATGGCAGCCGCGCGGGCGAAATTGGGGGGTCGGCGCAGTCCAGCAAGTTCGACCGCGCCGCCGACGCGTATGCCGTCGTCGAGCGGCGTGATGACAAAGCCGTGGTCGGGAAAGATCAGCATGCGCTGCAGGTCGAAGGCGGATCTCGGCAGGGTCGTGTTGTAGCCGCGCTCGGTTTCGAGCGGGATACGGTCGCCGAATTGCCGGGCCAGAAGATGCGACCAGGCGCCGGCGGCGACGACCAGACTGTCGGCCAGAACGGTTCGGCCTGCCTTCAGCTGGATGGCGACCTTTCCTTGCGAAGGGACTGCCAAGGCGACATCGCCGGACAGCAGTTCCGCTCCCCTGCTCTCTGCATGGCGCCAGATCGCCCTGCCGAGGTCTCTGGGGTTGCTGACCGTTTTCCATCCCGGCACGAAGGTGCCGTGGGCGAAGCGCGGCGACAGGCCGGGCTGGAGTTCGGCGATCCCCTCGCGATCAAGGTGAATGTGCTCGATGCCGAAGGGCTTCCGGGCCTCCCAGCCGGGGAGGGCGGCCTGAAACCCGGCTTCGCTGTCGTAGAGTTCGAGCGAGCCGTTCTCGCGCAGCATGTTTCCGGTGTTCGACCGCTGCATCAGATCGGCCCATTCTGCTTGCGCGAGCCGCATCATGCCAGCCTGCGCCGAAAGGCTAGCCTCGTAGTGCCTTGGGTTGCCGGCACGCCAGAAGCGGATGAGCCACGGCATCAGCTTCGGCAGGTAGGAGGGCGGAATGCTGAGCGGGCCGAGCGGATCGAGCAGCCACTTCGGCAGACTGCGCATCATCCCCTTGTGCGCCATCGGCAGGACATCGGAGAAAGCGAGAGCAGCGGCATTGCCGGAGCTGGTCTCCTCGCAGATGCCGGTGCGGTCTATCACCGTGACCTGACGACCCGCCTCGGCGAGCTGCGCGGCAATGCAGGTGCCGACGATGCCGCCGCCGATGACGGCGACGTCGGCATTCGTTCGGTCATTCATATGGCCGGCCCCGAACTCGCCGGGAACGGCACGACAAGACCGGGAAGGCCATATGGGCTCAGGCGGCCTTGGCGATTGAAAGCTCCGGCAGCTTCGGGCGCGTTGCGATCGCGTCCTGCACGATCTTTTCGACCATGGCGCGACGGTCGCCCGTCAACGGCTTGCGCGGCATGCGCACCCGGTCGTTGGTGCCGATCGCCAGAACTTCGGCGAGCTTGATGTTCTGCACGAGGTAGGTGGAGACATCGAGGTCGAGCAGCGGCCGGAACCAGCGGTAGATCGCCAAAGCCTCCTCGCGGCGGCCGGCTTTAAGCAACCGGTAGATCGCCACCGTTTCGGCCGGAAAGGCGGTCACCAGGCCGGCGACCCAGCCGACGGCACCGACGGACAGAGCCTCGAAGGCCAGGTTGTCGACGCCGGTGAAGAGGTCGAAGCGGTCGCCGAAGGCATTGATGATGTCGGTCGAGCGGCGGATGTCGTCGGACGATTCCTTGATCGCCACGAAGAGCGGGTCGGACGCCAGTTCCCGCATCACGTCGACCGTCACGTCGACCCGGTAGGCGATGCGGTTGGAGTAGATCATCACCGGCAGGCCGCCGGCATGGGCGACGGCTTTCAGCGCGCCGACGGTTTCCTCCGGATTGGTGTGATATATCGAACTCGGTACCACCATCAGGCCATCGGCGCCGGCCTTGGCAGCGCGGCTGGCGATACTGGCGGCTTCGCGGGTCCCGGCTTCATTCACCGTCAGCAGCACCGGCTTCTTGCCGGCCACATTGCGGGCGGTCTTGAAGACCTCGAGGACCTCGTCGTGGCTGAGCATTGGCCCTTCGCCGAGCGAGCCGCCGACGATGATGCCGTCACAACCCGCATCCATCTGCAGCGCAAAGCAGCGCTCCATCTCCGCATGATCGAGCTGGTCATCCTCGGTGAACTTGGTGGTAACGGCAGGGAAAATCCCGGTCCACATGTCTAACGCTCCTATTGATATATCAGTGATATATGACGGCCGTTCGGGTGATGTCAATTCAAATATCGTACGCAGCCGAATCATACGCCAAACATGCTGTCGGAATCAGCGGGGCCTGAACGTCTTCTACACGGCACCTCGCATCTGCAAGGTGCGGCGTCCTACAAGGAACATATCATGGGAAAGACCCTTGCCATCATCGTCGCCCGGCTGATCTTCGCCGGCCTTTTTCTGATGGCCGCGACATTCAAGTTTGCCGCTATGCAGGCGACTCCTGATTATATCGCGGCCGCCGGATTTCCGCTGCCCTTGGCACTGGCCTGGATAGCGGCCTTCTTCGAGATTGCGCTGGTGATCGGATTTCTGACAGGAGCTTTCTTCCGGGAAGCCTCACTGCTGGCGGCGGCCTATATCGTATTTCTCGCCTTTGCCTTTCATGGCCCTTCGCACTGGGAAGGCAACCAGGCCGAGTTCGGCTTCTTCGTCGACCACTTCAGCTTCTTTGCCGGTCTGCTCTTTGCGGCCGTGCATGGTCCCGGAGACCGGCTGACGGTCCGCAAGGGATTGATCTGGCAGTAAACAAAAAAGGGGACCGCAGCGCCCTGCGATCCCCGGTCTTGCACAATGGCGTCGCGCCTCAGTTCATCGTCGGGATGACGAAGTCGGCGCCGTCCTTGACGCCGGACGGCCAGCGCGATGTGACCGTCTTGGTCTTGGTGTAGAAGCGGAAGGCGTCCGGGCCGTGCTGGTTGAGGTCGCCGAAGGACGAGGCCTTCCACCCGCCGAAGGTGTAGTAGGCGATCGGCACCGGGATCGGCACATTGATGCCGACCATGCCGACCTGAACGCGAGAGGCGAAGTCGCGCGCAGCGTCGCCGTCGCGCGTGAAAATCGCCACACCATTGCCCATCTCGTGGTCGTTGGCGAGCTTGATGGCGTTCTCGTAGGTCGGCGCGCGCACGACCGACAGAACCGGCCCAAAGATCTCTTCCTTGTAGATCTTCATCTCTGGCGTGACGTTGTCGAACAGACAGCCGCCCATATAGTAGCCGTTCTCATAGCCCTGCATCGAGAAACCGCGGCCGTCGACGGCAAGTGTCGCGCCTTCCTTGACACCGGTATCGACATAGCCCTTGACGCGCTCCAGCGCCTGCTTCGTTACTAGCGGGCCAAAATCAGCGGATGAATCGGTCGAGGGCCCGACCTTCAGGCTTTCGACGCGGGGGATGAGCTTGTCCATAAGGCGCTCGGCCGTGTCGTGACCGACGGGCACCGCCACCGAGATCGCCATGCAGCGTTCGCCGGCCGAACCGTAGCCGGCGCCGATCAGGGCGTCGACGGTCTGGTCCATGTCGGCGTCGGGCATGATGATCATGTGGTTCTTGGCGCCGCCGAAGCACTGCACGCGCTTGCCGTTGGCGCAGCCGCGCGAATAGATGTACTGAGCGATTGGCGTCGAGCCGACAAAGCCGATGGCCTTGATGTCCGGGTCGTCGAGAATCGCATCGACGGCCACCTTGTCGCCATTGACGACGTTGAGCACGCCGGCGGGCAGGCCGGCTTCGATGAACAATTCCGCGATGCGCATCGGCACGCCCGGATCGCGCTCCGAGGGCTTCAGAATGAAGGCGTTGCCGCAGGCGATGGCCGGGGCGATCTTCCACAGCGGGATCATGGCCGGGAAGTTGAACGGCGTGATGCCGGCGACCACGCCGAGCGGCTGGCGCATCGAATAGACGTCGATGCCGGGGCCGGCGCCGTCGGTGAACTCACCCTTCATCATGTGCGGCGCGCCGATGCATACCTCGACCACTTCGAGGCCGCGCTGGATATCGCCCCTCGCATCGGCAATCGTTTTGCCATGCTCGCGGGCCAGGATCTCGGCGAGTTCGTCATACTCGCGGTTGACCAGTTCGAGGAATTTCATCAGCACGCGCACGCGGCGCTGCGGGTTCGTCGCCGCCCAGCCGACCTGCGCTGCCTTGGCGTTCTCGACGGCGGCGCGCATCTCGGCAGCAGATGCCAGCGCCACGGTGCCGCGCACGGTGCCGTCCATGGGCTGCAGAACCTCATGGGTCTGCCCGCTGGTGCCAGCGACGCGCTTGCCGCCGATGAAGTGGCCGTAGTCGATCATGGTCTTCTCCCTGAACGTCATTATCGTTGCGGCACTGTCGCGCTTTGCGCGGGGCTTGGCAACGCGCTGGCGCGCGCATCCGTTGTGCAAAAATTGATGATCGGATAGGTGGGTCTATCAAACATTGCAGCGCCGAGCCGGCAGGATAACTGGGGAAGATCGGGAAGCATGAACTGGGACGATGTCCGCATCTTCCTTGCCGTCGCACGGGCAGGACAGATACTCGGCGCCGCGCGCCGGCTTGATCTGAACCATGCAACCGTTTCGCGCCGGGTCGCGGCGCTCGAAGCGGCACTTGGCGCCAAGCTCTTCCGTCGACTGACCACCGGCAGCGAGATGACGCCGGCCGGCGAGCGGTTCCTGGAAATCGCCGAGCGCATGGAGGCCGACATGATCGCCGCGCGCGGCGCGATCGCCGGGAAGGATTCCGATGTCTCGGGCACCGTGCGCATCGGCGCGCCCGACGGCTTCGGCGTGGCCTTCCTGGCGCCACGGCTCGGTGCGCTCACGGCGCAGCACCCGGGCCTGAAGATCCAGCTCGTGCCGGTGCCGCGCTCCTTCTCGCTGTCGCGCCGCGAGGCCGACATCGCGATCACCACGGAGCGGCCTGAGGAGGGCCGGCTGGTGGCGCAGAAGCTCGTCGACTATTCGCTCGGCTTGTTTGCATCCCGCAGCTACGTGTCCGCGCACGGGATTCCCGAGACGCCGCCGCAACTCGCGCAGCACCGGCTGGTCGGTTACGTGCCCGACCTCGTGGCCAGTCCGTCGCTTGCCTATGCGCAGGAATTCAGCCCCCGCTGGGAGGCGGCGTTCGAGATCTCCTCGGCGCTCGGCCAGGTCGAGGCGGTGCGTTCGGGCGCCGGCATCGGCATACTGCATGCCTTCATCGCGCGCTCCTTCCGGGACCTCGTCGCGGTGCCCGCGGTCAAGCCGATCGGCCGCGCCTACTGGCTGGTCTATCATGAATCGGTCCGGCCGCTGCGCCGCGTCCAGATCGTCGCCGCGCATATCACCGGCGCGGTCGAGCAGGAGCGTAGGCTGTTCCTGTGAACCTTGCGGCGAACCTGCCGTAACGCCCGGAAAAGACGTATTTTTTTCGACCCCAATCCGAATTATCGTGTGGTCGGATTTTTCGTGCAAACGGGTAAGCTATTGCAATACAATGCAAAATGTGATCGTATTGAATGAACATTCAACAATAACAGAGCCTGATATGAACCACCATCTCCTCGACGTGGCCATCCCCAACGACTGGGACAGGAGAGGTCTGCCGGGCTGGGCCTATCACAGCGACGCGCTTCTCGAGCTCGAGAAGGAGCACGTCTTCCGCAACCACTGGCAGATCGTCGGCCATGTCTCGGACGTGCAGGAGCCGGGCGACTATCTGACCATGGACGTGGTCGGCGAACGCGCGCTCGTCGTGCGCGGCAAGGACGGCGAAGTGCGCGCCTTCCACAATATCTGCCGCCATCGCGGCTCACGCGTCGTTGCCGAAAACCAGGGCAACTGCAAGAACGCGCTGGTGTGCCCGTTTCACGGCTGGGTCTACAATCTCGACGGCACGCTGCGCGGCGCGGCGCGGCCGCGGTCCTTTCCCGAACTCGACAAGACCGAGTTCGGCCTTGTGCCGCTTGAGCTCGAAATCTGGAACGGGCTGATCTTCATCCGTTTCCGCAAGGGGCCGCAGCCTTCGGTCGCCGAACTGATGGCGCCGGTCGCCGAGGAACTCGCTCACTACAAGTTCGCCGAGATGGTGCCGTCCTACGGCATCTGGTCGCAGACCACCCCGGTCAACTGGAAGTCCGTGCGCGACGTCGACAATGAGGGCTACCACGTGGCGATGGCGCATCCGGCGCTGCAGGATCTTTATGGCTCGACCTATTTCGACGAGCCCTTCGTCAACGGCGTGTCGCGTTCCTTCGCTACCTACAACCCGCATGCGGGCCGTCGCTGGAGCGTGCGCAACTACGTCAAGCTTGCCCCGGAGGCGACGCATCTGCCGGAACATCTGCGCAAGGCCTGGGTCTATTACGGCATGTTCCCGAACATGGTCATTTCGGTGATGCCGGAATCGGTGCAGTTCTACCAGGAGTTCCCGCTGTCGACCGGCGAGACGCTGCTGCGCGGCGCCATCTACAAGCATCGCGAGGAAACACGCGAACAGGCGGCGGCGCGCTACCTGTCCTTCCGCATCGACCGCGAGACCATGTCGGAAGACGTGCAGCTATCGGTGTGGTCGAACGAGTCCATGCTGTCGCAAGCCTTCGAAGGGTTCTATCTGTCCGATCTCGAATATGGCGTGCGGACGCATCATGATCATCTGCGCAACATGCTGCCGGTGCTCGGCCTCGAAACCGCGCCGGACGAGAAGGACATGGCCAATCTCAACGATGCGCTGAGGAGCCGGGGCTGACGCTCCGGCGGGGGCCAGAAACAGAATTCCGTTCAGGCGGTCGTCTACGAACTCCGCCTTTCAGCCGACGATACGAGCATCGCTGCTGCCCTGCCGGCTTCTTCGCAATAGGCCGGATCGCGGTGCACGAGCATCGCCGAGAATGCCCCGTCCATCAACAGGGCGACCTGGCGGGCGAGTCCGGCAGCATCAGCCGCACCGGCCTGTCCCAGCTGATCCGCGAGCCAGGCCTCGAACTTCTTCTTGTGGGCTGCCCCGATCTTCATCGCCGGGTGGCCGGGCATGTTGGCAAGTTCGCCCGCCGTGCGCAGAAACCCGCAGCCCTTCCATCGCGGACTCCGCGCCGCCCTCGCTACGCCACGGAACATCGCCTCGACCTTGTCGGGCAGCAAGCCTTGTGCTTCCGTGAACCATTCCGCGTAGAGCTTCAGGTTCGGCTGGTCGCGTGACGACAGATACTCCGCAACGAGTTCATCCTTGCTCCTGAAATGGTAGTACAGCGTCTTTTTGGTCGTGGCGGCCTTTTCGGCGACCGCATCCACGCTCACCGCGCGAATGCCTTCGCTGTAGAACAGACTGCTGGCCGCGTCGACGATGCGTTCCCGAGTGGATTTGGCGGGGTGTTCTGTCGGCATGTATACTGACCAGTGAGTGTTCATCAGGCGAGCCTTTGTCTAGCCTCCCTGTCATCCGACGACAAGGGAGATGGCTCGTGAACGACACGGTACTTTATGAAAGGCGGGGGCGGATCGCACTGCTGACGCTGAACCGGCCGGAAAGGCTCAATGCGCTCGATTACGCCACCAACGATCTGCTTCTTGCACTGCTGGATAAGATCGAGGCCGACGGATCGGTCGCCGCTGTGATCCTGACCGGCGCCGGGCACCGAGCCTTTTCGGCCGGTGGCGACATTCACGAATTCACGCGCAGCGTGAAAATGGGTATCGAGGAAGCGGTCCGGGAATTCTGTCGGCGGGGCCAAGCCATGACGGCGCGGCTCGAGGGCTTCCCCAAGCCGGTAATCGCCGCCGTCAACGGCATTGCCTTCGGAGGCGGCTGCGAGATCACAGAATCCGCGCATCTGGCAATCGCAAGCAACCGCGCCGTGTTCGCAAAGCCGGAGATCAACATTGGCATCCCGCCTACGTTTGGCGGCACGCAACGCCTGCCGAGGCTTGCCGGCAGAAAGCGCGCGCTCGAACTGCTCCTGACCGGCAACTCCTTCACGCCCGAGCGGGCCATGGAACTTGGCCTGGTCAACAGAATCGTGCCGCATGACGATCTGCTGCCAGAGGCGTTTGCGCTCGCCGACCAGATCGTGCGGCATTCGCCGCTGGCGGCTGCCCGAATTCTCGCCGCGGTGACGCGGGGCCTCAACGTTCCCATTTCAGAGGGGCTGGAGATCGAACGCGAGCAGTTCGCCCGGATGTGCTCGACCAACGACATCCGCGAAGGGCTCGATGCATGGATTGAACGCCGCATGCCGAGCTACACAGGCAGCTGAGTCCAATTGCCTTGCCGACGAGCGTGTCGACGCGCTAGCTCCTTGGCCTGAAAGGCAGGCTGGCCGATGACCGATTTTGCCGTGTTGGGCGGGCTGTTCGCCGTCGCCTTCGTCGCCGCGACAATTCTGCCGGCACAGTCGGAAGCAGCGCTTGTGGCACTGCTCGCCGCGGGGACACATTCGCCGTCCGTGCTTGTCGCCGTGGCCAGCCTCGGCAACATCCTCGGAGCGGTCGTCAATTGGGCTCTCGGGCGCGGCGCCGTCCGCTTCCGGGCCCGGCGCTGGTTTCCGGTCAGTCCGTCAACCCTTGACCGGGCAACCGGCTGGTATCATCGCTGGGGACGGTGGAGCCTGCTTCTGAGCTGGGCGCCGATCGGCGGCGATGCGCTGACGGTCGCGGCCGGCGTGCTGCGCGAGCCGCTGTGGAGCTTTGTCGCGCTGGTCAGCGTCGCCAAGACGGCGCGCTACATAGTGCTGGCCGCTGTGACGCTCGGCGTCGTCGGATAGCGGCGGGCCGTGGCGACCGACACCGTTGCGGATCGGCCGCTCGCGTCAGATGCGGGTGCGATCAGCCCTGCCAGACGCCTTCCTTGCGCAGATCTTCCATGGTGCGCGAAATGCCCTCGCGCAGGATGCCGACCATGTCGTCGATCTGTTCGCGGGTGATGACGAGCGGCGGGCTCATGACGCACATGTTGATCAGCGGCCTGACCAGCAGGCCAAGCTCGTGGCAATGCGCATCGATGCGGTTGCCGACGTCCTTGTCGAGCTTCAGCGGGTCGTTGCTGTCGCGGTCTGCAACGCATTCAATGCAGGCCATCAGCCCGGTGCCACGCACTTCGCCCACGATCGCGAGCTCCTCAAGCGTCTTCATGCGCTGCTGGAAATAAGGACCGATTGCGCGGGCGTGTTCGAGCAAGCCGTCCTCGAGAATATCGAGGTTCTTCAGCGCCACGGCACAGCCGATCGGATGGCTGGTATAGGTCAGGCCGTGGCCGAACAGCGCGTCCGGGTGATTGGACCGCCGCAGTTCCTCCAGGAGGCGTTCCGAGATGATGACGCCGCCGAGCGGGAAATAGCCGGAGGTGACACCCTTGGCGAAGGTGATCATATCGGGGTCGATGCCGAAAACCTCCTCGGAGGCGAAGACGTGGCCGAGCCGGCCGAAGGCGGTGACCACCTCGTCCGAAACGTAGAGAATGTCGTTGTCGCGGCAGACCTGCCTGATACGGCCGAGATAGTTCGGCGGCGGTACGATGACGCCGCCTGAAGCCTGCACCGGTTCGCCGACGAAGGCACCGATTCTGTCGGCGCCGATGCGCGCCACCGCATCGCGGAATTCATCCACGAGCGTGTCGGAAAACGCCTCGATACTCATGCCGTGCGGGCGGCGGAACGGGTCGGGCGTCGAAAGCTTGACCACCAGCGCCTCGGCGCTGTCCATCCAGTCGCGGTCGCGGGCACGGCCGTTGAGCGAGGCCGACAGATAGGTCGAGCCGTGATAGGCGCCGCCGCGGCTGAGGATCAGCTTCTTTTCTTGGCGGCCGCGAACATTGTTGTAGAACTGCATGAAGCGCAGCGCGGTCTCAACCGCCGAGGAGCCGCCTGTCGTGAAGAAGACATGGCTGAGATCGCCCGGCGCGTAACCGGCGATGCGCTTGGCCAACTCCGCCGACGGTTCGTTCATCGTGTACCAAGGCGTGTTGTATGACAGCAGCATGGCCTGGTCGTACATGACGCGCGCCAGTTCCTCGCGGCGGTGGCCGACATTGAGGCACCACATGCCGGCCGGGCCGTCGATCAGCCTGTTGCCGTCGCCGTCGATCAGGTAGATGCCGTCGCCGGAATTCATCAGGCTGCGCGCCTCGTTGCCGACCGATCCGGCAAAGGGCCAGGGTTGCACGAGGTGTTGCCTGGCAAGGTCGATAGAGCGGGTCGCCGCTTCGGCGTCCGCTGGCACCGGTCCAAAATCCCTTGTTGCCGCCATCTTGAAACCCTCGTCCAGAATTGCCGGGGACATGAAAATTCAGAATTCGCCCAAGTTCTGGAAATCAGGCAACTATTTCACATCGTTTTGAATGTCCGTTCAATCAATATCGCAGAAATGCCCCTTGATTTCAATCACCGCTTGGGGACATGATGCAAGAAATCCGGCAAGCGACGGGGAACGCGCAATGCCGGCAAGGCAGCGGGACCCGAAACAATGCGACAGGACAGACCGGCGAGGATGCCTCTGATATGACGGAGGCCGTGGAAGCAGCCGTGCCGACGCGCACCGCCCGCGGACACCGCAAGTCCCTCCTGCAATCCGAACAGTCCAGGGGCCTCGCCCTGATCAGCCCGACCTTCGCCTATGCGCTGGTGCTGCTCGTGGCGCCGATCCTGGTGGTCGTGGCGCACAGTTTCTGGACCCAGGACTATCTGACGATCGACCGCACCTTCACGCTCGAAAACTACCGGATCGCGCTGACTGAGCCGATCTACCGCGACCTGCTAATGCGCTCGCTGGTGATATCTCTGCTCGTCAGCTTCTTCACCGTGATCCTGGCCTATCCGATCGCCTTCTACATTTCCTTCCATGGCGGCCGCTACAAGGGCATCTGGCTCTTTCTGATCACCGTTCCGTTCTGGACCAGCTATTTGCTGCGCGTCATGTCGTGGAAGGTCATCCTCGGCTACAATGGCGTGCTGAATTCGGGCCTGATGGGTCTGGGAGTCATCGACGAACCGTCGACGGCATTTCTCTACAACACCACAGCCGTGGTGATCACGCTGACGCACGCCTGGGCGGCGTTTGCGGTGCTGCCGATCTTCGTCTCGCTGGAGAAGATCGACCGTACCCTGATCGAGGCGGCGATCGACCTTGGCGACGGTCCGGTGCGGCGTTTCCTGCGCGTGGTGTTGCCGCTGTCGCTGCCCGGCGTCATCGCTGCGCTGCTCATCGTCATGATCCCGACGGTCGGCGACTATGTCACGCCCAAGCTGGTCGGCGGCAAGGACGGCGTGATGATTGCAAACGCCATCCAGGCGCAGTTCGGCAAGGCGTCGAACTGGCCGCTGGGAGCAGCCCTCTCGGTGACGACGATGGCCGTCGTTACCGCCATGGCCGGCGGTATCGTGCTGCTTCTGCGCTGGTCCAGGAGGCTGATGCGATGAACCGGATAATGTCGAGATGGCTGCCAGCTTATGCCTTCCTCTATATCGTCTTCCTCTATCTGCCGGTAATCTTCCTGCCGATCTTCTCGGTCAACACGTCGGCGGTGCCGCAGTTTCCGCTCTCCGGCTTGACCACCAAATGGTACGAGGAACTGCCGAACACGCCGGCCTTGCTGGACGCCGCGTGGAATAGCCTGATCGTCGGCGTCGCCGCCGCGGTCCTCAGCACGATACTCGGCATCTGCGCGGCGCGCGCCATCACGCGCTACCGCTTCAGGGGGCGCACGGCCATCAACGGGCTGATCATGGCGCCGCTGGTGCTGCCCGAGATCATCGTCGCCATCTCGCTGCTCATCGTCCTGCTTCAGCTCGGCTTCAGCCTGTCGCTGTTCACCGTCGTGCTCGGCCACATCCTGATCTGCATCCCCTATTCGATGACCGTGCTGACCTCTGGCTTCGAGGGTTTTGACCGCAGCCTCGAGGAAGCTTCCGCCGACCTAGGCGAGAGCGCCTTCGGCACGTTCCGGCGGGTGACGCTGTCGATGGTGGCGCCGGCCATCATTTCGAGCCTGCTCGTTTCCTTCACCATCTCGCTCGACGAGTTCATCCTGGCCTTTTTCCTGGCCGGCACCGACGCGACGCTGCCGCTCTACATCTGGGGGCAGCTTCGCTTCGCGGCGAAACTGCCAGGCGTGCTTGCGTTGGGCACGCTGTTGCTCGTCGGCTCCTTCCTGCTTGTCACCATTGCCGAAGTGATCCGCCGCCGGGCGGCCCGGCGCACCCAGAACGAGGGAGGCGCGATTGTCTGATCGCCCGATGATCGAAATCCGCAACGTCACGCGCAGCTACGGCTCGTTCAAGGCACTCGACGATGCAAAGCTCAGCATTCGCGAGGGAGAGTTCTTCTCGCTGCTCGGCCCGTCAGGATGCGGCAAGACCACGCTGCTCAGGATGATCGCGGGCTTCGACAATCCGACCTCGGGCAGCATCTTCATCGACGGCCAGCCGATGGCGGGCATCGCCGCCAACCGGCGCCCGACCAACATGGTGTTCCAGAGCTACGCCATCTTTCCGCATCTGAATGTCGGCGAGAACGTCTCCTATGGGCTCAAGCGTCTGAAGCTCGACGCAGGCGAAGAAAAGAGGCGCGTCGAGGAGGCACTGGAGCAGGTTTCGCTGACCGGGCTCGGCAAGCGCGGCGCTACCGAGCTGTCAGGTGGCCAGCGGCAGCGGGTCGCACTGGCGCGTGCGCTGGTCATGCGGCCAAAAGTGCTGCTGCTGGACGAGCCGTTGTCGGCTCTCGACAAGAAGCTGCGCGAGCAGATGCAGGTCGAGCTTCGCCGGCTGCAGCAGGCGGTCGGCATCACCTTCATCCTCGTGACGCACGATCAGTACGAGGCGCTGGCCATGTCGGACCGCATCGCCGTGATGTTCGGCGGCAGGATCGCACAGGTCGACAAGCCGCAGGAGATCTACCAGCGGCCGGCAACGCGCCAGGTCGCCGATTTCCTGGGTGGCATGAATTTCGTCAAGGCGGACGTGGTCGCGGTGAATGGCGAGACCATCACGCTGGAGACGCTGGGCTTCGGCCGCATCACGACTGCCAAGCCGGCGGGCTTTTCCGGCAATGGCGCCTCGACCACGCTGGGTATCCGGCCCGAAAGGCTGCGCGTCATGTGGGATGACGAAAAGGCCAAGCACGAGATTGCGGGCAAGGTCATCGAACGCCACTATTTCGGAGAGATCACCCAGCTTGTGGTCAATGTCGACGGGCTAGAAAAGCCGCTTTCGGTCACCGAGACCAATGATTTCGGCGCCGACGATATTCCTGTCGGCGCGCCGATCCGCCTCGGCTACGACCCCGACGCGCTGGTGGCGATGGCGGACTGAGCGCCAGTCACTCCTTCTTCTCTACATGCCCGCCGAAGGCGAAGCGCATGGCCGAGAGCAGCTTGTCGGCGAACTCGGATTCGCCACGCGAGGCAAAGCGGTCGAAAAGCGCCGAGGACAGCACCGGGGCGGGCACGCCGGTGTCGATCGCGGCTTTCAGCGTCCAGCGGCCCTCGCCGGAATCGGAGACCCGGCCATCGAAATTGTCGAGCCCCGGATCGGCCTTCAACGCGCCGGCGGTCAGGTCGAGCAGCCAGGAGCCGATGACGCTGCCATGGCGCCAGACTTCCGTGACGGCGGGCAGGTCGATGTCGAACTGGTAATATTGCGGCTCGGACAGCGGGGTTGTCTCGGCATCGACGGCGCGCGGCCGTTTGCCGGCATTCGCCGACCGCAAGATGTTGATGCCTTCGGCATAGGCCGCCATGACGCCGTACTCGATGCCGTTGTGCACCATCTTGACGAAATGGCCGGCGCCGCTCGGGCCGCAGTGCAGATAGCCAAGCGACGCGGTGCCTTCCGCCAGCGGCGGCGAGGCCGTATCTGGGCCGGGCGCAAGGGTGGCGAAAATCGGGTCGAGATGCTTCACGGCTTCTTCCGGTCCGCCGATCATCAGGCAGTAGCCGCGATCGACGCCCCAGACGCCGCCGCTGGTGCCGACATCGACGTAGCTGACCTGCATTGGAGCTAGCCGTGCTGCCTGGTCGACGGCATCGCGGTAATTGGAATTGCCGCCGTCGATGATGATATCGCCGGGTTCGAGCAGAGCCGCGACCTGTCCGACGATGCGGGGTGTGATGGCGGCCGGAAGCATCAGCCAGACGCAGCGGGGTTTGGCGAGCTTGCCGACGAACTCCTCCAGCGAGGCCGCGCCGATCGAGCCTTCCTTGACCAGCTCGGCCACCGCCGCGGAACTGATGTCGTAGACGATGCATTCATGGCCATCGCGGAGCAGGCGGCGCACCATGTTGGCGCCCATCCGCCCCAATCCCATCATTCCAAGCTGCATTTTTTGAATCCCCGCTTTGCGTGCACCATCCGACTACCGGGCCGGGCGCGGCCACGCGCTTTGCAATTCTATGTCACTCTGCCGCCGATGCTACAGGCGAAGCCCAGCTCCGCTCAATTTCTTCTAACGAGCGGCCCTTGGTTTCGGGAACCGAGCGATAGACCCAGATCCAGCCGAGCAGGCAGAAGAAGGCGAACAGCCAGAAGGTGGCCGGGGTCCCGATCTCCTCGATCAGCGTCAGGAAGAACTGGCTGACCAGAAACGCCGAGCCCCAATTGACAGCGGTGGCGACGGCCACTGCGCGGCCGCGCACCTTGCCTGGAAAGATCTCGTTGATCACCGTCCACACGACCGGACCAAGCGAGAAGGCGAAGGAGATGATGAAAACCACCAGCGCGACCAGCGTGACGATGCCGGCTGCAGTCGGACCGGTTTCGCTCGCTGGGTGGGAGCCGATCGACAGAAATGCCGCGCCGACGACCAGCAGGCTGCCGCCCATGCCGATGAGGCCCGCCAGTAGAAGGGGGCGACGACCGAGCTTGTCGATGAAGGCAATGGCAATGAAGGTCGCCAGCACGTTCACGCCGCCGACCGCCCAGGTCGTGGCGGTGCTCTGGGCCGCCTTGGTGGCGAAGCCCGCTTCGGCGAAGATCTGGTTGGCATAGTAGATAATCGCGTTGATGCCGGTGATCTGCTGGAAGATGGCGAGCCCGAGGGCGATGACGAGCGGCCGGCGCCAGGCCGGATTGAAAACCTCGCGCCATGATGCGGCGCCGGCTTCCTTGTCCAGCGTGTGCTCTATGGCAGCGAGTTGAGCCGCACTGTCGCCGTCCGGCCATACCCTGCCAAGCACGGCCCGGGCTTCGTCGCGGCGACCGGCCTTCACCAGCCAGCGCGGCGATTCGACGCCCAGAGCGCCGACCAGAACCAGCAGGATGCCGGGCACCGCCGAAACCCCAAGCATCCACCGCCACGAATCGTCGGCGGCCAGCCCGGCATTGACCAGATAGGCGAGGAAGATGCCGATCGTTATGGCTAGCTGATAGGCCGATACGAAGCGGCCGCGATGTGCGGCCGGCGCCAGTTCCGAACCGTAAAGGGGCGCGGCGACGGCCGCCACACCGACGCCGAAGCCGACAACCACCCTGCCCAGGACAAGAATGGCCACGCCGGGGGCCAGGGCCTGAAGCAATGCGCCGAGGACAAAAAGAATGCCGGCCATCAGCACCGCCCGCCTGCGGCCGTAGTGGTCGGCGAGGTAGCCGCCAAGCAGCGATCCGCCGAGCGCACCGAGCGTGACCCAGCTCGTCACCACTTCGACGAGGATCGCGCTCAGGCTGAACTGCTGCTTGATGCCGTTGAGGGCGCCGGAAATGACGCCCTGGTCGTAGCCGAACAGAAGTCCGGCAACCACGACGATTGCGAGCACGACGAGGAGGGGCCACGTCAGCCTTTCGTCGGTCACCTGTGTCGTGGTGGAGGAGGTCTGGTTGCCGGGCATGCGCCTGTATCCCTTGCCTGATGCGTTGCATTGCCGACGACGCAAGCATCGCCTGCTGTTCACGCAACGAAACTTGGCACGTTCGGCTGATTGCGGCGAGACTGCCGCGTCGTGAACTGGTGCCACGCGCCCGATAGCATGTCTATCGGAAGAGAACGCTGTTCAGAATGGCTCGGAACCGGCCGGAATTTCGAGGATGTCGGCCGCCGCCTGGCGCCCGGACACCAAGGCGCCCTCGATATAGCCCGGAAATGACGGAGAGAGCTCCGAAGAGGCGAAGCGGATACTGCCGGTTCCGTTTCGCACGACGGTCTCGGCGGTCGTGGCGTCGATGTCGGTGATTATGTCGGAATAAGCGCCGCCGCTCCACGGGTCATCCGACCAGTCGCGCATCGTGATGTCGAGGGGCGCGCCTGCCTGCGGGCCGAGCGCCGCCGTCAGCCGGGATATGATCTCGCTTTTTACGCCCTCGGTTCCGAGAGCCGCCCACCGGCGCGCTATCCGGCCGCCCGCAAACACCACCAGCGCGACGTGCGAATCCTTGCCCGCATCGCAGACATAGAGCCCCTGCGGTTCCATGAAGAAGATCGACCCGCTCAGATCCCACTCGCGCCAGAAAGGCGAGGCGTAGCGAACGAATGCCTTGACGACGCTTCCGCTTCGCCAGACGTCGAGCGCCCTGGCCAGGGGACCGGGGAGCGCCGGGTCGAACGAGATTCTTGAGGCCATCACCGGCGGCACGGCAACGAGGAGAATGCGCGCCTCTACGGACATGCCTTCTGCATGGACGACAACGCCGTCGGCGGCGTGTTCGACATGCGAAGCCGGTCGCGCGAGCCGGACCAAATCGCCGAGCGGCTTTGCCAGGTCAACGGCGAGGGAATGGATCGTCTCGCGCAGGAAATATTGAAGTTCCGGCACTTCGTTGGTGATGCGGCGATCGTTGCCGACCAGGTACCAAAGGGGGATGTCTTCGGGCGCCTGGCACCAAAGACCTTCGATCATCGACAGGAAGCCGGCCTTGGCGTCCGGCTCGTCGGGTTGAAGTGCGGTCCATGCCGCGACGCTCGATCCGGCCACCGATGGCGCTTCGGGGTCAATCTCATCGAGACGATCCCGGATGGCAACGACGCGGAGATAAAGATCCGCCGCGTCCTGGGGTTCCGGCTGAACGAGGCCCCGTCCGGCGGTATGGGCGCGGACCAGCGTCTTGCCGTACTGCTTCGACAGGGCCATGATTTCAGGCATGTCGTCGCAGATGAACTGGCCGCCGAGATCGACTTCCTCGCCGAGCCCGTTGCTGCCGGCTTCGACGCGGCCGCCGACGCGGTCACGCGCCTCGAGAAGCAGGAAGTCTCTCCCTGCCTCCTTCAGCACATGGGCGGCTGCGAGGCCGGTGAAACCGGCCCCGACGATGACAATGTCAGTTCGAGCGGTCGGACCGCTCAATAGCCGGCCTTGATCTTCTCGAACTCGGCGATCATCTTCTGCTTCAGTTCGGCAGGCACCGGCGACTGGAACAGCGTCTTGTCGACGAACTTGTCGACATCGCCGTAACCCTGCGCCTCGACGGTTGCCGGGTCGACCGAGGCCATGGCCTTGGCATTTGCGTGGCCGTAGCCCCAGTCCGTCACCAGGAAGCTTGCGACTTCGGGCGCCTCGATCGAGTTCAGGAAGTCGTAGGCCTTTTCCTCGCTGCCTGGCGCATCCTTGAGGCGCACATAGCCGCAAACCCATGTGGAGAGGCCCTCGTCCGTGTCGCGCTTGGCCTTGATCGGCGCACCGGCCAGGGCCGACTGAACGGCAGCGTCATTCCACGCCCAAGCGAGATCAACCTCGCCGCCGCTCAGCGCCTGCACGATTTCGGTCGTGTCGGACCAGTAGATGCGCACGTTCTTGTGAACCTCGCGCAGGAAGTTCGACGCTTCCTCGAACTGCACATCGGTCATCTGCGACCAGTCCGTCAGGCCGATAGCAAGTGACGCCAGCGCATAGGCGTCGTCGACATTGTCGCCGATCGAGACGCGGTCCTTGAACTTCGGGTCGGCAAATGCCTTGAGCGACTGGATGTCTTTCGGATCGACCTTCTCGGAATTGTAGGTAACGAGCGTGTTGCCCCAGTCCCACGGCAGGAACCATGCCGTGCCGTCGGCTGTGGTGGCGAGATCCTTCATCTTCATGATGCCGGGATTGAGGTCGTTCCAGCCCTCGATCTTGGAGGTGTCGAGCGGCTGCAGGAGACCGGCCTCGCGCCATTTGACCACGCTCTGCGAGCAGGGATGGGCGAGATCGGTCTTGAAGCCGGAGCGGATCTTCTGGAAGGCCTCGTCCTCGTCGCCGAAGAAGGTGAAGGTCGGCGACTCGCCGTTCTTGGCGACGTAGCCGGGGTGGAAGGCCGGATCCTCATAGCCGGACCAGTCAAAGACGATCAGGTCCTTGTCCTCTGCGGCCGCGATGGCGGTGGCTGACGCGGACACGGCGAGTGCGATGCCGAGAGTGGCAACGATATGTCGGGTGATTGATGTCATGGATATTCCCCTTTTTCTGATTGATCGTTCACGCGATCCTGGTGGCGCCAAGGGCCTGCCTCGAAAACTGTTTCGGGAAGACCGACGCAAGATATTCGGTTGCGACACGGTGCGCGGATTCGCGGTCCATGCCTTCGGTGCCCATCATCAGGCGCAACCATAACCCTTCGAGCATCGAGCAAAGGCCGACAGCCGTCTCGTAGGGTTCGTAATCGTAGGCGCTGTCGGTCTTGAGACGGGCGCAGATTTCGACAAACACGTTCTGGTAGGCCTCGTCGCGCGCGCCGCACAGCGCCTGATAGGTCGGGCGCGACTTGGCCTCACCCCAGAAGGCGCACCAGGCGGCGAGCTTGCGCTTGTTGCAGATCGAGCGGTCGAAATCGGCGGCGACCAGCAGTTCCAGCTGGCGCGCCGGGTCGTCGCCGGCCTTCTGATAGGCGGAGCGCCAATGCGCCGAATACTCGTCGGCCATGTATTTGAGCGTCGCGACGAGCAGCTTTTCCTTGCTCTCGAAGTGGAAGTTGACGATGCCGCGCGAAAGGCCGGCGCCATCGGCGACGTCGGCCATCGTGGTTTCCGAGAAACCGCGCTTTGCCAGCGAGTCGATGGTCGCCTCGATAAGCTGATGGCGGCGCACCTCCTTCGAAGCCTTGCGGCCCCGCTTCTCGCCTTCGGCGGACTTTTCGATCTCAGATGAAAGTCCTTCGAGCGCCGCACTCTTCATTGCCGCCATGCCTCGCACCTCCTACCGGCCCTTGACCGGCTTCCATCCACGCAGATGGGTGGGCCGGTGCTCGCCACTGTCAAGTACCTTCTGCATGGCCTCCCACGTGTGGATGTTCTTGTCGACGTAGTCGCTGCCGACGGCGGCGGAAACCGGCTGGTAGAGTGGACCCTTCA
This sequence comes from uncultured Rhizobiaceae bacterium, assembly GCA_947259295.1. GTDB lineage: Bacteria > Pseudomonadota > Alphaproteobacteria > Rhizobiales > Rhizobiaceae > CAMYMG01. The sequence continues at coordinate 63,510 of CAMYMG010000031.1, forward strand.
GCCTTCCGAGCTCTTCGCGCGCGACGTCGCGGTACCAGGCATTGCGGTCTCTGACGGTAATGTCCCGGAACCCGGCGCGCTCCATCGCGAGGCGATAGCGTTGCGGCGAAGCCATGGAAAAGCTCAGCCCTTCCGCGGCGATGTAGGCTTTCATGTCGGGCGACGGCTCGCCGTCATGCCCGATCATCCAGTTGCTGGCGGCAAACACGCCGCCGGGCGCAAGGACACGAAAGATTTCGGCGAAGAGGCCATCCTTGTCCGGAACGTGCAGCAAGGCGTCCTTGGAGAAGACGACGTTGAAAGAGGCGTCGGGGAACGGCAGCGGGCCGGGAGGAGCCTGGACGAAGGTGGTGCGGTCGGCCAGGCCCCGGTCTCCGGCGTGGCGGCGGGCGACCTCGATCACCGGTGCTTCGACGTCGAACCCGGTGGCGTGGGCCGCGCCATGCCGGTCCAAGAGGTGCAGCGTGATGCCGCCGGCGCCGCAGCCGATGTCGAGAACGGTCTTGCCCTCGAGCGACAGACCCTCGACCACGCGGTCGACTTCCTCGGGGCCGCCGGGCGACAGATAGCCCTCGCCCCAGAGCGCCTCCAGGAAGCGGATCGCCGTATCGTCATATTCTGGTCCGGCGTCAGCCGTTTCGATCATCGTGCAGTGGTTTCCTAAACGTCGAAAGCGAGCCAAAGCCTAACGGTTCTTGAGAAAATTGCAACTTGGTTTGTTGAACATTCATTCAATACGGCTGGACACGGGCGGTTCGTCCGTGCCAGATTTGCGGCCATTGCAGCAGCGTTTGAGGCTTCAACTCATGTGTCGCCGCGCCGCTGCATGAACAGGCGGCGGGATCGCGACAGTCACGGAAAGCGGACGGGGCGGCAATCGATGAAGAACTGGGACGCCATCATCATCGGCGGCGGGCATAACGGCCTGGTGAATGCCTGCTATCTGCAGCGGGCGGGGCTCGACGTGCTGGTGCTGGAGAAGAACGACTGGGTCGGTGGCGCGGCCGTCAGCCGGTCCCTGGCACCGGGCTTCCTCTATTCCAACTGCTCCTATGTCTGCTCGCTGTTCCGGCCGGAGATAATGCGGGACCTCGAACTGCCGCGCTTCGGGCTTCAGGTCATCGCCTATGAGGGCGGCGCGGTGTTCACGCAGGATGGCGACTACCTCGCAAATTACCGCGACCATCATGCGCACCGCCGCGAGTTTGCGCGCTTCTCGGCGCGCGACGCCGAGGCCTATGACCGCTACGCCCGCGACGTTACCCGGCAGTGCCGCTTCATCCAGCCCTTCCTGATGCGTACGGCACCCGACCCAACAAGCCTGAAGCCGCGCGATCTTGGCGAACTCATCTATCTCGGCAAGAAATTCTCCGGCCTCGGTGCTGCCGAGATGGCGCAGACGCTGCGCTTCTGGACCATGTCGATCTCCGAGTTCCTCGACGAATATTTCGAGACCGATGTCATCAAGGCGAATTTTTCGATCTCCGGCATCATCGGCACCGCGCTCGGGCCGATGTCGCCAGGCACCGCCTATGTGCTGCTGCATCACTACATGGGCGAGGTCGACGGTTCGGTCGGTGCCTGGGGCTATGCGCGCGGCGGCATGGGCGCCGTCACCAAGGCGCTCGCCGCCAGCTTCGAGGCGTCCGGGGGAACGATCCGCGCGGGTGCCGCCGTCGACCAGGTGCTGGTCGGGAACGGCAAGGCCACCGGCGTCGTGCTCGAAGGCGGCGAGGAAGTTGCCGGCAGGCTTGTCGTCTCCAATGCAGACGTGAAGCGCACCTTCCTGAAGCTGGTCGAGGAGAAGGAACTGCCCGACACGTTCCTGCGGCGCGTGAAGAATTTCAAGATCCGCGGCTCGTCGGGCAAGGTCAACATCGCGCTGGATTCGCTGCCCGAGTTTCCGGCCCTGCCCAAGGACGCGCCGTCGATCCGCGGCGATTTGCATTTCACCGATTCCGTCGAGCGCATGGACCGCGCCTATGATGACTGGAAAGCCGGCAAATGGTCGGCTGATCCGTTCCTCGACATGATGATCCCAACCACGCTCGACCCGACCATGGCGCCACCGGGCAAGCATTTCATGAGCTGCTTCGTGCAGTATTGCCCGCCCAAGGTCGAGGGCAGCGACTGGACCGATGCCGACCGCGACGCCTTCGCCGAAACGGTGGTCTCGCAGATCGCCGACTACTCGCCGGGCTTCCGCGACCGCATCGTCCACATGGAAGTACGCACGCCGCGCGAACTAGAGGCCGAGGTCGGCCTGACCGAAGGCAACATCTTCCAGGGCGAGCTGACCTTCGACCAGCTCCTGTTCAACCGTCCGGTGCCCGGCTATGCGCAATACCGCTCGCCGGTCGACGGCCTCTATATCTGCGGCTCCTCCGCCCATCCCGGCGGCGGCGTCATGGGGGCGCCCGGCCGCAACGCCGCCGTCGAGATCCTGCGCGACCTCAAGCATTCATCCAAGCATATGAGCCCGGCCCATGACGTCATCTGACGCAATCGTCATCGGCGGCGGCCATAACGGCCTCGTCTGCGCCGCGATGCTCGCAAAGTCAGGGCGCAAGGTCACTGTCCTTGAAGCGGCGGCCGAAACCGGCGGTGCGGCCCGCAGCGAGGAATTCTTTGCCGGGTTCCGCGTGTCGTCGGTCGCCCATGTCCTGAACCGGCTTCACCCGGACGTCGTCTCGTCGCTCGAACTCGAAAAGCAAGGATTGGAAACGCTTGCCGGCGGCGGCATGCCATCGGTCGCGCTGTCGGAAAGGGGCGAACCGCTGATTTTGCGCGGCGCCTATGGCGAGGTTCTGGTCGGCGCTTCGGCCAGCGAACAGGCCGCGTGGCAGGACCTACGCGCGCAGCTGTTCCGCTATGCCGGCATCCTGAAGCCGATGCTCTCCCGCCGGCCACCCGACTTGAACGGCATGGCGCTTGGCGAGACGCTGGCGCTCGGCCAGGTGGCGCTGGCGCTCAAGCGGCTCGGCAAGGAAGACATGCGCGACTTCCTGCGCATCATCCTGATGAATGTCGCCGACCTGCTCGACGAACAGCTTGAGGACGACCGGCTGAAGGGACTGCTCGCCTTCGACGCAACTCTCGGCAGCCATCTCGGCCCGCGTTCACCGACATCGCTGCTCGGGCTCTACTACCGACTGGCCGGCGAGACCGGCGGCCTGCCCGGGGCGCAGATGGTGCCTAAGGGCGGGATGGGCTCAGTGGTCGCGGCTATCGCCAGTGCCGCCGGCGCTGCGGGCGTGTCGATCCGGACCTATACCATCGTGGAAAAGGTGCTCGTCGAAAATGGCCGCGCCGTCGGTGTCGAGCTTGCCAGCGGCGAACAGCTGCGCGCACCGACGATAGTCTCGGCGGTCAACCCGGCAACGACCTTTCTCGATCTGGTTGGCCCGCGCGAACTCGACACAGGCTTCGTGCGCAAGGTCAGGCACATCCGCATGAAGGGCGACGCCGCCAAGCTGCATCTGGCGCTTGACCGGCCGCCCGAATTTCTCGGCGTCGACGCCGCCGGCCATCGCGGTCGCCTGGTCATCGCGCCATCGCCCAATCATGTCGAGCTTGCCTTCAACCCGTCCAAATACGGCGAGTTCTCGCCCGAGCCGGTGATGGAGATCACGTTGCCCAGCCTTGCCGATCCCTCGCTTGCGCCCGACGGCGCCTGCGTGTTGTCGGCGGTCGTGCAGTACGCGCCCTATGCGCTGAAGGAGGGCTGGGCCAAGGGCAAGCCGAAGTTCCAGAAGGCCATCCTGGCGCAGCTCGAAAAGTTCGCCCCCGGCATAGGCAAGACCATCCGCCACGCCGAACTGCTGACGCCGGCCGATATCGAGGCGCGCTACCGCATGCCGGGCGGCCACTGGCACCATGGCGAGCTGCAGGCCGACCAGATGCTGATGTCGCGTCCGGTCTTCGGGGCGGACGGTTACGACACGCCGGTGGCCGGACTCTATCTTTGCGGCGCCGGTTCGCATCCGGGCGGCGGCGTCTCCGGCGCACCCGGCCTGAACGCCGCGCGGCGCATCATCGCGATGAAGGGATAGGCCATGGCAAAGGCCGCGACAAAGACCGACACGGCGCTGGCTGCGCGGCTGGCGCGCCAGGACCATTTCCGCATGCTGCGGCTCGGCACGCCGTTCCAGCCGCGCATCGACGCGCTGATGCAGACCAGCGACTGGTACGACTGGGCCGGTTACCGCGCGCCGCATTCGGTGTTCGACGAGGAACTCGAATATTTCGCCATCCGCAGCCAGGCCGCGCTGTTCGACATCTCGCCAATGGTCAAATACCGCGTCGAGGGCAGGGACGCGGAGTCGTTTCTCAACCGTGTCACGCTGCGCGACGTGCGCAAGCTGAGGCCCGGACGCGTGCATTACACGGCCTGGTGCGACGACGAGGGCCATGTGCTCGACGACGGCACGCTTTTCCGGCTCGGCGCGCAGACGTTCCGGCTGTGCAGCCAGGAGCGGCACCTGCCCTGGCTGCTCGACAGCGCCATCGGCTATGACGTCAAGATTGCCGAAGAGACGGAGGAAATCGCGGGACTGGCGCTGCAGGGGCCGACGTCCTTCGCCGTGCTGCGCGAGGCAGGCTTTGCCGGCGTCGAGAAGCTTAAGGTCTTCGACCTCGCAGAGTTCCCGCATGACGGCGGCAAGGTTACAATCTCGCGCACCGGCTTTACCGGCGATCTCGGCTATGAACTGTTTGCGCCGGCCAAGCTCGCCCTCTCGCTGTGGGACCGGCTCTGGAAGGCCGGCGAATTGCGCGGCATCCGCGCCATCGGCTATGCGGCGCTCAACCGGGCGCGGCTGGAGGCAGGGCTGATCGTCGCCAATGCCGATTTCACCACCGCCGACCACGCGCTGCGCGCCGACCGGGTTCGCATGCCCGACGAGATCGGGTTGGGATTCATGATCGATCTGGAGAAGGGTCATTTCAACGGCCGCCGCGCGATCGTCGAAGCCCGCGCGAAAGGATCGATGCGACATGTGCTGGTGGGGCTGGAAATCGAAGGCAACATCCCCGCCGAACACGCTATCGTCTATCACCGCAAGACGAGAGAGGTCGGACTGGTCAGTGCCGCCATCTGGTCGCCGACCGCCAAGCGCAACATCGCCCTGGCCAGCCTGTCGCGGCCCTATGGAGACACGGTGACCGACAATCTCTGGGTCGAGATTTACGCCATGCGCGAACTGAAATACGAGCGCATGATGAAACGTGCCACAATCGTGCCGCGGCCATTCGTGAAACTGGCGCGGCGCACCGCCAACCCGCCGGGAGATTTCTGAGCATGGCCGAGCCCGATCCGGAGGCCTCCGAACAATGGGCGCTGGTCAACACGCCGCTCGGCGAGCAGTGGTCGGGCCGCACGCGCTATGCGGCGGCGATGTATTTCTACAAGCGCGGCGAGATGACGGCGGAGACGCTGGAGGTCTATCGGCTCTGCTCGCGCCTCGACAGCGAGGACCCGCTCTCGATCATCCGCGACCGCGGCGTCGGCAAGGACTGGCTGGCGCGGATTGCCGCTGGTTAGCCGGCCCGGGCGACGGGCACGCCGCTCTGTGGGGAGTGTAGCATTCCCTCAATGAGGCGGTGCACCCTCAGCGCTTCACGCTCGGTAACCGTCTGCCGCGTCAGCCTCCCAGCGCGTCAATGGTGCGCATGACGCCGCGCAGTTCGGCCAGCCCCTTGAGCCGGCCGATGCAGGAATAGCCCGGGTTTACCTTCTTGCCGATGTCGTCGATGATGGCATGGCCATGATCGGGACGCATCGGCATCTCCCAGTCGCTGCGCCCCTCGGCCTTGCGGCGGCGCTCCTCCGCCATCAGGGCACGGACCACGGCGATCATGTCGGTGTCGCCCTCGAGGTGCTCGGCCTCATGGAAGGAACCGTCGGCCTCCTTCGTCACGTTGCGCAGATGCACGAAATGGATGTCGGAGGCAAAACGCCTGGCCATCGCCGGCAGATCGTTATGCGCGCCGGCGCCATAGGAACCCGTGCACAGGGTCAGTCCGTTCGACGGCGACGGGCAGCCCTCCAGGATCGCCGCAGCGTCGGACGCGCTCGATACGACGCGCGGCAGGCCGAAGATGGGAAAGGGCGGATCGTCCGGATGGATCGCCATCTTGACGCCGACCTCCTCAGCTACGGGAATGATCTCGCGCAGGAAGGCAATGAGGTTGGCGCGGAAACCCTCGACCGACATGTCGCGATAGACGTCGAGCGCGCGGCGGAAGCTGTCTCTGTCATGGATGAATTCGCGCGCCGGCACCCAGCCGATCAGGTTGGTCTCGAGCTTCGCCAGGTCGCTGTCGCTCATCGCCTGCAGCCGGGCGCGGGCCGCCTCGATGCGCGCCGGCGGGTGATCGCCTTCGGCGCCGGCGCGCTTCAACACCAGCACGTCGTAGGCGCAGAAATCGACGATATCGAAGCGCAGCGCAGTCCCGCCGCGCGGCATCGGCGCCTCGAGATCGGTCCGCGTCCAGTCGGTGATCGCCATGAAATTGTAGCAGACCGTGTCGATGCCCGCCGCAGCCAGGGTCCGCAGCGACGCCTTGTAGTTGTCGATGAGCTCGCGGTATCGGCCGGCGCGGGTCTTGATGTCTTCATGGACGATGACGCTCTCGACGATACGCCACTCCAGTCCGGCCGCCTCGATCATCGCCTTGCGTTTCGCTATCTCGTCCGCCGGCCAGGCGCGCCCGTCATTAAGCTGGTGCAGCGCGGTCACTACGCCGGAGGCGCCCGCCTGCCTGACATGCGAAAGCGTGACTGAATCGTCGGGTCCGAACCAGCGCCAGGTCTGTCTCACGCAGTCAGTCTCCGCCAAGCGTCGCGAGGGCGGGTCCCACGCTACCACCGCGCAATGTTTCGAGATGTCCGGCCGTCAATTGCTCTAGGGCCGGGCGGTGGGAACTGCCGGCGGCAAATCCCGTCGCATCGAAAATCGCCGTCACTGTCTGCGCCGGCGTCGAGCCGGAGCCGCCAATCGTCGCCAGCCGCGCATCCAGGGGATCGGTGAAATGGCCGGTGGGAAGCGACGCACCGCGCAACTCGCAGGCGCGGACCCATGCCGCGACCGCCAGCATCAGGTGGCTGGCCGACAATCCGGCATCCAGCCGGTCTATCGCTGTGGCAATGATGCGCTGCGGCAGCTTCTGGCTGCCATCATTGGCGATCTGCGCCGTGCGGTGTGCCAGCGCGGTGTTGGAGAAGCGTTCGGCCAACTGGCCGACATAGGTTTGCGGATCGAGGCCGGCATCTTTCGGCAGGGTCGCGATCGCCTCGGCCCAAAGCCCGTCGACGAATTTCCGGATCGCCGGGTCGCCGAATGACGCGGCAACGGTCTCATGTCCGCTGAGCAAGCCGAGATAGGCAATCGATGAGTGCGCACCGTTGAGGAGGCGAAGCTTCATGTGCTCGAACGGTCCGACATCGCGCACCATGGTCACGCCAAAGCGCTCCCAGGCCGGGCGGCCGGACGGAAAACGATCCTCGATTACCCATTGGCTGAACGGCTCCGTCATCACCGGCCAGGTGTCCTCGACGCCGAGTGCCGACGACACGCGTTCGCGGTCGGCATCCGTCGTCGACGGCACGATGCGGTCGACCATGCTCGACGGGCAGGCGACATCCTCAGCGACATGGCGTTCGAGGCCGGAATCGCGCAGCGCCGCAAACTGGATCAGCAGCCGGTGGAGCGTGCGTCCATTAGCCGGCAAATTGTCGCACGAGAGGACGGTGAAAGGCGCGACTCCTGCCGCACGCCGCCGCGCCAGCGCCTCGACCAGAAAACCGAGTGCGGTCTTGGGTGAAGCCGAATTGGCAAGGTCGGCAGCGACGCCCGGATGATTTCGGTCGAGATTGCCGGCAGCGTCGCGCAGATAGGCCTTCTCGGTGATCGTCAGCGTGACGATGCGGATGGCCGGGTCGCTCAATGCATCGAGCAGAGCGTCCGGATCCTGCGGCGCTACCATGACGGAGAGGACCGATCCGATAACACGCAGAATTTCGCTATCGTTGCCGCGCTGCGCCAGCGTGTAGAGCCCGTCCTGCGGACCCAGCGCATCGCGGGTGGAGGTGCTTTGCAGCGATGCCCCGATGATGCCCCAGCCGGTTTCGCCGGCCGCGAGGCATTCGTCGACATAGACGGCCTGGTGGGCACGGTGAAAGGCGCCGATGCCGAGATGCACGATACCGGCCTTGATCGACGTGCGATCGTATGCGGGCCTGAGAACGGCCCGGGGCAGGTTCGCAAGCGTGCCGTCTGACAGACGCTCGGTCATCGAGTTCTTTGCCCCGGCGTGCCAGAACGCATGCTTTCCCTCCCGACATATCCTCGCCGGCATGGCTACAACGTCGCGGGCGATGACGCAACAAAAGTCATCATACAAGATTGTTATTTTTGTATGTTGACATTGTCCTGAGGCGAGGACTTACTTGCGACCGCATTGGGAGGTGCCCTCGGCCACATGAGTGCTTTGATCGATTCCGATCTCTTGTTTCCGGCCGACGAGCGCTCGCGGGCGATAGCGCGTGAGCTCTACGCGGGCGTAAAGGACCTTCCGATCATCAGCCCGCACGGCCACACGGATCCGCGCTGGTTTGCCGAGAACAAGCCGTTCCCCGACCCTGCGCAACTGCTTATCGTCCCCGACCACTACGTGTTCCGCATGCTGTTCAGCCAAGGCGTCCGGCTCGAGGATCTCGGCGTGCCGACCGCGGACGGTTTGGCCGTCGAGACCGATGGGCGCATGATCTGGCGCCGCTTCGCCGAGCATTTCTACCTCTTCCGAGGCACGCCGACCCGGCTCTGGTTCGACTATGTTCTGTCCGGCGTCTTCGGCATCGATGAACCGCTGACGGCGGCCAATGCCGACGCGCATTACGACAACATCGCTGCACGCCTCGCGACCGATGCCTTCCGGCCCCGCGCGCTGTTCGAGCGCTTCAACATAGAGGCGATCGCGACGACGGAAGGCGCGCTCGACGATCTGCGCTGGCACCGGATGGTTCGCGACAGCGGCTGGTCCGGCAAGGTCGTCACCGCCTACCGCCCTGATGCCGTGGTCGATCCCGAGTTCGACGGCTTCCAGGAGAATCTCGACAGGCTTGGCGACATGAGCGGCTGCGACACCGGCAACTGGAACGGCTACCTGGACGCCCATCGCGCGCGCCGCGCCTACTTCAAGGAATTCGGGGCGACCTCGTCCGACCACGGTCACCCGACAGCCGAGACGGCCAACCTTTCCGACAGCGCGGCAGCGAAGCTATTCGACAGGGTGCGCAGCGGAAAGGCCGATTCCGGAGAGGCGGCACTGTTTCGCGCCCAGATGCTGACCGAGATGGCCAAGATGAGCCTCGACGACCGTCTGGTGCTGCAGATCCATCCTGGCTCGTGGCGCAATCATTCGCCCGCCATCCTTGGCAAGTTCGGCCGCGACAAGGGCTTCGACATCCCGACCCGCACCGACTATGTCGCAGCGCTCAAGCCGCTGCTCGACCGGGTCGGCCTGGAAAGCGATCTGTCGGTCATCGTCTTTACGCTCGATGAGTCGAGCTATGCCCGCGAACTGGCACCGCTTGCCGGCGTCTATCCCTGCCTGAAACTCGGGCCGGCCTGGTGGTTCCACGACAGTCCCGAGGGCATGCGCCGGTTCCGCGAGATGACGACGGAAACGGCGGGCTTCTACAACACGGTCGGCTTCAACGACGACACCAGAGCATTTCCATCAATACCGGCGCGTCACGACATCGCGCGCCGGGTAGATTGCGCCTTTCTGGCGCGTCTCGTTGCAGAGCATCGGCTCGGCGAGGACGAGGCGCGGGAGGTGGCGCAGGAACTGGCCCATACGCTGGCGAAGAAGGCGTACCGGCTTTAGCGGGCGCTGCCGCGCTCTTCATGCAAACGGGAGGAAACCATGTTGCATTTCTCGAAACTGATGGGGGCCACGCTGGTCGCCGCTTCGTTGATGGCGGGCGTGGCGAGCGCGCAAACCGTACTGCGGTCGTCGGACACCCATCCGGACGGCTATCCGACGGTCGAGGCGGTCAAGTATTTCGGCGAATTGCTGAACGAACGGACGGACGGACGCTATACGGTCGAGGTGTTTCACTCGGCACAGCTCGGCGAGGAAAAGGACACGATCGAGCAGGTCCGTTCCGGCGTCATCGATCTCAACCGCGTTTCGATGGGGCCGTTCAACGGGTTGATCCCGGAGACGACCGTGCCGTCGCTGCCCTATATCTTCCGCTCGGTCGACCACATGCGCAAAGTGATGGACGGCGAGATCGGCGACGAGATACTCGCTGCCTTCGAGCCGCACGGCGTCATCGGGCTTGCGTTCTATGATGGCGGCGCACGCTCCTTCTACAACTCGAAGAAGCCGATCAATTCGGTGGACGATCTGCAGGGCATGAAGTTCCGCGTCATGCAGTCGGACATCTTCGTCGACATGGTCAATGCACTCGGCGCCAACGCGACGCCGATGCCCTACGGCGAGGTCTATTCCGGCATCGAAACCGGCGTCATCGACGGCGCGGAGAACAACTGGCCGAGCTACGACACCGCCAAGCATGCCGAGGTTGCCAAGTTCTACTCGCTCGACGAGCACCTGATCGTGCCGGAAGTGCTGGTCATGTCCAAGGCGAGCTGGGACAAGCTGACGCCCGAGGACCAGGCCATCGTCAAGCAGGCAGCCAAGGACAGCGTTGCCAAGCAGCGCGAGCTCTGGGAAGCCAAGGAAAAGGAATCGCGCGCCCTGGTCGAGGCAAACGGCACCACGGTGACGACTCCAGAGAAGAAGCCCTTCATCGATGCCATGGGCCCGGTCTATGAAAAGCATGTCACCGATCCGAAGCTTAAGGACCTCGTGACACGCATCCAGGCCGTCGAGTGATCATCGCGGCGGCGGCGCGGCAGCCGCGCCGCCGCCGTTTCCCTGCCCGAGGTGCCATCACATGACTATCGGCCACGAAGATCAACAGCCGCTGCCGGCGATAGCGCGGGTCCTGTCCGGTCTGTGCAAGGCGTCATTGTGGATCGCGGGTTTCGGCCTCGTGATGATGACCGCCTTTGTCGCGTGGCAGGTCTATTGTCGATACGTGCTCAATGATTCGCCGAGCTGGACCGAACCCGGCGCGGTTATGGTGATGAGCTGGTTCATCTTCCTCGGCGCCGCCGTCGGCGTCCGGGAAAACTTCCACCTCGGTTTCGACGTGCTGCTCTACATCCTGCCCAAGGGCAGCAAGGCGGGCCTGCGGACGGTGTCGGATCTCGTTGTGGGAGGCTTCGGGGTAGGCATGATCTATTACGGCTTTCAACTCGTCATGCTGACCTGGGCGTCCACGCTGCCGTCGCTCGGTTTGCCAGGCAGTTTCGACTATCTGCCGGTCGTCGTCGGTGGCGTGCTGATCGTTCTCTTCTCGATCGAACGCATCGTGCTGCGCTGGTCGGGGGTCGACATAGACCGTGACGTCAATCTCGACGAAGTCCCGGCGATCGTCGCGACGAAGGAAGGCTGAAATGGAGCTTGCAATTCTCTTCGGCTCCTTCGTGACGCTGATGCTGATCGGCACGCCGATCGCCTTCTGCCTGGGCGTCGCCAGCTTCGCGACGATCGCCTATATGGGACTGCCGCCGCTGGTGATCTTCCAGCGACTGAATTCCGGCATGAGCGTGTTCACGCTGCTCGCCGTGCCCTTCTTCATCTATGCCGGCGACCTGATGGTCAGGGGCGGCATAGCCAGCCGGATCGTCGCCTTCGCCGGTTCCATCGTGGGACACCTTCGCGGTGGCCTCGGCCAGGTCAACATCGCGACCGCGACGCTGTTCGGCGGCATCTCCGGCTCGGCTGTCGCCGAGGCCGCAGCGGTCGGCGGCCTGATGATCCCGCAGATGAAGGCGCGCGGCTACGGCACCGACTACGCCGTCAACGTGACGTCGATGGCGGCGCTGATCGCACTCCTGCTGCCGCCCTCGCACAACATGATCATCTATTCGATTTCGGCCGGCGGGAAGATCTCGATCGCCGACTTGTTCACGGCCGGCATATTGCCGGGTCTGCTTCTGGCGCTCGCGCTGATGCTGACCGCCTACGTCGTGGCCCGCAAGCGAGGCTATCCGACGGAGGCCTTTCCGGGGTTCCAGGCTGTCCTGCATCTCGGCGCGGTAGCCATCCCGGGCCTGCTGCTGATCGGCATCATCTTCGGCGGCGTTCGCTCGGGCATCTTCACGGCGACGGAGAGTTCCTGCATAGCCGTGCTCTACGCGCTCTTCGTCACGATTTTCGTCTACCGGGCCATGAGTTGGACCGCCTTCGTCGATGCGACGCTCGGCGCGGTGCGCACCACCGCCATGGTGCTCGTCATCATCGGGACAGCCGCCGCCTTCAGCTGGCTCATGGCCTATCTGCGGGTGCCGACGATGCTTATCGACTGGATGAGCAACATCTCGCAGAACCCGCTGATGATCCTGCTGCTCCTCAATGTCCTGATGCTGCTGCTCGGCACCTTCATGGACATGGGGCCGATGATCATCATCACCACGCCGATCTTCCTGCCGGTGGCGCAGCACTACGGCGTCGACCCGGTTCATTTCGGCGTCATCATGATCCTCAACCTCGGCATCGGCCTGAACACACCACCGGTGGGGGCGGTGCAGTTCGTCGCTTGCGCGGTCGGCAAGATTACCGTCTGGGAAGCGATGCGCTCAGTCTGGCCGTTCTATGGCGCCGGCATCATCGTGCTTGGCCTGGTCACCTATATCCCGGCGATCTCTCTGTGGCTGCCGAGCGTTTTCAAATAGGGGCGGGGGCATGGCAGAAGGCATCGAAACAGAGACCAGGAGCGAACGGCGGCCGAAGCTCTCCGAGCACGTCGTGTCGGCGCTGCGCTCGCAGGTGCTGGGCGGCGAGTTCGCGGCCGGACAGAAACTGCCGACCGAAAGCCAGCTGACCGAAACCTTCGGTGTCAGCCGCACCGTGATCCGCGAGGCGATGGCGACGCTTGCCGCCGACGGCCTCGTCGAGTCCCGCCAGGGTGCCGGGGTCTTCGTGCGCGACCGCCCGTCGCTCGCCTTCGGCTCGATCGGACAGGAGATCGGCAACAAGATCTCTCTGGCGCTCAACGTACTTGAAGTTCGAATGGGCATCGAGATCGAGAGCGCCGGGTTGGCGGCGATGCGCCGCAACAATGCGCAAGAGGCCGAGATCCAGGAAGCCTTCTTCGAATTCGAACGGCTGCTGGCGCTGGACGAGGCTACCGGCAGGACCGACTTCGCCTTCCACCGGGCGATTGCCGCGGCAACCAACAATCCCTTCTATGTCGAGGTACTCGACGCGCTCGGCTCGCGCACCATTCCCTGCGACATCACCTCGCCCTGGGGCACCGAGAGCGTGCTGACGCGCGAATACCAGGTCGGCCTGCAACGCGAGCATCTCGTCATCCTGAGCGCCATACAAAACGGCGATCCGCAGGCGGCGCGCGACGGCATGCGGGCTCATCTCGTCGCCAGCCAGGAACGCTACCGGAAGCGGCTGAGCGGCCAGCAGGCCGAATACATGTCAGGCATGGACCGATAGCGGACCGCCTGAGCCACTCAATTACAGGAATCACAAGCATGACCCACAGCCATATGGACCATAGCGTCCGCTTCGCCATCGACCCTGCCGCGGCCGCAGCCATGGGAACCGACGAGCTGCGCCACAATTTTCACATTCCCGGCCTGTTCGCGCACGACCGCATCTGCCTGACTTACACTCACTACGACCGCCTCATTGTCGGCGGTGCCATGCCTGTCGATGGCAGCCTCGTGCTGGAGACGATCCGGCCGACGGGAACCAAGAATTTCCTCGATCGCCGCGAGATGATCGCCGTCAATGTCGGCGGACCGGGGACCGTCGAGATCGGCGGAGAAAGTTTCGCCATCGGCAGCCGCGACATGATCTACGCGGGCATGGGCGCCGGGACCGTCACCTTCTCCTCGGACGATGCCGGCAATCCGGCGAAATTCTATCTGCTCAGCGCACCGGCACACCAGACCTACCCGACCAGGCATATCCGCATCGGCGACGCGAAGCGCATCGACCTCGGCAGCCAGTCCACGTCGAACGAACGCTCGATCTTCCAGTTCATCCATCCCGAAGGCGTCAAGACGTGCCAGCTTGTCGTCGGCATGACCCAGCTGGCGCCGGGCTCGGTCTGGAACACCATGCCCTGCCACATCCATGACAGGCGCTCGGAGGCCTATCTCTATTTCGACCTCGACGATTCCGCGCGCGTCTTCCACCTGATGGGCGAGCCGGACGAGACGCGGCACCTGGTGATCGCCAACGAGGAGGCGATCCTGTCGCCTGGCTGGTCGATCCATTCGGGCGCTGGCACTTCGAACTACGCCTTCATCTGGGCGATGGCCGGCGACAATGTCGACTACACCGATGTCGATCCGGTCGCCATGACGGAGCTGAGATGAGCGACCTCTCGGCATTCAGCCTCGACGGCCGGCGCATCCTCGTAACCGGCGCCAATACCGGCATCGGCCAGGGTATTGCCGTGTCGGTCGCGCGGGCCGATGGCGCGGTTATCGGCGTCGGCCGCTCGCCAATGGACGAGACCGCCTCGAAGATTGCCGCCTTCGGCGGCAGCTTCGCACCGGAAGTCTGCGACCTCGCCAATCAAGAGGCGGCGCAGGAGATGCTCGACAGGGTCTGGGCGGCAGGGCCGATCGACGGGCTGGTCAACAATGCCGGCATCATCCGTCGGGGCGACGCGGTCGACTTCAGCGAGGCCGATTGGGACGACGTGATGGACCTCAACCTCAAATCGCTGTTCTTTCTCAGCCAGGCTTTTGCGCGTCATGCGCTGGCGGAACCGGCGCGCCGCGGCAAGATCGTGAACATTGCCTCCGTGCTGAGCTTCCAGGGCGGCATCAGGGTCGCGTCCTACACCGCTGCCAAGCACGGCGTGCTGGGCGTCACGCGCCTGCTCGGCTGCGAATGGGCGGCTAAAGGCATCAACGTCAACGCCATTGCGCCTGGATATATCGAGACCAACAACACGCAGGCTTTGCGCGCCGACCCCGACCGCAGCGCCGCGATACTCGACCGAATTCCCGCCGGCCGGTGGGGGGCGCCGGACGACATAGGCGACGCCGCCGTGTTTCTGCTCGCCAAGGCTTCAGACTACATGCACGGGGCGGTCATTCCGGTCGACGGCGGCTGGCTCGCACGATAGGATTTGACATGAGTGAAACGAAAATATTCGCCGGGCCCGACGAGGGCGAATGGGTGGCCACTCCCGACGGCAACCGCCGCCGCGTGATGCTTTTTACGGACGAGTTGATGGTCGTCCAGTTCGCCTTCGAGAAGGGGGGCGTGGGCGCGACGCATTCCCACCCGCATGTCCAATCAAGCTATGTGGCCAAGGGCAGCTTCGACGTGACGATCGGTGGCGTCACCGAAACCGTGTCCGCCGGCGGCAGCTTCATCGTGCCGTCGAATGCGGTGCATGGCGTTGTCGCGCTGGAGGACGGACTGCTCGTCGACACGTTTACTCCCCACCGCGCCGACTTCCTCTAGGCGAGTAGCCCGGGCGGCGGCAATCTGGACGCCGCCGGGTCTCCTGCCGAACCGAGTTGCGGAAAGGAATGTCGCGGCCTGCCTATGCGGCATTCCCAACTTGAAAGTTCGGCATGGTTCAACAATCATGTGGGAGCATCTGGATATCGAGGGTCGCGGTTGAGCGCGAGCATACTTCATGGAGGCAAGAGTGAGATACGTGGCAGGCACATTCTTGCTGGCTTGGTCGATGGCAGCCGCGACCGGAGCCGCAATAGCCCAGTCAGATAATGGCGAAGCTGCAACGTTGATCGCCACCCAGGTTCGCGAGCAGGGATATGCTTGTGACCAGCCCGTGACCGCGAAGCCTGACGCGGGAGACTCCGAGATCGGGGAGCGGGCCTGGATACTGAACTGCAAGGATGCGACCTACCGGGTGCGGCTGGTGCCAGACCAGGCGGCGACGATCGAAAAGATCGACTGAGTGAAAGTTCTCCGGCCGGTCCGCAGCGGCCCGGGCGCTGCGGTCGTAGCCGGGTTACGGTTCAGGCGCCAAGAAAACCTTCCAGCACGCCGACGGCGTTGACCCCGATTTCTTCCACTGCGTAGCCGCCTTCCATGACGAAGAGCGTCGGAAGGCCGAGGGCCGCAATACGGCGGCCGATCTTCGGAAAATCCTCGCTTCTCAGCTTGAACTGGCTGATCGGGTCCTTCTCGAACGTATCGACGCCGAGCGAGACGACCACGACATCCGGCGCGTAGCGGGCAAGGTGGCCGCAGGCATCCTCGAGCGAACTGTTCCAACCGCTCCAATCGGTTCCGAAGGGCATCGGATAATTGCGGTTGTAGCCTTCGCCTTCGCCGCCGCCGCGCTCATCGGCGTGGCCGAGGAAGAACGGGTACTCTACCATCGGATCAGCGTGCAGGTTGAGCACCTGCACGTCGCCGCGCTCGTAGAAGATCTCCTGTGTCCCGTTCCCGTGGTGGTAGTCCACGTCGAGGATCGAGACGCGCGCTGCACCCTGGTCGCGAAACCACAGTGCGACGACGGCGGCGTTGTTGATGAAGCAATAGCCACCCATAAAGGCCGAGCCCGCATGATGGCCGGGCGGGCGGCAAAGCGCGAAGGCTGCGCGCTCGCCAGCTTTGACCAGGCCTGCCGCGGTGAGGGCCACGTCGTAGGATGACTTGATCGCCTGCCATGTGCCGGCGACAAAGGGCGCGCCTCCATCGAAGGAATAGTAGCCAAGCAGGGCGTCGATGGTCTTGGGACGAACATCGCCGCGCAGCCCACGCGTTGGCCAGGTGAAGGGTATGGCTGAGCCGCTTCGGCCAGAGTCTTCCCAGAGTTTCCAGACCGTCGGAAGAAAGTCGACATAGTCTTCCCGATGCACACGGCGGGCGGCCGCGATGTCATGTTCGTCCGGCGGCAGGATCGGCCCGATCTGCTGCTTCTCCAGCCTCGCCTTGATGATCTCCGCGCGGGACGGTTTTTCAAAGGCCGGCACGATGGCGCCGCTGATCAGTTCCATGTGGCCTGAATGCCCGAGATGAAGCGGCGAATAGATGGTTTTCATGCTTGGAATCCGTTGTGCGATCGACGCGGACCCTAGCCGCGCCGTCCGGCTTCCGGCAATAGCGCTGCCGCAGCGATTGATGGGTTGGAGGCGATATGCAGCCCGCAAAATTCCAGGGACCCAATCATTCTGTTGCCAAGCCATCTGGCATGTGGTGACAATCAGGCGGGAACCAAGCTGCCGTCAGCGCAGCCGACAATCGAGTGGGGCGTATGCGTGTCTGAAGCAGCCGGCCGGAATGCCATCGACATCCGCGGCGTGCGCAAGGTCTTCGGCTCAGGCGACGGTCAGGTTACGGCGCTCGACACAGTTTCGGTATCGATCCGCGAAAACGAGTTCTTCACGCTGCTCGGTCCATCAGGGTGCGGCAAGACCACGCTGCTCAGGCTGATTGCGGGGTTCGAGTATCCGACCGAAGGCGCCATCTTCCTGCATGGCGAGGACATCGCCGGCCTGCCGCCGTTCAAGCGGCCGGTCAATACGGTCTTCCAGAGCTACGCGCTGTTCCCGCATCTGACGGTGGCCGAGAACGTCGCCTTCGGACTGGAAAGCCTCGGACGGCCCCGGGACGAGATCACGGCGCGCGTATCGGCGATGCTGAAGCTGGTTCACATGGAAGATCTCGGCGACAGGCGCACCGACCAGATTTCCGGCGGCCAGGCGCAACGTGTTGCCCTGGCCCGGGCGCTGGCGCCGAGCCCCAAGGTGCTGCTTCTCGACGAGCCGCTCTCGGCGCTCGACTACAAGCTGCGCAAGGAGATGCAGATCGAACTGAAGCGCATGCAGCACGAAACCGGCATCACCTTCGTATTCGTCACGCACGACCAGGAAGAGGCTCTGACCATGTCAGACCGCATTGCGGTCATCTCGAAGGGCCGAATCCTGCAGATCGGCTCGCCTTCGGATATCTATGACAGGCCGGCCGAGCGGTTCGTCGCCGACTTCATCGGCGAATCAAACCTGCTTGCCGCCACGGTGGTTGGCAGTCGCGAGGGCACGGCGACAGTGCGGTTGAGTTCGGGCGCCGAGGTCGAGGCAAGCGTTGCCGAAGGCTTCGTGCCCGGGGGCGAGGCGACGGTGGTCGTCCGGCCCGAGCACGCGCGCGCCGTCAAGCAGGGCGGGCAACTGGCCGGGATCGTCGAGAACGTCGTCTATTTCGGCACCGATACGCATATCCACATCAAGCTCGACGACGGTAGTGCCTTCACGGTGCGCCAGCAGAACATGCGCGGCCAATCCTGCGGCTTCGAGGTCGGCGATCGCGCCGAGGTCGAGATCGCGGCGGATGCCGCCCAGGTCCTGAAGGACTGACGATGGCAAGCGCGGCAGAGATCGCCAGGCAGGGACGGCGCGACGAGATCCGCTCCCGCTGGCTGCTCTCGGCGCCGGCGCTGATCATCATTTTCGCAGCGGCGATCGGGCCGCTGTTCGTCATGCTGCTCTATTCCTTCATGGTGCGAGGCGACTACGGCGACGTGAAGTTCTGGCAGTTCTCGCTGGACGGCTGGTTCTCGGTGCTGTTCGAGCGCGACATTTTCGACGACACGCTGCAGCTCGCCGACGCGCATCTGTCGATCGTCTGGCGCTCGATCCGACTGTCCTTCATCACGACGGTGTTCACCCTGGCGCTTGGTTTTCCAACCGCCTACTTCATCGCCACGCGGCCGCGCCACACGCGCGAGATATGGGTGTTTCTTGTCACCATACCGTTCTGGACCAACTTGCTGATCCGCACCTTCGCCATGCAGCAGGTGATCCGCAACGAGGGTATCCTGAATTCGCTGCTGCGCTTTTCCGGCATCATCGACGAGCCGTTGCAGATCATGCACACCGACTGGGCGATCCTGTTCGGCATGATCTACATCTATTTGCCGCTGATGGTACTGCCGCTCTACGCCAGCATGGAGAAGCTAGACTTTCGCTTGATCGAGGCGGGCTACGATCTCTACGCCGGCAGGATGCGGGTACTGCGACGGATCATCATTCCGCTCGTCAGCCCCGGCATCATTGCCGGCTCGATCCTGGTGTTCATCCCGTCGCTCGGTGCCTATGTCATTCCGCGCGTGCTGGGCGGCGGCAAGAACATGATGCTCGGCAATCTGATCGAGCTGCAATTCGGCGCCGGCCGCAACTGGCCACTCGGCGCCGCTCTGTCGATCACTTTGATGGTCCTGGTGATGCTGGCCCTGCTCGTCTATGTCCGCAACGCCTCCCGCTCGGGTGTGCAGCATGGCTAGACACTTCGACATCCGTGCACAACCGGGTTTCCGGATCGCCGCGCTGTTCACCTTCGTAGCGCTCTATCTGCCGATCGTGACGCTCGTCGCCTATGCCTTCAACGCCGACGATTCCGTCACCACCTGGGGTGGATTCTCGCTGCGCTGGTTTGCCGACGCCTGGGGAAACGTCGCCGTGCAGGACGCCGCGTGGCGGTCACTGATCATAGCCGTCTGGGCCGCGGCAATCGCCACGACCGCCGCGACCATGGCGGCGCTGGCCACGACCCGCACGGGGCCATATCGCGGTCTTGCCTTCAAATATGCCTTCATCAACCAGCCGCTCATGGTGCCGGAGATCGTCACGGCCGTGGCGCTGCTGATCGTGTTCTCGCAGGTCAAGGTCTGGACCGGCTACTCCGGTCTCGGATACCTGATCCTGGCGCACTCGGCCTTCTGCATACCCTTTGCCTATCTGCCGATCCGGGCCCGGCTCGAGAGCATGGACCTGACCCTCGAACGCGCCGCCGCCGATCTCTACGCGACGCCGTGGGTTACATTCCGGCGCGTGACCCTGCCGTTGCTGAGGCCCGGCATCATCGCCGGCTTCATGCTGGCATTCGTCATTTCGCTCGACGATGTCGTCATCACCGAATTCGTGAAGTCCGGCGGGCAGGACACGCTGCCGACCTATATGCTCGGACAACTGCGCCGAACCGTGACGCCGGAAGTGAACGCCATCGCCACGGCATTCCTGGCGCTGTCGGTCGTGCTCGTCACGATCTTCTTCTTCGTCAACCGACGGAAAACCTGAGTTTTCAACTGAGCCAAGGGAGAATCACATGAACTGGAAAATCGGGCTTGCCACGGCAGCCGTGTCGATCTTTGCCTTTGCCGGCAGTGCTGCCGCCGAGGGCGAACTCAACATCTACAACTGGGGCGACTACACCAGCCCCGAACTGATCAAGAAGTTCGAAGACACCCACAAGGTGAAGGTCACCATCACCGACTACGATTCGAACGACACGGCACTCGCCAAGGTACGTGCCGGCGGGCACGGCTTCGACATCGTCGTGCCTTCAGCCAACTACGTGCCGATCTGGGTGAATGAAGGCATGCTGCTCGAGGCGCGTCCCGACCAGATGGAAAATTTCAAGAATGTCGACGAGCGCTGGGTCAACGTTCCGTGGGACGAAGGCCGCCACTACACCGTTCCTTGGCAGTGGGGGGTGACCGGCATCGGCGTCAACAAGTCCGTCTATGGCGGCGACATCAATACGTCCGCCATCTTCCTCGATCCGCCGGCCGAACTGGTCGGAAAGATCAATGTGGCGCCGGAAATGAACGACGTGCTGTTCGCGACGATCAAGTATTTCGGCGGCGAGTGGTGCACCGAAGACAAGGAACTGCTCAAGAAGGTCCGCGACAAGCTGGTCGAGGCCAAGCCGAAATGGCTGGCGATGGACTACAGCGTGACCGAGAAACTGCCTTCCGGCGACTATGCGGCCGTCTATTACTGGAACGGCGCCGTCATGCGGTCGCGGATCAAGAACCCGGACATCGCCTTCGGCTATCCGAAGGAGGGCTTTCCGTTCTTCATGGACAGCGTCGCCATCCTGAAGGATGCCAAGAACGTCGACAACGCCAAGCTGTTCATGAACTTCATCATGGACCCGGAGAATGCGGCGCTGATCTCCGAATTCGCGAAATACGCAAACGGGATCAAGGGCTCAACTGATTTCATGTCGGACGACATGAAGTCAGCCCCAGAACTGGTCGTGCCGGCCGAGTTCGAGGATGCCGGCGAGTTCCTGGAGACCTGTTCTCCGGAAGTCAGCCAGCTCTATACCCGCATCTGGACCGACGTGAACAAGTAGATGAATTGCCGGGCCCGGCGCGATGCCGGGCCCGATCGCACGTGGCATGAACACAGGGCATGCGAAGCCCGGACCACCCAGGAGACATCTTGACTGACGAATTCACCGACCGCTTCGGCTTTCGCCGCAGCGAGGTTTCCCTCGGCAACTGGCGGCTTGCGCCCTATAGCGCCTGGTCGTTCCAGAATGCCGTCGAACTTGTGCCGAGCGCGGTTATCGCGGCTTCGGTCGGCAGCGAAGAGCCGGCGGCCGACCCGTCGTGGTTGCTGTCGGAGCCATTTTCGCAGGCGAGCCCGGAGACCATGGCGAGCTTCCTTGAGCGCTCGCATACCGATGCCCTGGTGTTGATGAAGGATGGGAGATTTGTCGCGGATTTCCACGCGCCGCACCATGAAAATCGTTCGCGCCATATCGTCTTCTCGATCAGCAAGTCGTTGACCGCGATCCTTGCGGGGATTCTGCAGGAGGAGGGGGCGCTAGATCCGGAAGCGCCGGTCGTCTCCTACGTGCCGGAAGTCGCCGGCTCCGCCTATGGCGATGCCACGGTCCGGCACCTGCTGGACATGGCCGTCGCGCTCGACTTCGACGAAAGCTATCTCGATCCCGAAAGCGATTTCGCCCGCTATCGCCGCGCGATGCTGTGGAACCCGCAGATCCCAGGCCGCGCCGGCGAGACCATGCTCGGCTTCCTGGCGTCGCTGAAAAAGGCGCAGGGTGGCCACGGCGCGCCGTTCCGCTACCGCTCGCCCAACTCCGACCTCTTGGGGATCGTTGTCGAGCGCGCATCCGGGCGTCGTTACGCCGACCTGATGAGCGAACGGCTCTGGATGCCGATGGGCGCGAAAGCCGACGCGCTGGTGACGGTCGACAGCGAGGGCACCGCGCGGGCCGCCGGCGGAGTCAGCGTCACCGCGCGCGATCTGGCGCGGGTCGGAGAACTGATGCGTTGCGGCGGCACTGCCAATGGACGCCGCGTGCTGCCTGAAACCTGGGTGCACGATACGTTGACCGGTGGCGATTCCGACGCCTGGCGTAATGGCGATTTCGCGCATCTGTTGAAGGATGGTCGCTATCGAAACAAATGGTACGAGACCGGCTTTTCGAACCGTGCGTTCTTTGCCATCGGCATCCACGGCCAATGGCTGTGGATCGATCCCGAGGCGGCCGTGGTGATCGTGCGGTTCTCGTCGCAGCCCGAGCCGGTCGACGATCCGCTTGATCTAGAATGTATCCAACTGTTCGGGCAAGTGGCCAGGCTGGCGCGCGGGTGAGGGCCCGGCCGGGCCAGGATCATGCGGCGTTGGTGACGAACATCCCGTCGGACTGATCGATCCGTTGCCGGATCTTGGTAATCACCATGGTCTCGTCGGGCACGCAATTGTCGTAGGTCAGGAATTCGCCCTTCTTGACCGGCTTGATCATCCTGGCGTTTTCGGCAAGCCCGAGCGGCACCGCGCCTTTGCGGCGTGCGTCCTCCCAGGTCATGGCGAAGCCGCGGTATTCCGTCTCCCCGATCTTGCCGAGCGCCTCGCCGGCCCCGAGGTCGCGCTTGGCAACCGCTACAGCTTCGGCCACCGGTCGGTCGAGCGGCTCGAGATCGGCCCGCTTGTGAAGCACGGCATTGATTGCTGACAGCGGCACTTCGAGGCTGGTCAGGTGGTAGGGACGGAACAGCGTGAAATAGGGACCCTTGCCGACCTTCAGGTCGCTTATCCGCTCCAGCACGCGCGGATGTTTGGTTTCGATCACGCAGAAGACGCCGGGGGCCACTCCCTTGCCGATCGAATAGTCGACGACCCCCTTGCGATGGAGAATACCCCCGTCCTCGCGCGGGCATAGAACCTCGGCCAGTTCGTCGCGTGTGGCGGCGGGACCGTGCATGCCCGGCACGTCGGGAACGAGGCCGGTCGCATTGGCGATGGCGACCATTTCGACGGCGGTCTTGGAGCCGTCAACGAACTCGACGAGCATTCGCGCATTCATGTTGCGCTCGGCCGCTTCCTTCTCATAGGCCGCCGGCACGGCGTCGATCTTGAGCGGGTTGTTCTTGCCCTTGCCCGCCGCAACGATGCCGAAGCCGAGCGTCCTGGCGAAGCCGATGAGTTCGACCGCGCAGGCGGGCTCGTCGCCTGCAGCTCCGGTATAGACGACGCCGGCCTTGCGGGCCTCCTCCTTGAGGAAGCGGCCGATCGTGATGTCGGCCTCGACGTTCAGCATGACGATGTGCTTGCCGTTCCTGATGACGTCGAGCGCCAGAAGCGTGCCGATGTTGGGATTGCCGGTGGCGTCGATGACGACGTCGATCCGACCGGCTGCGGCGAAGGCCGCGAGATCGTCGGTCACGGCAATCTTGCCGGCCTCGATTGCGCCGTCGATCGCCGCAGGCGAGCTTGCCATGACGATGGAATCGCGGTCATGCCCGGCCAGCAGAACGGCTTCCACGGCACGGTCCGGCCGGGTCTCAGAAATCGCCCCGATCCGAATGCCGGACATCAGCGCTACCTGCACGATGAGGTCGGTTCCCATCTGGCCGGCGCCGGCAAGGCCGATGGTTATCGGCCCATGCTTTTCCGCGCGCCGCAACAGTTCGGCCGAAAATTGCAGATGCGTCATGCGAAAACTCTCCCAAACCGTCGATTTGCCGCCGGTGTCGTGCCGCCATTCCTATGTGCAGCCGGGAAAATTGCCAACAGTTCTATACCACTGGCGGGACGATTCCGGATCTGCGGGGCTTACTGTGGCTGGAACCGTGCCGCGGACCAGGTGCCGCCGGCCTGGAAGGATTCTACCGCTGCGGCAACGAATTTCACGCCGCGCGCGCCGTCGACGACGTCCGGCACCTGAGCCGCGCGGGCGGGGTCGACGGTCGTGCCAGTGCGGTGCGCGCGGATGATCTCGGCGGCGTCGCGGTAGAAGTTGGCGAAGGCCTCGATATAGCCCTCAGGATGCGCCGCCGGCATGCGCGAGACCCGCCGGCTTTCCGCCGACGCGCCGTGCCCGCCGCGCATGATGGTGCGGCTCTCCTCGCCATAGACGGAGAAGCGCAGTTCTTCGGGCCGGCTTCCGGACCATTCGAGGCCGCCCTTGTCGCCATAGATGCGGACCGACAGGTCGTTGTAGTGGCCGGGCGAGGTCTGGCTGGCGAGGATCGTGCCACGGGCGCCACCCGTCCATCGCACCATGACATGGGCATTGTCGTCGAGCCGCCGTCCGGGAACGGCAGTGAACAGGTCGGCGGCCACAGCCTCGGCCTCGCAGCCGGATACATAGCTTGCCAGGTTGAAGGCATGGACGCCGATATCGGCAAGGACGGCCGACTGGCCGGCGCGCGCCGGGTCGGTGCGCCACTCGGCCTGCTTTTGCCCCTCGGCATCGATCGGCAGGGTCAGCCAGTCCTGGATGTAGGCGGCATGGACCGAGACGATGCGTCCGAGATCGCCCGCAGCCACCATCTCGCGCGCCTGCCGGACCATCGCGTAGCCCGTGTTGTTCAGAGTAACGACGAAACGGCGCTTGCGCTCCTGCGCCAATGCGACGAGGGCCTCGGCTTCGGCCAGCGTGGTCGACAGCGGCTTGTCGCAAATGACGTCGATACCGGCCTCGAGGAAGGCGGTGGCGATCGGCGCGTGCAGGTGGTTCGGGGTAACGATGACGACAGCCTCGATGCCATCGGGGCGCTCAGCCTCGGCGCGCGCCATCTCACGGTAGTCGGCATAGCTGCGCTCCGGCTCTATGCCGATCTCCTCGGCGGATGCGGCAGCATTGTCCGGATCGGAGGAGAGCGCACCGGCGACCAACACGATGCGGTCGTCGAGACGCATGGCGAACCGGTGCACGGCGCCTATGAAGGCGTTGCGGCCGCCGCCGACCATTCCTACCCGCAGGCGATCGCGCGCCACCTTGTCTGTCGTTGCATAGACCATTGTCCCGAATTCCTCCCCATCGAAGCCGCATCACAACCGGATCGGCCAAAGAGTGGCAAATAGCGAATTCGAACACAATTTCCAAATTTTCATTTTGTAAATTGGAGAAGTCGAGTCTAGCCTTGCGCTCGGCCGGACCGGAGTCCTGCCCCACGGGAGGTCAAGTGCACAATCACCCAGGACCGGGCGGGTCGCCCGCGCCGTTTGCGTGAGCATGGCTCGCAAGCCGACCGCCAAGCGCGGCGCTGCCCGGGCCGACTCCACGTCCGGCAAGAAGGCGCGGTCGCTGGCTGCGCTTGGCCACACCAAGCCGCAAACCTATGAGGAATTGCGGGCCGTCCTGTCGTCAGGCACGGTACATTTCCCGAAGCGGCTGCGTCAGGTCGCCATCTTCCTGTGGCAGCACCCGAGCGATGTTGCGCTTGGCACGATCGTCCAGGTCGCCGACCAGGCCGGGGTACAGCCCTCCACGCTGGTGCGCTTCGCGAAGATCTTCGGCTTTACGGGATTCTCGGACTTTCAGGGCCTCTTCAAGAATCACATCAAGGAATCGTGGCCTGAAGGCCTGGCGCGCGACGGATCAGGCGACAAAGCTGCCGATACCGGCGTGCATGGCCACTTCCTGAATGGCATGGTCGGCGCATCCCTGGCATCGCTTGCCCGACTGGACAATGAATTCGACTTCGGCAGCTTTGACACGATGGTGGAGCATCTGTCCGCGGCGGAGCTGATCTACGTGATCGGCAGCAAGCGCGCATTTCCGGTCGCCACCTACCTCTCCCTGACCCTGTCGCAGCAGGGAGTGCGCAACGTGCTCGTCGACAATGTCGGCTCCAACGCGCTCGACCAGATCGGCTGCATCGGATCTCGTGACGCGGTGCTGGCCATCTCGTTCAGTCCCTACAATTCGATCACCCCGGACCTGGCCTCCGTTGCGCGCGAGCGAAAGGCACGCATCGTGGCCATCACCGACAGCACGTTCAGCCCGCTGGTCAAGCTTTCCGACACATGGCTGGAGGTGGTCGAGTCGGATTTTGCCGGGTTCCGCTCGCTCGCTGCCTCGTTGGCTGTTGGCATGGCACTGGTGAATGGCGTCGTGGCACGACGTGCGGAATAAGCGCTCCGGACGATTGACCGGGCGGAATGATTATTCCATATTCTAAAAAATAGAAACTTTGTTCTGGGAGGGCAGGTGGACATCAGGCTCGACGGCAAGATCGTTCTGGTTACCGGATCGACGCAGGGCATCGGCCGCGCCATAGCCGAGACGCTGGCGCGTTCAGGTGCCGGCGGTCTGCTGGTGACCGGCCGTGACGGCCAACGCGGTCAAGCCGTAGCCGAGGATCTGTCCAAGGCAGGGGCTCCGAGCGTCTTCGTCGCCGCCGATCTCGCCGATGCAGCAGCGCCGGCATCCCTGGTCCAGGCCTGCCTCGACCGTTTCGGCCGCATCGACGGTCTGGTGAATGCGGCGGGGCTGACCGACCGGGCCTCCCTGCTCGACGGCAGTCTGGACGACTGGGAGCGTCTCTTCGCCGTCAACGCGCGCGCCCCGTTCTTCCTCATGCAGGCGGCCGTCGCCGCGATGCGAGAGCGAGGCGAGGGTGGTGCCATCGTCAATATCCAGTCGATCAACGCCCACTGCGGTACGCCCGAGCTGGCTATCTATTCCGCCAGCAAGGGGGCGCTTGCCACGCTGACGCGCAGTGCCGCGAACGCGCATCGCTTTGACCGCATCCGCGTCAACGGCATCAATGTCGGATGGACCGACACGCCGGCCGAGCGCATCATGCAGGGCGAAACGCTCGGCCATGGTTCGGGCTGGATCGACGAGGCGAGTGCGTCCTCGCCGTTCGGTCGTCTGTTCTCGGCTGAGGACGTGGCAAGGCTTGCCGTATTCCTGCTTTCCGACGCGGCCGGACCCATGACCGGCGCCTTGATAGATCAGGAGCAATGGGTGGTGGGAGCGAACCGGTGACGGCAGCCGCCACCGTCACCGAACGACTGGGCCAAGGCATGCTGGCCCGGCTGCCTGCGGGGGTTGAGGGCCCGGCGTACGACAGGGCGAAGCTCGCCCCCGGCATGGCGCATATCGGCGTCGGCGCGTTCCACCGATGCCACCAGGCCGAATATACCGACGATCTCCTGGCTCAGCGCTTCGACCGCTGGGGCGTCATCGGCATCAACGTCCGGCCGCCCGTCCTCGCGACCATGCTCGGCAGCCAGGATGGTCTCTACACGCGGCTGATCCGCGAGAACACGAGCGTCGAGGCGCGCCTCATCGGCAGCATCATCTCAGTCGTCGACAGCCAGGAAAGTCCCGAGGCGGCGCTTGGCGTGCTGGCCTCGCCCGACATAGATTTGGTGACGCTCACCATCACAGAGAAGGGCTATTGCCACCGGCCGTCGAGCGGCAAACTGGAACTCGACCATCCCGATATTGTCCACGACATCGCCAAGCAGAAGGCGCCGAGAAGCGTGCCTGGCATGCTTGCCGAAGCGCTCGACAGGCGCATGCGCACGCACGGCCGGCCGGTCACGCTTCTCAGCTGCGACAACATCCAGGCAAACGGAAAAGTGCTCAGCGAGGTTGTCCGGACGCTCGCCCGCCAGCGTGACAACGGCCTGTGCGACTGGATCGAAAGCAACGTCGCCTTTCCGTCCGCGATGGTCGATCGCATCGCGCCGGCCACATCGCAGGCCGATATCGAGACGGTGGAGCGGCGGTTCGGCTACCGCGACCAGGCAGTCGCCGTCGGCGAGCCGTTTCGCCAGTGGGTCATCGAGGAGAATTTTGCAGGGCGCTTCCCCCGATGGGACCTTGTAGGCGCAAGTTTCGTCAGTGATGTCACGCCATTCGAGCATCTCAAGATGCGGGTGCTGAACGGCGCCCAGACGACGCTTTGCTATCTCGGCGTGCTTGCCGGTCTCGAACATACGTCGGATGCGATTGGCGATCCGCTGCTTGCCGGCTTCGTGCGGCGCATGCTGACCGAAGAGACGTTGCCCACGCTGATGCCGGTGCCAGGCATCTCGCCTGACACCTATGTCGAGCAGAGTCTCGCAAGGCTGAAGAATACGGCGATCCGCCACCGCAACCACCAGGTTGCTACGGACGGCTCGCAAAAGATCGTGCAGCGTCTGCTCAATCCGATCCGAGACCGTTTGCGGGCGGGTCGCGGCATCGGGCTGCTCTCGGTCGCTACCGCGGGCTGGATGGCTTATCTCGTCAAGGCGTCGACGCGGTTTGGCGCGAGTTGGGAGGTTTCCGATCCGGTTGCCGAGCGGGTTGCGCAACTGGCAGACCGGACAGGCAAGGATGTGCCGGCGCTGGCAGCGGGCATTCTGTCGATCGACACCATCTTCGATCCGGAGCTTGCCGCGAACGGACAATTTCGCGAGGCGGTGGCCGAGGCGCTGGAAGGCTTGCTGTCGGACGATCCCATGGAATACGTAAGATACGTTTGCACCCGCCATGGCACCGATTGAACAAACCGGAGCCATCCGGATGCAGAGGAGGAACTGAGATCATGAAGCTAGGACTGCTCACAGCGCCCTTTCCGGACGCGTCTCTCGGCGACGTCTCCGACTGGGCGTGCTCTGCCGGCTTCGAGGCGCTTGAGATTGCCTGCTGGCCTAAATCGTCGGGCGCAAGCCGGCGCTATGCCGGCACGAGCCATATCGACGCCGACAACACGTCGGCTGCGCAGGCAAAGGAGATCGCGGCTTCCATTTCGGAGAAAGGATTGGCGGTCTCTGGCCTCGGTTTCTACCCCAATCCGCTGCATCCCGATGCGGACCATCGCAATGGCGTGATCGATCATCTCAGGAAGGTGATCCAGCTTGCCTCGCGCATGGAGGTCGGCGTGGTCAACACCTTCATCGGCGGCGATGCCGCAAAGACCGTCGATGCGAACTGGGACGATGCACTCAAGGTCTGGCCAGACGTCATCGCCTACGCTCGGGACAACGGCGTGAAGCTCGCCTTCGAAAACTGCCCGATGATCTTCAGCAAGGACGAATGGCCGGGCGGCCACAACATCGCCTATTCGCCGCAGGTCTGGCGCCGCATCCTGGAAGCCTGGGGCGGCGATGTCGGCATGAATTTCGACCCGTCCCATCTCGTCTGGCAGATGATCGATCAGGCGCGGTTCATCCGCGAGTTCGGGCCCCACATGCTTCACGTCCACGCCAAGGACCTGATGATCGACCGCGACGGCCTCTATGAGCGCGGAATTATGTCCGCGGGTATCGGCTGGCAGATTCCGCGCATGCCGGGGCTAGGCGAGGTGGACTGGAATGTGTTCTTCTCCGGCCTCTATCGGGCGGGCTATGACGGACCTGTCATCATCGAGCATGAGGACAGGCAGTTCGAAGGGAGCGACGACAAGGTGAAACGCGGATTCCTGCTTGCCCGCGACATCCTTCGTCCCTTCGTCAAGTGACGGCGGAAACGAGACACGAACCACGAACTACCAACAGTCAAAAACTCGGAGGAAATCGACAATGCGTAATTCGAAATATCTGGCAATGCTGCTTGGCGGCGCGGCGCTCCTGGCTTCGGCCGTCGCCTCGCACGCGGAGGGCCCTTACACGATCGGCGTCTCCAACACCGTCCAGGGCAATGGCTGGCGCGAGGAGATGATCTGCGCGATCAAGGCGCAGGCGCTGGCGTCGGGCAAGGTGGACAAGCTCAACATCGCACACCGCAACACCGACGCTGCCGGCCAGCTCGAAGACCTGCGCAACCTGATCAGCGCCGGAGTCGACGCCATTGTCGTCAACCCTGCCGATCCGGCCGGCATCAAGTCGGCGCTCGAGGAAGCGACGAAAGCAGGCATCGTCGTCGTCGCGGTCGACCAGACGGTCACCGAACCGACCGCCTACATCATCTCCAACAACCAGGAAGAGTACGCCTATCTCGGCGCCAAGTGGCTGTTCGAGACGATGGGTGGCAAGGGCTCTGTCGTCTACATGCGCGGCGCCGCCGGCGCTTCCGCCGACAGCGACCGCGACAAGGGCTTCAAGAAGGCACTCGCGGAATTCCCGGACGTGACGGTGGCGCACGAAGTGTTCACCGGCTGGCAGCAGGACCAGGCCAAGCAGCAGATCCTCGACTTCATCTCCAGCGGCCTGCCCTTCGACGGCATCTGGACCTCGGGCATCGACAACGTGATCGTCGACGCTCTGGTGGAGTCGCAGACACCGCTAGTGCCGGTCGTGGGCGCCGACAATGCCGGCTTCGTCGGCCAGCTGACCTCTGTCGAAGGCCTGAAGGGCGCGGCGGTTACCAACCCCGGTTCGATCGGCGGTGCAGGCGTGACGCTTGCCCTGCAGATCCTCGACGGCCAGAAGCCTGCCGAGCAGACTGTTCTCGTCGATCCGCAGATCTGGGCAAACACCACGGATGAGGGCATGCAGCAGCTGAAGACGGCCGCCGATCCGTCGCTCAGCCCCGAATGGCCGGTCAGCATCTCGATCCCCGACTGGACCACCTACACCAAGGAGCAGATCGTTGCCTGCAAGGGCCCGGGTGAATAACCAGGATCCTTCATCCAGATATGGGGACGGCGGCCGCAATGCCGCCGTCCCCTTTCTTCCTGCGACAAGAGTGCCTAGCATCCGCCGATGACAACCAGCCCGCTGCTTGACGCGACCGGCGTCGCGAAAAATTACGGCGCCGTCGCGGCGTTGCGCAACGCGTCGCTCTCGGTGCTTCCGGGCGAAGTACATGCGTTGATGGGTGCCAACGGCGCCGGCAAGTCGACTTTGGTCAAGATTCTCACCGGAGCCGTTTCGGCCGATTCCGGCAGCATTCTCATCCGCGGCCAGGCGCACGAGATTCGTTCGCCCGCGCAGGCGCGCCGCGCCGGCCTGGTGTCGGTCTACCAGGAGCCGGCACTGATCCCCGATCTCGACGTTGCGTCCAATCTTCGCCTCACAAGGACACCGGTCGAGCCATTCCGCCAATGGGTTCGTGAACTGGGCGTCCCTGACCTCGACCTAGGCGAGACCGCGCGCGACGTGCCGCTCGCCATTCAACGCGTTCTCGATCTCGCGCGCGCGCTGGCCATCGAGCCCGACGTGCTGCTGCTCGACGAGATGACCGCGGCGCTGCCGTCCGACCTGGCGGAAAAGGTTCTCGACGTCGTGCGCCGCCAGGCACAGGCAGGTCGTTCCGTCATCTTCATCTCCCATCGGTTCCTTGAAATCGCGGCATTGTGCGACCGTGCCACCGTGCTGCGCGACGGCGAGACGGTGGGAGTCGTCGATATCGAACCGGGCGTCGAAGAGCGGATCGTAGAACTGATGCTCGGCTCGCGGATGGAAAAGGCGCGCGCCAGCGCTGCGGATGCCGATGACGGCCGGCAGTCCGGGACTACGCCGCGGATCGGCGTGCGCAAGCTGCGCGTCGGCGCGAAGCTGCAGGATGTGTCGTTCGACCTGCACAATGGCGAGGTGCTGGGCATCGTCGCGCTCGAGGGCCAGGGTCAGGATCAGCTGTTCGGTGCGCTGTCGGGATCCACCCGGCCATCAGGCGGTGTCATCGAGGTTGACGGCCAGGCGGTCGAATTCGCGCATCCGACGGATGCGGTGGCGGCAGGCATCGCCTATGTGCCTGGGGACCGGGCCGATGCCTTGCTGATGCAGCAATCCGTGCATCACAACATCGCGCTGCCGTTCAGCGCCAATCCGAGAAGCTGGGGTCCGATCGATACGGGGCGCGAACGCGATATCGTCAGGAGCGCGATCGAGCGGCTGCAGATCGATACGCGCGCGCAGGGCGAGGTGCAGCGACTATCAGGCGGCAACCAGCAGAAGGTGACGATTGCACGGTGGATTGCCGCCGATGCGCGGACAATCCTGTGCTTCGATCCGACGCGCGGCATCGACGTTCGCACGAAGAAGGAAATCTACCAGTTGCTGCGCCAGTTGGCGGAACAGGGCAAGTCGATCCTGTTCTACACCTCGGAACTGGAGGAGGTGCAACTGGTGTGCGACCGCGTCGTCGTGATCTTCGGCGGCAAGGTGGTCGATATCATGCCCGCCGGCATCGCCAGCGAAGCGGTGCTCACCCGTGCATCCTACGGCCTTCCCCGTGACGCCAAGCCGGCTTCGGACACTTCTGCCGTCAACGCTTCCGACAAGTTGGGACCATCATGACAGCCTTCTTTCGCGGCAAGGGTTGGGTTACCGGGCTGTTCATCATGCTCGCGCTGCTGCTCGTCTTTACGCGGGTGATCCAGCCGAACTACGGCGCCAACGATTTTGGCTCGCTGGTGCGCGCGGTGCTGCCCTTCGCGTTTGCCGTCGCGGCCCAGACGGTCGTCGTCATCGCCGGCGGCATCGACCTGTCGGTCGCCTCGATGATGGCGCTGACCAGCGTCATCGCGGCCGCGATGATGGATGGCGCGACAGAGGAGTTCGCACTGCTGGTCGTGCCCTTCGTCCTGCTCGTTGGGCTCTCTCTGGGGGCATTGAACGGTATCCTGATCGTCGTCACACGCGTCCCCGACATCGTCGTGACCCTCGCCATGCTCTTCGTGCTGCAGGGAGCCGCGCTGCTGGTGCTCGACGCTCCCGGCGGATCGGCTGCCGAGTGGCTGAAGGAATTGGTTGTCGGAACGGCCAGCGTCCCCGGTGTGCCGGAGGCGGTGACAGACTGGATACCGAAGGGGCTGCTTCTTCTCCTGGTCTGCCTAGGCATCGTCTGGATACCGCTTCGCCGTTCATGGCTCGGCCTGTCGATCTACGCCATCGGCTCGAACCAGCTTGCGGCGTTTCGCAGCGGCGTGCCAGTCGCACGCACCCGCATTATCGCCTACGCCATCGGCGGCCTGTTCGGCGCCATGGGCGGGCTTACGCTGACCATGAGCACGGGCATCGGCGCGCCGATCCCCGGACCATATCTGCTCGCCAGCGTGGCCTCGGTTGTTCTCGGAGGGGTCGTGCTCGGCGGTGGCCGCGGCGGACTGATCGGTCCGATCGTCGCGGTCTTCATTCTGCGCCTCGTGCGCACCGACCTGACATTGCTCGCCATCGATCCGAATGTTGCTGCAATCGTGGAAGGCACGATCATGGTGGTCGTGGTCATGCTTGGCGCTTTCCTGGCCATGAGGGGGAGGACGCAATGAGTATCAGCGCTGCACCAGAGCCGTCCGTCTCGCTGCGGCGTCGCATCAAGCGGTTCATGAGCGACCAGCCGCTGGTGCCGCTGCTCATCCTGCTTGCCCTGCTGGTAATCGTGCTGCAGATCCTGCGTCCCGGGATCGTCAACGAGCGCTGGATCGCCAACACCATCAAGTTTGCCATCCCGCTGGCTCTGCTTGCCGGATGCCAGACCATGACCATGCTGACAGGAGGCATCGACCTTTCGGTCGGCACGGTGGCGACGATGAGCGCTTTCATCATGTCGACACAGGTGATCGACCACAGCCCGGCCGTCGCCATCCTGATCTGCATGATCCCGGCGGTACTGATCGGCGTGGCGAACGGCATCGGCGTCGGTATCTTCCGGGTACATCCGTTGATCATGACGCTCGGCACCAGCCTGATCGGCATAGGCTGCCTGCAGGTCTATCAGCGGACGGTGATCGCGACAGGCACCAAGGTTCCGGATTTCCTGGGCTGGCTCGGTACCGGCCTCAGCTATGGCATCCCCAATGCTCTGCTGCTGTTCGTGCCGGCAGCGGGGCTGATCATCTTCACGCTAAGCCGCACCGGCTTCGGTCGCCTGCTTTACGCGGTGGGAGACAACGAGAAGGCGGCACGTCTTTCAGGTGTCGTCTACTGGAAGGTCATCACCACGCTCTATGTGATCTCCAGCCTGCTCGCGGGCATTGTAGGGCTGCTCTATGTAGGGCTGATCAAGGCGCCGTCGCTGTCGCTGGTCGAGCCGCTCGTGCTGCCATCGGTTGCCGCTGCCGTCATCGGCGGCACGTCGATTTTCGGCGGGCGCGGCGGCTATACAGGCACCATCCTCGGCGCGCTGATCCTGACCGTCCTCACCACCCTGCTCACCGTGCTCCAGATGCCGGAAGGCGCACGGCGCATGCTGTTCGGGCTGATCATCCTGCTCGTCACGGCCGCCTACCTGCGCATCGTCGAGGACCGCTGAGCGCTACGACCTTGCCGGCCGCCGCAGCTGGATGAAGCTGCGCACTGCAAGAACCGCCACCGTCAGCAGGATCAGGATCACCGAGAGGGCGGCGATTGCCGGATTGATGTTGTCGCGCAGGCCCATCCACATGAGGCGCGGCAGCGTGATGGCGTTGACACTGGTGATGAAGAGCGTCACGCCGATCTCTTCCCAGGAGAGGATGAAGGACAGAAGCGCCGCGGTGACGATGCCGAACTTGATGTTGGGTATGATGATGCCGGTCGCGCGCTGCCAGGTGCTGGCGCCGAGGCCGCGTGCCGCGAGGTCGATGCGGCGATCGAGTTGGCTCAACGCGACGAGGATCAGCACGGTCGCGAAGGGTACGGTCATCACCGAGTGCGCCATGGCAACGCCGAGCCAGGTGTCGTAGCCGAATATAGAGCTGAGGCCGGAGAGCGAGGTCAGCAGAAAATAGAGCGTGATGGCCGAGACGACCGGCGGCACCACCATCGGCAGCAGCACGAAACCGACGAGAAGCGCGGTGAAGCGTGGCTGGAACATCCAGACCCCGAGCGAGAAGCAGAGCGCCAGCAAGGTCGAGAAGGCGCTGCTGACGACGCCGATGCGTATCGACAGCAGAATGCTGTCCAGCCAGCGCGGGTCTTCGACCAGAGCCCTGTAGTGCCGCAGCGAAAGCTCGCCGGACGGCATGGCCAGCATGCGCGACGGGGTGAACGACACCGGCACGACGGCGAGCAGCGGCATCAGCAGGAACAGCGCCACCAGCCCGGCGGCGAGGAGGGAGACGGGGCCTGGTCGGTAGGTGGGCATCGCTACACCATCTGCCGGGGACGTATATAGCGGAACAGCAGCGCCATGAGGGCCGCCACGAAGATCACGAGCACGACGCTGATCGCCGCCCCGAGACCCCAGTCGGGGCTCTGGAAGATGCGCAGATAGACGAGCTCGGCAATCATCACGCTGCGCCCTCCGCCGAGAATGGCCGGCGTGACGAAGAAGCCAAGCGCGAAGACGAAGACGATCAGCGCGGCGCCGATGATGCCGGAGGCGGTCATCGGGACGAAGACCGTCCAGAAGGTGCGCGTGCGGCTGGCGCCGAGACCGCGCGCGGCGAGCAGCACCCGATCGTCGAGACTGCGCATGGCGGATGCCAGCGGGAAGACGGCGAAGGGAATGAGGAAATGCGTCATGCCGACGATGACGCCGAATTCGTTGCGCACCAGGGCCAGCGGCTCCGAGGTGATGCCGACAGCCTGCAACCAGGTGTTGATGAGGCCTCGGTTGGACAAAAGTGCGACCCAGCCGAAGGCGCGCGTCAGCACCGAAATCCAGAACGGCACAAGAATGCAGAATTCAGCGAAAATGCGCTGGGCCGGCGAGCCGCGCACCCAGACGAATGTAATGGCATAGGCACCGATGACGGAGGCGACGGTCACGATCGCGCAGATGCGCAGCGTGCGGATGAAGACCGACTGGACAAGAGGGTCGGTCAGCAGGACGCCGTACTGCCCGACCCCTGGCTCGGGCAGCGTGAAGCTCCATTTGACGACACCAAGGAACGGCCAGGCATAGGCCGCGGCCAGAAAGAGGAGCAGCGGCGCCATCAACAGCGCCGCGCCCGTCCTGTTCGTCAGATGTCGCATCAGCCTCCGACCAATCAGGCGGAGATGATCTTGGTATATTCGTCGAGGGCTGCCCCGTAGTTCGCGGCATACCACTCCATGTCGAGCGGGATCTGCTTGGCCATGTTTGCCGGATCCACCGGGTTGATCCGCTTCTTGTCGTCGGGGATCAGCGCGTCGGCCGCGGGATTTGCCGGGCCCTGGCCGAGCTTCTCGAACATGACGAGCTGCTTTTCCGGATCCTGCGCGCTGGCGATGAACTTCATCGCGGCTTCCTTGCCGCCGGGATTGCCCTTGAGAACGGCGAGCGCTCCGGGGGAGATCAGACCCTGGTCCCAGATGAACTTGATGCGTCCGCCCGAGTCCTGTTCGATCAGCGAGGCGCGAGTCGACCAGACGATTGCCATCGAGGCTTCGCCGTCGAGAAGCACGCTCTGGCTCTCCGCTCCGCCGCCCCAATAGGCCACGACGTTCTCCTTGAAGGCGGCGATCTTGTCATGCGCGCGCTTGAGGTCGAGCGGGTAGAGTTCGGCCGGCGCGATGCCGTCGGCCAGCAGTGCTGCTTCCCAGCTAGACACACCCCACTTGTAGAGCGAGCGCTTGCCGGGGAACTTCTCCACGTCGAAGAAATCGGCCATGCCGGTCGGCGCCATGTCTCCGTACTTTTCCGCATCGTAGGCGATCACATAGGAGAAGAAGTAGGTCGAGGCGGCGTGTTCCCAGCCGAAACCCGGGCGCATCTTCGACTTGTCGACAATGGTGTAGTCGATCGGTTCGAGCATGCCCTGTTCGCCAAGCGTGATCGCCGAGAACGGATCGACGTCCACCAGGTCCCAGGTCGGGCTACCGCTCTTGAACTGGGCGGCGATGGCGCCTTCCGTCGGACCCGAACCGTCCATCTTGACGGTAATGCCGGTATCCTTGGTGAAAGACTGGCCATAGGCCGCGTCGTAGGCGGTGATGGCGTCGCCGCCCCAGTTCACCAGCACCAGGTTCTTGCTCTGGGCAAAGGCGCCCGAAGAGCGAAGCAGAACCGGCGATGCACCGAGCAGCACCGCTGCCAGCTGCGTGAACTGGCGCCGCGAAATCTCGCCACGCACAGCCCGGCCGGAAAGGGCTTCCATTGCCTGTTTCTTGAAGTCGCTTGTCATGTCAGTTCCCCATTTTGCTGTTGTTGATTGTCAGTTCGTTCCGTCCGCTTCATTGACCTCCGGCCGGAAGGAGGATGCCTTTGTCGGCCGGCCAGGTTAGCCAGACGGCGTTGCCGCCGCTCAGCGCCGAAGCAGCGACATCGTTGGGCACCGATACCGTGACCCTGGCGCCATGCTGCGTCTCGAGATCAAGTTTCGTCGCCGCGCCAAGATAGGTCGAGGATGTCGCCGTCGCGGCGATGCCGTTCTGCTCCGGCGCCGCTTCGCGGGCGATCGACATGTATTCGGGCCTGACGGCCAGCAGAGCGTCGCCGCTGACCCCACCGGCGTCGCCCACGCGGATCATGCGCTCTTCGCACTGGCCGACCGCCGAGCCGTTTTCCTCGCGTATGCCTGAAACGGGCAGCATGTTGATTTCGCCGAGGAACTCGGCAACGAAGCGGTTGGCGGGCCGGTCATAGACCTGTTCCGGCGCGCCGACCTGAAGCAGCTTTCCATGGTTGAAGATGGCGATGCGCGACGACAGCGCCAGCGCCTCGCTCTGGTCGTGCGTCACGAAGACGAAAGTGGTGCCGGTCTCCTCGTGCAGGCGCTTCATCTCCGCCTGCATCTGTCCGCGCAATCCCTTGTCGAGGGCGGAGAACGGTTCGTCGAGCAGCAAGACGCCCGGTTCGAAGACGAGGGCGCGGGCGAGCGCCACGCGTTGCTGCTGGCCGCCCGAGAGTTGCGAGGGAAGCTTGCGCTCGTGGCCCTTGAGGCCAACGCGCTCGATCATCTCGCCGACGCGTTGCCGGATATCGGCAGCCGACCTTTTGCGCACCTTCAACGGGAAGGCGATGTTGGCTTCGACCGTCATGTGGGGAAAGAGCGCGTAGCCCTGGAACACCATGCCTGAGGAGCGCAGTTCGGCAGGCTGTCTGGTAATGTCGACGCCGTCGCTGAGCAACTGCCCCTCACTGGGCGGCAGGAAGCCGGCAAGGATCATCAGGAAGGTCGTCTTGCCCGAACCGGATGGGCCGAGCAGAGTCAGGAATTCGCCCCGCCCGATATCAAGCGTTAGGTTGTCGAGCGCACGGAACGAGCCGAAGTTCTTGCTGATTCCGATCGCCTTGATTTCCGCGGCCCGTCCAGGCTGATGCATTCCGCCATCCTTGACTGTCCAGACAAAATCGTAGGCACGGTTTTGACGCACCGCAACCGAATAGTTTTCGCTTCACCGGCAAATTTCATTCACCCCATCTAGGGGTGGCCGTAGCCCTTGCGAGAATTGGCGGCATAGTCCTGAAGGCGCGACGTCAGCCATCCCGCAAAGGCCGTGACGATCGGGTGATCGGCCTTGGCGCGCTCCGTTACAAGAAAATAGGAGCGCGGCGACTTGATGGCGATGTCGAAAGGACGCACCAGCCGTCCTTCGTCGAGAGCCTTGCGACTGGTCAGTTCATCTCCCATCGCGATCCCCTGTCCGGCAATGGCCGAGGAAAAGACGAGATTCATGTCCGAAAAGACGATTCCGCATTCCGGATCCGGATTTTCGACGCCGGTTGCTGCGAACCAGCGTGACCAGTCCTCGAAGTCGCCGAGATGGAGGAGATTAGAGCGCAGTACGTCCTTCGGCCTGGCCAGACCGCCGAGCTTGTTGAGCAGGCTCGGGCTGCACAGCGGTGTGAACTCGATGTCGCACAACAGCTCGACATTGTGGTTCGGCCAATGGCCGATGCCGAAAGAAATGAACGCATCCACTGCATGATTGCTGACATCGTCGAGCTGGCGCGGCGTCACGATCCGCATTGAGACGTCGGGATAGAGTTCCTGGAAGCCGGCAATGTGGGTGCACAGCCAGAGCGAAGCGAAACCCGGCGTGCAACTGACGCTGAAGGAGCCGCCGACACCCTTGCTGTCCTGCTCCTGGCCGGCATCGTTGAGCACCGCGAGCGCCTTGCGCACGTCATGGGCGTAGCGGCGGCCGCGCGCGGTGAGCGTTATGCCCTTGCCCACCCGTTGCAGCATGTCGAAACCGAGATCGCGTTCGAGCAGGCGCAACTGGTGGCTGACGGCGCTGCGCGTCAGATGCAGTTCGTCGGCGGCGCGCCAGACGCTGCCATGGCGCGCAAAGCTGTCGAGTGCCCGCAGCGCCTGGGTCGATGGTATTCGCAATTCTTGCCCCTGAGGTGAACGAAATTTGCGGGAAAGAGGAAAACATATCACTTTTTGAGCGGACTGTTCACTGCTTTCCTGCGAACACCCTGGCGCATCGCTTGCGTCGGGACCGGCACTGGAGGAGATTTCGGTTGGCGACCCCGGCTCAGACAAGCGCGCTTGCCTATGTCGACCAGGCCCGGCCGCGCCTATCCGAGGCCACGCGCACGATCTTCGATTTCGGCGAGACGGCGTGGCGCGAGTATCAGTCGGCTGCCTGGTATGTCGAGCTGCTGAAGCGCGAGGGCTTTTCCGTCGAGGAAGGGTCCGGCGGCATGCCGACCGCCTTCTGTGCTCACTGGACGAACGGCGCCGGACCGACTGTCGGCCTCTATGCCGAGTATGATGCGGTGCCCGGGAACTGCCAGGATGCTGCAACGGTCAAGCGGCCGCGCCCGGGTCTCAATCACCATGCCGGTGGCCATACCGATCCGCATTCCGGGCTCGGCATCGCCAGCCTTGGTGGCCTGCTCGCCACAAAGGCTGCCATGCAGCAGCACGGCATAACCGGCACGCTGCGCTTTACCGGCGAGCCGGCGGAGAAGGTGCGCGGCTCCAAGCCCATTCATGCGGCCAGGGGCTATTATGACGGGCTCGACGGGATGATTTCGTTTCATCCCTTCTACATGCTACCGCTCTGCAACACGGCGCGCTGGGATACGCATTGCGGCGCCGCCTACGCGATGATCTACCGCTTCGTTTGCGATCAACCCGAAAGCTGGGGTGCCGGCGACGGGTCGCCAATCCCGCAATCGCATTCGGACGTGCGGGCGCCCGGCGCCAACGATGCCTTGATGATGATGTACATGGCGTCCAAGGCGTTGCGCGATTCGATGCTGCCGCATCGCGGCGGCTGGTCGATCAGCGAGGCGATCCTTACGGCGGGCCAGGCGACCGCCGACAATCTACCGGCGGACGTGGCGGAAATTCAGTACATGATCCGCGTGCCGACTGTGGCGATGGCAGAGCAGGTCACCGCCATGCTCGACCGAAATGCGGAGCAAGCGGCCGCCATGAGCGGCTGCCGTTCCGAGCGGCACTGGGTTTCGAAGTCGCGGCCCGGCCTCCCCAACCATGCGATGGCGCGCATCGCCTACGAGGCGCTCGAAACCGTGGGCGCGCCGCGCTGGGGTGAAACGGCGAAGTCGGTGGCGCGCGAGCTACAGCGAAATGTCGGTGTCGAGCCGATGGCCGACCCCTTTCTCGACGAGTGCGAGACGCTCATCGAACCGCAGGCCGCGGAAGAGATCCTGCGCCGCGATCTGCCGCCTTCCCAGATCAATTCGACATCTGACGACTACACGGACATGAGCTGGCATGCGCCGACGGCACGCGTTTATGTCGCTAGGCCGGCGTTGAAGGCACCTAATGGCTTTGCCTATCCATCCTGGGTGATGAACGCGCTCGGTGGCATCGCCGAGACGATTGATCCGATGGTGGTTTGCGCTGCCAAGACGGTGGCACTTTCCGCGCTCAGGCTGATCGAGGACGAAGCTGCCCGCGACGAGGCCAAGCGCGAATTCGTCGAGCGTACAGGCGGCGGCATCGGTGGCGAGCGCTGGCTGGCGCCGCTTTGTGACTACCACCCGCCGATCCATTTCCGCTGGCCGGAATATGTCACCACGAGCAGGGGCCGCGAGTGGTGGATACCAAACACCCCGAACGCATGATCAAAGGAGACCGACATGACACGGCATGAAATGATCAGTACCGGCGAGTCCTTTACGCTGCAGCGCCGCAACAAGTCCGGCGGCACAGTGCCGCTCGCCGGATGGGGTTTTCGCAATGAGACCGATCCGCTGACCGACGTACTGCTGGGTTCGCCGGCCTATCTGCGCCACCTGGCAACCAGTTCCCTGTCGCGCAAACATTTGCGGGAAGCTCCCTGCAACATCCAGACAGCCCAGGCGCAGCACAAGGACCTTGTGGCCGCCTACGAGAATTTCGGCGTCAACATTCACTGGCACGATCCCGAGCCGGAGCTGCCGATGCAGGTCTATTCACGCGATTCCAGCGTGATGACGCCCTATGGCGCGATCATCACGGCGATGGCCAACTGGTGGCGGCGCGGCGAGAACTACGCGGCGATCCGCACCTATGAGAAGCTCGGCATCCCGATCTACGACATGGTCACCGCCGGCACTTTTGAGGGCGGCGACTTCAACGTTATCGAGGAAGGCTGCGTGCTCATCGGATGCGGCGGCGCGCGCACCCAGGAAGAGGGCGCCCGGCAGGTCCAAGCCTGGTTCGACAAGGAAGGCTGGGAGACGCGGCTTGCCTTCATCGACGAGTACTATGTCCATATCGACCTGATGGTGGTGCCGATCGCCGAAAAACTGACGGCCGTCTGCCTCGCCTGCACGGAGCCCGGCATTGTCGACTGGCTGAAAGGCAAGGGTCACGAGATCATCGACGTTCCCTTCCAAGACACGATGGCCCTCGGCTGCAACTTCATGTCGCTCGGCAAGGACCGGGTCATCGCGCCGACCGTCTCGAAGACGCTGATCGAGAAGCTGAAGGCCCTCGGCTTCGATGTCGCGGCAGTCGACATGAGCGAGATATCCAAGACCGGCGGTGGCATTCACTGCATGGCGCAGGCACTGAAGCGGGAAGCCTGAAACGAGGCAGCCGGAAGGGGCAGGCGACGCTTCCGACTGGCCCGGCCGGCAAGGTGACAGTGTCGGCGAAATCCGCTAGCTCAATGCCGAGGCCTGGACGTCAGCGGACGCCGGGGAGGACGGCCGGCTGGTCCGGCGAGACGGAGGAAGTTACCCGACATGCATGTTCTCGTAATAGGTGCGGCCGGCATGGTCGGCCGCAAACTGGTCGGCGCGTTGATCCAAAGCCCGACGCTCCTGGGCGAGGAAATCGACCGCCTCACGTTGGCCGACATCGTGGCACCCGAATCCCCGGCGTTTGCTGGTCGGGTCGACAGCGTTGCAACCGACCTGTCGGACGAAGGAGCCGCGGCGGCGCTGGTGGCGACGCGCCCGGACATGATCTTTCACCTGGCGGCCATCGTCTCCGGCGAGGCCGAGGCAGACTTCGAAAAGGGCTACCGGGTCAATCTCGACGGCACGCGCGAACTGTTCGAGGCGATCCGACGGGAGAGCGCGCAGTCGCCCTATTGCCCGAAGCTCGTTTTCACCTCGTCGATCGCCGTGTTCGGCGAGCCGCTGCCGCCGACCATCGACGATACCCACGGCCTGACCCCGCTGACCAGTTACGGCACGCAGAAGGCGATCGGCGAGCTGCTGCTGGCCGATTATTCGCGGCGTGGCTTCCTCGACGGTATCGGCATA
The DNA here is from genome assembly GCA_947259295.1 of uncultured Rhizobiaceae bacterium. Classification (GTDB taxonomy): domain Bacteria; phylum Pseudomonadota; class Alphaproteobacteria; order Rhizobiales; family Rhizobiaceae; genus CAMYMG01. The sequence goes on from CAMYMG010000031.1 coordinate 106,056, forward strand.
AGGTTGCCGACCATCGTCATCCGGCCGGGCAAGCCGAACAAGGCCGCGTCCGGCTTTTTCTCGGGCATATTGCGCGAGCCGCTCGCCGGCATGGAAGCGGTGCTGCCGGTGAGCGAGGATGTGCGGCATTGGTTCGCCAGCCCGCGTGCGGCAGTGCGCTTCCTGCTCCATGCCGCGGAGATCGACACCGCTCCGCTCGGCGCCCGCCGCTCCATGACGATGCCGGGACTGGCCGCTACCGTCGGCGAGGAGATCGAGGCGTTGCGGCGCGTGGCCGGCGACAAGGCGGTCAAGCTGATCCGCCGCGAACCTGATCCGACGATCGTGAAGATCGTCAGCGGCTGGCCGCAGAACTTCGACCCGCGCCGCGCTCTGGCCCTCGGCTTCGAGGCGGAAAAGTCGTTCGACGAGATCATCAAGGCGCATATCGAGGACGAACTGGGCCAGGGCTGACGGCCCTGCCTGCTACTTTGTGAACGCCCGACCCGGATTTCGGTTCACGGGCCTGGGCGGGAGGCGCTCTCACGCGGCAAACAGCACGAAGATCGGTCCCGATCGTGCTTTCCGACACAAGGGCGCCTGTACCCAGCCCGCCGGGATTGACGCGAGCGCGATACTTCGCACTATGGCACGGATCAGCATGAGCCGAGACAGTGTCGATATCCGCTCGCTCCGCCCCAGGGGATAGTGTCTTATGATCTTTAGCCGGACGTTGCGACCCGCAGTCGATAGGCGGCGGCGAGAGCCGGCAGCGCATCCGTTCTCTTCCGCCACCAGACCGGGTTGACGCTGGATGGAGCGGAAATCCGGACCGATCGTTTCGCCTGGCGTCCAAAGCGGGGGACGACGTCCAGCTTCTGGGCTCCGACGGCGAACGCTTGATATGCAGAATCCGGCGCGATGACGTGGTAGCCGGTGCAACCGTAATCGCCGTGATGTCGGCCGAGCACCATCCGACGGCTAGCTTCGTCGATCGACTGGCGCAGGAGCTCGCCCTCAGGGACGAACTGGACAGTGGCTGGGCCCTCAGGCCGATCGAGACCGTCCGCGAGCGGGGCCGCGGCATGCTGTTGCTCGAAGACCCTGGTGGCGAGCTGCTCGAGAGCCTGTTCGAGACTCCGCTCGGACCGGCGCGGTGCCTGCGTCTTGCCATAGGCATCGCCTCGGCCCTCGGCAAACTTCATCGTGGGGGACTGGTCCACAAGGATATCAAGCCGGCCAACATCGTTGTGAACTGCGATGACGGCCAGGTGCGCTTCACCGGCTTCGGTCTGGCATCGCGTCTGCCGCGCGAGCGGCAGGCACCGGACCCGCCGGAGTCGATCGCAGGAACTTTCGCCTACATGGCGCCCGAGCAGACCGGCCGCATGAACCGTTCGATCGATTCGCGCAGCGACCTCTACTCGTTCGGCATTGCCTTCTACCGGATGCTCACGGGTACCTTGCCATTCACGGCCTCAGAACCCCTGGAGTGGGTGCACTGTCATATTGCTAGGACGCCGCAGGCGCCATCGGACCGGCTACCCGGCGTCCCGGCCGCGCTGTCCCACATTGCAATGAAGCTGCTCGCCAAGACCGGCGAGGAGCGCTACCAGACGGCTCTGGGTATCGAGGCGGATCTTCGCCACTGCCTGGCGGAGTGGGAGCGCCACGGGCGCATCGAGACGTTTGCTCTGGGGGAGCGCGACGTCCCGGACCGACTGGTCATTCCGGAAAAACTCTATGGCCGCCAGGCCGAGGTCGACGCGCTTGTCGCGTGCTTCGACAAGGTGGTACGAGACGGCGATCCCGTGCTTGCGCTGGTGTCCGGATATTCCGGCCTCGGCAAGTCTTCGGTGGTCCAGGAACTGCACAAGGCTCTGGTGCCGTCGGGCGGTCTCTTCGCATCCGGCAAGTTCGATCAATACAAGCGCGGCATTCCCTACGCGACCATCGCGCAGGCGTTTCAGGGGCTCGTCGGTCAGTTGCTCGGCAAGGCCGAATCCGAACTTGCCCGTTGGCGTGAAGCGCTGACGGAGGCGATGGGACAGAACGGCCAGTTGATGGTCAATCTGATTCCGGATCTGGCGCTCATCGTCGGCAACCAGCCGCCGGTATCGGATCTGTCGCCGCAGGATGCGCAAAGCCGTTTCCAGATCGTTTTCAGGCGATTCCTCGGCGTGTTCGCCCGGCCCGAAAGTCCGCTGGTGCTTTTTCTCGACGATCTCCAGTGGCTGGATTCGGCGACGCTCGGGCTGATGTCGGACCTTCTGGTCCACCCCGACGTCCAGCATCTGCTGGTTGTCGGAGCCTATCGCGACAACGAGGTTGGTCCCGACCACCCCCTGACGAATGCGCTGACGGCGATACGACGCAGCGCAGGACATGTCCGCGAGATCAACCTGGGCGCGCTGCGGATCGAACATGTCGAGGACCTGCTGGGCGCATCCTTGCGGACGGAGCGAGATCGCGTCCGGCCGCTGGCCGCGCTGATCTTCGAACGGACAGGCGGCAATCCGCTGTTCGTCATCCACTTCATGACCGAACTGGCTGCCGAAGGCCTGTTGTCCTTCGATGCCGATACTTCTGCGTGGTCATGGGACCTGCAGGGTATCCACGCCAAGGATTTCACGGACAATGTCGCCGACCTGATGGCATCCAGGCTTGGCCGGCTCCCGCAGGCCACTCTGGCCGCATTGGAGCAGATGGCAAGCGTCGGCAACGTGGTTCAGGCCGCGACCCTGGCCACGGTTCTGGACAGGTCGGAATCGGAAACCCACCTGGCGCTCTGGCCGGCGATCCACGCCGATCTCGTCGCGTTTCAGGACGGCAGCTACCAGTTCCTTCACGATCGGATCCAGGAAGCCGCCTATGCCCGCATCCGCGAGTCCGACAGGAGCCGTGTTCACCTGCGTATCGGCAGGTTGCTGGCAGCACGCCAGAGTCCCGAGCGACCGGACGGGGATATCTTCGAGATCGTCGATCAGATGGTTCGCGGTGCGGATCTGATCGAGTCGGATACCGAGCGGCGCGAGGTGGCGAACCTCAATCTCGCAGCCGGAAAGCGCGCCAAGGCGGGAACAGCCTATGCTTCGGCCCTTCGCTATCTGTCCTCTGCGCAGACACTCTTGCCGGACGACGCATGGGACAGCTGTTACCGGCTGGCGTTCGATGTCGAACTCGGCCTGGCGGAATGCGAGTTCCTGACCGGAAATCTGGCCGACGCAGAGAAGCGGATCACCTCGCTTCTGGCCCGCACGTTGAATGACGTCGACAGAGCCGCCACGACACGTGTGTTTCTGGACCTCACCGTGACCATGGGGGAAATGGACAAGGCCAACGAGATCGGGCTCGACTATCTCCGGCGGGTCGATCCTCTGTGGCCCAAGGATGTGACGATCGAGCGCGCCAACCAGGAGTATGATCGTCTCATGCTGCGGCTGAACCAGTCACCGCTCGAGGATCTGCTCGAATTACCTCCGATGAAAGACGCAGCGCATCACGCCACCATGGACGTGCTGACGGCTCTTTCCTCGTCCGCCCTGTTCGCCGGGGAAGCGCTTCGCCTGCTTGTCATATGCCGCATGGTGTCGATCTGCCTCGATCACGGAAACAGCGACGGCGCGCCACTCGCCTATGTGCTGCTCGGCAGTATCCGGGGAATGTTCTTCAACGACTACCAGGGAGGGCTGCGGCTCGCCAGGGTCGGTCTCGAGCTCGTGGAGCGGCCGGGGCTGGAGCGGTTCCGTGCTCGCGTATATCTCGGCTTCGGGGTGCATATCGCAAACTGGACACAGCCTGTGGACGTCGCCCGCTCGTATTTTCAGCGCGCGTTCAACGCGGCTCAGGAGAGCGGCGACGTCTCGTTCGCGGCGTTCAGTTGCGTCGACACGATCACCAATCTTCTTGCCTCGGGTGCCTCGCTCACAGATGTAGAACGGGAGGCGGAGAGACAACGCGAAATCGCCAAGGAGCTGCGCTTCGATGCGATCCGCAGGAGCATCGCCCAGCAGCTTGCGGTTGTTCGCATCCTGCAAGGGCAGGTGTCCACGGAGGTTCCGTTCGGCGAGGCCGCACTGGCCGCCGATCACCACGAGAAGCTGGGTTCGGGCGAAGGCGCCGACGATGAGGCTCCGGAAAAGGGTCACCGGTCGCTATACGCAATCGGCGCGATTCGCGAGCTGCAGGCGCGGACCTTCATGCAGGACTACGCTGCAGGTCTGGCCGCTGTGAAACGCGATCCGCCACTGTGGACGGTTCCGACCCAGTTCGAGCGGGCCGACTACCAGTTCTTCGAAGGTATCTGCCATGCGGCTCTCAGCGACACATGCCCCGACAGCGAACGGGCACACCATATCGAGGTCCTGACCGCGCATCACCAGCAGATGCTCCGCTGGGCGGAGAGCTGCCCTTCCACTTTCGAGAGCCGTGCCACCCTCCTCGGCGCCGAGATCGCTCGACTTCACGCAAGAGAACTTGATGCCGAACGCGCCTACGAACGGGCCATCCGCTCGGCAAGGGAGCAGGGCCAAGTCCAGATCGAAGCCTTGGCTTACGAGTGCGCTGCCCGCTTCTATGCGAAACGCGAATTCGACCAAATAGCCCTCCTGTATCTCCAGAACGCGCGCCGCTGCTATTCGATCTGGGGCGCAGACGGGAAGGTGGAGCAGCTCGAGGCGTTTCATCCGAGCCTCAAGCGCGACGACAGATCGGCGGGATCCAGGGACACGATTGGCGCGCCCGTCGAACATCTCGATCTCGCCACGGTCATCAAGGTGTCGCAGGCCGTCTCGGGCGAACTCATTCTCGACCGGCTTCTTGATACGCTCATGCGTACGGCAATCGAACAGGCGGGTGCTGCACGCGGTCTATTGATCGTCGGAGGAGGAATCGATCAAAAGATAACCGTCGAGGCAACGGTCACGCCGGCGGGCGTGGTGGTGGAGTTGCACGACGACCTGCCGACAGACGCGGCACTGCCGATGTCGATCCTGCAATATGTCTTGCGGACACAAGATGTCGTCGTTCTCGACGATGCTTCCAGCCAGGACAGTTTCGCTTCCGACGTCTATATTCGCGAGAGCAAGCCGCGATCGGTCCTCTGCCTCCCGTTGCTCAACCAGAAGAGGCTGCTCGGCGCCATCTATCTCGAGAACAACCTGGCCCCCGGCGTGTTTGCGCCGGCGCGGATACCGGTACTGAAACTGCTGGCCTCGCAAGCCGCGATCTCGTTGGAAAACACCCGCCTCTATCTCGATCTGGCCGAGAGGGAGGCCAAGATCCGGCGTCTCGTCGATGCCAACATCATCGGTATATTCTTCTGGACCTCCGACGGCCGTATCGTCGAGGCAAACGATGCCTTTCTCCGGATCATCGACTATCGCCAAGAGGATGTCGGGGCAGGCCGCGTGCTGTGGACCGAACTGGCGCCGGAGATATGGAACAGGGATGATCCGACATCGATGCAGGAACGCCCGGTGACCGGCTTCGTCGAGCCCTTCGAGAAGGAGTTTTTCCGCAAGGACGGCAGCCGCGTTCCGGTCATCATCGGCGCCACGGCTTTCCAGGAGGGCGGCAACCAGGGTGTCGCGTTCGTCCTTGACCTGACTGAGCGCAAACGGGCGGAAGCCGAAGCCCGGGAGAGCGAGCGGCGCTACCGCGAGGTGCAGACCCAATTGGCGCACGCCAACCGCGTCGCCACGATGGGACAGCTGACGGCGTCGATTGCGCACGATGTCAGTCAGCCGATCGCCGCCGTCCTCGCCAATGCGCAGGCGGCATTGCGCTGGCTTGCAAGGCAGCCGCCTGATCTGGTCGAAGTCGAGCAGGCAGTCAGCGGCATTCTCAAGAGCGGCACCCGGGCCAGCGACGTGGTCTATCGCATGCGTGCCCTGTTCAAGAAGGCGCCTGAATCATGGGAGAGCCTGAGCGTCAACGAGGCGTTGCGCGAGATCATCGTGCTTACGCGCGGAGAGACGGTGAAGGGCGGCGTGGCGGTCCGCACCCAACTCGCCGAGGACCTGCCTCAGGTGCGTGGTGACCGCGTCCAGCTGCAACAGGTAATGCTGAACCTGATCCTCAATGCCATCGAGGCGATGAATGAAATCGATGCCGGCGATCGCATCCTGAACGTTGCAACGGAGTGGGATGAGCCAGGAGATGCGATCCTGGTCAGCGTGAGCGACACCGGTCCGGGACTGGGACCGGACTCCATCCAGCAGGTCTTCGAGGCATTCTACACCACCAAGCCAGCCGGCATGGGAATGGGGCTGTCGATCTGCAGTTCGATCGTGGAAGCCCATGGCGGCATGATATGGGCTAGCGCGAACATGCCCCGCGGGGCTATTTTCAACTTCACGCTGCCACCGAACGACCAGGCCTGATTTCCTGGGCCGGCGGGCGGGCCGCAGCGCGGGAGAGAATCCATTGGGCCCTGATCTCGACATACGGCTACGCCGCCTTGACCGTCGCCGCTTCCTCATCGGCGCGGCAGGCGTTGCGACCGCCAATCTGATCGCGCCGGCGGCCGTCGCCCAGGAGAAGGTCAAACTCGTCCTGTGGTCATGGCTTCCTGACTTCCAGCTTCAGGTCGACATGTTCAGGCGGGCGCATCCGAACATTGAGGTGGAACTGGTCAACGCCGGTCAAGGCACGCCCCAGTACGCCAATCTGCGCGCCGGCCTGCGCGCCGGCAGCGGATTGCCCGACGTCGTGAACATGGAGTTCCAGTTCATAAGCAGTTTCCGGCAGACCGACGCGTTCCTCGATATCGGCCAGTGGGCGAACATGCACAAGGACAAGTTCACCGCCGACAGCTGGCAGCAGGTATCGGAAGGCGACGCCGTCTACGCCATGCCCTGGGACAGCGGTCCGATGGCCATGATTTACCGTGAAGATATCCTTCAAAAGCATGGGATTGCAGTTCCGAAGACCTGGGCAGAGTTTGCCGATGCGGCAGTCAGGTTGCATGCGGCCGACGCGAATGTGTACTTGACCAATGCGACATTCAGCGATGGCGGCTGGACCAACGCGCTGCTCTGGCAGGCCGGCTGGCGCCCGGTCAGGCGCAACGGAACTGAACTGACGATCCGCATCAATGACAGCGTCGCCAAGAATTTCGCGGCATACTGGCAGGCCCTTCTAGACAAGGGTGCGGTCGAGGCTCGCGGCATCACGACGGAATGGTTTACCGGTCTCGATCAGGGTCGCTACGCCAGCTGGCTGGGCGCCGGCTGGGGGCCTGTCTTCCTTGCCGGCGTGGCCAAGAACAGTTCCGGCAAATGGCGCGCCGCGGACCTGCCGCAATGGAGCGAGGATGAGTTCGTGACATCGAACTGGGGTGGTTCGACGCTGGCCGTGATGAAGACTACCCAACATCCGGCCGAGGCGGCGGAGCTTGCAACCTGGCTGACAACGGACCCGGAAGCCACGAAACTCTACACCACCAAACAGTTCCTGTTCCCGACACTTACGGAGATACTCGAAAGTGAGGCGTTCGCCCGGCACCGGTCCGAATTCTACGGAAACCAGGCCGTCAACGAAGTCTTCGTGAAATCGTCCAAGGCTGTCGACCTCGATTTCGAATGGAGTCCCTTCCAGGAGTTCTTCTATCAGTCGATGTCGGACGAACTCGGTGCATCGCTCGGCGGCAAGGGAACTCTGGGCGATGCGTTCGACCGGATCCAGGCGTCGGTCGCCGCCTACGCCGAGGAGCAGGGCTTCACGGTTCTGCATTGATCCCGTGCGATCATACGGGCATTCTCGAAGGGTAGCGCTACCTTTCCGCATCTTGATGGAGTTCGGCGAGCACGATGAGGTCTCCGGTCGAACCGAAGTCAGCCGGAGCATGGCGTAGCCAAATACCGACGGGCAAAGCCCTCGTCCCCTACCTGCTGCTCGCGCCGTTCGGCTGCCTGTTTGCGGTCTTCATCGTCGCGCCGCTGGTCTACGCCTTCTACATCAGCCTGTTTCGCGACACGCTGGTGGGCGGACGGCAGTTCGCCGGGGCCGCGAATTATCTGCGGGTCATGAGCGACGACAAGTTCTGGGCGGGGCTTGGCAATCTCTTCCTGTTCGGCATCGTCCAGGTGCCAGTCATGCTGGGCCTCGCGACGCTGCTGGCCCTGGTTCTCGACCGCGGTCAACTCTACGGCGAGGCGTTGTTCAGGCTTGGCCTTTTCCTGCCCTATGCCGTGCCGGGGGTCATCGCCGCGTTGATCTGGGGATATGTTTACGGCCCGGTCTTCGGCCCCTTTGCCCAGCTTGCCGAGGCGATCGATGTTCCGGCTCCCGAGTTACTCTCGAGGGAGGCGATGCTGTTCTCGATCGCCAATATCGTGACCTGGGAATTCCTCGGTTACTACATGATCATATTCTACGCGGCGCTGAAGGCCATTCCTCCCCACTTGCTGGAGGCTGCCCTGCTGGATGGGGCGTCGCGATGGCAGTTCGTGCGGTACATCCAGCTGCCCTTGCTGCGGCCGATGATCCTGCTCGCGATCGTCTTCTCGATCAACGGCACGCTCCAACTGTTCAACGAGCCCTATCTGATGCGGGTTCACGCCCCGACAGTGATCGATAGCAGCTATACGCCCAACCTCTATGCCTATTCACTGACCACGGCCAACCAGCAGTATAACTATGCCGCCGCCATCTCGTTCGTCCTTGGCGCAGTGATCGCGTGCGCGTCCTATCTCTTTATTCTTGTCAGCGGCAGAAGGAGGAGGCGTTGAGCAGCGGCGCGGTCCCGGCCTTCCTGCCGGGCGGCGAGCACCAGGGGCTGCAGGGCGAACAGCCGCGCAGCCGCGTGCCGATGACGCTGCTCCTCTCGGTCTTCCTGATCTACACCTTCACGCCGCTTATCTACCTGATCATCTCGGCGACCAAGAGCAATGCCGACCTGTTCGGCACGTTCGGCTTCTGGTTTGGCAGGCAGTTCAGCCTGTTCGAGAACCTGCACGCTCTGTTCACCCGCGAGGGTGGCATATTCCTGCGATGGGCGTTGAACAGCTTCATCTATTCGCTGGTCTCCGCAGTTGGCGCTGCGCTGATATCGGCCGCTGCGGGCTATGCCTTCGCCAGATTCGAATTCCATGGACGCAAGGCAGCGTTCGCGATCATTCTGGGCGCGGTGATGATCCCCCAGACCGTACTGGTTATCCCGATCTTCTTCGTCCTCTCGGTGATCGGTCTCGGCAATAACCCGCTGGGGGTGATACTGCCGTCGATGATATCCCCGATCGGGGTCTATCTGATGCGCATCTATATCGAGGAAGGGGTCGACAGCGAGTTGATCGATGCGGCGCGCATGGACGGTGCCGGCGAGCTTCGCATCTTCATCGACATCGTCCTGCGCCTTGCCGCGCCCGGCTTCATCACGGTGCTGCTGCTGTCGTTCGTGGGTACCTGGAACAACTATTTCCTGCCTTTGATCGTGCTGCGCTCGCAGGAATACTATCCGCTCACCGTAGGCCTCTCGGCCTGGTACCAGCTAGCCTCGGTCGGCGGCGGCGGAAGTCAGGTCCTGCTGCCGCTGGTCATGACCGGCGCGCTGGTCAGCATCATCCCGGTCATCCTCGTCTTCCTCCTGCTGCAGCGCTTCTGGCAGGGCGGGTTGTCGGCGGGAGCGCTGAGATAGGCAGTCCTCACTGCCTGCTTGGACAATCCGAGCAACCCGGTCGGCCAATCCTCTGCAGCACTATCTCGACCTACTACAGCCGGGCCAAGCCGACCGCCCTTCCGTGAATCGACTTAAACGACGAGAGCAAAGGCAGGTGCCTTATGACCTGCCAACGTCGCATCGATCTCGTCGTTGTCCGACGCGCTCCTCCAACTCGCGCAAAAAAGCTTGACATCCCCCGCGCAATGATTTTCATCGCGTGGAAGATAATTCAGTCGATGAAATATCTTCCATCGATCATACTGGCACCGGGGAGGACCGGTCGTCATCAACGGGAGGAATGGAACATGAGGACAAGTCTCGCGAAAATCCTGGGCGGCATCGCCCTGCTGGCGTCGACCAGCCTGGGTCCGGTTTCGACAGGTGCACAGGCCGCGGAGCCGTTCCGCTGCGAGCCGGGCGAACTCTACGCCATGAACGTCATGGTCTCGGGCGTGGAATACTGGTTTCCGGTCTATGAGATGTTCAAGCAGGCCGCCCAGCAGATGGGCTGCGACACGATCTACACGGGCACGCCGGACTACGACGTGACCAAGCAGATTGCCAGCTTCGACCAGATCCTTGCGCGCCAGCCGAAGGGCATCATGGTGCATCCGATGAACTCCGACCCGTTCATCGAACCGATCAATCGCGCGATCTCCCAGGGTACCGCGATCGTAACCTTCGCCGCGGACAGCCCAAACTCCGACCGCACCGCCTTTATCACCTCGAACAACACGCTAGAAGGCACCGGTGCCGCCGACGCCGTCGCCGAAGCCATGGATGGCAAGGGCGAATACGCGGTGCTGGAAAACCCCGGCCAGGATAATCACGACCTGCGCATCTCGTCCTTCATCGGCCGCATGGAAGAGAAGTGGCCCGACATGAAGCTCGTTGCGCGCGCCGCCTCCAACCAGGATCCAAACAAGGCCTATCAGGCCGTCCTGTCGATGGCCCAGGCAAACCCCGATCTCGGCGCCGTCTTCATGCCGGAAGCCAACTCGGCCCTCGGCGCGGCGCAGGCGAGTGTCGAACTTGGCGGCAAGATCAAGGTCATGACAGCTGACGTGAATGCCAAGATCCTCGACATGATCAAGGCCGGCGAAGTGTTCGGCTCGATCAATCCCAACCAGGGAATGCAGGGCTACATGGGCTTCATCACGCTGTTCCTGGCTGCCCATCCGGACATGATCGATCCGATGAACGGTGACATCGCGGCCGGCCGCAACCCGATGAAGATCCCCTATATCGACAATGGCTACGCCGTGGTGACGGCCGACAACGCCGATTCCTTCTACTGGGACGCCTATCTCAAGCGTCGCGGCACCAAAGGCATCGACGAGTAGCCAGCAGGATCGGCCCGACCGGGGAAACCCGGTCGGACTTTCCTCCGGATCGACAATTAACGGCCGTGCCGTCAGGTCGCGGCCCAGGAACACCCATGCCCGAACCCATGCTTTCCGTCCGAGATGTGTCCAAGCGCTTTGGCGCGGTGCAGGCCTTGTCGAATGTGCAGCTCGATCTGCACGCCGGCGAGGTGCACGCGCTGATGGGAGAGAACGGCGCCGGCAAGTCGACGCTCATGAACATTCTGGGTGGCGTCATCCAGCCCGACCAAGGCCGGATCCAGCTCAAGGGCGAGCCCTATGTGGTGGACGGTCCCGCGGCAGCCCAGGCACGCGGCGTCGGTCTGGTGCACCAGGAGATCGCACTGTGCCCCGACATCAGCGTGGCCGAAAACATCTTCATGGCAGAAACCAATTCGCGCGGCGGGTTCTGGATGGAAACCTCGAACCTCAACACGCGCGCCGAACAGGCCCTGGCGGGGCTGCATCCGGTGCCGGCAACGGCGCTGGTCGGCGACCTGCCAATCGCCAGCCAGCAGATCGTCGAGATCGCCAAGGCACTGACGCTGAACTGCGATGTGCTCATTTTCGACGAGCCGACCGCCGCGCTGACGGAAACCGAGGCCAACGCGCTGTTCTCTATCATTCGCGACCTCAAGGCACGCGGCATCGGCATCATCTACATCAGCCATCGCATGGCCGAAATCTTTGCCCTGTCGGATCGCATCACGGTGTTTCGCGACGGCGCTTTCGTCGAGACGCTGACCACCGCCGAGACGACACCAGAAGAGGTCGCCACCAGGATGGTCGGACGTCCGCTACTCGATCTTTACCCGCCGCGTAGCAGCCGACCGGCTTCGGACATCTGCCTGAGCGTTGACGGGATCGCCGATGGTCATCTGGTGAAGGACGTCAGCCTCGATATCCGGCCAGGCGAGATTCTCGGTCTCGCCGGTCTGATCGGCTCGGGGCGCACGGAGACGGTCCTGGCGATCTGCGGCCTGGCGCCGCGAACCGAAGGCCGGATCCGTTTCGACGGGCGCGAGGTTCTGCAGGCCGATTACCGCGCATCGATCCGCGCCGGCATCGTCTATTTGAGCGAGGATCGCAAGGGGACCAGCGTTTTCCTCGACCTGTCGATCGCCGAGAACATTTCGGCGCTCGATCTGCGCAGCATATCGGGCTCGCTCTTCATCCGCTCGCGAATGGAAAACGCCGTGGCCGAGGAAATGCGCGAAAGGCTGGGTATCCGCTGCAGCAGCGTCGCCCAGCAGGTCAGGACCCTGAGCGGCGGCAACCAGCAGAAGGTGGCACTGGCCAAACTGCTTGCCGTCAAGCCGCGCGTGCTGTTTGTCGACGAACCGACCCGTGGCGTCGATATCGGCGCCAAGGCCAAAATCTACGCCATCCTGCGCGATCTCGCCGACGAAGGCGTCGCCGTCGTGGCCATTTCGTCAGAACTGCCTGAACTGATCGGCATCAGCGACCGGATTCTGGTCCTGCATGAAGGGCGCGTCGCCGGTGAGGTCACCGGAGACGCCATGTCGGAAGAAACAGTCATGCATCTGGCATCGGGTCTCGGCCCAGCCCAAACAGAATCCAGGCACCACTGATGACAGACTCCAACGCCTCCGTGATGAAACGGCTCTTCCGTGTCCGCGAATTCGGCCTGCTCGCGATCATTGCCCTGATCTTCGTGGTGATGAGCTTTGCGTCGCCCTACTTTTTGACCTGGTCGAACATGCGGGCCGTGATGCTGTCCTTTTCGGTTGAGGGCATCGTCGTCATCGGCATGACCATCCTGCTGATCGTGGGAGGCATCGACCTGTCGGTCGGCTCGGTCGTGTGCTTTTCTATGGTCGTCGGCGGTGCGTTGTTTCTTGCCGGACTCGATCCCTGGACAGCCAGCCTGATTGCCATTGCCTGCTGCGGCTTCATCGGCTTTCTCATGGGCCAGTGCGTGACTCGGATCGGCCTGCACTTCTTCATCGTTTCGCTCGCTTTCATGGTCATCGTGCGCGGCCTCTGCCTGCTGATTACCAAGGGAACGCCGCAGTCGCTGTTTTCCCTGCCGCCTGCCTTCAAGTTCATCGGCCAGGGCAGCCTCGGTCCGGTGCCCTTCGTGATTGTCATCTTCATCGTGCTGATTGCAGTCTTCGACGTGCTGCTGCGCCGCTCGACATTCTTCCGCCGCGTCTACTACACCGGCAGCAACGAGAAGGCAGCGCTGTTTTCCGGCGTCAACACCAACCGGACCAAGGTCATCTGCGCGACGATCTGCAGCACGCTCTCGGGCATCGCCGGCGTCGTCTACATGGCGCGGTTTGGGGCGGCGACCCCGCAATTCGGCATCGGCATGGAACTGAGCGTGATCGCCGCCGCCGTCATCGGCGGCGCCAGCCTCAACGGTGGCGCGGGCACCATTGCCGGTGCCGTGCTGGGCGCGGCCTTGCTGTCGCTCGTGACTTCCTCGCTCATCCTGCTGAACGTGCCGCCATACTGGCAAGACATCATCCGTGGCGGCATCCTGCTGGTGGCGGTGACCGCGGACCATCTGCTCAACACCCGCAAGAGCAAAGGCTGAACCCGTGGCACCCTCCCTCTTCAGCGACAGCGAACGGCTGCGGCGCATCTACAAGGTGCTCGTGCTGTTCTATCAGGAGCATCGCTCGCAGGCCGAGATCGCCAAGCACATGGGCATATCGCCGGCCACCATCAACCGGATGATCCGCGAAGGCCATGAGCGGGGCCTGGTGGAGATCAAGCTGCGGGCGCCGTTCGGTACCGAGGCGGAACTGAAGACCAGCCTGAAGCAGTTGGGCCACCTGCAATCGGCGACGGCGGTTCATTCGCCATCGAGCGATCCTGCCATCGTGCTCAAGGCGGTTGCCGAAGCCGCAGCCTCGGCACTGCTGGATCAGCTCAGCGATGGCATGACCCTGGCGGTCTCAGGGGGCGAGGGCCTCTGCGCACTGATCGAGGCGCTGGCGCCAAAGCGCAAATACGACGTGCGGGTCATACCGGCGACAGGCGGCGTCCAGGGCCGCTTCCGCACCGACGTCAACCATGTGGCCGTGGCTCTCGCGGAAAAGCTGGGCGGCACAGCCTATCAGCTTTACGCACCAGTCTTTGCCGCCAACGAAAAGGAACGCGCTGCCCTGATGAGAGCCGAGGTAAACCGCTCGGTGCTCGACATGGCCAAGAAGGCCGACCTGGCTGTCTTCGGCATCGGTTCGGTGCGCGAGGACGACAGCACTTACGTCTCGCTCACCGATTCGATCGGCTTGGCAGCACTCGAACGCGCCGGTGCGGCCGGCGAAGTCCTGGCCCATCTGGTCACCGAGGATGGCGAGCTTTGCGACCACCCGACAAACCGCCGGCTGGTCGCGCTGACACTCAAGGAACTGGCGCAGATCCCGCAGCGCATCGCGATCGCTTCGGGCGCGAGGAAAGCGGCTCCCATTGCCGCCGTGCTGAGCGGCGGGCTGGCGAGCAGCCTGATCACCGACGAACGGACAGCCACGGCCGTCGTCGAAATCATGAAAGAGAAGCAAGATGCAACTGAAGCGTGAGATCGGCAGAAGCGGAATTTCCGCAAGCGCGGTGGGACTCGGAACCTGGGCCATGGGTGGCTGGATGTGGGGAGGTGGCGACGATGAGGCGTCGATCGCTGCGATCCATGCCTCGCTCGACGCCGGGATCACGCTGATCGACACCGCGCCGGCCTACGGCCTTGGCCGGGCCGAAGAAGTTGTCGGCCGCGCCATGAAAGGGCGCCGCGACGATGTGGTGCTGGTCACCAAATGCGGCCTTGTCTGGGACACCGACCAGGGCAACGCGTTCGTCGAGCAGGACGGCAAGACCATCCACCGCTATCTCGGCGCGCAGTCGGTGCGTGCTGAACTCGGGGCAAGCCTCAAGCGTCTCGGCACCGACCATGTCGACGTCCTGATCACGCATTGGCAGGACCCGACGACGCCGATCGCCGAAACCATGGAGACGCTGCTGGCGCTCAAGGCCGAAGGCAAGACGCGGGCGATCGGCATCAGCAATGCGACCCGGGAGGACCTTTCGGCCTACATGGCCTGCGGCCCGGTCGACTGCGTGCAGGAAGCCTACAACATGCTCGACCGCGGACTGGAAAACACGCTGCTGCCGGACTGCATCGCCAACGACATCTCGGTCATCAGCTATTCGAGCCTCGCCCTCGGCTTGCTGACGGGCAGGATCGGGCCGGACCGCGTTTTCGAGGGCGACGATCTTCGCAAGTCAAACCCGCGCTTTTCGTCCGCCAACCTTGCTCGTGTCGCCGCTTTTGCCAGTGCCATCGGCCCCATTGCCGCCGCGCACCAGGCCGATGTCGGCCAGGTCGTCATCGCGTGGACACTCGCCCAGCCGGGCATCACATTCTCGCTGTGCGGTGCCCGAAACAGCAAGCAGGCGGTCGAGAACGCACATGCCGGGCGCATCAACCTTTCGCAGGAGGAACTGTCCTCCGTCGACGCGGCAATCGCCTCCCATCTCGGCCCGGTGGCCAAGGCCGCTTAGCGATGAAGGGAACCTCCCCTGCCATCCCTGACCAGGTGGATGTTCTGGTCATCGGCGGCGGAATAAACGGCATCAGCGCCTTTCGCGAACTCGCACTGCAGGGCGTCGACGTCGTGCTGATGGAGCGCGACGACTTCTGCTCGGGGGCCAGCGCTGCTCTGTCGCGCATGGTGCATGGCGGGCTTCGATATCTGGAGAACGGCGAGTTCCGACTGGTCCGTCAGTCGCTGCAGGAGCGTGACCGGCTCCTGAAGAACGCGCCTCATTGCGTTTCGCCGCTGCCGACCGTCGTTCCGATCAGTTCCTGGATCCGCGGTACGCTGCCAACGATCGCCGGATTTTTCGGCGCTCGCGTCAAGGCACACAGGCGTCCAGGACTGATGATACGCGCCGGCCTTCTTCTCTACGATCTCCTGGCTCGCCACAGCCGGACCATGCCGCGCCACCGGGGCCTGAGCCGCGCCGCGTTGCGAAAGATGGTGCCAGGTATAACCGGATCGGCGGTCGGCGGCGTGCTCTACTTCGACGCGCGTGTATCGCTGCCAGAACGGCTTGGCCTTGAGATGGTCCTCGATACCGAGGCCGATAGCGAGGCCCGCGCCTTCTCCTACACCGAAATCACGGGCATCGAGGCAGGAAAGATCCGCTGGCGGGACCGGCTGAACGGGGCAAGCGGCAGCATCACGCCGCGCGTCGTCATCAACGCGACCGGGGCGTGGGTCGACATCGTCGGGTCGGCGATACAGCCCGGCGCAAATGCCAAGCGCGTGCATGGCACCAAGGGCTCGCACCTGATGATCCGCAATCCGGAACTCCAGGCCGCTCTTGGGGACCACATGGTCTATTACGAGAATCACGATGGACGCATCTGCATCGCGTTCGCGCATGCCGGTGCCGCGATGGTCGGCTCGACCGACATATTGATCGACGATCCAGATGCTGCCGTCTGCCTCGACGACGAGAAGAGCTACATGCTGGAGGCGCTCGCCAATGTCTTCCCGACGGTGAGGGTGAGCGAAGAGCAGATCGTCCACACCTTCACCGGCGTCAGGCCCCTGCCGGTCAGCGAGCAGGGCGCGACAGGCCGCATCAGCCGCGACCATTCGGTGGATGTCGAACCGGCCGGCCTACAGCCCTTCGCCGTGCTCACCTTGATCGGCGGCAAGTGGACCACCTTCCGCGTATTCGGCGAGGAAGTCGCCGATCTTGCATTGGCGGAGCTTGGTCGGGCCAGAGAAGTCGACACTTACGATCTCAAGATCGGCGGCGGACGCAACCTGCCGACCGACGCATGCGAGCGTACCGCGTGGATTAATCGGTGTGCGGCTGCGACCGGTATGAGCGAGGCGCGGTTTTCGGTACTGGTGAGCCGCTATGGTAGCCGCGCCGAGACTGTCGCAGCTTTCATCTCGGAGGGCGATGACGCGGTGCTTGCGTCCGCGCCCGACTATTCGCGGCGCGAGGTGCTGTTCCTGATCGAGCATGAGCGCGTGCGCGAGATCGGCGACATCCTGTTGCGGCGGACGACACTGGGCATCGAAGGGCGGATCAGTGCCGCGCTCACTTCCGAGATCGCTGCGCTTCTGGGCGCTGCGTCCGGCTGGTCCGACGAAGAAACATCCGAGGCCGTGGCCCGCTTCAATGAAACCATCCAGCACCGCCACCGCGTCCAACACTGAATTTCCAATGGAGACCGCAATGTATCTGAGCAAGAAAGTCCGGCTGAACCGGCTGTTAAAGAACGGCCGCTGCCTCGATGTCGCAATCGACCATGGCGTCTGCAATGAACCGTCCTTCATGTCCGGCCTCGAGGACATGGCGGGTGTCGTCAAGATGCTGGTTGACGCCGGACCGGACGCAATCCAGATGAATTATGGCCAGTCCGACCTGCTGCAATCGCTGCCCGGCGCCAACCGTCCGGCGCTGGTGATGCGCGTCGACATGGGCAACCCGTACAACCGCATACGCCACCGCCACATGTGGGCCGTCCTGCAGAACGAGATCGACCCGATCCTGCCGGCCTTGCGCATGGATGCCGCCTGCGTCGTCGTCAACCTATTCATGCTGCCCGACGAGCCCGATCTGTTCAGGCAATGCGTGGCCAATATCAGCCGGCTTGGCAATGAGTGCGAGAAATACGGCATGCCGCTGATGATCGAGCCGCTGGTCATGCTGCCCAACGAACAGGGCGGCTACCTTGTGGATGGCGACACCCAGAAAGTCGTCACGCTGGTCCGCTTGGCGCGCGAGATGGGAGCCGATATCATCAAGGCCGACCCGACCGACGATCCGAACGATTTCCACCACGTGGTCCAGGCCGCGCGTTGCCCGGTTCTTGTGCGCGGCGGCGGCAAGGCGGATCTGCGGCGCGTCATTGAAACGTCGGCCGCGCTCATGGCACAGGGAGCCCATGGCATGGTCTATGGACGCAACATTTACCAGCACGACAATCCACGCGCCGTCGTTGCGGCGCTGATGGCGCTGATCCACGATGGTGCCGACGCGGACGCCGCATGGGGCCTCTGCAGCCAGGCAAACGGCCAGTGAAAGCCTATCTCGGCATCGATGCCGGCAACACCGGCGTCAAGGCGCTGCTGTTCGACGAAACGGGCCGGGAACTCGCCAGGGCCGGGCGCGAGACCGGCGGCACGAGTCCCGAGCCGGGCCGTGTCGAGCGGGACCTTGGCAGACTTCGCAGCGACCTCGATGCGCTGATCCGGGAGGTGCTGGAAAAAAGCCACCTGCAAGGCACAGACATTGCCGGCATCGGTACAGCCGGGCACGGCAACGGCCTCTACCTGCTCGATGCCGAAGGGGCGCCACTTGCCGCAATCCAGTCGATGGACACGCGGGCCGCTCCGCTCGTGGCGGAGTGGGATGCTTCCGGTGTCTCCGAGACGATCTCGAAGATCGCCATGCAGCGGCCATGGCCGGCGCAGACGCCGACGCTGCTCGCCTGGATGGCCCGGCACCAGCCCGAATTGATGGCACGTGCCGCCCATGTCCTGATGTGCAAGGACGTCGTTACCCACGCGCTCACCGGCCGCGTTGTCAGCGATATATCCGACATGGGCGGAGCGGGAATGCTGCGCCTGCCGGAGAACGCCTATGACGACGACCTTCTCTCGGCCTACGGGCTTTCGCAGTCGAGACCGATCCTGCCGCCGCTGCTCTGGCCCACCGATGTCGCCGGCACCGTGACGCCCGAGGTCGCTCGGCGCACCGGGCTTGCGGCGGGAACACCTGTCGTGGCAGGCTTGTTCGACGTGGTGGCGAGTGCTGTCGGAGCCGGTGTCACCAGAACTGGCGAGGCCTCGGTCATCATCGGCACGTGGAGCATCAATCAGGCCATCGTCGAGGCGCCCGTAGGCAATGTCTTCATGTCCTGCGGCCTGACGCCCGGGCGCTATATGGCGATGGAAAATTCGGCCACCTCGGCGGCCAATCTCGAATGGATGGTGCATCATCTGCTGCGTCACGACGGGCGCGCCGACGGCCAGCCCTATGCGCTTGCCGATGCACTGGCGCTTGCCTCGCCTATGCGGGCCGATGCGCCGATGTATCACCCCTATCTCTATGGTGCCTCCAGCGACGCTTCGGCGCGTGCGGGCTTCTTCGGTGTTGCCGGCTGGCACGACACCGGGGATCTCCTTCGAGCCTTGTTCGAGGGCGTATCCTTTGCCCATCTCGCCCATCTGACGAAGCTGCGCGCTGCTGGTGTCGAGTCCGAAAACATCACGATTTCGGGCGGCGGCGCGCGCAGCCCGGTCTGGTCGCAGATGCTCTCCGACATGCTCGGCCGCAGTCTGGCGGTCGCAGCGCAGCCCGAGGCGGGCGCGCTTGGCGCGGCCATGGCGGCAGCCGTCGGGGCCGGCCAGTTTGCCGATCTCGACGAAGCGGCCAGCGCCATGGTCGCACCGCCAAGCCGAATCACGCCCGACCCTGAACGTCACGCGATTTATCAGCGCCGCTACCAGCTCTGGCAGGCGGTCGAACAGAGCCTTGCGCCGCATTGGGCCACGCTTCGGCAATTCGGCGATGCCTGAGACAATCGGCACATTCGACCATATCGTCATCGGTGCCGGTTCGGCCGGCTGCGTTCTGGCCAACCGACTGTCGGCGGACCCTTCCCGCACGGTATTACTGATCGAGGCCGGCGGCTCCGATCGCTACCCGTGGGTGCACATACCCGTCGGCTACCTCTACTGCATCGGCAATCCAAGAACCGACTGGATGTACCGCACCGCTGCGGAGCCGGGGCTCGGCGGGCGTTCGATCGCCTATCCGCGCGGCAAGCTCATCGGCGGCTGCTCCTCGATCAACGGCATGATCTACATGCGCGGCCAGGCAGCCGACTATGACGGCTGGGCGCAGATGGGCTGCACCGGCTGGGGCTGGGACGACGTGCTGCCGCTCTTCATCCGCTCGGAACGCTACCACAGCGAGGCCGAGGGTCACGGCACCTCCGGAGAGATGCGGGTCGAGCGCCAGCGTCTGCATTGGCCAATTCTCGACGCGGTGCGGGAGGCTGCCGGCGAACTGGGCATCAAGCCGACGAATGACTTCAACCGCGGCGACAATGAAGGCGCCGGCTACTTCGAGGTGACGCAGAAGTCGGGCGTCCGGTGGAGCGCGGCACGGGCCTTTCTCGGCCGCGATGTCCGCCGCCGGTCGAACCTCAGAATCCTCACCGGAGCGCAGGTCACGCGGCTGGTGCTCGACGGCATGCGGATCTCCGGTGTCGAACTCGACCAGGGCGGCCGCCCGGCCATCGCTCAGGCGCGACGCGAAGTCATGATGTCGGCCGGGTCGATCGGCACGCCGCAGATTCTGATGCTGTCCGGTATCGGACCGGCATCGCATCTGCAGCAGCACGGCATTCCGGTAGCCAAAGATTTGCCCGGGCTCGGCGAGAATCTTCAGGATCACCTGCAGATACGGACATCCTACCGCATCGCCGGCGCCCGTACGCTGAATGACATGCAGGCGAACATGCTGGGCAAGGCGCGTATTGCCGCTGAATACGCTCTCCGCCGCTCCGGTCCGATGGCGATGGCGCCAAGCCAACTCGGGCTGTTCACGCGATCGCATCCCCGCTTTGCTACGCCCAATGTCGAGTTTCACGTCCAGCCGCTGTCGCTCGATGCCTTCGGCCAGCCCTTGCATGCCTACCCGGCAATCACCGTTTCGGTCTGCAACCTGCGGCCGGAAAGCAGAGGGTCGGTCACGCTGGCCGGCCCCGACCATCGGAGCGCACCGATCATCGCGCCGAACTATCTGTCGACGGGCGAGGACCGGGATGTCGCCGTGGATTCGATCCGGCTGGCGCGCCGCCTGATGGCGACCGAGGGGCTCAAAGCTTTCAACCCGCAGGAGGTTTCGCCGGGCTCCGAGATCGCCAGCGATGATGAGCTGGTCGAGGCGGCAGGCCGCATAGCGACCACGATATTCCACCCTGTCGGCACCGCCAGGATGGGCAGACCGGACGACCCGCTGGCCGTGGTCGATCCATCGCTCCGCGTTCGGGGGATCGGCAACCTAGTCATCGCCGACGCCTCCGTGATGCCACGCATCGTCTCGGGAAACACGCACGCACCCGTCGTCATGATCGCCGAACGCGCGGCCGAACTGGTGTTGGCGGGCTGAGGGTCGGACGGCCGCGCATCGGCACCGCAAGAAAACAGGCCAGCTGTCGCTATGCACGGCGGCCAGGCGGCGGGCGCATTTCGCTTTTGAACCAATGGCAATTTACCGCGTTTCGGGCGATAGGTAGAGCGGGACAGGGGACTAGCACGAGACCTGCATCTGCCTGTTCAGGCACCGTTGGCGGTTGGGTTGAGTGGGTGAATTGGGGAGAGTTGCCATGTGGCGCTGGATGCTCGTCTGTGCGGTCGCGGCTGTTGTCGGTGCCGGGCTCACGCTCATCGTCCAGAACCTGATCCCGGCATCGAAGTCGCTGCGCCAGCCGGTGCCGTCCGCGATGCGGTCCTCCGACCCGGCCTTCGCGCGGACCATGGGCGCGATGTCGGATGGCGCGACCTTCGATTCGAACAGCATCGATACTCTGGTCAACGGAGACCGGATATTCCCGGCCATGCTCGAGGCCATTGCCGGTGCCGAGAGCACCATCAACTTCGAGACCTATATCTACTGGTCCGGCGAGATCGGCCTGAAGTTCGCCCAGGCACTGGCCGACCGGGCGCGCGAAGGCGTCGAGGTGAGGCTGCTTGTCGACTGGGCGGGCAGCATTCCGTTCGAGCAGAACCTGATCGACCTGATGGTTGACGCCGGTGTCGCCTTCCACCGCTACAGGCCAATTCGCTGGTACACGATCGACCGGGTCAACAACCGGACGCACCGCAAGCTGCTCGTCGTCGACGGCAAGGTCGGCTTCACTGGTGGCGTCGGCATTGCGGACAAGTGGCGTGGCGATGCCAGCAACCCCGACGAGTGGCGGGATACACATTACCGCATCGAAGGCCCGGTGGTCGCCGCTCTGCAGTCCGCATTCAGCGAAAACTGGCTGGAGACGAGCGGCGAGATGATCCAGGGAGACAAGTTCTTCCCGAAGCTCGAACCGGCCGGGGATATGGCGGCACAGGTCATCCTTTCATCTCAGCCGGACGGATCGAGAATGCTGCACCAGCTGATGCTGCTCGGCATTTCGGCCGCGCAGACGCATATCCGCCTCGGCATGGCCTATTTCGTGCCCGACGACATCACGCTGCAGCAGCTTGTTGAAGCGCGCAAACGCGGCGTTGAAATCGACATCATCGTTCCCAACGGCAACACCGATGTGCCGATCGTGCGGCACAGTTCGCGCTACTTCTGGGGCGACCTGCTCAAGGCCGGCGTCAGGATCCATGAGTTCCAGCCGACGATGTTTCATCCCAAGCTGCTGATCGTCGACCAGTCATGGGTCAGCTTTGGATCTGCCAATATGGACGAGCGCTCGCTTCGCCTGAACGACGAGGCCAACCTCAATGTCTACAACACAGAATTCGCCGACAGGCAGATCGAGGTCTTCGAAAACGATCTACAGCGGTCGCGCCCGATCAGTCTCGAGGAGTGGCAGTCTCGCCCTATTTCGCAGAAACTGAACGACTGGTTTGCGAGCCTGTTCCGCTCGCAGTTGTGACGCAGCGCTTAGGCCCGCAGATCGGCTCGTAGCCTCGGTCTCCCTATCTTCCCCAGACAACGGCGTTTTCGTGTCGCTTGATGATGTGCCTCAGATTCTCGAAGGAAGTCGTGACATGGGCGGCGAAGCGTTCGGCCGCGGGGGCGCGCAGGCCTCCGACGCGGCGCAGGATGCCGAGCGAGCGGTTCGGCTGGGGAATCTCGTAGGGAAGCACGGTGACCCGGTTCTCCTTGCGCTGCGCGAACACCACCGAAAAGGGCAGCACGGCCAGCGCGTCGGTCTCGGCCAGGTAGTTGATGACGCTCATCAGCGAGCCGCCGGAATAGCGGATGTTGAGGTCCGACATGCCGATGCTCATCAGGATCATCTGCAGGTCGGACATCAGCGGCGAGCCGGGCAGCGGGGCCACCCACGGGAAACTCGTCAGGTCATGCGCCCTCAGGCGCCGATTGCGCAGCAGAGGATGGCCCGGGCGGCACGCCACGATGTTGCGGCCGGGCAGGATTTCGGTGAATTCGAAGCCGGGGCCGAGGTCGAGCACGCCGATCGGCACGATGCCGAGCTCGATCTGGTTGCCCTCAAGTGCGGCGACCATCTCGGGCAGGTTCAGGTAGCTTTGCTGGACAGTGACTTCGGGTTCGAGGTTCTGGAACTCGCCGATCATCCGGCTGATCATCGCATCCATGAAGAATGGCACGCCGCCGACGCGCACGACGCCCTTGGTTCCCTTCATGAAGCCCTGCACCGCGTCGGACGCCTTGCGCGAGGCGGTGATGATGGTGCGGCCCTGTGCCGCCAGCTGGAAACCCAGCTGGGTTGCCTGAAGCGGCCGGCGGCCCTTGACGAAGAGCGGCTCGCCGACGCGTGCCTCCAGCATATTGAGCGACCGGCTGACGGCCGGTTGTGTGAGGCCGAGCATTGCGGCGCCCTCCGATACGCCGCCGGCGTCCAGGACCGCGGCAAGCTGCATCAGGTGGCGCTCGTTCAGCTTCATAGCAAAATGCTATACAAGCGGCGCGACAAGTCATCAAGCAAGCGTCCGGGCCGTGCTATCCGTTCTGCAAGGGATGGGAGGCCCGACTGGAATGAACGGCCAGCAGGACGGCGCACAGAGGGATCGGTTTCCCAAGGCGATCTCGACCCAGGCCGATGAATTCTCCCGCCGTCTGGAGACAATCGGGCCGTCGCGCCTCGCAGCGGCGGCACAGGCCGCGGTTCAGGGGCTGCATGCCCTGATTACCGAACTCAGACCCACATCCGACGAATTCAGGCAGGCGATCGATTTCCTGACCGAAGTCGGCCACTACGCCGATGCACGGCGCCAGGAGTGGGTACTGCTCGCCGACGTGCTCGGCATGTCCTCGCTGATCGAGGACCAGAACAGCCCGCGACCCCACGGGGCAACGCCAAACACGGTTGCCGGACCCTTCTATCGGTCGGACGTGCCGGAGATGCCGCTCGGCGGCAATATCTCGCGCGACCGAAAGGGTGAGCCGCTGGAAGTGACAGGCAGGGTGGTCGCGCTTGCCGGCGACGGCCTCGGCGACGCGGTTGTCGAAGTCTGGCACGCCAATGCCGAGGGTCTCTACGAGAACCAGGAACCGGACCGGCAGCCTGAGTTCAACCTCCGCGGACGGTTCAGGACCGATGCCGAGGGGCGCTTCCACTTCACTACCGTGAAGCCGAAGGGTTACGCCCTGCCATCGGATGGACCTGTCGGTCAGTTGATGTCGGCACTCGGCCTCGGCCTGGAGCGGCCCGCCCACCTCCATTTCCGGGTTTCGGCGGACGGCTTCGAGACGCTGACGACTCACATATTCGACCGCTCCGATCCAGCGATCGGCCGCGATGCAATCTTCGGGGTGAAACCCGAACTCATGGCCGAGTTCCGGCCGCTTCCGCCGAATGGCGGGAAACGGTCCCACGCGCTCGACCTCAACCTCGTGCTCTGCCCGCGGCGGCGGGGCAAAAAACCTCTGGGAGGAGATGACCGATGGCACGTGTCAGCGGCTACCACCACCTGACGATGTCGACAGACAGCGCTCAGGAGGATTTCGATTTCTACACAAAGGCACTCGGGCTTCATTCTGTGAAGCGGACAGTGCTGTTCGACGGCGTCCTGCCCGTCTACCACCTCTATTACGGCTCGCCAGACGGCGATGCGTCGACCATCATCACCACCTTCCCGTTCCGCAAGCCCGGCATCTACGGCCGACGGGGGACCAATCAGTCGCGCACCATCATGCAGGCGATCCCCAAAGGGGCCGCGGATTTCTGGGTGGACCGGCTGAATGCGCGCGGCATCGAGGCCAGCAAGATCACCCGCTTCGGCGCCGACCGCGTTGCTTTCAACCATCCCTGCGGCATCCCGCACGAACTGGTGGAAAGCGACAGCGACACCCGTGCGCCGATCACCAACGAGGCGCAGGGCATCGGCAAGGAGCACGGTATCAAGGGGATCTACGGCGCCGTCGTGGCGGTGATGGACCGCACCGCGATGGACGACTTCCTGACCATCGCGCTGCCGCTCGAGAAGGAGGCCGACAATCACGAGGGACTGGTGTTCCGGGTTCCCGACGCCAACGGCGTCAATCAGCGCGTCGAGGTCATGGTCGACCGCGACAGTGCGCAGGGCACGTGGACGCTGGCTGGCGGCACGATCCATCACCTCGCGCTGAACACCGGCGACGAGGAAAACCAGTTGACGCTGCGCGCCCATATCGAGGGCCTCGGCTTCACCGACATTTCCGAGCAGAAGGACCGCAACTACTTCAAGTCCTGCTATGTCCGCTCCCCCGGCGGCGCGCTGTTCGAGCTCGCCTGGACGACCCCGGAGGGCTGGGCCAAGGACGAGGCGCCCGGCCAGATCGGCAAGACGCTGGTATTTCCGCCCTGGTTCAAGGACCGCGAGGCCGAACTGCGGGCCGGGCTCGAGGAGGCCGAGTTTGCATGAGTGCAGGCGGCGGTCCGCTTAGGATTGGAGCCCGGGGTCCGGAGGCGAAGGCGGTCTGCGTCTTCGTCCACGGCCGCGGCCAATCGCCGGAGGAGATGCAGGCCAGCGTGCTGGCGCGCCTTTCCGCCTCGGCGGTGGCCTTTGTCCTGCCGCGCGCGCCGGCGGGCGCGTGGTGGGACGCGCGTGCCATAGATCCGCTGACTTCGGTTGCGCGGGCGCAGCTTTCCGCCGCGCTCGACCACCTGGCGGCTGCCGTA
>CAMYMG010000032.1 GCA_947259295.1 uncultured Rhizobiaceae bacterium
GCCGCCCGGCGTGCCGACCGCGACGCGGTCGCCGGCCTTCAGCGGAATGTCCTGTTCCTTCGACAGGTGTTTCGGCACATGCGCCTCGCCGTCGCGCCAGACCGTCACGCTGTTCACCGCGCCGTCCTGTCCGCCGAGCGCGCCCTGGGGCCCGACGCGGCCATGGTCCATGACGAAGGAGGCGCGGGCCTCGCCGCGCAGCAGTTCGATCTCGTAGGCCAGCCCGAAGCCGCCGCGGTGCTTGCCCGCGCCGCCCGAGCCCTCGCGCAGCGCATAGCGGCGGTAGAGGATCGGATAGGCCTGTTCCATGATCTCGACCGGCGGCGATTTCGAGATGCCGATGGTCGAGCAGCCGTTCGACAGCCCGTCCCCGCTGGCGTTGCCGCCATAGCCGCCGCCGGAAATCTGGTACATGACGAAGTCGCGGCCGCGCGCCGGATCGTGGCCGCCGAGCGCGAAATTGCCGCTCGAGCCGGCGGGGGCGGCCGTCACCTTGTCGGGCAGCGCCTGCACCATGGCGGCGAACACGGCCTCGGCGATGCGCTGCGAGACCTCCGCCGCGCAGCCCGACACCGGCCTCGGGTATTTCGCGTCGAGAAATGTGCCTTCCGGCCGGATCACGTCGAGCGGCTCGAAGGCGCCGGCGCTGATCGGCACGTCCGGAAAGATGTGGCGCATGGCGAGATAGACCGAAGACAGCGTCGTCGCCAGCACGCTGTTCATCGGCCCGGCGCAGGGCTTTGACGAGCCCGAAAAATCGAACGTCAGCCCGTCGCCCTTCTTCTCGATCGCCAGCGCGATGGTCAGCGGCTCGTCGACGACGCCGTCGGAATCGACGAAGGCTTTCGACCGGTATGTGCCGTCCGGCATGGCGGCGATGTTGGCGCGCATCTGCTCGGCGGCGCGGCGACGAAGTTCGGCAATCGCCGCGACCACCGTTTCGTCGCCGTAACGGTCGAGGATGGCGAACAGCCGGTCCTGCCCGACATGCAGCGCGGCGGCTTGGGCGCGGATGTCGCCGATGCGCTGGTCGGCGACGCGGATGTTGGAGGTGATGATGGCGTAGATTTCCGGGTCGAGCCTGCCCTTCTTGAACAGTTTTACCGGCGGCAGGCGCAGCCCCTCCTGCTCGACCGCGGTGGCCGAGGCCGAAAAGCCGCCCGGCACCGAGCCGCCGATATCGGGCCAGTGGCCGGTGTTCGACAGCCAGCAGAAGATCTTGCCGCCGCGCCAGACCGGCATGGCGAAGCGCACGTCCATCAGATGCGTGCCGCCGAGATAGGGATCGTTGACGATGTAGATGTCGCCCTCTTCCGGCGCCAGGCAGCGTCCCTCGGCGATCATCTCGATGATCGTCCTGGTCGAATACTGCATGACGCCGACGAAGACCGGCAGGCCCTGGGAGCCTTGCGCGATCAGCGCGCCGTCGACCGCCGAATAGATGCCGTCCGAGCGGTCGTTCGCCTCGGCGATGACGGGCGAGAAGGCGGCGCGCGAAAAGGTCAGATCCATCTCGTCGCAGGTCTGCTGCAGCGCCGCCTGGATGACCGACAGCGTGATGGCGTCAAGCGTCATGGGCGGGGCTCCCAAGCAACATTCCGCAGCCATCTTCGGCGGTCCTGCCACCCCCTGGCGAACCGGTGCTGCGCTCGTACCTCCCTCCCCCTTGTGGGGAGGGATAGTGGGTGGGGGTATTCTCCGGCACGCCATGGGCAAGCGACACTCCCGACCTGTCCGGAGCGGCCCCCCACCCCTGACCCCTCCCCACAAGGGGGAAGGGGATGTTGGCGTCGAGGCTCATTTGCCGACCTCCACGATGATGTTGCCGTCCGCATCGCTTCGCGCCCGGTCGCGGGGTTCCAGAACCGTCGTGGCGTCCATCTGCTCGAGGATCGCCGGGCCCGCTACAATAGCGTCGAGCGGCAGTTTTTCGCGCAGGTAGACCGGCGTGTCCTGCCACGTGCCGTCGAACCACACGGGGCGCGTCTCGCGCAGCGCGCCGGCGAGCGTCGCTGCCCTTCCCGCCGGATCGATCAGCCGCGACAGGTCGACCGCGGCGCGGGCGCCGATCACCGAGGTGTTGAGGTTGACGAGATTGGCGCGGATCTCCGGCAGTTCGACCCGGAAGCGCGCGAAATAGGCCTTTTCGAACAGCGCCTGCAGCGTCGCACGGTCGACATCGGGAGACGGCAGCTCGACGTTCAATATATGCGTCTGGCCGACGAACTGCATGTCGGCCGAATGGATGGTGCGGATCGTTTCGGGCGTCACCGCCTCCTTGGCGATCAGCGCCTCGCCCTCCTCGCGGTGCCGCTCGAGCACGGCGCGCATCGCCGCCTCGTCAAGCAGCGCCACCGGCTGGTTGACGGTGTTGACGAAATCGTGCCTGAGGTCCGCCACCACGCAGCCGAGCGCATTGGTGATGCCAGGCCTCGCCGGCACCAGCACGGTCGGCAGGCCGAGCTCGCGCGCCAGCGCCGAGGCGTGCAGCGGCCCGGCTCCGCCGAAGGCGAACAGCGCGAAGTCGCGC
>CAMYMG010000033.1 GCA_947259295.1 uncultured Rhizobiaceae bacterium
GATCGGCGGCTCCAGCGGCATAAGCGCAGGCGCCGGCGCGTCCGTTGGCGGCTCCGGTGGCGTCAATGCCGGTCTCGGCGCCAATGTCGGCGGCAGCGGCGGTATCAGTGCCGGCGTCGGCGCCCGCGTCGGCGACGATGTCGGTGTAGGGGTAGGCATAGGCGTCGGGACCGATGACCCCAACAATCCCGGCAGGCCGGGCACCCGCAGCACCGGCTACAACCCGCGTCTTGCCAGTCTGGTCGATGACATGAGTTCCCAGGAACTGCTGCAGACAAAGAAGCGCTGCAACAAGGTCGTGGGCAACAGCTCGCGTTTCGACCGCGATCTGGTAGCGCTCTGCAAGCTGGTTCAAATCGCCACCCGCTAGGCGGCCGCATGACGATGGGGGCAAGCGGTTCGCTATGCCCCCGGGCGCCCGGCAGTCATAACGCTTTGCCGGGCGCTTTCAGGCTCTATACCGGACCCTGCCATTTCCGCCGGTTCGCAATCGCTCCGGCCATGGCGAGCCCACCCGCCATCATCGGCCGATCGAAGGGATCCGCATCAAGCAGCCTGGCGGGCGACATTGCCGTCGGCTAGGCCGGCATACCCGGATCCAGGATCAGCTTGTCGAGCGTGATGGGAAAGCGGCGGACGCGCACCCCGGTGGCATGCCAGATGGCGTTGGCGATGGCGCCGACCGTGCCGGTGACACCGATCTCGCCGACGCCCTTGACGCCGAGCACGTTCACATAGGGATCGTCCTCGTGGATCAGCAGCGCCTGCATGTCGGGAATGTCGGCATGGACGGGGATGTGGTAGCCGGCGAGGTCGGCGTTCATGATGCGGCCCGAGCGGCGGTCGTGCACGGCCTCCTCGTGCAGCGCGAAGGAAACGCCCCAGATCATGCCGCCATAGAGCTGGCTCCTGGCCAGCTTCGGGTTGATGATCCGGCCGGCGGCAAACGCGCCGACGAGGCGGGTCACCATGACCTGGCCGAGGTCGGGATCGACCTTGACCTCGGCGAACACCGCGCCATGCGAGAACATGGCGCGCTCCTCGGCATCCTTGGGATCGCGGGCTCCCGTGCCATTGCCTTCGACGCTTGCGTTTCCGGAACGTGCCAGGATGTCGGCGTAGCTCTCGCTCCGTGTCTCGTCGCCGCGATGGTAGAGCCTGCCGTCGCGAGCTTCCACCCCGGCATTGCCGGCGCCGAACAGCGGCGACTTCCGGTCTGCCGTGGCGATTTCGGCCAGCCTTGCGATGGCGTCGGTGCCGGCATTGTGGAGCGCGGTACCCGCCGAGGCGGTATGACCCGAGCCGCCGGCGACGCCGCCATCCGGGAGGTCCGACGTGCCGGAGCGGAACTCGATGCGCTCGACGTCGAGGCCGAGCCCGTCGGCGGCGATCTGGGCGAGTGCCGTCCAGGCGCCCTGCCCCATGTCGGCGCCGGCGGTTTCGACCAGCGCGGTGCCGTCGCTGCGCAGCGTGGCGCGGGCCGTCGCCGGAAACATTGGGCAAGGGAACATCGCGCTGCCCATGCCCCAGCCGACGAGGCGGCCCTGGACATCCTTCATTTGGCGCGGTGACAGCGGCCGGCCGGCCCAGCCGAAGGCTTTCGCGCCCTCGGCATAGCATTCGCGCAGCGCCTTCGCCGAGAACGGCTTGCCGGAGGCCGGGTCGGTCTCGGAATAGTTGCGCAGACGGAACTCGAGCGGATCGATGCCGCAGGCCAGTGCCGCTTCGTCGATGGCGCATTCGAGCGCCGCCGAGCCGGAGGCCTCGCCGGGCGCTCTCATCGGGCCGGGCGTGCCGATATCGACGCGCACGCCGCCATGCCGGGTCGAGATGGCCGGGCTGGCGTAGAGATTGTGCGAGGCGTTGGCGGCCGGTTCGATGAAGTCGTCAAACGTGCTGGTCGTCGCCACCGCATTGTGCTCCAGCGCCGTCAGATGGCCCTCGGCATCCATGCCGAGCCGCAGATGCTGCTGCGTCGCCCCGCGATGACCCACCGGGCCGAACATCTGGTCGCGCGGCAGCACCATCTTGACCGGCCGCTGCATCATGCGGGCGGCAAGGATGGCGAGGATATAGGGGCCGTTCATGATCGCCTTGGAGCCGAACCCGCCACCCAGGAACGGGCTACGCAAGAGCACGTTCTCGGGCGGGATGCCGAAATAGCCGGCAAACAGCGCGCGCGACATCACGATGGCCTGGTTGGGTGTGTCGATGGTCAGGTGGTCGCCGTTCCATTCCGCGACCATGGCGTGCGGCTCCATGGCGTTGTGGTACTGGGCCGGCGTCTCGTAGGTCGTGTCGACGCGATGCGTGGCGGCGGCGTGGCCGGCAGCGATGTCGCCCTTGGCAAAGTTCGGCGGGGCGCCGACGCCGACCGCCGGCGGATCGTAGGCCTCGCCATCCTCGAATGTCACGCGCGCCGGCTCGACCTCATAGGTCGGGGAAAGCAGGCGAGCGCCCTCGGTGGCGGCCTCCAGCGTTTCGGCGACGACAAGCGCGATCGGCTGCCGGGCATAGCGCACCCGGTCGTTCTGCAGCGCGTCGATGCGGAAGCCGAACAGTCCGACCTTTTCGTCCGGGTCGAGCGACAGCGGCGGCCGGTTCGCCGGCGTGATGACTTCGACGACGCCGGGATGGGCCTTGGCCGCTTCAACGTCGAGCGAAGTGACCCGGCCGCGCGCGATGGTGCTGACCGCGATCACCGCGTAAAGCATTCCGGCGGGATGGTTGTCAGCGGCATAGGTCGCCGCCCCGGTGACCTTGAGGTGGCCGTCGCGCCGTGTCACGGGCTGGCCGCTCGACGAACCGAGGCGGACATGTGGTGCTGGCAGGGTGATGGCATCAGACATGGGAAAGCACTCCGGGGACAGAGCTGAAGGCGGAAGCGGGCATCGCCGGCATGCGCTCGGGGGTGCCGGCGGCAGCCAGCAGCAAGGCGCGGTTGACGACCCGGCGGGCGAGTTCGATCTTGAAGGCGTTGGCGCCCGACGGCATGGCATCGGCAAGGGCCGCGCGGGCCGCCTGCTCAAAGGCCTCGACACCAGGCGCCGCGCCCTGCAGCTGAGCTTCTGCCGCATGTGCCCGCCATGGCTTCGCCGCGACGCCGCCAAGCGCCAGACGGGCCGAGCGGATCGTGCCGTCCTCGATGTCGAGGGCCGCCGTTGCAGATACCAGGGCGAAGGCGAAGGAAGTACGCTCGCGCAGCTTCAGATAGCGCTGGTTGGCGGCGAACCTGCCGGCGTCGGACGGCAGGCGCAACGCAACGATCAATTCGCCCGCCTCGAGCACGCATTCCCTTTCGGGCGTCGTGCCGGGGAGCAGATGAAATTCCTCCAGCGGCACCTCGCGGGTACCGGCCGGCCCGACGATCTCGACGACCGCATCGAAAGCGACGAGTGAAACGCAGAAGTCGGAGGGGTGCGTGGCGATGCAGGAACCGGACCAGCCGAGCACGGCATGGGTCCGGTTTTCGCCCTCGAGCGCATCGCATCCGGAGCCCGGATTGCGCTTGTTGCAGGCGCTGGCCGGATCCTGGAAGTAGGCACAGCGCGTGCGCTGCATCACGTTGCCGCCGACCGTCGCGACATTGCGCAACTGGGCCGAAGCACCCGACAGCAGCGCTTCGGCGACTGCCGGAAAGGCCGCGGCAAAGCCCGCATCGCGGGCGAGATCGGCGTTGCGCACCATCGAGCCGATGCGGAACGAGCCGTCGGAAAGCGTCTCTATGCGGTCGAGGCCGGGCAAGTGCCTGACATCGACCAAGCGGCCCGGACGCATGGCGCCGACCTTCATCAGGTCGAGCAGATTGGTGCCAGCCGCGAGGTAGGCGGCACCTGGTTCGGCGGCCGCAGCCACCGCTTCGGCCACCGAGGCCGGACGGATATAGTCGAAGGGGTTCATGCGACCCTCCTTTGTTGAAGCTGTTTCTGGGCGTCGAGAACGGCCTCGACGATGCCGGCATGGGCGCCGCAGCGGCAGAGATTGCCGCTCATGCCTTCGCGGACGCGATCCGGGTCGTCGCCGGCCTCGCCCTCATTGATGAGGCCGACCGCGCTCATGATCTGGCCCGGCGTGCAGAAGCCGCACTGAAAGCCGTCATGGGCGATAAAGGCGGCCTGAACCGGGTCGAGCAGGTCGCCCTTGGCGAGACCTTCGATGGTCACTATATCAGCGCCGTCGTAACTGGCGGCGAGCGCCAGGCACGAATTGATGCGCCGGCCGTCGACCAGCACCGTGCAGGCGCCGCACTGGCCGCGGTCGCAGCCCTTCTTGGTTCCGACGAGATCGAGCCGCTCGCGCAGCAGATCGAGGAGAGTTACCCGCGGGTCCTCAAGCGTGACGTCCCTGCGGACGCCGTTCACCGAAAGCGTGACGGACAGAGTCATGGTTGCTCCGATCGTTCTATGATTTGAATCGACGTGATAGGTCGTCTGTGCGACGACTGGGGTTGTGCCGTTTTAGCGGCGAGGCAGCGTGTCACCGGAAGAAAGGGGGCGCATCGGCTGTCTGAATGTGTTATACGGAGGGTGCCTCCGTTTTGCAAGCGAAAAATGCGTATGAGTGAAGAACTGGCGTTGGAAAAGGAAAAAACAAGCCGCAAGCCCCGCGCGGATTCCCAGAGAAACCGCGAGAAGCTGCTTGTTGCGGCACGCGACGTTTTCAGCGCCGGCGGCCCAGATGCGAGCCTGGAGGCCGTGGCACGACGCGCCGGTGTCGGCATCGGCACGCTCTACCGGCATTTTCCGACGCGCGAAGCGCTGTTCCAGGCCGTCTACAGCCGCGAAGTCGACCAGCTCGTCCAACTGGCCGCGAAGCTGGCGGACGAGGCGCCGCCTTTCGAGGCGCTGCGTCGATGGCTGCACGCACAGATCGGCATGGTGGCGACCAAGAAGGGCATGCTGACGGCGCTGAACCCGGTGCTCGATGGCTCGACCGAGGTTTTCGCCCAACACCAGGCGCGAATCGGCCGCGCCGTCGGTGAACTGATGGCTCGCGCTGTCGCAGCCGGCGTCATCCGCGACGACATCGATGCGGCCGACCTGATCCGTGCCGTCATCGGCATGTGCTACATGCCCGAACAGCCGGGCTGGCAGGAAACGGTGATCCGGTTGGTGGACGTGTTTCTCGACGGCCTGCGGCGCCAGGACGGCGCCGCGTAAAGCCAGGTCGATCGGGTGCTGGAAACGACCTAGTTCGTCTGGAAGCGGGCGACCGGCATGAAGCTAACAGCCTTGCCGGTGAAGCGCCCGGCATCCGCTACGATAGCGTCGCGATTGAAACCTGCCGCATAGACCTGTTCCGGAACAGCCGCCATGACGGTTCTGGCCTGCGGCGTGCTGCCGCCATAGGCGAGCTGCGGTTCGTCGCCGAGCGCCCAGCGCGCCGCGCTTGGCTGTGCCGCGACCACGAGGGGCCTCGGTGCGGGCCTGGTGTCGGCAACCTTCGCGCGATCTGCCTTGCGTGTCGTCTTGACCGCACCTGCGCCC
This sequence comes from uncultured Rhizobiaceae bacterium, assembly GCA_947259295.1. Lineage (GTDB taxonomy): Bacteria > Pseudomonadota > Alphaproteobacteria > Rhizobiales > Rhizobiaceae > CAMYMG01. Next base: position 5,487 of record CAMYMG010000033.1, read on the forward strand.
GGCTGGGCGACCGGGCCCTCGCCCAGGCGCGCCAGTGCCATCTTGGGTGAAGCCGGTTCCGGCGCCAGCGCCAGGCGGCCCGACTTCTCACCCGCGATTTCGTCGTTTTCGATCAGACTGGCGAGCAGGATCGAATCGTCGCTCGGACGAGCTTGCGGAAGCGGTGCCGACAGGGCGGCAAGCGCCGACTGCTCTTCCGCCTCGTCGACATTCCCGGCGGCGTCGGGACGCCACGTCGGGAACGGGATCTTGGCATCCGCAAGCTCAACCGGAGGCTCTTCCGGATAATTGAACGGCGCGTCTTCGGCGACACCGAAAGGCACGTCTGCGGGCCCGACATCGGCCTGCGGCCGCGGCGCAAAGCCTGGCAGCGGTACGCTACGCGCCGGCAGCGCGGCGATGATGGTGCCCGGCGTCTCGTCTTCTTCCGCGGTCGAGCCGCTGATGTCGGCGGGGTTGGCGAGTTCCGGCGGCACGATGGCGATCTTGCCGGAGGCGGGCTGCGGCGCGACGCTGGCGACGGTGACTTCCTCGCCGGCGCTGTTGTCCTCTTCCTCGTCCGCGCCGCCGCCAAAGAGAGCCGCAAGCAGGCCGCCTGTCTTGGTCTTGACGCTAGAACCGGAACTGGCGAGCGCCAGGGCCGTGGTACCGCTCTTCTTGCGCGCTTCGTAGGAGGCGACGGCCGTCTCGTAGCCCGGCAGCGGCTTGCCGTCGCTCGGAACGTGCAGGGTCTTGCCGTTCGGGAACACGGCGACGAGTTCCTTGCGGCTCATCCTCGGCCAGTGACGCACATTGCCGACGTCGAGATGGACGAACGGCGAGCCGGAGCGTGGATAGTAGCCGACGCCGCCGACCTGCATCTTGAGACCGGTGTCGCGCAGCTTCTTCAGGCTGACGCCAGGAATGTAGAAGTCCATGGCCTTGCCAAGCATGTGCTGGCTTTTTTGCGCCACGCCTTTCGAGCGGCTGCGCAGCATGGAATTGGTGGCCGGCGAACGATAGGCCGATACGACGTGAATGTAGTCCTTCGCGCCGACCGACTTGTAGGTCTCCCAGACCAGGTCGAGCAGGCGCGGGTCCATCTTGGTCGGCTCGTTGCGGCGCCAGTCGCGCAGGAAATTGTTGATCTTTTTCAGGCCGGCCGCGTCGTAGCGGCCATTGCGCTTGAAGGTGATCTCGGCCTTTTCCTTGGTGTGGATGAAATAGAGCTTCAGCGTGCGCGTTTCGGCCTGCGCAACGGGTGCGGCAATCATCAGAAAGCCCATTGCGAGCATCAGGCCGCCCAGCCACTTGGGCCAGAGCATGGACACGAAATTCCGCCGGTCGGTGGGTCGGTCGGTTGCGATCAAATCAAAAGGCCTTACAGGCTGCCGTTTGTCCCCGAAGATGACACGCGGATGCGTTGGAGTAACATCCGACTATCATTCCTAATGGTTAATCCCTGCTTATTGAAGTCGAAATGCGGTAAGACCATGGCAACAATCGGCCTTAAACGGGCCCACGGCATTCTTGGTAAACCGACGGTTTAAATCAAATCCTACGGGACCGGGCTGGTGCGAAGCTGTCAGGAGGCCAGGCGGTCCGATCGCCCGGTTTCCGGGTCGATACCATATTCCTTGAGTTTTCTGTAGAGCGTCGAGCGCCCTATCCCCAGCCGCCGCGCCACCTCGCTCATCTGGCCCTGATAGTGGTCGATGGCCAGCCGGATCATCTCCAGCTCGATGTCGGCGAGCGGCCGCACATTGCCGCGATCGTCCAGCGCCTTGACGATGCCGAAGCTCGGCGCGGGTGCCGGGGCCTGAGCCGGTCCCGGCAGGGCCTCGCTTCCCGCGGCAGCCGCCACCCTCGATCCGCCGTCGAGATCGACGACCCCCTCCACCTGGGCGCGGATCTGCGGGAATTCCTCTTCCGTCAGCATGTCGCCCTCGCACAGCACCGAGGCCCGGAACACGGCGTTCTCGAGCTGCCTGATATTGCCCGGCCAGTCATAGGCGGCGAGCATGGCGAGCGCGCCTTCGGAAATCGCGTTGATGCCCGGACCGGCATTCTTGCCGAGATCGACGCGGGCCATGAAATGACGCACCAGATAGGGAATGTCGGCACGCCGGTCGCGCAGCGGGGGCACGACGATCGGATAGACGTTCAACCGGTAGAACAGGTCCTCGCGGAACTTGCCGTCCTTGACCTGCTGCAGCAGGTCGCGGTGGGTCGCCGAGATCAGCCTGATGTCGACCCTGACCGTCGACTTGCCGCCGACCGGGTCGACCTCGCCGTCCTGCACGGCGCGCAGCAGCTTGACCTGGACATCGAGCGGCAGGTCGCCGATCTCGTCGAGGAACAGCGTGCCCGAATGCGCCTCGACGAACTTGCCGGTGTGCTTGTCAGTGGCGCCGGTGAAGGAGCCCTTCTCGTGGCCGAACAGGATGCTTTCGACGAGATTGTCGGGAATGGCGCCGCAGTTGACGGTGACGAAGGGTTTCGACTTGCGTTCGCCCGAGCCCTGTATGGCACGTGCCACCAGTTCCTTGCCGACGCCCGATTCGCCCTCGATGAGGATCGGGATCTTCGAGGCCGCCGCCTTCTGCGCCAGCCGGATGACGCGGTCCATGGCCGGGCTGCGCGTGACGATGTCCTTGAACGAGACCGACCCGCCGCGCTTTGCGCTACGCCGCTGCTCGACCTCGAGCGCCTCGACCTTGAGGGCGCTCGATATGGCGACCCGCAGCCTTTCGGGCGACGCCGGCTTGACCACGAAATCGAAGGCGCCGGCCCGCATCGCCGATACGACGATGTCGATGCCGCCCTGCGCGGTCTGCACAATGACGGGGATTGCAATGTCGCGCTCGCGCATCGCCTGGAGGACGCCGAGCCCGTCGAGCCCGGGCATCACGAGGTCGAGGATGATGGCGGCGATATCGCCGGCGCCGCGCGCCTCGAGCGCCGCCAGCGCGGCCTCGCCGCCCTCGGCCATCACCGCGTCGTAACCGAAACGGATCACCGCCGACTGCAGCAGCCGTCGCTGAACCGGATCGTCATCGACTATGAGGATGGAAGCTGCCATGAGATATCGGGAACATTGCCTGTGCGCCACAGTTGGCGTCTGGATCATCTTGGCACAGGGTTCTAAACAAGGCTTCAAAAAAGCCGGTGAATGAAGTCTTTAGGCAACCCTGCCGGGTGGCCGGACGGAAGGCGAGCGATGCGGACGATGCGGAACGACATGATGGGTGCGGCAGAAGCGGGCCATGGCGCGGCAGCACTTGGCGACCTGCCGGAATGGGACCTGAGCGACCTCTATTCGGGCATCGATGCGCCGGAACTGAAGGCCGACCTGGACAAGGCGGCGCGCGATGCCGCCTCCTTCGAAAGCCGCTGGAAGGGCACGCTGGCGGCCGAGGCGGAAAAGGCTGCATCGGGCGGGCTCGGCGAGGCGCTGCGCGATTTCGAGGCGATCGAGGAACTGATCGGCCGCATCGCCTCCTATGCCGGGCTGGTCTATGCCGGCGACACGTCGGACCCGAAGCGCGCCAAGCTCTATGGTGACATCCAGGAGAAGATGACCGACGCCAGCGCGCACCTCCTGTTCTTCGCGCTGGAGCTCAACCTGATCGACGACGAGCTCATCCTCAAGGCGATGGATGCCGATCCGGCCTTCGGCCACTACAGGCCATGGATCCTCGACCTCAGGAAGGACCGTCCCTACCAGCTTGAGGACCGCATCGAGCAGCTGTTCCACGAGAAGTCGATCACCGGCCGCGGCGCCTGGAACCGGCTGTTCGACGAGACGATGACCGATTTGCGCTTCGACATCGACGGCGAGCAGCTTTCGCTCGAACCGACGCTCAACCGGCTGCAGGACGCCGACGGCAAGGTGCGCCAGCAGGCCTCCGAAGCGCTCGCCGCGACCTTCGGCGAGAATCTCAGGACCTTCACGCTGATCACCAACACGCTGGCCAAGGACAAGGAAATTTCCGACCGCTGGCGCGGTTTTCAGGACATTGCCGATTCGCGCCACCTCGCCAACCGAGTCGAGAAGAGCGTCGTGGATGCGCTGGCCGCCGCCGTTCATGAAGCCTATCCGCGCCTGTCGCACCGCTACTATCAGATGAAGGCGCGCTGGCTCGGCATGGATGTCATGAACCACTGGGACCGCAACGCGCCGCTGGCCGACACCCCGCAGGCGACGATCGGATGGAACCAGGCGAAGGACACGGTGCTCTCGGCCTACAGCCGCTTCTCGCCGGAGATGGCCGATATTGCGCGCAGCTTCTTCGACAAGAATTGGATCGACGCGCCGGTACGGCCGGGCAAGACGCCGGGCGCCTTCGCCCATCCGACGGTGCCCTCCGCGCATCCCTACGTCTTGCTCAACTACATGGGAAAGCCACGCGACGTGATGACGCTGGCGCACGAACTGGGCCACGGCGTGCACCAGGTGCTGGCCGGCGCGCAGGGGCCGCTGATGGCCTCGACGCCGCTGACACTCGCCGAGACGGCCTCGGTGTTCGGCGAGATGCTGACCTTCCGCATGCTGCTCGACCAGACCAGGGACCGCCGCGAGCGCAAGGCGATGCTGGCCCAGAAGGTCGAGGACATGATCAACACGGTGGTGCGCCAGATCGCCTTCTACGAGTTCGAGCGCAAGGTGCACACCGAGCGCCGCAATGGCGAGCTGACCTCGGACCAGCTCGGTCAGTTCTGGCTGGAAGTGCAGGCCGAGAGCCTCGGGCCAGCGGTGAAGCTGCGCGAAGGCTACGAGACGTTCTGGACCTACATCCCGCACTTCATCCATTCGCCTTTCTACGTCTATGCCTATGCCTTCGGCGATTGCCTGGTGAACTCGCTCTACGCCGTCTACCAGAACGCCGAACGCGGCTTTCAGGAGAAGTATTTCGAGATGCTGAAGGCCGGCGGCACCAAGCATCACTCGGAGTTGTTGAAGCCCTTCGGCCTCGACGCCACGGACCCGAAATTCTGGCAGATCGGGCTGTCGGTGATCAGCGGGCTGATCGACGAGCTGGAAGCGCTGGATTAGCCCTTAGACCCTCAAGAGCGATGCTTCGTGGCGCCCCCCTCTGGCCTGCCGGCCATCTCCCCCACGAGGGGGGAGATTACGCGCGGATTCGACCGCGCCTCCTCCGGCAACGGAAGAGGTCTGTCACCGCTGTAGCCGCAACCGATCTCCCCCCTAGTGGGGGAGATGTCCGGCAGGACAGAGGGGGGCGCCGTAGAGTGCCCGTCGCCCGGCAAATGCAGCCATGACGCCGTCCCCACCCTACATCCTCTTCCGCGACGATTTTTCCGGCGACGAGCTGCTGTTCGACCGGCCGGTCGAGATCATCTCGGCCGAGACGCCGGAGGAATACGACCGGGCGCTCGACCGGGCAGAGGCGGCGCGGCGCGGCGGAAAATGGCTGGCCGGCTATTTTTCCTACGAGGCCGGCTATCTGCTCGAACCGAAGCTGCGGCCGCTTCTGCCGGAGGGCCGTCGCGTGCCGCTCTGCCGCCTCGGCGTGTTCGACGGGCCGTCGGAGACGCGGCTGCCGCCAGACCGCGTGCCGGCGACCAACGGGCCGATCTTCGGCGTGCGCGAGACCTGGTCCTTCGAAGACTACAAAAGCCGCTTCGAGCGGGTGCACCGGCATTTGCGCGAGGGCGACTGCTACCAGGCGAACCTGACCTTCCCGGTCGAGGCGAACTGGACCGGCGACCCGCTGTCGGCCTTCGACGCGCTGGCGGCGCGCCAGCCGGTGAAATACGGCGCACTGGTGGAACTCGGCGGGCCGGTCATCCTGTCGCGCTCGCCCGAGCTGTTCTTCGAGACCGACGAGGACGGCTGGATCGAGACGCACCCGATGAAGGGCACCGCGCCGCGCGGCGCGACGCGCGAGGAAGACGAGGAACTGAAGCGCTTTTTGCTGAACGACCCGAAGAACCAGGCCGAGAACCGGATGATCGTCGACCTCTTGCGCAACGACATCTCGCTGATCTCGGAGGTCGGCACGCTCGACGTGCCGGAACTGTTCCGCATCGAGAGCTTCGCCACCGTGCACCAGATGGTCAGCACGGTTCGCGCAAGACTGTTGCCCGGCCTGACGATCCGCGAAATTTTCGCCGCACTCTTTCCGTGCGGCTCGATCACCGGCGCGCCAAAGATCCGCGCCATGCAGATTTTGCGCGAGTTGGAGAGCGCGCCGCGCAACGCCTATTGCGGCGCCGTCGGCTGGATCGAGCCAGGCGGTCGCATGCGTTTCAACGTGGCGATTCGCACCATCACGCTCTTTCCCGACGGAGAGGCCGTCTACAATGTCGGCGGTGGCGTGGTCTTCGATTCGACCGCCGAGGAGGAATATGCCGAATGCCTGCTGAAGGCGCGCTACGCGACGGGACGGCCGCCGGCCTCCAGCTGATCGAGACGCTGCGCTGGGAACCCGACGAGGGATTCCTGCGCCTCGAGCGGCATCTTGCGCGGCTGCGGGACTCGGCGCACGCGCTGGGGTTCCGCTGCGACGGGGCGGCGGTCCGCGCAGCGCTGGCGACCGTCATCGACGGCGCTGAGGCGGCCAGGCGTGTGCGGCTGACGCTGGCACGGGACGGCGAGGCACAGGCGACTGCGCAGGGCTTCAGCCTGCAGCCTTCGGATACTGTCTGGCGTGTCGGCATCGCCCGCACGCGCCTCCGGTCCGGCGATGCGCTGCTGCCTCACAAGACGACGCGGCGTGAGGCCTATGACAGGGCGCGCGGCGAATTCTCACCCGCCGAGGCCGACGAGGTGCTGCTCCTGAACGAGCGCGGCGAGCTTTGCGAGGGCACCATCACGAGCCTGTTCGTCGATGCCGGCGATGGCGGTCCGCTGCTAACGCCTGCCCTTTCCTGCGGCCTGCTCGCCGGTGTTCTGCGAGCCGAGTTGCTGGAGACCGGCAAGGCTGTCGAACGGGTGCTGTCTCTCGAGGACCTGCGCGCCGCGGCCGGCTTGTGGGTCGGCAACTCGCTGCGCGGACTGATCCGGGCCGGGCTGTAAGGAACGCCGGCATCGAGCGCCACCGGGCAGCCTGCCTGGCATCCCCGCCGCGTCACCCTGGCGGCTTGCGGCGAGCTGGCCGCGAGGCTATCGGCGGTTCCCGATGATACCGGAGCAGGACTTGCCGCAGCACCCGACCCACACGCCCTATGACGGCTCCTCGAAGCTTTTCACCATCGGCCTGAAGCCGCTCGACTTCGCCAACTGGATCGAGATCGACGACGCCTTCGACTTCCAGCTCGCCGAGAAGCGGCGCATCCACGCCGAGCATACCGCGCAGGTCTTCGTCGCCGAGCCAGGCAGCGAGGGTGCGCAGACCGAGGTGCTGGCGCTGCTCGAACAGCATCTGCCGGCCCATTTTCCGGAACGATACCGCCAGACAGGCGACGGCCTGTCCGTGGCCGGGCATCCCGAACTCGACGCACTGCGCGACCCCCTGCCCGCCCTGCACCGCGCCTCGCTGCTGGTGCAGGAGGATCTCATCATCATGCTGCGCGGCAAAGACGGCTGGCGGCTTGCCGCTGGCGCACTGTGCTTTCCCTCGTCATGGCGGCTGGCCGAGAAATTCGGCAGGCCGATGTCAACGATCCATGAGCCGGTACCGGGCTTCGGGCCGGGCACGCGCAATGCCGGGCTGATCGATCGCATGTTCGACATGCTGCAGCCGGGCAATCCGGTGGAACGCTTCAACTGGTCGATCCAGGCTGGCGACGCGCTCTACCATCCGCTCTCGAATGTCGAACGCATCGACCGCGCCACGGGGCGTCCGGTGCGGTTCGGCGACGTCGAAGCGGCGGCGCGCGCGTTCGTCCGCGTCGAGCGGCAGACGCTGCGCAAGCTGCCTGATACGGGCGACATCCTGTTCACAATCCGCATCCATCTCGACCCGATGGCAGCGCTGCGCGGCCATCCCGACAGGGTGGCACTGGCGCAAAGCTTCGCAGGGCAGCTTTTGGCGCTCGACGATGCGCAGCTCGACTACAAGGGCATGACGGCCGACCGCGACAGGCTGGTCGCGGCGCTGGAGGCGATGGCCTAGTTCAGGCCGGCGGCGCGGCCGACCTGGCCCAGCTTGTCGGGGTTGCGCATGATGTAGATGCCGGCGATCCGGCCGTCGCGAATGTCCAGCGCTGTCGTCTGCAGCGTGTCGTCCCATTCCATGGTGACGAAGCCCGGCAGGCCGTTGATCATGCCGTAGCGCAGGAGGCGCGACCGGTTGGTGGCGAACTGGCGCGCCAGCGAGGCCTGAATCTTCAGCACGTCGTCGAGGCCGAACACCGGCCGGAGAGCCGCCGGCTTCTTGCCGCCGCCATCCGAATGCAGCGACACGTCCTCGGCGAGCATCGCCCGCAGCGCCGACATGTCGCCATTGCGAGACGCGGCGAAGAAGGCTTCGGCAATCTGCCGACCGTGCTCCCTGGGAACGTCGAAGCGCGGCCTGTCGGAGCGGACGTGGCTGCGCGCCCGGCTGGCCAGCTTCCGGCACGCCGCGGGATCGCGGCCGATGGTTTGGGCGACCTCTTCGAAATCGACGCCGAAGACATCGTGCAGGATGAAGGCGGCGCGCTCGAGCGGTGACAGGCGCTCAAGCGCCATCATCAGCGGCAGCGTCACGTCGTCGACCTCCTCCGGCTCGGTCTCGAGCACCGGCTCGGGCAGCCACGGGCCCGGATAGACCTCGCGGCGGCGGCGCGCCGATTTGAGCTGATCCAGGCAAAGCCGCGTCACGATGCGGCGAAGGAAGCCCTCGGGCTCCCGCACTGCGTCGCGGTCGGTCGCCATCCAGCGCAGGAAGGCGTCCTGCACCACGTCTTCCGCATCGGCGACCGAGCCCAGCATGCGGTAGGCGATCCGCGCCAGCTTGGGTCGCAGCGGATCGAACACCGCAGCCGGATCGGACGCCTGCGCCATCAGGCGGCCTTGCGCTGCTGAGAGATCGGCGGCACGTGGAAGCCGACGCCGATGCGGTTGAAGCTGTTGATGATGCCGACGAGCAGGGTCAGCGCAACCTGCTCTTCCTCGCTGAAGTTGGCCTTCACCGCTTCGTAGATGTCGTCGGGCGCACCCTTTTCGGGCAGCATGGTCAGCGCCTCCGTCCAGGCCAGCGCCGCCTTCTCGCGCTCGTTGTAGAGCGTCGTCTCGCGCCAGGCCGACAGCATCAGGAGACGCTCCTCGGTCTCGCCATCCTTGCGCGCGTCGCGCGAATGCATGTCGAGGCAGACGCCGCAGCCATTGATCTGCGAGGCGCGGACCTCGACCAGCCGGATCAGCGCCTTCTCGAGGCCATAGCCCTGCACCGTGGCGCTGAGGTCGATCAGCGGCTTCATCAGGCCGAAATGCTTCTCATAGGGGTTCATGCGTACGGTCATCACCGTCTCCTGTTTCGTGGTTGCGATGACAGGACGAGACATGATCGCGGATTGTGACATCGGCGCGATATTTTTCTTGCGCTCGGCATAAGCAGCAGGTGGAGCCGGATCCGGCCGGAAAATATGTCCCGGCTTCGCTGCTGGCCCGGACATGTCTCAGCGGGTCTCAGTCCGCTGGCAGCATCTGCGGATTCCAGACCACCTCCCACAGATGTCCATCCGGATCGGCGAAATAGCCTGCGTAGCCTCCGTAGAAAGTGTCCTGGGCCGTCTTGACGATCGATGCTCCCGCACGCCCGGCCTCCTGCATGATGTCGTCGACTTCCTCGCGGCTGAGCACATTGTGCCCGATGCTGACAGCCGTGGAGGAGATCGCGCTCTTCGGCAATCCGGTATCGTGTGCAAGGTCGTCCTGTGCCCAAAGGCCGAGCTTTACCCCGCCTGCGAGGTCGAAGAAGGCGACCGCACCATGCTCGAACTCCTGCCCGATGATGCCCTCGGTCGGCAGACCCAACCCGTCGCGATAGAAGAGAAGCGAGCGTTCGAGATCGGCAACGCCAAGCGTCAACACGGAAATGCGTGGTTTCATGTCCCATACCCTTTCTATCGGCGTCCACACGATGCGGACGCCTCGATAGTCTTGGGCCGTCGCTTGCGACGGAAGGACCCGCTGAGCGGGGGCCGGGCCAACCTTCCCGAACCTAACCTGTTTCAGACCCCATGACGGTAAAGGCAGGCGCGGTCGTGGTCAACGTTCGCTTGTCACCCCCGAGAACGACTAGATCGGTGGTCTCGGCTGACCCTCTGAACAGGATTCTCGAGTAGCGGTAACGTCAAATGCCAGAGCCGAACAGCTCCTCGCCGCTCTCGGCATCCCAGGGTTCGGGCATCGGGGCGGAGCCGGCGCCGGGCAATGGCATCCAGCATTTGAGCTCGGGATCGGCATAGGCGACGATCTGGCCGGGGTGCGAGTCGGCCGAGCGCCAGCCCTCGATGCCGTACTGGTCGGCACGCGCCCAGTAGGCGACGTCGACCTCGGCCGGACCCTGCTCCGACGAGCGAACCGTGACGAGAACCCGCGTCCCGTCCTTCGGCGCGCCCTTCATGTGCCGCCAGGCAACCGCTTCGTCCATATCCGTCTCCTTCAACTCGACCTTATTGTCATTACACGCTCGACGATCTGAGGTTGCGCATCCTCACTCAGCATTATCGTCCCCTCCCGCTTCTCGCCAATCAGTTTGGGTTCGGAGGACGAATTGTCAAAAATCCATCCGCGATCTGCCTGATCCAGAAACCACGGCAACTGCGCCAGTGACCGTTCATGCCGGGCGCGGATCTTGTCTTCAGGCACTGAATGCCCGCCCTTCTTTTCCCGCAATCTCGCGCGTTCGACGTTCCGCTCAACACTATCGAGCACGACATAGATGAGCCAGACCATGAAAGCATGATGCTTCGCTGACGTGACCAGCCGCCTATATTTCCCGGTCGACAGCACGGTCTCCACGCCAACCGACTTATGGACGCCGATGGAGGCTTCGAGCCAGCCCTCGATGCGCTGGACCGCAGCGAGATTGGCGGCTTCTACAGACAGTTTCTCGATTTCCGCGATACGGACGGTCAGAAGATCAGGATTGACGATCCAGACCGACCGGCCTTCCCAGCCGAAATCAGTGTTGCGATAGACGCTGCTTTTGCCGGAAGCGTTGGGCCCGGCAATAATGAGAAATACCGGCTGGTCAGCGCTGGGCAGGGACAAAGTCGCTGACGCCGACGATGCGCCGGTTTTCCTCGCGGGCCAGTTCCACATTCTTCCTGAACACGTAGGTCAGATCGGTCGAGAACGTCTCGCTCTTGCCATCAAGTGTCCGCAGCCTGGAGACCTTGCCGCTATCGTCCTTGACGCGCTTCTCAGCGACGCCGGTGTCCTTGCGGCGTAGATCGCCCCGACCCTTGCCGATCGATTTTGCAACAACAACCTTTGCCATTCGACACCTCAGCGCTCTGTGCCAGAGATATAGCAACTACCCGAAAGAGATAAAAGCTTCGGACTCTGCGCCTACTCCTCCGGCACCACGCGAACCGCGCCGCGCGCTGCCGAGGTGGCGAAGGCGGCGTAGACGCGGAGCGCCGGGGTGACGTTGCGCTTGCGCTTGACGGCGGGCTTCCAGCCGGCGGCGTCCTGCGCGGCGCGGCGCGCCGCCAGTTCCTCGGCCGAAACCGCCAGGTTGATGGTGCGGTTCGGGATGTCGATCTCGACCGTGTCGCCCTCGCGCACCAGGCCAATGGCGCCGCCCTCGGCTGCTTCCGGCGAGCAATGGCCGATCGACAGACCGGACGTGCCGCCCGAAAAGCGCCCGTCGGTGACCAGCGCGCAGGCCTTGCCGAGGCCCTTGGCCTTCAGGTAGCTCGTCGGATAGAGCATTTCCTGCATGCCGGGGCCGCCGCGCGGGCCCTCGTAGAGGATGACGATCACGTCGCCGGGATTGATCTCGTTCGACAGGATTGCCTTCACGGTTGCGTCCTGGCTTTCGAAGACGCGCGCCGGGCCGGTGAACTTCAGGATCGACTCGTCGACGCCTGCGGTCTTCACGATGCAGCCGTCGAGCGCGATGTTGCCCTTCAGCACGGCGAGCCCGCCATCCTTGGAGAAGGCGTTTTCCGGCGCGCGGATGGCGCCCGCCTGGCGGTCGAGGTCGAGCTCGGTCCAGCGGTTGGACTGCGAGAAGGCCTGCGTGGTGCGCACGCCGCCGGGTGCCGCCATGAAGAAGTTGCGCACCGTGTCGGAATTGGTCCGGCTGATGTCCCACTGGTCGAGCGCGTCGCCCATGGTCAGCGCGTGCACCGTCGGTTCCTCGCGGTTGATCAGGCCGGCGCGGTCGAGCTGGCCGAGGATGGCCATGATGCCGCCGGCGCGGTGGACGTCCTCCATGTGCACGTCGGCCTTTGCCGGCGCGACCTTGCAGAGCACCGGAACCTTGCGCGACAGCGCGTCGATGTCGTCCATGGTGAAGTCGATGCCGCCTTCATGTGCCGCGGCGAGGATGTGCAGCACCGTGTTGGTGGAGCCGCCCATGGCGATGTCGAGCGCCATGGCGTTCTCGAAAGCGGCCTTGGTCGCGATGGTGCGCGGCAGGGCAGTCTCGTCATCCCGCTCGTAATAGCGGCGGGCAAGATCGACGATGGTGTGGCCGGCCTCGACGAACAGGCGCTTGCGGTCGGAATGGGTGGCGAGCGTCGAGCCGTTGCCGGGCAAGGACAGGCCGAGCGCCTCGGTCAGGCAGTTCATCGAATTGGCGGTGAACATACCCGAGCACGAGCCGCAGGTCGGGCACGCCGCCTCCTCGACCGTGGCGACTTCCTCGTCGGTGTATTTGTCGTCGGCGGCCATGACCATGGCGTCGATGAGGTCGAGAGCCTGCAGCTTGCCCTTGACCAGCGCCTTGCCGGCCTCCATCGGGCCGCCCGAGACGAAGATGGCCGGGATGTTGAGGCGCATTGCGGCATTCAGCATGCCGGGCGTGATCTTGTCGCAGTTGGAGATGCAGACCATGGCGTCGGCGCAATGCGCGTTGACCATGTATTCGACGCTGTCGGCGATGATCTCGCGCGACGGCAGCGAGTAGAGCATGCCGTCATGCCCCATGGCGATGCCGTCATCGACGGCGATGGTGTTGAATTCCTTGGCAACGCCGCCGGCCGCCTCGATCTCGCGCGCAACCAGCTGGCCGAGGTCCTTCAGGTGGACGTGGCCCGGAACGAACTGGGTGAAGGAGTTGACCACCGCGATGATTGGCTTGCCGAAATCGCCGTCCTTCATGCCGGTGGCGCGCCAGAGGCCGCGCGCGCCGGCCATGTTGCGGCCGTGGGTTGTGGTGCGTGAACGATAGGGAGGCATGGCAATATCCTGAGATGCAGCGGCCGCGTTCGGTGACGACCTTTCGCGCTGTACCTAATACGAAAGCCGCCGCCCCGCAACAGGAAATCGTACCGTACGGTACGGTACGGTCGCTCTGGCCCTGCTGGAAAAAACGTGCTTCCAGGCAACAGCACGGCCATGGGTAAATTGACTCCGGCGAATTTTCGTGGCGTTTTCACCAAGGTGGGTGAAGCAACGTCCGTTCAGTTGCTTTGGGGGGAAGAAGATGGTGATGGGATTTGCGCAAGTCGCGGACCCGGAACATGCATTGATGCTCGACGAGTTGTTCGAGGAATATTGCGCTGAAAACAGTGGTCTCGACCGGGTCGAAATGTCGGACATTCAGGCCATCATCCTCGCTCTGTACCTCAGCGGCGCAACGACACGCGAGCAGATCCGCGCGGCATTGGCAGGCAGCAGCGACCTGACCGACAGCGACTGATCCGCATCGGTGTCGCCCAAGGACTGGCCAGACCGCCCCTCGACGCGGCCGGATCGCGAAGAATGTTAGGCTCAGACCGCCAGCATGCCGGCGACCAGCAATGCCGTCATGACCGTGAAAACGGTGACATTGACGTCCCACATGCCCGGGCCGACCGGCGCCTTGAACGGCAGGTACCCATTTTCGTCGTAGAGCACCCCGCCATAGGCCGGGCGTGCCAGCATGGCGAGGAAGAAGGCGGCATAGGGGGCGGCGCCGAGCAGGCCGGCAAGGTAGAGCCGTTCGGTCTCCATCGGTCCGGCTATCCAGATCAGGCCGAGCGCGATAAGCCCGATGCCGGAATAGCTCAGCACCTGCCAGACGACATGGAAGCGGGCATGCGGCGTCCACATCGGGTTGGTGGCGTGGGTGGCGTTGAAGTCTGCCTTGATGGTGGCGAAGCCGTAGCCGAGCGTGGCGAAGGTCAGCAGGGTACGGGCAAGCAGGTGGCTGTCATAGGCAAGTTCCATGGCGGTCTTCTCCTCAAGGGACCCTGAACATCGCGCCGGCTTGCGCCGGTAGTGGTCGTCAGGCCGCACGCACCGGCCGCAATGCGCCGGCGGCACGGAAAATCTGGCCGTCGGCAAGGCGTGCGTGATTATGCACCACGCCGTTCTCGTGGTCCTGCAGCTGGACGATGAAATTGCCATTGTCCTCGACCCAGCTGACGACGAAGACGTTGGGCCGTACCGCGGCCACATCGACCGGCACCACCTGGTCGATGCGGGTACCGCCGATCGTCGCCTCGACGCGCAGGCGGTCTTCCGGGTGAAAAGTCAGGCGCGGCGTAAAAGCGTCGAAGACGCAGTCGAAGGACTGCCCGACAAGCGCCGGGACCGTATTGATCGCATTCATTGGACTTCTCCCTCAGAGAGCGGCGCTGAAAGGCGCCGGCTTCCGGTTTCGCATTCTCAGGCAATGAAGTCTCGAGGCGCCGAAATAACATGAAATCCGTATTTGGAGCGCTCCAACAGCAAGATGCGCCCCCTGTCGGTTTCTGTCAAGAAAAACTTGGAGCGCTCCAATAAATGTTCTAGGAGGGATTTCGACATGGCATAAAAGCACCTGGAACAATGCCCACGCTCGACGATGTCGCAAAGAAGGCCGGCGTATCGCGCGGCACTGTATCCAACGTCTTCAACCGGCCCGACGCGGTGCGCACGGCGCTGCGCGAACGCGTCGAGGAGGCGGCGCGCCTGCTCGGCTATGGCGGCCCCGACCCGAAAGGCCGACTGCTGAAGGAAGGAAAGTTCAACGCCATCGGCTTCATGCCGCCGGGGGCATATGCGATTTCCGACGTGGTGCGCAGCCCGTACGGGCGCGAACTGCTTCTCGGCGCCGCGCAGGCCTGCGACGCCGCCGGTGCGACTCTGTCGCTGGTCAATGGCACCGACGAGACCCGTACGGCCAGCATCCGCGAGGCGCTGGTCGACGGCTTCATCCTCGGCAATGTCATCGACATAGAACTGGTGGCGTCGGCGAAGCGGCGGCGGCTGCCCTTCGTGATCCTGGAGAGCGACGCCGGGCCGGAGATCAATTCCATCCGCATCGACGGGCACTGCGGCGCCATCGCCGCCGCACGCCATCTTCTCGGCCTCGGTCACCGGCGCTTTGCCATCCTTTCGATCCGCCGCGCTGCCGGCGCGCCGATCGTGCACATGCCGGGCAAATCCGGTCGCGAACTGATGACCGGCTTCGCGCTCGACCATGAGCGCCTGGCGGGTTTTCGCGACGCCCTTGCCGAGGCCGGCCTGTCGATCGACGACATGCCGATCATCGAAACGACCCCGGGCGATCCGGGTGCAGGCGCCGCGGTCTTCGACAATTGCCCCGACGCGACGGCGATCGTGACGATGTCGGACTGGCAGGCCATCACCGTTCTCGACGAGGCCGTCAGGCGCGGCATCGACGTGCCCGATCAGGTCTCGGTTATCGGCTTCGACGGAACGGCAGAGGCCGCGCGCACGATTCCGCCGCTGACGACCGTGGCGCATGACATTGCCGGCAAGGCAAGAATGGCCGCCGAGATGGTGCTGGCGAACGGGGCGCCGCGCCAGGTTGTGCTGCCGGTGGAGCTGACCCTGCGCGGCTCGACCGCCAAGCCGCGCGACGCACTCGCGCCCGGGAAACGGCAGCCGGCAAAGCCCCCTCGCCCTTGAACTCACATTGCCGACGCAGCGGCTATGCGGACGGCAATCGAAGCGTGCACGCCAGCTCCATCATGCACGCCGCAGCAAGCTGGCTCGTGGAGGCTCCGGCAAGCTTCCCCAGCGTAGCTTCCGATATTGCAGAACCGCCGGAACAAGTGGTGTGGCAGCCAGTTCCTCTGCTTCAACGAGGAGACGAAGATGCGTGCACTTTGCTGGCATGGAAAAGGCGACGTTCGGGTGGACAGCGTGCCCGATCCCAAGATTCAACATCCAAGAGACGCGATCATCAGGATCACCGCCTGTGCGATCTGCGGCTCGGACCTCCACCTTCTGGACGGCTACCAGCCGACGATGGAAAGCGGCGACATTCTCGGCCACGAGAATATGGGTGAGGTGATCGAGGTCGGCTCGGACGTGCGCAACCTCCGGGTCGGCGACCGCGTCGTCGTTCCCTTCACCATCAGTTGCGGGGATTGCTGGTACTGCAAGCAGGGCCTGTTTTCCTGCTGCGACGTGACCAATCCGAATGCCGAGATGGCGATCAAGGCGATGGGCCATTCGCCGGCCGGGCTGTTCGGCTTCAGCCACATGTTGGGCGGCTATAGTGGCGGCCAGGCGGAATATCTGCGGGTACCGTGGGCCGATGTCGGGCCGATCAAGGTGCCTGACAGCGTCACCGACGAGCAGGCGCTGTTTCTCTCCGACATCTTCCCGACCGGCTACATGGCGGCCGAGAATGCGCAAATCCAGCCCGGCGACACCGTGGCGATATGGGGCTGCGGGCCCGTCGGCCAGTTCGCCATCCGCTCGGCGCTGATGATGGGCGCCGGCCGTGTCATCGCGATCGACGAAGTTCCCGAGCGGCTGGCGATGGCGGAAGCCGGCGGCGCCGAGACCATCGATTTCTCGAAGACGGATGTCTATGACGAGCTGATGTCGCGGACCGGCAATCGCGGGCCCGATTCCTGCATTGACTGCGTCGGCTGCGAGGCCGCGCCGCACGGCGCCGTCGACGCCGTGCTCGACAAGGTGAAGGCGGCGACCTACCTCGCCACCGATCGCGTGCACGTGCTGCGCGAGGCGATCATGTCTTGCCGCAAGGGCGGGACGATCTCCATTCCGGGCGTCTATGTCGGCATGGCGGACAAGATCCCGATGGGCGCGGCCATGAACAAGGGCCTGACCTTCAAGATGGGCCAGACCCACGTGCAGGCCTATACGAAGCCGCTGCTCGAGAAGATCGAGGCCGGCGAGATCGACCCGAGTTTCGTTGTGACCCACCCGGCCGACCTCGAGGACGCGCCGGAAATGTACAAGAAGTTCCGCGACAAGAAGGACGGCGTGATCAAGGTCGTGCTTCGTCCCGGCGGCTGATCCGTCCGAAGGGCCGGCCATGCGCAACACTGGCGCATGGCCGGCTGTCGGCATGCCGCTTCCCGAGCCGGCCGGTCTCGATTGACGCCGGCTAAACCCTGTCGCGAACAAAAGCCCGTCGCGAAATCCCTTTATTATGACAGTCTGCTATGCTTTGAGCCTTTGCGGGATCATTTCTGGTTACAAACAGCGGAGAACAGCCCAAAATGTCGAACAACAACTGGCCCGTTTACGGCGAAATCACCGGCCCTGTGGTGATGATCGGCTTCGGATCGATCGGCCGAGGCACGCTGCCGCTCATCGAGCGCCATTTCAAGTTCGACAAGTCGCGCATGACGGTCATCGACCCGCGCGACACCGACCGCAAGATCCTCGACGATGGCGGCATCGCCTTCGTCCAGGAGGCGGTGACCAAGAAGAACTACAAGAAGCTCCTGACGCCGCTTTTGACCAAGGGCGGCGGCCAGGGTTTCTGCGTCAACCTCTCGGTCGACACCTCGTCGCTCGAATTGATGAAGCTCTGCCGCAAGCTCGGCGTGCTCTACATCGACACCGTGGTCGAGCCCTGGCTCGGCTTCTATTTCGACGACAAGGCCGACAACGCCTCGCGCACCAACTATGCGCTACGCGAGACCGTGCGCGAGGAAGCTGCAAAGAACCCCGGTGGCACGACGGCCGTTTCGTGCTGCGGCGCCAATCCGGGCATGGTGTCCTGGTTCGTCAAGCAGGCGCTGGTCAATCTAGCCAGCGACCTCGGCATGGAATTCGCCGAGCCGTCGACCGAGGACCGCGAGGGCTGGGCAAAGCTGATGCGCAAGGCCGGCGTCAAGGGCATCCACATTGCGGAACGAGACACGCAGCGCGCCAAGAAGCCGAAACCCTTCAATACCTTCTGGAACACCTGGTCGGTCGAGGGCTTCATCTCCGAGGGTCTGCAGCCGGCAGAG
This sequence comes from uncultured Rhizobiaceae bacterium, assembly GCA_947259295.1. Classification (GTDB taxonomy): domain Bacteria; phylum Pseudomonadota; class Alphaproteobacteria; order Rhizobiales; family Rhizobiaceae; genus CAMYMG01. Next base: position 23,745 of record CAMYMG010000033.1, read on the forward strand.
CTGGGCTGGGGCACGCACGAGAAGTGGATGCCCAAGAACGCACAGAAGCAGAAGCACGGCTCGAAGGCGGCGATCTTCCTCGAGCAGCCCGGCGCCAACACCCGCATCCGCACCTGGTGCCCGACGCTCGGCGAGCAGTACGGCCTGCTGGTGACGCATAACGAGTCGATCTCGATCGCCGACTTCTTCACCGAGCATTCCAAGAAGGGCAAGGTGCAGTACCGTCCGACCTGCCACTACGCCTACCATCCGTGCAACGACGCCATCCTGTCACTCGACGAGATGTTCGGCGCCGCCGGCCGCGCCCAGCCGGTGCACCACGTGCTCGACGAGCACGAGCTGGTCGACGGCATCGACGAACTTGGCGTGCTGCTCTATGGCCACGACAAGAACGCCTACTGGTACGGCTCGCAGCTCTCCCTCGAAGAGGCGCGCAAGCTTGCCCCGAACCAGAACGCCACCGGCCTGCAGGTGACTTCGGCGGTGCTCGCCGGCATGGTCTGGGCGCTGGAAAATCCCGAGGCCGGCATCGTCGAGACCGACGAGATCGACTACCGCCGCTGCCTTGAGGTGCAGAAGCCCTATCTTGGCCCGGTCAAGGGCTACTACACTGACTGGACGCCGCTCGAAGGCCGGCCCGGCCTGTTCGAGGAAGACCTTGACGAAAAAGACCCCTGGCAGTTCCGCAACGTTTTGGTTCGCTGACCGTTCAGGCAGGGCGTAGCCATGCGGCTGCGCCTTGCTTTCGCTCGAAAATCGGGCGATTGAGGTTTTGGGGCGGTTCGAGGGAGAGGGAATTTCAGATGACACATGCGCGCAGACTGATTTCGGCCGGGGCGACCGCCTGCGTCGCGCTGGTGCTGGCCGGCTGCATGACCGGCGGCGGCCCGAGCAACCCGCCTGCGCGGCGGGCAGCCTCCGGCGTCGAAGGCGCCTGGATCGACGCACAGGGCACCGGCCTCTCGACGTTTTCCGGCGGCATCTTCCAGACGGTGGCGACCGATACCGGCCAGAAGCTCGCCGAGGGCAGCTATTTCCTGAGCACCGCGACATCGGTGCAGATCTCCGGCACGTCGCTGATCCGCCAGCAGCCGATCAGCTTCAACTGCCTGCTGATCTCGACCAACCAGCTCAACTGCACCTCGTCCGGCGGCCAGAACTTCGTGCTGAACCGGCGGTCCTGACCGGCGCTGTCCGAGCAGGAGCTGACGGCGGCCTGCAGGGGAGCTGACGATGAGCGATCATTTCGACAAGCTTGAGACCCGCGACGCCGCGACCCGCGAAGCCGACCTGTTCGGCCGCCTGCCAGACTTTCTCCGCAAGGCAACGGCAGCCGCTCCCGGCCTGGCGCGCTGGCTCGACGGCGTCGACCCCGCTGCCGTCACCGATCGCGCCGCGCTGGCGAAACTGCCGGTTCTGCGCAAATCCGACCTGATGGACGCACAGGCCAACGAGCCTCCCTTCGGCGGCTTCGCCGACGCCTCCCTGCTTGCCGGCCAGCGCGTCTTCCTGTCGCCCGGCCCGCTGTGGGAACCGCAGGGCCCCGGCCTCGACCCGTGGCAGGCGGCGCGCGCCTTCTTCGCCGCCGGTGTGCGCGCCGGCGACATCGTGCACAACGCCTTTTCGCATCACATGACGCCGGGCGGCTTCATTCTCGACGAGGGTGCGCGTGCGCTCGGCTGCACGGTGTTTCCGGCCGGCACCGGCAATACCGACATGCAGGTCGAGGCTGCTGCGACCCTCAGGCCAGCGGTCTATTGCGGTACCCCCGACTTCCTCAAAGTGTTGCTCGACCGCGCAGGCGAGATGGGCAAGGACCTATCCTCCTTCAACCGTGCGCTGGTGTCGGGCGGCGCGCTGTTTCCGTCGCTGCGCAGTGAATACCAGGCGCGCGGCGTCAGCGTGCTGCAATGCTACGCCACGGCCGAATTCGGCGTCATCGCCTATGAGAGCGCGGCCGGCGACGGCACGCCCAATCCCGGCATGCTGGTTAGCGAGAACCTGATCGTCGAGATCGTGCGGCCGGGAACCGGCGACCCGGTGCCTGACGGCGAGGTCGGCGAGGTTGTAGTGACCGGCTTCAACCCCGCCTACCCGCTGGTTAGGCTCGGCACCGGCGACCTCTCGGCGATCACGCCTGGCGCATCGCCCTGCGGGCGCAGCAATCAGCGCATCGTCGGCTGGCGCGGCCGCGCCGACCAGCGCACCAAGATAAAGGGCATGTTCGTCGATCCGCGCCAAGTGGCCGAGATCGTGAGCCGGCATCCTGACATCGCCAGGGCCAGGCTGGTGGTGGCGCGCGACGGCGAACGCGACGTGATGGCGCTGCATGTCGAACCGGCGGCAACAGGCGCACCGGACGTCGACGCGATAGCGGCGACATTGCGCGAGGTGACGAAACTTTCCGGCACGGTGGTGGCGGCCGAACCGGGCAGCCTGCCCAATGATGGCGCAGTGATCGCCGACCAGCGCGACTATTCGAAGTAGCTGGACGCAGCGGGCTCGCCCGGCGGACCGTTTTTGCTTGCATCACCGAAATCCGGGTGTGAACATCGGGGCAATCCGACCGAGACAAATCCGTCAACAAAAGCGGCTAGACGCTCGGTCGACGCGTTCAACGGGAGACATTCATGAAAAAGATCGCTGCGATCGCCGCGCTGTCGGCCTCGGCCCTCGGCTTTTCGGCGCAGGCATCCTTCGCCGACTACGAACTGACGATTCTGCACATCAACGACTGGCACAGCCGCATCGAGAGCAACAACAAGTATGAATCGACCTGCTCTGCCGAGGACGAGACCGAGGGCAAGTGCATCGGCGGCGCAGCACGGCTGGTCACGGCGATCGCCGACGAGCGCAAGAAGCTCGAGGGCAAGAACGTGCTGCTCTTGAACGGCGGCGACAATTTCCAGGGTTCGCTGTTCTACACGACCTACAAGGGTACCGCCGAGGCGGAGTTCCTGAACCTGATGAAGTTCGACGCCATGACGGTTGGCAACCACGAGTTCGACGACGGCGAGGATGCGCTGGTGCCGTTTCTCGACGTCATCGAGTTCCCGGTGCTGTCGGCCAACGTGCAGGCGAGCGCCGCCTCCAAGGTCGGCGACCGCATCAAGCCGTCGCTGGTGCTCGATGTCGGCGGCCAGAAGATCGGCATCGTCGGCGCGGTGACCACCGACACGCCGGAAATCTCCTCGCCCGGACCCAACATCACCATCGAGGACGACATCAGGACCATCACCGCCGAGGTCGAGAAGCTGAAGGCCGAGGGCGTCAACAAGATCATCGCTCTGACGCATGTCGGCTATCTGCGCGACAAGGAGCTGATCGCCAAGATCCCCGGCGTCGATGTCGTGGTCGGCGGCCACTCGCACTCGCTGCTGTCGAACACCGACGACAAGGCCGAGGGCCCCTACCCGACGATGGTCGACAACCCGGACGGCTACAAGGTGCCGGTGACCCAGGCGGCGTCCTATTCGAAGTATCTCGGCGAATTCACCGTCACCTTCGACGATGACGGCGTGGTCAAGGAGGCCAAGGGCGATCCGATCCTGCTCGACGCGTCGGTGAAGCCCGACGAGGCGGTGCTCGCCCGCGTCAAGGAGCTTGCCGGGCCAATCGAGGAACTCAAGGCCAAGGAGGTGTCCGAGACCACCGGGCCGATCGACGGCAGCCGCGACAATTGCCGCGCACGTGAATGCGAGATGGGCAACCTCGTCGCCGACGCCATCCTCGACCGCGTCAAGGACCAGGGCGTGACCATGGTATTCCAGAACGGCGGCGGCCTGCGCGCCTCGATCGACCAGGGCGTGGTCACGATGGGCGAGGTGCTGACCGTGCTGCCCTTCCAGAACACGCTGGCGACCTTCCAGCTGACCGGCAAGGACGTGGTGGCGGCGTTGGAGAACGGGGCCAGCGAGATCGAGGACGGCGGCGGCCGCTTCACCCAGGTCGCCGGGCTGAAATATGCCTTTGACAAGTCGGCGCCGGCCGGCAGCCGCATCTCGTCGGTCGAGGTGATGGAGAACGGCGCCTGGGTGCCGATCGACCCGGAAAAGACCTATCTCGCCGCGACCAACAACTTCATGCGCAACGGCGGCGACGGCTACAAGGTCTTCGCCGAGAACGGCCAGAACGCCTATGACTACGGTCCCGGCCTCGAACAGGTCGTCGCCGACTATCTGACCGAGAACCACCCCTATACGCCGAAGCTCGACGGCCGCATCACCGAGGTAGCCGCAGCGGAGCAGACGCCGGCCGACACCGCGCCCACCGAAGCGGCGCCCGCCGAGGCGGCTCCCGCGGAAGCGGCCCCGGCCGAAGCTGCA
>CAMYMG010000034.1 GCA_947259295.1 uncultured Rhizobiaceae bacterium
CCCCGCAGCGCCGTCTTCCGTGGAGCAGGCGCCTGCCGTCGCGCCCGAGGCTCCTCCCGCCGCCCCGGGCTCGGCACCCTCGGTCGCCCAAACTCCGGCAGCGATGCCGCCACAGCCCGAAAGCGAGTCCGCAGCGGCGAAGCCTGAGCCTCAGACGCCGCCAGTCGCCGACCAAGCCGGCAATGAGTCAACTTCGGCCGAAGACCAGCAGCAGGCCGCAGTTGCGCCCGCAGCACCTTCAAGTTCAGCTCCGGCGACCGAAGCGCCCGCTGCCGACCCGCAGGCTGCCGGCTCGCCGACGCCGGCCTCTCCCGCGCCTGTTGAGGTCGGCGAGGGGACGTCCGTGCCCCAGACCGACAATGAAATGGCGGCGGCCCCCGCTACGGGCGAAAATCTCGGCACGCCGCCGGCCGCCGACGTGCCGGAAGTGCTGGCGCCGAAGCTTCAGAAAGTCGACAGCGCGGTCATCATCCGGCGCGGCGACACGCTGTGGCGCCTTTCCTACCGCGTCTATGGCCGCGGCGTGCGCTATTCGACCATCTATCTGGCGAACCAGTCGCAGATCGAGGATCCGGACAAGATCTGGCCGGGACAGGTCTTCAAGCTTCCCGAAAAGTCCAACGACGGCAAGGCCGAGGCCGATCTCGACCGGCTCGGCAACCGGGTGACGACCGTCCCGAAATAGGCCGGTCCCGTCGCGGTTGCCGCACGGCGCTTCATCGTCTATCGTCGATTGACGATGAACATTTCTGTCCAACGGTTCGACGATCTGGCCGGCGCTGCCGACGGGCGCCTGCTCGCCGCCCGCATGGCGGCGCTGTCGCATCCGGCGCGCATCGAGATCGTGCGTCATCTGGCGCGCCGCGAATCCTGCTGCTGCCGCGACGTGGTCCAGAATTTTGACCTCGCCCAGTCGACCGTATCGCAGCATCTCAAGATCCTCGTCGCAGCAGGGCTGGTGACGTTCACGCCGGACCGCCAGCGGTCCCGATACCGGGTCGACCGCCAGGCGCTGGCCGAGCTTTCCGACTCACTGGCTTCGCTCGTCGATTCCTGCTGCTCCGGCCGCTGACCCAAACCGAAAGCAAGACATTGGCAAAAGTTTCCGGCGATTCCGGTTCGACCTTCGGCGCACTGCAGAGCCTCTGGCCCTACATGTGGCCGGCCGAACGGCCCGATCTCAAGGCACGCCTCGTCTGGGCGACGATCTTCCTGGTCGTGGCCAAGCTGGTGCTGGTGGTCGTGCCGTATTTCTTCAAATGGGCGACCGACGCGCTGGCCGGCGACAATGCCACGGCCCCGCCCTTGCCGCCCTTCCTGCTGGCACCTGTCATGCTCGTCGTTGCCTACAACGTGCTTCGCATGGTGCAGCTCGGCTTCAACCAGCTCCGCGATGCGCTGTTTGCCCTGGTCGGCCAGAATGCGGTGCGGCAGCTGGCCTTCCGGACCTTCCAGCACATGCACGAACTGTCGCTGCGCTTTCACCTCGAAAGGCGGACCGGCGGCCTGTCTCGAATCATCGAGCGCGGCACCAAAGGCATCGAGTCGATCGTCCGCTTCACCATGCTGGCGACGGCGCCGACGATCCTCGAATTCGTCTTCACGGCGGCGGTCTTCGCCATCGCCTATGACTGGGTCTATGTCGCGGTGATCGCGGTCACGGTTTGGCTCTACACCTGGTACACGGTCAAGGCGAGCGACTGGCGCATCCGCATCCGTCGCGAGATGAACGAGTCCGACACCGACGCCAATACCAAGGCGATCGACTCGCTGCTCAACTACGAGACGGTCAAGTATTTCAACAACGAGGCGATGGAAGCCGAGCGCTACGACCGGTCGATGGCGCGCTACGAAAAGGCCGCGACCAAGACCTGGGTGTCGCTCGGCTGGCTCAACTTCGGCCAGGGCGTGATCTTCGGCGTCGGCATGACCGTGGTGATGGTGCTCTCGGCGCGCGAGGTCATGGCGGGCACCCAGACGATCGGCGATTTCGTCTTCGTCAACGCCATGCTGATGCAGCTTGCCCAGCCGCTGAACTTCATCGGCTCCGTCTATCGCGAAATCCGCCAGAGCCTGACCGACATCGAGAACATGTTCGAACTGCTCGACGTCAGGCGCGAGGTCGTCGACCGGCCGGACGCGCGGCCGCTAAAGGTGAGCGACGGCCGCGTCGAGTTCAAGGATGTCCAGTTTTCCTATGATCCCGCACGCCGGATCCTGAAGGGCATCAGCTTCGAGGTGCCGTCCGGAAAGACCGTCGCCATCGTCGGCCCGTCGGGCGCCGGCAAGTCGACGATCTCGCGGCTGCTGTTCCGCTTCTACGACATCCAGGCCGGCAGCATCACGATAGACGGCCAGGACATCCGCGACGTGACGCAGGAGAGCCTGCGCGCCGTGATCGGCATGGTGCCGCAGGACACGGTGCTCTTCAACGACACCATCGCCTACAACATCCGCTACGGCCGCATGAGCGCACCGGAGGACGAGGTCAGGCAGGCCGCCGAACTGGCGCAGATCGGCTCGTTCATCGAGCGGCTGCCGGACGGCTACGCATCCATGGTCGGGGAACGCGGCCTGAAGCTTTCCGGCGGCGAAAAGCAGCGCGTCGCCATTGCCCGCACCATCCTCAAGGCGCCGCCCATCCTGATCCTCGACGAGGCGACGTCGGCGCTGGATTCGCACACCGAGCAGGAGATCCAGGCCGCACTCGACCTGGTCAGCAAGGGCCGCACGACGCTGGTCATCGCGCACCGTCTGTCCACCATCATCAGCGCCGACGAGATCATCGTGCTGAAGGATGGCGAGATCGCCGAGCGCGGCAAGCATGCCGACCTGCTGAAACGGAAAGGTCTCTATGCCTCCATGTGGGATCGCCAGCGCGAGGCCTCCGAGGCCGAGGAGCGGCTGCGGGTGGCGCGCGAGGCCGATGAGCTCGGCGTCGTGGTCAGGCGCCGCACGCCGGAAGTGGCAGGCGATTCCTGAGACGTACTATTCCGCTTGACCTCAACTTTGGTTGAGATTGTAGCGTCCCTCGAATGGCGGGCCGGATTGTATCGGCCCGCCGCTTTTCAGGGACAAGGTGAGCGGAATGTCGGACGCAGGTCACAGCACTACCAAAGGACACGTTTACAGGGTCGACAAGTTCGTCGTGCCGCCTCAGGCGATGGATGAATTCATGCAACGGGTCCGGCAGACCCACGAACTCTTGCGCCAGCAGCCGGGCTTCGTCCGCGATGCCGTGCTCGAGCAATCCTCCGGCCCGGGCGAGTTCAACATCGTCACCATCGCCGAGTGGCAGGGGCAGGACGCGGTGGAAAGGGCCCGCACGGTGGTGAAGGCCCGGCACCAAAGCCAGGGCTTCGACCCCCAGGTGTTGATGAAGCGTCTCGGCATCCGGGCGGATATCGGAAACTACCGCAGCGTCGACGCCGGCCGCTAGCGGCTCAGGGTGGCCGACGCCCGGCACATCGGTCTCGACCGTCAGGACCACCACCGTCGCCTCCGCCGGCTGCGGCAACCCTGCGGGCACTGCCGCGTTGCGGGTAGGCGCCGTTTCCGCTAATCAGGCGCCAACCGAATGGAGCCTGTCAGCACAGCATGAGCATTGGCGATACAATCAGGAACGCGTTTGTCCCCATCCACCGGGAGGGATATCCGTTCATCGGCGGTTTTGCCGTCGCCTCGCTGCTGCTCGGCCTCTTTTCGACGAGCCTGTTCTGGATCGGTGCGATCCTGACCGCGTGGTGCGCCTACTTTTTCCGCGACCCCGTGCGGGTGACCCCGCTCGATGACAAGCTGGTCATCAGCCCGGCCGACGGTGTCGTCTCTGCCGTCGGGCCTGCCGTGCCGCCGCGCGAGCTTGGCCTTGGGTCCGGCGAGATGACGCGCGTCTCGGTCTTCATGAACGTGTTCTCCTGTCACGTGAACCGCTCGCCTGTGCGCGGCAAGATCACCCGCATCGAACATCGGCCCGGAAAATTCCTCAACGCCGAACTGGACAAGGCGAGCCAGGAAAACGAGCGCAACGGGCTGGTCATCGAGAGCCCCAACGGCGTCGTGGCGGCCGTCCAGATCGCCGGGCTGGTTGCGCGCCGCATTGTCTGCTGGGCCGAAACGGGCGGCAATATCGGGGCAGGGGAGCGCATCGGGCTCATCCGTTTCGGCTCGCGCGTCGACGTCTTCCTGCCGACTGACGCCACCGTGCTGGTCGCGGTCGGACAGACGGCCGTTGCCGGCGAGACGGTGATGGCCGAGTTCGGCGGCGGCGCGGTAACGCCTCTGGTTCGGATCGATTGATGCTGTTCCAGCCCTTCCAGCCTCACGGTCGGGGCGGTCCACGCATCCGTGAAATCCCGCTGCGCATGGTGTTGCCCAATCTGGTGACGGTGCTCGCCATCTGCGCCGGCCTGTCGGGTATCCGGCTGGCCTTCGAGCAGCGCTTCGAGACCGCCGTGGCCATGGTGCTCATCGCGGCCTTTCTCGACGGCATCGATGGCAGGCTTGCGCGCATGCTGAAGGCGACGTCGAAATTCGGCGCGCAGATGGATTCGCTGGCCGATATCGTCAATTTCGGCGTCGCCCCGGCGCTGGTTCTTTACGCCTATCTGCTCGACCGGGCAGGCTCGCCGGGCTGGATCGCCGCACTTCTCTTCGCCATCGCCTGCGGGCTGCGGCTCGCTCGCTTCAACGTGCTCGACGAAGACCTCGACCGCCCCGCCTGGCAGGCCGAGTATTTTGTCGGGGTGCCGGCGCCGGCCGGCGCCGTCATCGTCATGCTGCCGATCTACCTCGTGCTTGCCGGCGGCCTGGTTCCCGACCGGACCCTGGCCTTTGCCGCCAGCGCCTTTACCATCCTCGTCGCCTTCCTGCTGGTCAGCCGCCTGCCGATCTATTCGGGCAAGAAGATCAAGGTGCCGGGCGACCGGGTGCTGCCGATGATCCTGGGTTGCGTCCTGTTGCTGCTTCTGCTGTTCACCTATCCGTGGCAAACGCTGTCGGCATCGGTCGTGGCCTATCTGGTTTTCCTGCCCCTGTCCGCGCGCGCCTATGCCAAGCGGGCCAATCTGGAGGCCGCAAAGACCGATGCGGACGGCGACACCAGCGCGCACGACAAGTCCGAGCTGAGCGAATGAAACGCCGCTCCGTCGGGCCGGAAACGGGTCAGGCGGCGATATCGAGCCCCAGCCGTTCCAGCGCCAGGCGCCGCGCCGACACATAGTCGGTCTTGCCCGAGCCGAGCAGCGGGATCTCGCTCACCTTGATGATGTCGTGCGGCACCATCAGATCCGTCGCACCGGCCTTCTTGCCGAACTGGCGCAGCGAGTCCGGGTCGGCATCGGGCGCCGTCGTCACCAGCACGATCCGCTCCCCCTTGCGCTTGTCCGGCACCGAGACGGCGGCGTGGTTCTCTTCCGGCCACAGCGCCTTCACCAGCATCTCCACCGCGCCGAGAGACACCATTTCGCCGGCGATCTTGGCAAAGCGCTTGGCACGCCCGCGGATGAAGATGAAGCCTTCGCGGTCGACCGCCACGATGTCGCCCGTGTCGTGCCAGTCGCCCTGCAGGGGCTGCAGCTTGCCGGGTTTGTCCGCGGTCATGTAGCCGCGCATCAGGTTAGGCCCTGAGAGCCAGAGCCTGCCGCCCTCGGAGATGCCTTCCACGGCTTCGAGCCGCATCGCCATGCCGGGCAGCAGGCGCCCGACGCTGCCTTCGCGGCCATGCGCGGCCGTATTGACGGCAACGACGGGTGCCGCCTCGGTCAGGCCGAACCCTTCGATGATTTCGGCGCCGAAGCGCTCGCGCCAGATGCTCCGCGTCTCCGGCCGGACGGGCTCGGCGCCGGCAACCGCGAAGCGCAGGCTGGAAAAATCGTCGTCCTTGGCCGTGCGGGCATAGGCGGCAAGGAACGTGTCCGTGCCGAACATCACGGTCGGCCGGGTCTTGCGGGCGATCTCCGGAATGATCTTGTAGTGGAGCGGGGAGGGGTAAAGAAACAGGCGCACGCCGTTGACCAGCGGTAGGATGGTGCCCCCGGTCAGCCCGAACGAGTGGAACACCGGCAGCACGTTGAGCAGCTTGTCGGCCGGCGAAAAACTGATCCGCGCCTCCGCCTGCATGGCGTTGGCGAGCAGGCTCGATTGCGACAGAACGACGGCCTTCGGCGTGCCCTCCGATCCGGAGGTGAAGAGGATGATGCCGGTCGACGCCCCGTCCTGGCGGCTGAGCGGAAACCGCCACAGCAGCGCCGCCGCCAGCTTTTCCAGCGTGCCGACATCGGCCCGCACGTCTTCCAGCCAGACGAAGCTCGCGCCGCCTCTTTCCGCCGCCGCCACGATATCGGCAAGCCCGGCCTTTTCGATGAAGGCGCGCGACGACACGATCCTGCGGATTTCCGCCGTCGCGACCGCGGCACTGACGCTCGCCGGCCCGGCCGTATAGTTGATCATGGCGGCGACCCGCCCGCCCGACAGCAGCCCGAGCAGCGACAGCACCACGGCATTGGCGTTGGGCAGCAGCAGTCCGACGTCCTCGCCGGGCTTGGTGACATCGGCAAAGCGTCTGCCGAGCACGCGCGCGCCGATGAACATCTTCCGGTAGGTCAACGCACCGGTGATCACGTCCTCGACAATGATGCGCGAAGCGCCGAACCGGTCGGCGGCATCGCGGATGGCGACGAACAGGCTCCGCTTCAGGCCGGCGCCGGCGAGCCTGGCCTCCGCCATCCGGTCAAACAGCGCATTGGCGACGGTTGTGGTGGCGGGGCCGCCGCTGCGCTCGACCAGTTCGGCGATCGTCATCGGCTCGAGCGCGACGATGTTGAGACGCTGGAAGAAGTGCCGCGGCGCATTCACGCGCGGGGTTAGGGAGGAGGGCAGGTGGCGCGCACCGCCGACGAAAACCGGAACGATGCGGGCGTCCGCCTGCATCGAGATCCGCGCCACCGCGCGAAACAGCCGGAAGGCCTTTGCGCTGGGCTCCACGTTGTCGGGGAAATAGACGGCAATGCGTCCATTGCCCTTCAGTACCCGCACCAGGCGACGGCTGACGAACACATGCTCGGCTTTGAAAGTCACCGTACGGGCGAGTTCGCGCCACGGCTCGAGCCAGATCGACCGTGCCGAATTCTCGTCGAGGATGTGAAGCGTGTCGTCCGGCAGCAGCGAGAGCATGAGCGCCGGGTCTATGCCCGACTGGTGCCAGATCGCATAGATCACCGGGGCTTTTGCCTCGCCGGCGGAGCGCATCGCCGAATCGTCGATTCGGTGGATCAGTCTGAACGGAGTGTAGAGGAGCGCCTGGCGAAAGCCTGTCTTGAGCCGGACCGAGACGTAGGCGGCAAATGCCAGCCACGCAACGATAAGGCCGAGCAGGATTGCTCCGAACAGCATCATGCCGCATCTCCCAGCCCGCCGCCATGCAGCCAGAGGCCGCCGCTACGTTCGAAGGGTAGCGGAAGCGACGGGAAGGTCAATGCCAGGCCGGAGCCCGGCAGAAATCAGGAGGCGGGACGCGCCGGACGTGCGGCGGCGTTCGGTGCGGGCTTCTTCTTCGGTGCGGGAAGAAGGCCGTCGCGCTGCGCCTGCTTGCGGGCAGCCTTGCGTGTGCGGCGAATGGCTTCGGCCTTTTCACGGACGCGCTTTTCGGATGGCTTCTCGTAGGATTTGCGCGCCTTCATTTCGCGGAAGACGCCTTCGCGCTGCATCTTCTTCTTGAGAACGCGCAGTGCCTGTTCGATATTGTTGTCGCGGACGAGTACCTGCAATGGTTTTCCTTACTGAATGCATGCCGTGTCGCTTGAAGCGTCATGTCGGCAGGCGCTGGAGAGAAATTAGGGTTCGGCAAAAATGGCGAACCTGCGATTTGGTGCGCAACGTAGTGCCAGACCTTCCGATATGCAACCTTTGGACGGTGTCTTTTTCATCGTCGCGCCATGCATCGGCCGCCGATCGGCCATCGACTCTCCTGACCGGAAGCTGTCAGTAGCGTTCCTGTATCGAGATCATGAACTCCCCGCAGACAGAGGCCGGCGCCATGACGAATCGCACATCACCGGCGTCAGACAGGCGATTGGGCGGAGTCTTGGTGGCGGCCTCGGCCGCCTTTTTCGGTCTCGCCGGCGTCCTGACGAAATCGATCGACGCCGACGCGCTGGTCGTCAACTGCTGGCGCGGCCTGTTCGGCGGGCTCCTCATCACGGCCTACGTTCTCTGGCGCCGCTCGAGGCATGGGCCAAAGCTTAAGCTCGGCTGGCGCGGCTGGCTGCTGGCCCTGATCGGTGCCGCGGCCAGCCTTGCCTTCATCGCCGCCTTCAAGACGGGCCTGGTCGGCAATGTGGCGATCATCTATGCGACCGTGCCCTTCGCCGCCGCGGTGCTTGCACTGCTGCTGCTTGGCGAGCGCGTTCGCCGGCAGACCATGCTCGCCGCCCTCGTTTCCATGGCCGGAGTCGGCATTGTCATGCTGCCGGGTGCCGGTGGCGGCAACGTAAGGGGCAATGTCCTGGCTCTCGTCATGATGCTTTTGAGCGCCCTCTACATGGTGCTGGTCCGCAAGTTCAGGGACACGCCGGTCGTTTGGGCTGCGGCGGTTTCAGCATTTCTCCTGTTCGGCTTCGGCTGGCTGGTGGCCGACCCGCTTTCGGTCGAGCGGCGCGACATCGGCTTGCTGGCATCCTTCGGCTTCACCTTTGCGATGGCAGTGGTGCTCTGGACGGAAGGGGCAAGGCTGATACCGGCCCCCGAAGCAGGCCTGATTGGCTCTGCCGAGGTACCCTTCGCCATCTTCTTTGCCTGGCTCTTCCTCGCCGAGGCATTGCCGATGGAGAGCTGGGCTGGCGGTGCCGTCATCCTGGCGGCGGTATTCGCGCACGGCTATCTCGACTGGCGGGCATCCGGCAAGCCCGGGATGCACGAACTCGCCGCATAGAAGCCGTCGCGGATCGTTGAGCCACTGCCCGCGATGCGGCAAGCTCTTTTCCTGGGAGATTCGCAATGGGCCGAGCGCGCCTTACCACCATAGGCTTCGATGCCGACGACACGCTGTGGCAGAACGAGCAGTTCTACCAGCTCACCCAGGCACGCTTCGCCGAACTGCTCGCCGACCACGCAGACCCCGCCGACCTCTCCGACCGGCTGCTGCAGGCGGAAAAGCGCAATCTCAAGCTCTATGGTTTCGGCATCAAGGGCTTCACGCTGTCGATGATAGAGACTGCCATCGACGTGACCGGGGGGCGGGCACCGGCTTCCGTGATTTCACAGATCCTGGCCGCCGGGCGCGACATGCTCGCCCATCCGGTCGAGACGCTTCCGCATGCCCGCGAAACGCTCGAAAGACTGTCGGCGTCGCATCGCCTGGTTCTGATCACCAAGGGCGACCTGTTCGACCAGGAACGCAAGGTGGCGCAGTCGGGCCTCGGCGAGCTCTTCGAATCGGTCGAGATCGTCAGCGACAAGGCACGATCCACCTACGAGAGGATTTTCGCGCGCTTTGGCGACGGTCCCGAGTCAGGCATGATGGTTGGCAATTCGATGAAATCCGACGTGCTGCCGGCGCTCGAGGCAGGAAGCTGGGGCGTCTACGTGCCGCACGACCTGACCTGGTCGCTGGAACACGGCGAAGCACCGCTCGACGCGCCCCGATTCCGGCAGGTTGTGCATCTCGGAGAAGTCGTCACACTGGTCGAAGCAATCGAGCGGGAATGAGGCGGCTTTGAGGACTGGAGGACGAGCTGAACCGGCCGCCCTTTTCGGACGCATGGCAAAAGCGCCCGGCGGCTCGACCCTTCTGATCATGGTGATCGCCACGCTCCTTATGGCGCCGGCGTTTTGGTACGGCCATGTGAACGGCCACAGCAGTTTCCTGAACGTGGCGTGGTCGGAAGGCTTCTCGCAGCAGCTGTTCGCGGGACATCTCTATCCGCGCTGGCTACCCGAGATGAGCGAGGGCGCCGGCAGCCCGGCCTTCTACTTCTACGCCCCGTTGCCCTTCTATCTTGCCGCCCCGGCCCATTTGATTGTGAGTCCGCGGATGGCCGTGGTGTTTGCCTATTGGCTCATGCTGGCACTTTCCGGCCTGTCATTCCATTTGCTGGCACGTGCATTCGTTGGCACGGTGCCTGCCCTCGCCGCCTCGTTGATCTACATGGCCATGCCCTATCATCTGCTTGCCGACATATGGACGAGGGCAGCAATCGGAGAACAGGCGGCTTTTATCTTCGTGCCGCTATGCCTGCTTTGCGCATATCGCCTCCATCAGTCGGCTGGCTACACGTTCGGACTTGCCGCTAGCTTCGCCGGACTGCTTCTGTCGCATTTGCCGTCAGCACTCGCATTTTCTCCTTTTCTGGTGGGCTTCTGTCTTTGGACAGCATGGCGTGCCAACTCGATGTGGGTCGTTCTGCGGGCTTTCTCAGCCGCGACACTCGCCGGCGGCTTAGCTGCCGCCTATCTGTTGCCCGCCCTGTTCCTGCAAGGGATGATCAGGCCGGAATATTGGGGTGTTAATCTACCGCGGGACTACTTCCTTCTCGACGGCAACACTCAACCTTTCATGAGGTTCTTGGACACCTATGTCGTTGCAATGGGTGCAGTCGTCGGGGTCGCCTCCGTCGCGATCCCGCTGGCGACACGGGACCGGCAAACCTTGCCCTGGGCAGCCATGGCGCTTGTCGTCCTCTTCCTGACAAGCGCGCTATCCTGGTGGGTCTGGGCGATTTCACCCGCCTTGGATTTGATCCAGTTTCCCTGGCGAACACTGACCTTCTTTGAAGTGGCGGCGTGCATGCTGCTGGCCTTGGCATTGGACGCCGGCCTCCCGAGAGCTGGCATGTTGATGCGCCTGATGCTCGTGGTGGCTGTGCTGGTGACCGGAAAGTGCATGCTCGGACGCGGAGTCGCGGGGGCCGACCCGATCCTGATGTTCAGGACGCCGGCGGTCGAAGACGAGCGGATTGCTGCAGGTGCCGACGCTGCGGAGTATCTGCCGTACTGCCGGACGCCTCAATCGTCTGATGTCGTGGTGGAGGGGACGTCGCAGAAAATTGTCGAAGCGTCGCTGCCGAAAGCGGGACCGGGCGTGCTGCCAGTTTTCTACTATCCGTTTCTGACGGTTAGGGTGGACGGGAATGAGGTAGACATTGCCTGTGACCCATCAACGGGATTCATCAAGGCAGAGCTTCCTCTCGGCGCCAATCCTAAAGTCGAAGCGACGGCGCTGAATGTGGAGCGAATAGGCTATGCTATCACTCTTGCAAGCCTGGCGCTCCTTGCGGGCGGATATCTGTTTTTCGCCGCGCGCGAGCGCCGGCAATTCAAGCCGGCGTGAGCTTATTCCGGCTGGCGATACTCGACGAAGCGGTTCTGCCTCGCCTGGTAGATCAGGCCGGTTTCCGTCAGTTCGGGGCCGGTCAGCGGCAACAGCTTGGCGGCGACCTCGGAGGGATGCGGCAGTGTGGTCGGATCCTCGCCGGGCATTGCCTGGGCGCGCATGGCTGTGCGGGTGCGGCCGGGATCGAAGGCGTTGACGCGCAGCGCCATGTTGCGGGTCTCATCGGCCCAGGAGCGCGTCAGCGTCTCGATCGCCGCCTTGGAGGCCGCGTAAGGCCCCCAGAAAGCGCGCGCCGTATGGGCGGCGTTTGACGAGACGACGACAGCGCGTCCGGCATCGGAGAGCCGCAGCAACGGGTCGACCGAGCGGATCAGCCGCCAGGTGCCGGTGACGTTGACGGCCATGACCTTCTCGAAGGTCTTCGCCTCGACATGGCCGATCGGCGAGATGGTGCCGAGCACGCCGGCATTGGCGACCAGAATGTCGAGCTTGCCCCAGCGCTCATGGATGGCGCCGCCGAGACGGTCGATGCCCTGCATGTCCGTCAGGTCGAGCGGCACCAGCGTGGCCTCGCCCTTGCCGGTCCGGCCATGCTCGGCCTTGATCTCGTCGTCGAGTTCCTCGAGCCCGCCGACGGTGCGTGCGACGGCGATCACATGCGCGCCGGCCGCCGCCATCTGCCTGGCGACGAAATAGCCGATGCCGCGCGATGCGCCGGTGACCAGCGCGATGCGTCCGGAAAGGTCCGGTGTCACGTCAGAGAAAGACAATGCTAGTGGCCACCCGACGCGAGCAGTGACAGGGTGCGCACATTGTCCGAACCCTCGTGATCGGCCAGCCTCGTCGGGTACTGGGCGGTGAAGCAGGCGTCGCAGAATTGCGGCTGGTCATTGTTGCGCTGAACTTCGCCGACGGCGCGGTAAAGACCGTCGATCGACAGGAAGCCGAGCGAATCGACACGGATGAAATCGGCCATCTCCTCGACCGACATGCGCGAGGCCAGCAGCTTTGACGTCTCCGGCGTGTCGACGCCGTAGAAGCAGGACGAGCGCGTCGGCGGCGAAGCGATGCGCATGTGCACTTCCTTCGCGCCAGCGTCGCGCACCATCTGCACGATCTTCTGGCTGGTGGTGCCCCGCACGATGGAATCATCGACCAGCACGACGCGCTTGCCTTCGATCATCTTGCGGTTGGCATTGTGCTTCAGCTTCACGCCCATGTGGCGGATGGAATCGCTGGGCTGGATGAAGGTGCGGCCGACATAGTGGTTGCGGATGATGCCGAGCTCGAAGGGCAGGCCGGCGGCCTGCGCGAAGCCGATTGCGGCTGGCGTTCCCGAATCGGGCACCGGCACGATGATGTCGGCATCGACAGGGCTCTCGAGCGCGAGCTCGGCGCCGATGCGCTTGCGCACATCGTAAACGTTGCGACCCTCGACCGAGGAGTCCGGCCGGGCGAAATAGACATATTCGAAGACGCAAAAGCGCGGCTTCTGCGGCTCGAACGGGAAGAAGCTTTCGATGCCCTTGCCGGTCACAACGACCATTTCGCCGGGCTTCAGGTCGCGCACGAAGCGCGCGCCGATGATGTCGAGCGCACAGGTTTCGGAGGCGAGGATCCAGGCGCCGTCGAGATCGCCAAGCACCAGCGGGCGGATGCCGAGCGGATCGCGGCAGCCGATCATCTTCTTCGACGTCAGGGCGACCAGCGAGAAGGCGCCTTCGAGCTGACGCACCGCCTCGATGAAACGCGAGTTGACGTCCTTCTCGCGGCTGGTCGCCACGAGATGCAGGATCGTCTCGGTGTCGGAGGTCGAGGAGAAGATCGAGCCCTGCTTCTGCAGCGTGCGCTGCACCGTCATGGCGTTGGTGATGTTGCCATTGTGCGCGATGGCGAAGCCGCCGTCGGCGAGTTCGGCAAACAGCGGCTGCACGTTGCGCAGGCCCGAGCCGCCGGTAGTCGCGTAGCGGGTGTGGCCGATGGCGCGGTTGCCCTTCAGGCTGTCGATGACGGCCTGCGTGGTGAAGGTATCGCCGATCAGGCCGATATGGCGCTCGACGTGGAACTGCGAGCCGTCGTAGGAAACGATGCCCGCCGCTTCCTGGCCGCGGTGCTGCAGCGCGTGCAGGCCGAGCGTGACGATGGCGGCGGCGTCCTGTCGCCCGAAAATCCCGAACACGCCGCACTCGTCGTGAAAATGATCATCGGCCTCGGCCAGCAAGGAATCGTCCGCCATCGGGCTGTCTCGCGTCAGAAAAAACGACATATAGTGCAGCGCGTGCCGCTGCGCCACCATCCGTTATGGCTGGCCTGATTTTATTCGGCCGGCGGTGAAGCGTCCGAAGGCTGGTCCTCGATCGGCGGGGCGTCCGCCGGTGCCTCGGCCGCGGGTGCACCGGAACCGGGCTCTGGCGGTGCGGAATCGGGCGAGAGGCGCTTCAGGATCGAGTTTTCGGGATCGTCGGGCAGCATTCTTTCGAGCGAGGCTCCGATCGATTCCAGCAGCGGGCGCGACTTGGCATTCGCGATCCAGGCCGGCGGGTTGGTGCCGACGAGCCAGTTGAAGAACAGCAGCGCCACGGCGACCACGAGAATGCCGCGCGCCGCGCCGTAGAGGAAGCCGAGCGTGCGGTCGAGCGCGCCGATCCTGGAATCGATGATCCAGTCGGCGATCTTCATGGTGATGATGGTCACGATGATCAGCGCGATGATGAAGACGATGCCGGCCGCCGCGACGATGGCGATCTGCGTGTTGTCGATATAGGGCTGAACATGGGGCAGCACGAGCGGGTAAAGCAGGAATGCGGCAACCGCGGCCGCCGCCCAGGAGGCTATCGAGAGGATTTCCCGCGACAGGCCGCGCACCATGGCGAGCATGGCCGATACGAGAGTGAAGCCGACGAGAATTCCGTCAAGCAGCGTAATCGGCATGGTTGCGGCCCCACTCCATGATAACCGGTGTCAGTCGACATCCTCGGCGCGGCTGCGCTTCGACCCGGCAATTCGAATTACGAGATCGGTCAGCGTCGATGGCTGGAATGAACGTCCGGCCATCGCCCCCGCCGGCTCCTCGCTCCCCAGCGGCAAGACCGCTTGTCCGAACCCCAGCTTTTCGGCTTCCTTGAGACGCTGCTGCGCATGCGCGACAGGCCTTATGGCGCCCGAAAGGCTGATTTCGCCGAAATAGACGCAATCGGCGGGAAGGGCAATACCGGTGAGCGACGAAACCAGGGCGGCTGCCACCGCCAGGTCGGCGGCGGGCTCCGAGATGCGGTATCCCCCCGCCACGTTGAGATAGACATCGTGGGTGGCGAAACGCACGCCGCAATGCGCCTCGAGCACGGCGAGCACCATGGCCAGCCGCGGCTGGTCCCAGCCGACGACGGCGCGGCGCGGCGTGCCGAGAGGCGAGGGGGCGACCAGCGCCTGGATCTCCACCAGCACCGGGCGCGTGCCCTCCATGCCGGCAAACACCGCGGCCCCGGGCGCCTTGGCGTGGCGTTCGCCGAGAAACAGTTCGGACGGATTGGCGACCTCGCGCAGGCCCTTGTCCGACATCTCGAACACGCCGATCTCGTCGGTCGGGCCGAAGCGGTTCTTGACCGCGCGCAGGATGCGGAAATGGTGCGCCCCTTCACCTTCGAAATAGAGTACCGCGTCGACCATGTGCTCGACGACCCGCGGACCGGCGATCTGCCCCTCCTTGGTTACGTGGCCGACCAGCACGATCGCGGCGCCTGTGGATTTCGCGTAGCGGATGACGATCTGCGCCGAGGCGCGCACCTGCGTGACCGTGCCCGGCGCCGAATCGGCAAGGTCCGTCCACAGCGTCTGGATCGAATCGAGAATCACGAGGTCGGGCCGGCGCCCTTCTGAAATCGTCGCCAGAATATCCTCGACATTGGTCTCGGCCGCGAGTTCGACGGGGGCCGACGCCGCACCGAGACGCTGGGCGCGCAGCCGCACCTGGGCGACCGCTTCCTCGCCCGACACATAGACGACGCGGTGCCCCTTGTTGGCGAGCGCTGCCGCCGCCTGCATCAGCAGCGTCGACTTGCCGATGCCAGGGTCGCCGCCGACGAGAATGGCCGAACCGCGCACGAACCCGCCGCCGGTCGCCCGGTCGAGTTCGGCAATGCCGGACGCAATGCGCGGCGCGTCCTCGATGTCGCCCGACAGCGTCGTGAGAGCCACGGCGCGGCCCTTGCGCGACGAGCGCAGGCTCTGCGGACCGCCGCCCACGCCGCCCGCCGTGCCTTCCTCGACCAGCGTGTTCCACTCGCCGCAGGCATCGCATTTGCCGGCCCAGCGCTGATGCGTGGCGCCGCAACTCTGGCAGATGAACTGGGTGCGTGCCTTGGCCATCAGCGGCGGCGGACCAGTCCCGCGCCGAAACCGGCCGAAAGCGTCGTGACGCGGTTGGAGACCACGCGCCTACTCAAAGCGGTCCGGCAGATGGTGCTCCTCGGCCAGGTCCGAGAACTGCGTGAACTCGCCGACGAAGGCCAGGCTGACGGTTCCCGTGGGACCGTGGCGCTGCTTGGCGATGACGACCTCGGCCTTGCCCCGCGCCTCGTTCATGTCGTTTTCCCACTGGACATATTCCGGCGTGCCGGGCTTCGGCTCCTTGTTCTTGAGGTAGTACTCCTCGCGATAGACGAAGAGCACCACGTCGGCGTCCTGCTCGATGGAGCCGGATTCGCGCAGATCGGAGAGTTGCGGGTGCTTATCGTCGCGGCTTTCGACCTGGCGCGACAGCTGCGAGAGCGCGATGATCGGCACGCCGAGTTCCTTGCCCAGCGCCTTCAGCCCGGTGGTAATCTCGGTGATCTCCTGCACGCGGTTCTGCGCGTTCTTCGTCGAACCCTGCATTAGCTGGATATAGTCGATGATCATCACGTCGAGGCCGCGCTGGCGCTTCAGCCGTCGCGCGCGCGCCGCCAGCTGGGCAATCGAAATGCCGCCCGTGGAATCGATATAGAGCGGAATCTTCTGCAGCATCTGGGTGCAGTGGACCAGCTTCTCGAAATCCGTCTCGGTCAGGTCGCCGCGCCTAATTTTCGAGGACGGGACCTGCGCCTGCTCCGAGATGATGCGGGTGGCGAGCTGTTCCGACGACATTTCGAGCGAGAAGAAGCCGATGACGCCGCCGTTCTTGGCCTTGATGGTGCCGTCGGCCTGCTGGTCGGGTTCATAGGCATTGGCGATGTTGAAGGCGATGTTGGTCGCGAGCGAGGTCTTGCCCATGCCCGGGCGGCCGGCCAGCACGATCAGGTCGGAGGGCTGCAGCCCGCCCATCTTGGCGTCCAGGTCGCGCAAACCCGTCGAGATGCCCGACAGATGCCCATCGCGCATATAGGCGGCGCTGGCCATGTCGATCGCCATCTTGACCGCGTCCGAGAAGCTTTCGAAGCCGCCGTCGTAGCGGCCGGTTTCGGCCAGTTCGAACAGCCGCCGTTCGGCATCCTCGATCTGCGCCTGCGGCGCCATGTCGACGGGCGCGTCATAGGCGATGTTGACCATGTCCTCGCCGACGGTGATCAGCGCGCGCCGCGTCGCGAGGTCGTAGATCGCGCGGCCGTAGTCGCCGGCATTGATGACGTTGACGGCTTCTGCGGCAAGGCGCGCGAGATAATGCGCGACCGTCATGTCGCCGACCTTCTCGTCGGCCGGCAGGAAGGTCTTGATGGTGACCGGGTTGGCCATCTTGCCCATGCGGATGAGCTCGGCCGAGACCTCGTAGATCTTGCGGTGCAGCGGTTCGTAGAAGTGCTGCGACTTCAGGAAGTCCGACACCCGGTAGAAGGCGTCGTTGTTGACCAGGATCGCGCCGAGCAGCGCCTGCTCGGCCTCGATATTGTTGGGCGCCTCGCGATAAAGCGGTGTTTCCGCGACCTCGAATTTTCGCGCTGCGTCAGCCATGTCGTCCCCGTTCCTTGCCCGGTCACTGCCCTACCAGAGTCGCTGCTGTGCGGGTGAAGTTTCACCGGCCGTGCCCGCGATTCACAGCCCTCCCGTGACGGTGGAAAGAATCACGGTTGACTCGAATCGAATGGCGACAATAGCGCGGAGCACTGGAACAAAACAAGAAAGTAGCGGCGGTATGGAAAGGCTGTCTCAGGCCGTCCGGGGCGCGAAGAGGATGACTGCCGCTCCCGCCAGGCAGATGGCGGCGCCCACGGCGTCCCAGCGGTCGGGGCGAACCCCTTCGGCAAGCCACAGCCAGCAGAGCGACGCGGCGATATAGACCCCGCCATAAGCCGCATAGGTGCGTCCGGCGCCGCCCGTATCGACCAGAGCCAACAGCCAGGCAAACAGAACCAGCGAAAGCAGGCCGGGGATGATCCAGAGCGGCGAGGCATCGAGCCGCCACCACGCCCATAGCGAAAAGCAGCCGGCGATCTCGGCCAGCGCCGCGCAGATATAGATGAGAATGCTCATGGCTTGGTCCCCGTCGGCGTCAGGGACCAAGGGTTCGGACAGATGCCGGCGAGATGCAAGCGCCGCGAGGCTTGACTACTTGGCGACCTTGCGGCGGCGCGGCGCCGGTTTTGGCTTGCGCGGCTCGGCGCGCGCCGGCTGCTCGTGCATGGCCAGCGCCTTCTCGCACTTTTCCATGTAGCCGCGCGTGATCGGCAAGGTGTCGTTCTTGCGCGTCAGCTGGATCTGGAAAACCACGAGATCCTGCCAGCGGAACGCCGCTTCCGAGCCCGCGAGGTAGAAATCCCACATGCGGCAGAAGCGTTCGTCGTAGATCTCGCGCACCCGCTCGCGGTTGGCGAGGAAGCGCTGGCGCCAATGCTTCAGCGTGTCGGCGTAGTGTAGCCGCAGGACTTCCACGTCCGACATGACCAGGCCCGACTTTTCAACCGCCGGCATGACCTCCGAAAGCGCCGGTATATAGCCGCCGGGGAAGATGTATTTGCGGATGAAGGCGCTGGTTGCGGCCGGCGGTCCGCTGCGGCCGATCGTGTGCAGCAGCATCACCCCGTCGGGCTTCAGGAGCGTGGCGCATTTGTCGAAGAAGGTGCGGTAGTGGTTGATGCCGACATGCTCGAACATGCCGACCGAGACGATGCGGTCGAAGCGCTCCGACAAATGGCGGTAGTCGCGGATCTCGAAATGCACGTGGTTGTCGAGGCCCTCGCTCTGGGCGCGCTCGGTGGCGACCAGATGCTGTTCCGTCGAGAGCGTGACGCCGAGCACCTCCGCCTCGAAAGTCCGCGCAAGATAGAGGCCGAGACCGCCCCAGCCCGACCCGATGTCGAGCACCGACTGGCCCGGTCCCATCTTCAGCTTGGCCGCGATATGCCGCTTCTTGGCGGCCTGCGCCTCTTCGAGAGTAGCGTCCGGGCTCTCGAAATAGGCGCAGGAATACTGCATGTCCTTGTCGAGGAAGAGTTTGTAGAACTCGCCCGACAGATCGTAGTGCCGCTGCACGTTGCGCTTGGCGCGCCCGGCGGTATTGACCTGCTGCAGCCGCCTGAAGGCGTTGCGTGCGCCCTCGATGGCCTTTGTCCAGACCGCGTCCACGCCGCCTGGCCCCATGTTCTGGAACACGATCCTGAGCAGGCCGAGCGTGTCGCCCTCGGTGATGTCGAGATCGCCGTCCATGTAGGCTTCGGGCGCCGCCAGCATTGGATCGAAGGCGATGGCGCGTTCGGTTTTCGCCGATTTGATCAGGATGTGGACCGGATCGCCGCTGCCGTCACCAAAACTGTGGGTGCGGCCGTCATGGCTGGTGATTGTCAGGTTTCCGACGCGGACCAGGCCCGCGATCACGCGATGCAACAACGAATTCATGGCACACCCCATCCTCAGGAACGGCCGCGTATTGTGCCTAATCGCTCCGGATTTGAAAAGTTCCGGCTGGCACAAATTGCGTCGAAGGTGTCGGGCCAGAGGCCTGGCAATCCCGGAATTGCGGGCGAAAACGACATTTCCTGCGAAATGGGAACGCTGTCGGGTACGAAAAAGCCCGAGCTTGCGGCCCGGGCTTTCGTCTTGGCAGCCGATCGAAAAATCAGGCCTGTTCGTCGTCGCCCTCGGCGGCGTCGTCGGCCTGCGGCCGCGTGTCGTCGTCTTCACCGTCCTCGTTCGGATCGAAGAAGGCGTCGGGACGGGCGTTCTCGTTGATGTCCTCGCCATAGATGGCTTCGGCGGTCGTCAGGGTCTCGCCGCGGGCCTGGCGCTCGGCTTCGTCCGCGGTGCGGGCGATGTTGAGCATGATCGTGACTTCGACTTCCGGATGCAGCGCGATCGCCACATTGGTGATGCCGATGGTCTTGATCGGATGGTTGAGCTGGATCTGGTTGCGGTGGATCGAGAAGCCTTCGGCAGTGATCAGCTCGGCGATGTCGCGCGTCGACACCGAACCGTAAAGCTGCCCGGTCTCGCCGGCCGAGCGAACGGCGATGAACGACTTACCGTCGAGCTTCTCGGCAACCTGGCTGGCCTCGGCCTTGCGCTCGAGATTGCGGGCTTCGAGTTGGGCGCGCTGGCCTTCGAACTTCTTCTTGTTGGCCTCGTTGGCGCGCAGAGCCTTGCCCTGCGGCAGCAGGAAGTTGCGGGCGTAGCCGTCCTTGACCTTGACGGTATCGCCCATCTGGCCGATGCGGGAAATGCGTTCGAGAAGAATGACTTCCATGTTCTTTTCCTTTCGGTGCCCGAAGGGGCTGATTCAAAGGACGAGGTCAGGAAGCAAGGGGCGCGCGCTGGCGCCGGTGTCGCTGTCCTGCCTGTCGTGGCAGTTAGGGCTGTTGCCAACCCAACCCGGGATTTCATGAAAACCGCAGCCGTGCCCGTCACGGGTGGGTGGTTGTGGCGCGGGCCAGGCCCGCGCCACGGATGCTACTTGACGATATAGGGCAGCAGCGCCAGGAAGCGGGCGCGCTTGATCGCCTTGGCGAGCTCGCGCTGCTTCTTCTGCGAGACGGCCGTGATGCGCGACGGAACGATCTTGCCGCGCTCGGAAATGTAGCGCTGCAAGAGACGAACGTCCTTGTAGTCGATGACCGGTGCATTCGCGCCCGAGAACGGGCAGGTCTTGCGGCGGCGATGGAACGGACGCCGGGTCGGGGCCGATGAGGTGATTTCAAC
This sequence comes from uncultured Rhizobiaceae bacterium, assembly GCA_947259295.1. Lineage (GTDB taxonomy): Bacteria > Pseudomonadota > Alphaproteobacteria > Rhizobiales > Rhizobiaceae > CAMYMG01. The sequence continues at coordinate 20,426 of CAMYMG010000034.1, forward strand.
CATTATTCCTGTCCTCCTTCAGCGCCTTCGCGCGGACGGCGCGGGCCGCGGTCACCGCCGCCATCGCGGTCGCCGCCGAAGCTGCGCGGGCCACGATCGCCACGGTCGCGGTCGCCGAAGCTGCGCGAACCACGGTCACGATCGCCGAAATTGCCACGTTCAGAGCGCTCTTCGCGCTTCTGCATCATGGCGGATGCGCCTTCCTCGTGCTTCTCGACCTTCACGGTCATGAAACGCAGCACGTCTTCGGAAAGACCCATCTGGCGTTCCATCTCGTTGAGAGCTGCCGGCGGACAATCGAGGTCCATCAGCGTGTAGTAGGCCTTCCGGTTCTTCTTGACCCGGTAGGTGAGGGACTTCAGTCCCCAGTTCTCGACCCGACCGACTGAACCGCCATTCGCGGAGATGACACCCTTGTAGCCTTCCACAAGCGCATCAACCTGCTGCTGCGACAGATCCTGCCGGGCGAGAAACACATGTTCGTATAGAGCCATAGTTTCTGCCTTTCGTTTCACTCATCTGACCGGACCCGCGGCAAAAGCCTCTGCAACTTGTCTGATCCATGAGAGGCCGATTGGCCGCCCAGGAGAAGAAAGGCGCAAATTCGAGACGGTCGAGAGCGGAGACACGGGAAGCGGAAGCATCTCTTGGCTTCACACGGAAGTCTCTCGCGAAACCTCCGGCCCTCCGTTCAGCCCCCAGCAGGACCGGCAGATTGCGGCGGTCTCTATAGTGGAAGCGCAGCAATGGCAAGCCCCGAGTGCGCCAGGCCGAAGGAACTGATTACCATCTGGCCGAGCTCTGCGCCTGGGCTGCGGTGCCTCAGACGCCGGGCTGCTTCGGCAGGCCGGGGAAGAACCGCTCCGTCGTCCGCTGGCGGCCGAACAGCGCATCATACTGCAAAAGCTGGAAATCGTTGATCAGCGGATCGATCAGTTTCTCGCGCGCCCAGTCCGACTTGGCGCCGTTCGGCGCAATCAGCACGTGCCGCTCGATGACGTCATACTTTGCGTCCACCCGGCCGAGGAAGCCGGTGTAGTAGGGATGCTCGATGCCGGCCACCTGCAGCAGCTTCAGCGGAATGAGCGACGGGCTGATCGAGCCGACGTCCTTGAGAGTCCCCGTACGGTTGGACCAGACGACCAATGGCGTCTCGCGATGTGCGGCAAGCGCCTGCGGCGGCTCGCGCCGCTCAGGCACCGGTTCGGCCAGGAAGCCGGTCTCGGTGTAGCCCTTGTTGAGCGGCGGCAGGTGGTCGCCGAAGAACACGATGACGGTATGGCGGTCGCGCTTAGCAGCCCAGTCCACCAGGCGCTCCAGGCTGCGGTCGGCGTCGGCGATGCCTTCTGCGAAAGACTGGATCGATTGCCGCGTGCGATAGCTGGCAATCGAATCGACCTTGACCTTGGGGTCCGTGTATCGGTTCGGCTCGTAGGGACCGTGGCCCTGCAGGCTGACGGCGAAGGTGAAGAACGGACGCTTCGTCGCATCGGCGCGCCTGATGATCTCGTCGGTCAGCGCATCGTCGGAGACGAGCGCCCCGCGCGAGGCCAGCGGCGGCAGCTTCTCGATGCTCAGGAAGCGGTCAAAGCCGAAGGAATCGTACACATGCTCCCGGTTCCAGAACCAGCCTTCGAACGGATGGATGGCCGTCGTCTCGTAGCCTTCCGCCCGCAGGAAGCTCGCCAGCGACGGCACAGGCCCGCGCACATATTGCTGATAGGGAATGCTGCCATAGGGCAGGAAGGCGTTGGAGAAGCCGGTCAGCGCCTCGAATTCAACATTGGCGGTCATGCCACCGAACTCGGGCGAGAACATCGAGCCGGAGCGCAGCGCGCGCACGGTGGGCATCGGGTCGGGCGTGATGGTCGTTTCCGGAAGCAGTGTCGGATCCCAGAAGGACTCGCTCATGACGACGATGATGTCGGGTCTGTCGGCCGGCATGACGATGCCGCTCGGGCCGGGGCGGATGGCATCAAGGACGTCGTCCTCGTAGCTCGGCGGTGCCTTGACCTTGGCCATCGGCACGTTGAGGGCGAAGGCGATGGCAAAGCCGTTCGAGGCATAATTCTCCTTCTGGTCCCACATCATGGGAATGATCTGCAACCTGTCGCGGGTCCAGGAGAAGGTCGCGAAGTCCATGATCGACACGAAGAAGGCCAGCGCGGGCAGGGCCACGACCAGCCGGGCGACCCGCATGCTGATGCGGATGGGCGGAAACCGCCGCCGCCAGAAGCGCCACAGCGCCACGAGCAGGACCATCGCCGCGATGCCGCCTGCCGCGATCACGAGTGCGGTCAGCGGGCGGTCGCGCACCAGCAGCGGCGCGAGCTCGACGATCTGCCGCGAATAGAGAAAGTCGGCGGGATAGAGCGGATCACCGAGATAGATGGACTTCTGGTGGCCGATCGCCGCCAGGAGCAGTGCGATGGGCGCTAGCAGAAGCACACCGTTGTGGCGCCGCCCGAGCAGGGCATCGAGGGCAATCAGGACCAGCGCAAACAGCGCGACCGTCGTCCAGCCGGGCCGGAAGGGCTGCGCGAAGAAATCCAGCGTCTTTTCGAGAGACCCGCGCACCGTCAGTTCGACGAGGAAGACGAGGGCAGCGGCGGCCGCGACCGTGATGGCTATGGATCCCAGGCCCCGCATCGCGCCAACGACGCGCGCGCGGATGCTTTCCCGTCCGGAACGCGGAAAGGGTGCAGAACGTGCAGTCATGGCTACATTCTGGTTTGCCAACTCAAAATCCTCGGACACTGTTCGGGAACTGTCATCCCACTGTCATGGTTCCTTCACAAAAATCCAGAGGGTATGGCAAAAGTGAGAGTGTGCGGGCAGTTGCTCGCGCGTTTTTCGTCCCCCGGGCGGGTCGATCGTTCCCGGCGGTCACTTGACTTGCCGGACCGGCATGGGTCAGAGGGCAGTCGCAAACGATTGCCGGAGAGCTCAGATGGCCACAGCATTCACCTTCCCGGGGCAGGGCAGCCAGTCCGTCGGCATGGGCAAGGATCTTGCCGATGCCTTCCCGGCCGCGCGCGCGGTCTTCGAGGAAGTCGATGACGCGCTCGGCGAAAAGCTGTCGGACATCATCTGGAACGGGCCGGAAGAGACGCTGACGCTGACCGCCAATGCGCAGCCGGCGCTGATGGCGGTCTCCATGGCCGCGATGCGGGCGCTTGAATCGCAGGGTTTCTCGCTCAAGGACAAGGTCGCCTATGTGGCGGGCCACTCGCTCGGCGAGTATTCGGCACTTGCCGCCGCCGGCATGTTCTCCGTCGGCGATGCGGCGCGGCTTCTGCGCATTCGCGGCAACGCCATGCAGGCGGCCGTGCCCGCCGGCGCAGGCGCCATGGCGGCGATCATCGGCCTGGATGAGGCCGATGTCGAAGCCGCCTGCAAGGAGGCCGCTGCCGGCTCCGTCTGCCAGATCGCCAACGACAATGGCGGCGGGCAGCTCGTCATCTCTGGCGCCAAATCCGCCGTAGAGGAGGCTGCCAGGCTCTGCACCGAGAAAGGCGCGAAGCGTGCCCTGATGCTGTCGGTCTCGGCACCGTTCCACTCCGAAATGATGGCGCCTGCCGCCGACACGATGCGCGAGGCGCTGTCCTCGGTTGCCAAGCACCGCCCGGCAGTCCCGGTGGTGGCGAACTTCGTCGCCGCGCCGCTGACTGCGCCCGATGAGATTGCGGCGCGGCTGGTCGACCAGGTCACCGGCCGCGTGCGCTGGCGCGAGACCGTCGAGTGGTTCGGCGCCCACGGCGTCACCACGCTTTACGAGATCGGCGCCGGCAAGGTGCTTTCGGGGCTGGCCCGTCGCATCAACCGCGACATCGCCACCGCCGCCGTCGGCACTCCGTCGGACGTCGAGGCTGCGCTGGCAGCGCTTTCCTGATAACCCCAAATCTCTGTCGCCGCAGGCGCTCTCTGGAGGTAATCCATGTTTGATCTTACCGGCCGCAAGGCACTCGTCACCGGCGCGTCAGGCGGCATCGGCGAATCCATCGCCCGCGTGCTGCATGCCAGGGGCGCCACCGTCGGCATCCACGGCACGCGCGTCGAGAAGCTCGAGGCACTGGCCGGCGAGTTCGGCGAACGGGTCAAGATCTTCCCGGCCAACCTGTCGAACCGCGACGAGGTCAAGGAACTCGGTCAGAAGGCCGAGGCCGATCTCGAAGGCGTCGACATCCTGGTCAACAATGCCGGCATCACCAAGGACGGCCTGTTCGTCCGCATGTCGGATGCCGACTGGGACGCCGTGCTTGAGGTCAACCTGACGGCGGTGTTCCGCCTGACGCGCGAATTGACGCATCCGATGATGCGCCGGCGTCACGGCCGCATCATCAACATCACCTCGGTGGTCGGCGTGACGGGCAATCCCGGCCAGACGAACTACTGCGCCTCCAAGGCCGGCATGATTGGCTTTTCCAAGTCGCTGGCGCAGGAGATCGCGACGCGCAACATCACCGTCAACTGCGTTGCGCCGGGCTTCATCGAGTCGGCGATGACGGACAAGCTGAACGACAAGCAGAAGGAAGCGATCATGGCTGCCATTCCCGCGCGCCGCATGGGCACGGGCGCCGAGGTTGCCTCGGCCGTCGCCTATCTCGCCTCCAACGAGGCAGGCTACGTCACCGGCCAAACCATTCACGTCAACGGCGGCATGGCGATGATCTAGCTGTCGGCCCGTGCCGGTTTCGCCTGTGAATTTCACGCGACAAGGCCTGGTTTCGCGGCAAAATGGGCGGTTTTCGCCTTGGACGCGCAGGATTTTTCGTGTAATGCGCCTGCAATCCGGCACTTGAGCCAGGATCGATGCCGATGGCTTGGCCTGGACGGTAACAAACATCTTTCAGCTTGATTAGCGTCATTCCGGCGTCTAACGAAGGCAGAGAAACATAGGACGAGGATGCCCAAATGAGTGACACCGCAGAGCGCGTCAAGAAGATCGTTGTCGAACATCTCGGCGTTGATGCCGAGAAGGTAACCGAAGGTGCGAGCTTCATTGACGATCTTGGCGCAGACAGCCTCGACACGGTCGAACTCGTCATGGCTTTCGAGGAAGAATTCGGCGTCGAGATTCCTGACGATGCCGCCGAGACCATCCTGACCGTCGGCGACGCTGTGAAGTTCATCGACAAGGCTTCGGCCTGACAGTCACGCCAATCGCCGGCAATTCGGGAGGACCAGCGATGCGGCGCGTCGTCGTCACGGGTATGGGGCTTTTGTCGCCCTTCGGCGTCGGCGTCGAGCATGCCTGGAAGCAACTCCTGTCGGGACGCAGTGCTGCGTCCCGAATCACCGCTTTCGATGTCGAGGATTTTGCCTGCAAGATCGCGCATTCGATCCCGCGCGGCGACGGCAGCGATGCGACCTTCAATCCGGAAGCGGTTCTTGAGCCCAAGGAACTGCGCAAGATCGGCGACTTCATCCTGTACGGGATCGCCGCCGCCGACGAGGCGCTGGCGCATTCCGGCTGGACCCCGAAGACCGAGGAAGAGCGTTGCGCGACCGGCGTGATGATCGGCTCCGGCATCGGCGGCCTCGAGGGCATTGCCGAAAACGCCATCATCCTGAAGGAGCGCGGCCCGCGCCGCATCAGCCCGTTCTTCATCCCCGGCAACATCATCAATCTCGTGTCGGGCCAGGTGTCGATCCGGCACGGCCTGAAGGGGCCCAACCATGCCGTCGTGACGGCCTGTTCCACAGGCGCGCACGCCATCGGCGACGCAGCCAGGCTGATCATTTTCGGCGATGCCGACGTGATGGTCGCCGGCGGCGCCGAAGCCCCGGTGACGGCACTATCGCTTGCCGGCTTCGCCGCCTGCCGGGCGCTTTCCACCGGCCGCAACGATGATCCCGAAAAGGCCTCGCGTCCCTACGACGCCGACCGCGACGGGTTCGTGCTGGGCGAGGGTGCCGGCGTCGTCGTCCTGGAGGAGCTCGAGCATGCCAAGGCACGCGGCGCCACGATCTACGCCGAAGTGACCGGCTACGGTCTGACAGGCGATGCCCACCACATTACCGCCCCCGCCGAAGACGGCGACGGCGCCTTCCGCTGCATGTCGGCCGCGCTCAAGCGTGCGGGCCTTCAGCCGTCGGACATCGACTACATCAACGCGCATGGCACATCGACCATGGCCGACACGATCGAGCTCGGCGCCGTCGAGCGCCTGGTCGGCAACGCCGCCTCCAAGATCTCCATGTCGTCGACGAAGTCTGCGATAGGACATCTGCTCGGCGCGGCCGGTGCGGCCGAGGCGATCTTTTCGATCCTCGCCATCCGCGACAACATCGCTCCGCCGACCATCAATCTCGACAATCCGGAACGGGAAACGGCAATCGACCTGGTGCCGAACAAGGCGCGCGAGCGGCAGATCGACGTGGCCGTGTCGAATTCCTTCGGTTTCGGCGGTACCAACGCGTCGCTGGTACTGCAACGCTACAACGGCTGATGCAGCGGCGCCGCCGCGAATTTTGCCACATTCGAACGTAGTCTCGCGGCAGTTCTGTCAGCGCAGAGTTCGTCCAGAAGGCAATGTTGAGGCGACATGAACATGAACCCGTCAGGCGATCGCGATTTTGGAAGGCGGGAAGCTCCACCCCAGCCGATCGTCCCCAAAACGGCGAGTGAGGCGCTGCGGCCCGAAAAGGGCACGCCGCCGCCCAAGCGCTCGCGCAAGTCGCGCAGCCAGATCGTCGTCTTCATGAATTTCCTGGTCTCGTCCGTGATCCTGGTGGTTCTGGCCGCCGGGGTCGCCGTCTATCTCGGCAAGAGCGAGTTCGACGGTCCTGGTCCCTCGCAAACGACGGCGAATTTCCTGGTCAAAGAGAAGACCGGCGTTGCCGAAATTGCCGAACAGCTGGAGAGGCGCGGCCTGATCAGCGACTCCCGGGTTTTCCGCTTGGGTGTGCGGGCCTACGGCCACGATGCCAGTCTGAAGGCCGGCGAATATGAGATTAAGGCCGGCGCTTCGATGCGCGAGATAATGGACCTCATGGAGAGCGGCAAGTCGGTGCTCGCCTCGCTGACCATTCCCGAAGGCATGACGGTCGAGCAGGCCTTCCAGCGCATTGCCGAGCATGAGGCGCTGACCGGCGACATGCCGACCGAGATGCCGCCCGAGGGCAGCCTGATCGCCGACACGCAACGCTTTACCCGCGGCTCGACGCGCAAGCAGATCATCGAGAAGATGATGGCCGATCAGGCGACCCTCGTGGAAAGCGTCTGGAACCGCCGCGTCCCTGGGCTGCCCTTCGCCAACATCAACGAATTCGTCACGCTCGCTTCGATCGTCGAGAAGGAAACCGGCCGCAGCGACGAGCGGTCCCGCGTCGCTGCCGTGTTCATCAACCGGCTGAACAAGGGCATGCGGCTGCAGTCCGACCCGACGATCCTTTATGGCCTGTTCGGCGGCAAGGGGCGCCCGGCCGACCGTCCGATCTATCAGTCCGACATCGACAAGCCGACGCCCTACAACACCTACACCATCGACGGCCTTCCGCCGACCCCGATTGCAAACCCCGGCAGGGCCTCGCTCGAGGCGGTGGCCAATCCCTCCAAGACCAAGGATCTCTATTTCGTTGCCGACGGCACCGGAGGCCACGTCTTTGCGACGTCGCTGGAGGTTCACAACGAGAACGTGGCGCGCTGGCGCGCAGTGCAGCGCAAACAGCAGCAGGAGGCGGCCAAGGCCGAAGCCGAGAAGGCGCAATCCGAACCGGCAACCACGAACGTCGAATAGGGCGACAGGCCGCAGGGCTTGTGGCACAAGGGCGGGGGAAGCGGGCCAGCCTGTCCCGCTGCGGGGAAGAGAACAATGCAACTTCAAAGCATGACCGGCTTTGCCCGGGCTGCTGCCGAGAATGGCGGCGTATCGGTCATCTGGGAGGTGAAGTCCGTCAACGGCAAGAGCGTCGAGATAAGGCTGCGCCTGGCAACCGGCTTCGAACGTCTTGAGCCTTCGCTCCGCCAGGCGATCCAGAAGCGTTTCGCCCGCGGCAACTTCCAGGCCACGCTGACCATCGGGCGCGCAGCCGGCACGCAGACCCAGCCAATCGTCAACGAGGCGTTTCTGAGAGACGTGGCGGGGCTTGCGAAACGGCTGCAGGAGCAGTTCGGCGCAACAGCCGCCAGCGCCGATGGCCTGCTGTCGCTGCGCGGCGTCCTGGAAACCCCCGAAGCACTGGAGAGCGAGGAATTCCGCGCCTCGCTCGATGCCGTCGTGCTCGAGACCTTCGACGAGGCGCTCGATGACCTGGCGGCGGCGCGCCGGTCGGAAGGCGAGGCTCTCAGGGACTTGCTGCTTGGCCACCTTGCGTCGATAGAGGCCCTGGTTCTGGCCGCGGAGGCGGACCCTTCGCGTGAACCGGCGGCGATCCGCGACAAGCTCGCCGAGCAGGTGAGGTTGCTCCTCGACACCTCGACCAATCTCGATGAGTCGCGGCTCCACATGGAAGCAGCCTTTCTCGCCACCAAGGCCGATATCCGCGAGGAGATCGACAGGCTGAAGACGCATGTCGCTTCCGGCCGGTCACTGCTGGAGAATGGAGGGCCGATCGGCCGGAAACTCGATTTTCTGTCGCAGGAATTCAACCGCGAATCGAATACGCTGTGCTCGAAGTCGAACGCGGCCGCGATCACCGCGATCGGCCTCGAACTGAAGTCCGTCGTCGACCAGTTTCGCGAACAGGTCCAGAATCTGGAGTAGCGCATGAGCGCCGAGAAGCCCTCGACCCGTATCCGCCGCCGTGGGCTGATGCTCGTTCTGTCGTCGCCCTCGGGGGCCGGCAAGTCGACGATCGCCCGCAATCTACTCGAGAAGGATCCGAGCCTCGAATTGTCGGTCAGCGTGACGACGCGCGCGCGGCGGGGGAGCGAGATCGAAGGCACCCACTATCACTTCCGGACCCAGAAAGAGTTCGATCGGCTGCGCGATTCCGATGCCTTGCTGGAATGGGCCGAGGTGCACGGCAACTGCTACGCCACACCCCGCGAGCCGGCGGAAGCCGCGTTGGTCGAAGGCCGCGACATGCTGTTCGACATCGACTGGCAGGGCGCGTCTCAGCTGAAGGAGAAGATGCCCGTCGACATCGTCTCGATCTTCATCCTGCCGCCTTCGATGCGGGAACTGAGGGAGAGGCTCAAGCGGCGGGCCGAGGACCAGGATGCGGTCATCGATGCGCGGCTGAAGAACGCCCGGGACGAAATCGAGCACTGGCGCGATTACGACTACGTCGTGATCAACGATGATCTGGACAAGTCCTTTGCCGAGGTGAGGGCGATTGTCACCGCCGAGCGACTGAGGCGTGACAGGCGGCCCGGCCTGTTCGACTTCGTATCGGGCCTGCTCGACGAACAGACGGGCTAGCTCGGGGCAATCACTTCGGCTGCTTGGCGGCTGGCGGGAGATGCTCGACGATCTGCACCACGTCATCCCACTCGATGTCCGGATAGTGCTCACGCATGCCCTCGAGCATGATCTCCTTCGGCCAGTCGGCCTCGCGCCCGAGAAATGCCGCTACTCGCGAAAGCGGCAGGTCGGTGCAGCGGGTCACCTGAACGATGACCGATCGCGTTCGATCTCCGTCGCACAAATAGCGCATCGGACCGGATTCGATGCGCGTCTCGCGGAAGCGGATGGTTGAGGTCTTCTCGCCGCTCAGGATCAGCGGAAACAGGCGGGGAACGACGGACAAGGTCTGCATGCTTGGTCAAGTTAAACAGCGTTGGCCAGCGCAACGAACTCCTCGACGCTCAGCGTTTCGGCGCGTCGCGTGCCATCGATGCCGACGGCTGCCAGCAGCCTTTCGCCGCCGAGGCCCTTCAGGCTTTGCCGAAGCATCTTCCTGCGCTGGCCGAAGGCTGCTTCGGTGACGCGCGCGAGCTTGTTGACCTCGGCCGGCAATGGCGACGGACGCGGTATAAGATGCACCACCGAAGACGTCACCTTGGGCGCCGGCGTGAAGGCCTGGGGCGGCACATCAAAGGCAATCCGGGCTTCTGTCCGCCAGCCGGCAAGAACGCCGAGCCGGCCATAGGCGTCGCTCGCTGGCGGTGCAACGATGCGCTCGGCCACCTCGCGCTGGAACATCAGCGTCATCGACTGATAGAAGGGCGGCCAGAGCGGGCTGGTCAGCCAGCGTACCAGCAACTCCGTGCCTATATTGTAGGGCAGGTTGGCGACGATGCGCGTCGGGCCGCCGCTTGCAAGCGATTGAAAGTCGGTCTTCAGGGCATCGCCCGGGATGGTGTCGAGGCGGCCCGGATAATGATCCGCGATCTCGGCCAAGGCCGCCAGGCAGCGCTCGTCCCGTTCGATTGCGATTACCCGCATGGCACCGTGCATCAGCAGGGCCCGGGTCAGGCCGCCGGGGCCGGGCCCGACCTCGATGATCGTTGTCTGTGAGAGATCGCCGGCCGTGCGCGCGATCTTGCCCGTGAGGTTGAGGTCGAGAAGAAAATTCTGCCCGAGCGATCGTTTGGCCCGCAGGTCATGTCGATCGATAATTTCCCGAAGCGGCGGAAGGCCGTCAGCGCTCAGTGACGATTGTTCGCCCGGTCGACTGCCAGGGACCTCGACGGCCGACCTGCCGGCCATTGCAGGCGCTCAGCGCCTGACGATCTTGGCGCGCTCGCGCAGTTCGTCCGTGTACTTCTTGCTCAGTTCCTCGGCCTTGTCGTCGGTCGCACCCTCGGACTGGAACACCATCTTGGCGACCCGGTCGTCGGAGACTTCACGGCTCGAGCAGATGCCGATGAATTCGACTCCCAGATTGGTCTCGCGAACGCCCGTGGCGCCGCCGACCTTTGTCTTCTCGATCTGCTCTGCCCAGTCCGGCGGAAGCTCAGGCCCAAGCTTGCGGCCGAGGTCGCGTACGGTGACGTCGACCAGTCCCTTGGCGAATTCCCGCGTCCGGTCGCATCCGGCAAACCGTGCCCGCATGGCCTCGGCCTCCCGCTTGCGGCTTGCCATGCTGCCCCGATCATTGGCCGGCACCACGAAGATGATCTGCTGGAGCATGTACTCGGTTGCGGTCGGCTTGGCGCCGCCCTGCTTGAGCATGCGTTGCGCGACGTCCTGCTCGGTCATTCCACCGGCGGCACTGCGGTTGCGGGCGGACAGGGCCTGGTTCCAGGCCATCTGCGACCGGATGAATTCCTTGAAATGCGCCTTCGTCACGCCCGACTGCTGCATGATGCCGTCGAGCTGCTTGACCGTCATCTTGTTGGACGTGGCGAACCGGTTGTAGGCGTCGTTTACGGCATCGTCCTTGATGCGGATCGACAGGCGCTGCGCCTCGGCGTTGCGCAGGGTCTGGGTCACCATGTCTTCTTCCGCCTGTTCGGCGAGGTTGCCCTTGCGGTTCTGCAACTTCATGAAGGCGATGCGGCGCTGAATGTCGTAGCTGGTCACCGGGATATTGTTGACGATCAGCTTGATCTCGCTCGCCGCTGCAATGGAGCCCGGAACAGGCAACGTACCAACTGCACCAAGCGCTACGAGTGCCAGGACGCCGAGGCCCAAGCCTTTTCTGATCGAAAACATTCTAGCCAATCCTGTACCTGATCCCTTTTGGATGATGATTGCGTTTCATGCCCGTTCTATGCGGCGAAACGATGTCGGCACCCGCGCGCTGATCAGAGACCGGCGAGACCGTCCGAGGCGGAACCAAAGTCGCCGAGCGTACGGAACGACAGGTTGAACCCGATCTTCTGGGTAACTTCACGCGAGATCGCGTCGCGATCCTGGCTGAAAGACATCAGATAGGTGAAGCACTCGTCGTCATAGGCAAATCCAACCGCGTTCTTGACCATCACGCTGGTCTCGAAGTCGTAGGTGCCCGAACCGAACACGCGCCATGCTTCATGCAGGCGCGCCGATGCGCCGAGCGACAGTTCCTTGCGGTCCCCGTCCGTCCCGTAAAGCGGCTGCGCCTGTATGAAGGTGTAGCTGCCCGTGATGGTCACCGGATCGGTCACGAAACCAGCCCTCAACTCGCCGCGCCGCATCTCCAGCGTCTGCTCGTCCAGTCTTGCGCTGAGCGAGGCCGACACGCCCGAGGGCGTCGCGAAGCCGAAAAGCCCGACGAAGTCCGACGTGTCGGTCTCGAGACCCGAATAGGCGCCGACATTGACCAGGTCGGGCTGGTCGAACGAGTTCTCGCCCGCGAGATGGTAGGACTGCCCGAGGATGCCGTTGGCGACCCAGCCGTTCGAGAACGAGCCCGAGTAGCGGAAGCCGAAATTCGCCCGCGTGCCGCCCTCGATGCGATCGTAGCCGGAGAACTTGTCGCGCTCGAACAGCGAAGTGGCGTCGAAAACGAAGCTCTGCGCGTCCTCGTTGGGAACGCCGAGCCTGGTCTGGTAGGCCGGGTCGTTGCGGGCGAAGATCTGCGCCATCGGCTCGATTACCTGGCTGGCGCTCATCGACGAGAACAGCACCGGGAAGCGCAGTTCAAGTCCGGCGGTCGCGAGGAAACGCTGGTAGGCAGAGCGGATGTCGCTCATCGCGTCAATTCGCGGGTTGCTCGCCATCTCGTTGATGGCGTCGATCGAATCCTGGCTCTGGCTGACCTGGATCGTGTCGGCCTGGAAGGCGAGCAGCGGTGTCATGACCAGTCCGCCATCCGTCGTGAAGGAGCGCTTCCATTCGGCCTCGCCGGTCAGGCGGCTGGACGTGCCGTCGATGCCGGCAACCCGATCGATCGGGGAACCGGTTGCGTCGAGATGCGAGCGATCGAGCACGCGGGCGTTCACGTCGAAATTCAGTTCGCCGCCAAAGACCGATCGGTCTGGCGTGTAGGAATAGTCGAAGCTCGGCAACACCCATGGCTGCTCGGCGGCGCGTGAATCGGGATCCGAGTTGAAGACCTCTTCCTGGACCGCGAAATGCATGGCGCGCACGTCGAAGTAGTTCCGGTCGTCCAGCCCTGTCAGGTAGATCTGCGAGGTTTGAACGAAATCCCCGTACTCGCCGAGATCGTAGGTGTGGGCGAAATTCTTGTCCGACTGGACCAGCACGTCCCAGCCGAAGTCCCAGCGCGAATTGATCGCGAACTGGCCGGTGGTTCCCATCATGCCGCGCAACCGGTTCGGGTCGCCGTCACGACCGCGATCGACAGTGTCGTAGTCGAAGGCGTCCGGGTCGGCCTGGCTGATTCCGGCGAAATGGATGCTGTACTGGCCGTTATCGAAACGCTGGCGCCACTCTGCCTCGGCCAGAAAGCCCTGGTTGGTGTAGCCGGTGCCGGTGAGCGTCAGGTCGTATGTCGGCGCCAGAGCCAGATAATAGGGGATGGACAGGCCCGTACCGAGATGACTGCCGAAGCTGAGGCTGGGGATAAGGAAGCCCGATTTCCGCTTGACGGTCGGGTCGGCGATTTCGAACGCTGCGAGGTTGCCGAGCGGCACGCCGAGAAACTCGAAGGCCGCATTCTCGAAGCGCACCGTCTTGGCCTTGCTGTTCCAGATGATTCGCTTGGCCTTGAGCCGCCACACCGGAGCCTTGTCGGGCTGTTCCTCGCATGGCTCGCAGGCCGTGTAGACGCCGTTGTTGAAAGTCGTGAGGAAACCTTCGCGTCGCTCCGCGCTTTCGGCGGCGAAATAGGTTTCGTCGACGGTCTCGACACGCAGCGCGTTGACGAAGCCGGTGCCGAAATCGTCGGTGATGTCGATCTTGTCGGAGTAGACTTTCGTGCCGTCCTTTTCGACGAGCTCGACATTGCCGCTGGCGATAAGCCTGCGTGAGCGGCGGTCATAGGTCACCTGGTTCGCGACCAGCCTGTTGCCGCCATAATCGATGCGGACGCCGCCGGCGGCGGTCACACTGTCGTCGTTGTTGTCATAGATCAGCGTGTCGGCTTCGAGGAACATCTCGGTGCCGGCCGGAATGTCGGGTGCGATGTCCGCGACCGTCTGCGCAAAGGACGGCGCCGGCACGATCGCCGCGCTGAAGACGCAAGCAAGGGCTGTCGCACCGAGCAGGCGCGCCAATCTCGTCGATTTGCGGTCCATGTCTGCCGCAACCCCCAACTAGCCGTCCTCCTTGTAGAGCAGGAACGTCACCCCGAAAAACATCGCCACGACGACCGGTATCCAGACCACAATGAACGCCGGAACGAATCCCGCATTGCCGAACGCCTTGACGAGCACTGAAACCACATAAAGCAGAAACCCGGCGAGGACGCCACCCAGAATCAGCGTTGTGGACTGTCCCATTCGCGCAAATCGCATCGACACTGTTGCAGCAATCAATGTCATCGCGACCAGCAGGAACGGCAGTGCCATGAGCGTGTGGAATTGCGTGGCAAAGCTGTTGGCCTTGAGTCCGAAGGATCGCGCGATCTCGATTTTAGCCGGCAGCTCGTAGAACGGGATCGTGTCCGGCCTCGCCAGCCGTTCCTGGACGAATTCGGGCCGCAGATTCGTTGCAACGCGGTCCGTCTCCAGTTTCGGCAACTGCTCGCCTCCACGCAGGCGCCTGACGTCATGCAGTTCCCAGTATCCGTCGCGAAGATAGGCGCGGGCCGCGTCGCGGCGCTCGACGATGTCGCCGGAAGCATCGAGCGAAAACATCACGACGTTGGACAGTTCGAGCCCGCCGTTCAGCACCGCCTTGGCGCCGATGATCGTGTCGCCGTCCCCGGTCTTCTGCCGGAGCCAGGGGGCCGCGAATGCCGAGGTGGAATTGGAGCGCCCCGAACGCAGGCTGCTCTCCAGCGTCTCCGACTGCGAGAATGCATAGGCTGAGAGCGGATTGAGCGCGCCGACCGTGAACACGCCGAACAGCAGCGCCCCGACCACGCAGGGAAGCAGGAACTGCCAGGCCGATATTCCGGCCGACCGCGCGACGACCAGCTCGTATTTGCGGTTGAGCGACACCAGCGTCGCTATCGCCGAGAGCAGGGCTATGAACGGCACCGCCTGCTGCATGATCATCGGCACGCGCAGCGCCGAAATCGTTAAGGCGAGCTGCACGCTGAATCCCGGCAGGCTGGATGTGCGGCTCGAGAATTCGGTGAAGTCGATCAGCATCACCAGCGCGTATATGCCGACGAAATACCATGCCGTGATCGTGGCATAGCGGGCGAAGAAATATCGGCCGAGCGTCCACCCCATCAAACGTTTCCGCCCGATGTCAAGTCACGACCCGAACCGCCGAACCGGGCGATGCGCTCGCCAAGACGTCGAGCCGCCGACAAAAGCCCGTCCGCCAGATAGACCGGCAGTTCCATCGTGCGGTTGTTGCGGATGAACCAGATGCATATTCCCGCCGTCCCGGCAGGAATGCCGTACACCAGGGGCCAGAGCCATGGCCTCGGCTGCACCTGATTCGCGATGAAATACCCCGCCCATCGGACCACCAGCGCGATCGTCAGGGCCGTGACGATCGGATGGATTCGCGCCTCGCGATGCGATCGTGCGTCGCCTGAGACGGCAAGCGCGATCAGTGCAAACACGAGAGAATAAACCCATTCCGAAAAGCGTCGATGCAACTCCGCCGTGAACGATTCCGGCTTGGCCTTGTAGACAGGGTCGTTGCGGTCGGGATTGAACAGATAGCTAAGCGTCTGGTCCTTGGGATAGAGCTTCGGCGTGCCCGATGCACCGGCAAATGCGGAGAGATCGAAGGCGTAGGAATCGAACCGGATGATCGAGATGTCGCCATTCGCGATCTTGCGGTCGATTTCGCCGTCTTCCATGATCAGCAGGTCCTGGTTGCCCCGCTCGACCACGGCTCCCGACTTGGCGTAGTAGACGAGGTCCATGCCTTCCGTGCGCGAATCGGCGACGAAGATGCCGCGGAACTTTCCATCGGCGAGCCGTTCGCCGATCTGGATGTAGAGCCCGTCGTCGATCTTGCGGAAGGTGCCTTCCTGGATGACCAGCGACAGAAGGTCGCCGCGCGCCTGCGCGACGAGTTCGCGTCCGCGCTGTCGGGCATAGGGGTCGACCCCGTTGTCCACGGCGAACGAAACGATGCTCGCTATCAGCGCAAGCGCAATGACGGGTCGGATGGTGGTCCAGCGCGAACCGCCGGCGGCGCTGATCACAGCCAGCTCTGAATCCGTGTTCATCACCGTCAGCGTCTGGGCGACGCCGATGATTACCGCGAACGGCATGACGATCGGCAGCACCGACGGAAGGATGAGGGAAGCAATCTCGAAGAAGGCGAGCGCCGACTGCCCGCTGTCGGTAACCAGGTTGATTCGGGCCAGAACCTGCGTCGTCCACACGATGGCCAGCGTCCAGACCAGCGCTGCCAGAAACAGCGTCGACGCACGGCGGAGTATGTAGCGTTCGATGATTCTCATTAGCTCTGGACTTCGTCGGGGCTGCTTTCCCGGGCCGCACTGTTCACGCACCAGTGTCAAAAGCAAGTAACCGCACGGTGATGCCGACACAACCCGCGCGGCAGAAGCGCCTCCGTTCGGCGTGCATATTGAGACTCATTTGCCTGCGCTATCGGGTCAAATGCAGCAGAAAGGCCCGCTTTTCAGGCTTGCGACAGCGACCGCAATCCCGTTCAAGCCTTGCAAAGCGTGGCGAAACCGCCAAATGTCGCCCACAATCACTCAATCCAGCCATGTCAGGTCACTTTCAATGACGCCGCAGCCATCCATCACATTCGCAAAGATCGCCTCGCCGAAGAAAGGCAGCGCCGTTGTCCTGGTCGCCGAGAAGGGCGCGATCAGCGACGCCGCCAAGGCCTGCGATCCTTCGGGCACGCTGGAGCGCGCGTTCTCCATCACCGGGTTCTCCTCGAAACTCGCGTCCCTCGTCGAGGTGATCGCGCCGGAAGGCACTGGGCTTAACCGCCTGGTCGGCGTCGGCGTCGGCAAGGCCGACGCTGTGAGCGAGTATGACTGGCATCGGCTGGGCGGCGTCATAGCGGCGCATTTCCGCAAGGCCGATGATGTCGGGATCATCCTCGATCTGCCGGATGGCGCGGTGAGCGGAGAGGATGCGGCGCGTCTTGCTGCCGGAATTCGCCTGCGCTCCTACACGTTCGACAAGTACAAGACCAAGAAGGACGAGTCGGACGGCAACCCGACGCCACGCAATCCGTCGAAGTTCACCATCCATTGCGCCAATCCGGCGGCCGCCAGGAAGGCATTCGCCGATCTCGACGCGGTCGTCGACGGGGTGAACCTCGCGCGCGACCTGGTCAACGAGCCGGCCAACAAGCTCGGGCCGGTCGAGTTCGCGGCGGAGGCCAAGGCTCTGGAGAAGCTCGGCGTCAAGGTCGAGATCCTGACCGAGAAGGAAATGACCAAGCTCGGCATGGGCGCGCTGCTTGGCGTTGCGCAGGGGTCGCCGCGCGGCGCCCGCATGGCGGTCATGCAGTGGGATGGCGGCAAGGCGAAGCAGAAGCCGATCGCCTTCGTCGGCAAGGGCGTCACCTTCGATACGGGCGGCAACTCGATCAAGCCTGCCGCCGGCATGGAAGACATGAAGGGCGACATGGGCGGCGCGGCCGCGGTCGTCGGACTGATGCGCGCCCTGGCCGGGCGCAAGGCCAAGGCCAATGTCGTCGGCATCGTAGGCCTGGTCGAAAACTCGGTTGACGGCAATGCCCAGCGGCCCGGCGACATCGTCACGTCGATGTCGGGCCAGACCATCGAGGTGCTCAACACCGACGCCGAGGGCCGCCTCGTGCTGGCCGACGCGCTCTGGTACTGCAACCAGCGCTTCGAGCCGCAGTTCATGGTCAATCTTGCGACGCTCACCGGCGCCATCATCGTCGCGCTCGGCCAGAGCCATGCCGGCCTTTTCTCCAACAATGACGAATTGTCGACGAGGCTGGTGGAGGCCGGTCTGTCGACGCAGGAGAAGGTCTGGCGGATGCCGCTCGGCGCGGAATACGACAAGCTCATCGATTCCAAGAATGCCGACATGAAGAACATCGGCGGCCGCTACGGCGGCTCGATCACGGCCGCGCAGTTCCTGCAGCGCTTCGTCAAGGAAACGCCATGGGCTCACCTCGATATCGCCGGAACCGCCATGGGGTCGCCTCTCAACGACGTCAGCCAGTCCTGGGGCTCGGGTTTTGGCGTCAGGCTGCTCGATCGGCTGGTGCACGACCACTACGAGGGGTGAGATCGGTGAGGGATTCGCCTTGCGGACGACCCGGATCGGCTCATGCCTGAAGTGCTCTTCTACCATCTGACCGAAACGACGCTCGAGGATTCGCTGCCCGGCCTCCTCGAGCGCAGTCTCGCCCGAGGCTGGCGCGCCGTCGTCCAGACCGGCACGGAGGAGCGGCGCGACGCGTTGGACATGCATCTGTGGAGCTACAGGGACGATTCGTTTCTCGCCCACGGGACCGATCGCGACGGCCATGCGGCAGATCAGCCCGTGCTGCTGACCGTAACCCCGGACAATGCCAACGACGCCCAGATCCGGTTCCTCGTCGATGGTGCGACACCGCCGGATATTTCAAGTTACGAGCGGGCCGTATTCCTGTTCGACGGTCACGACAGCGCTCAGGTCGGGGCGGCCCGCGAACACTGGAAGATCATAAAGGCGGGGGGCCATGCCGTGACCTACTGGCAGCAGACGCCCGACAAGAAATGGGAACGCAAGGCGTGAAATCTTTCCGATCGGCCGCCCGGCCCGGGCAAGGCTGACAAATGCGCGTATTCTTTCTGTTGATCCTGCTGGCCGGCATCGGCTTGGGCATCCTCTATCCTTGGGCGGCGACCAATTTTTCGGGTCGCGAAATCGCAACCTTGCCTGTCTATGATCGAGACGCCGGTTTCAGTCAGGCCGAGGCCCGGCTCGCGTCGGCGGACGCACCCGTCAGGGTTCTCGTCGACATGACGGCGCTGGCAGCGCCGGAGTTCGCGCCCACCAGGACCGTGCTGACCATGACGGTTTCGGGCGAGCAGGGCACGGTGCTTGCCGAGACGATGAGCTTCGCCGAGTCGAAGCCGCAGGAGCGGAACCCGCAGCTGCGCCAGAAGATCTACCGCGACGAGGTTGGCCTCCTTACCGGGATCGAGGACGGCGACTACACATTTGTGGTCGGGCCGGGCGATGCGGAGGGGATCGATATTCAATCGGTGGACATCGTTCTGCGCGGCGGCGCTGCAGTGCTCGACCCGAGGCTGCAGCCGGTCGGTTATGTATTGTCGGCGATCGGCTTCATCGGTCTGGTGCTTGCCATGCGCGCCCGCCGGCGCAAGTCTGGCAATGTTGCGCAACCCGGGCCCCGCTGGGGCAGGGGCGGCGGCAATTCTGCCTGAGGGTGAACCAGGGTGAACTATCGTCACGCCTACCATGCCGGCAATTTCGCCGACGTCGTCAAGCATATCGCACTGGCGCGTCTGGTCGAATATCTCAAGCGCAAGGACAAGGCTTTCCGGGTCATCGACACCCATGCCGGGATCGGGCTCTACGACCTGTCGTCGACCGAGGCGCAGAAGACCGGTGAATGGCGAGACGGCATCGGACGCCTGCTGGAGGCAACACTAAGTCCTGCGGCTGCTCCATTGCTGGCGCCCTACATCGACGCGGTGAAGTCGGTGAACCCGGATGGCGGTCTCGTCCGCTATCCTGGGTCTCCGAAGATCGCCCGCCACT
Source organism: uncultured Rhizobiaceae bacterium (assembly GCA_947259295.1). GTDB lineage: Bacteria > Pseudomonadota > Alphaproteobacteria > Rhizobiales > Rhizobiaceae > CAMYMG01. The sequence goes on from CAMYMG010000034.1 coordinate 40,011, forward strand.
TGCTCAGGAAGCAGGATCGCCTGCTGGCGATCGAACTCCACCCGCGTGACGCGGCACGGCTCAAGGAGCGCTTTGCCGGCGATGTCCAGGCGCGCGTGCTGGAGCTCGATGGCTGGCTGGCCTTGGGCGCGCATGTGCCGCCCAAGGAGAAGCGCGGCCTTGTTCTGGTCGATCCGCCATTCGAGGAAGGCGGCGAATTCACCCGGCTGGTCGAGGGGCTCGTCAAGTCGCATCGCCGCTGGCCGGGCGGCATCTATGCGCTCTGGTACCCCATCAAGGACAGGGCGGCCGTCAACCGCTTCCGCCGATCGCTGGCCGAATCGGGAGTGCCTGCGATCCTCGATGTCGCCTTCAATGTCCGGGCGCCCTCGCACGAGCCGCGGCTCGACGGGGCCGGGCTGGTCGTGGTCAACCCGCCCTATATATTTGAACAGGAAATGCGGCTCGTGCTGCCCATGCTGAAATCCGTGCTGGCCGACGATCCCGGCGCCGGCTGGACCCTCGATTGGCTGTCCCCCGAAGCCGCGACCGCTTGACCGCAACCCGACGATTTCGCACAGTGACTTTCACCGATCCCACGAGGCCGATATGACCCGAATCTTCTCTTCCGTCCTGGCAGCACTGGTCGGCCTGGCGGGCATGTCACTGGCCCCAGCAACCGTCAAGGCAGCCGACCTCGGCGCCTACTACGAGGACGATCCAGGCATTTGCGGGCAGGCCTGGGTGCTCGGCAAGATCACCAACCGGTTCCACTATCAGGTCACGCACGTGCCGAACCTGCCCGATGTCAGGATCACGGATTTCCGCTCCATTCATCAGCATCGCTACCTGCCGGCAACGGAAGACAGCCCGATCGGCCGCCGCTACTGCGGTGCCAAGGTGCTGCTCTCCGATGGTCAGGACCGCGACATCTGGTACCTGATCGAGGAAGGCATGGGGTTCGTCGGGATCGGCGACAATGTCGAGTTCTGCGTTTCGGGCTTCGATCGCTGGTACGTCTACAACGGACGCTGCCGCATCCTGCGCTGACACGTCCGTGACGCATGGTGCACTGAAGGCGGCCGCTTTCGTGCTCGCCCTGTTCGCTGCTGCCGGCTGCGCGCCATCGGCGGACGCACCCGGCGAGGACGGTGCCGTCCGCAAAACCCTGCCGATCGGCTCGGGCTTTGATTTCTACGTGCTCTCCTTGTCCTGGTCGCCGAGCTACTGCGAGGCCGAGGGCGCCGACGCCAATCGCCAGCAATGCAATGCCGCGCGGCCCTATGCGTTCGTGGTGCACGGGCTGTGGCCGCAGTTCGAGCGCGGGTACCCGACCGATTGCGCGACGGCCGAGCCCGACGTCGCCAACGCGACGCTGCGCACCCTCTACGACCTGACGCCGTCCGCCGGCCTGATCCGGCACGAATGGAGAAAGCACGGCACCTGCTCGGGGCTCTCGCAGGCCGACTATTTTTCCGTCCTTCGAGCGGCGCGTGAGGCGGTAACGATTCCCGCGGCCTACGAGCGGCTTGCCGACTACCAGACGCCGGGCCCGGACGATGTCGAGGCGGCCTTCCTGGAAGCCAATCCCGGCCTTGCGCCGGAAGCCGTCGTTGTCAGCTGCGACCGGCGCTATCTCCGGGAGGTCAGGATCTGCCTCACCAAGGAGCTCGGCTTCCGTGCCTGCCCCGAAGTCGATCGCCGGGCATGCCGGCGCCCGAAAGTCGTGATGCCGCCCGTCCGCGGCGGCTAGGACATCGCCACCTCTCCAGAACCGCCAACCCAGCCCGCTTCAGACCGCGGGCCGCACCGGAAGAATGAAAATGCCCAAGCTGCTCTATGCCCCCGCATCCCCCTACAGCGCCAAGGTTCGCATGGCCGCGCGCTATGCCGACATCGCGCTCGAGGCCGTCACTGTCGAGACCTCGGCGGAGCCGCCCGAACTGATCGGCGCCAATCCCTTGGGCAAGATCCCGGTGCTGGTCACCGACGACGGCGAGGCGGTGTTCGACAGCCGCGCCATCATCCAGTACCTCAACCGCCTGTCCGGCAGCCGGCTGTTCTCGCGCAGTCCGGCACGGCGCACCGAGGCCGAGCGCCTGGAGGCCCTTGCCGACGGCATCGCCGATTGCGCCCTGGCGCATGTCTACGAGCGCCGCTCGCGCCCGGAGGAGATGGTGCACGGGCCGTGGCTCGACAAGCAATGGGCGAAGGTCCTGCGTGGGCTTGACCATCTGAATGCCAGCCCGCCGAAGCTCGGCAAGAAGCTCACCGCCGGCCACATCGCGCTGCGCTCGACGCTGGCCTATCTCGATCTCAGGTTTTCGGGAAAGTGGGAAAAGGGTCGCGGCAGGCTGAAGCGCTGGGCGGCGCGTTTCGACGAGAAATTCCCGGAGCTGAAGAGCCTGCTGCCGTCCTGACGGCACAAAAAAGCCGGGCACTGGGCCCGGCTTTTTCGAGATATCCGAGGGTGAATTAGAACTTCATGCCCAGGCCGACGAGAACGCGGCTGTCCTTGTCGCTGACTTCGGAACCGTTGAAGGTGTCGCTGCCGAAATCGGTGTAGCGATATTCGACGCGACCGAACACGTTGTCGGTGACCATCATGTCGGCACCGGCGCCGGCCGTCCAGCCGATCATCGTGTTGCTCTCGCTGGTTACGCCATCAGAGACCTCGAGGTCCTTGGCCGCGCCACCCGCCGTAGCGTAGAGGAGAACAGCCGGGGAAACGACGTAACCGAGACGGGCACGAAGCGAGCCCTCGACGCCGGAGTCCGACGTATATCCGGCGTTCGAGCCGTCAGCCCAGCTGTAGCCGATGTCGGCTTCGGCGCCGGCCACGATATTGCCGACCTGATAGTTGTAGCCGACGAAGCCGTTGAGCAGGAAGCCATCGGTGTTGATAGTGGTGTCGGCGCCCTCGTCATCCGTACGACCGGCAAACGAGTAGCCGCCCATCACACCGGCATAGGCGCCGGTCCAGGTTGCTACCGGCGGCTCGGCCATCGGAGCGGCTGGTACGGGGGGCTCTTCCATGATCACGTCGGCCGCGTGGGCGGACATCGTGCCCATCAGGGCAACGAGCCCAAGCGCCGCTGCCACGGGCCGCATATTCTTGAGATGATAGTTCATTCTTTTACTCCATGGCCACAAGACACAGTGTGGTTCGCTTAAGACGATCCAAGCCGCCCGGGAGGGAAACGGCCTCGTCGTCTGACAGTTCCGAATGTCGTGTCGAAATGTGGCCCCAGCGAACCTGAATTTGGGTCTTTGACTGGCGCGAATGAGGCTGAATGTTGACGTTGCTTTTGCGCAACAACACCATGTCAGCATTCGTCGCCGATGACCCGCAAGAGCGCTTGGTGTATGGCCGCGCGCCACCTATATCTGGGCGGGACGCTGCCGCGTGCCGAGGCTTTTCCCCCGGCATTTGCAGTTTCGGACACAATGCTGCCGAAAGAACAAACGGATTTTAACTAAAGGCCGCCACATCCGGCGAGCCCGTGCGGCACAAAAGGAATCTGGATGGTGGAGGCCGCGAAAACGGCACTGGTAACCGGCGGGGCAAGGCGGATCGGCGCGGCGATCGTCGAGGATCTCGCCGCGCACGGCTTCGCCGTCGTCATCCACTGCAACCGCTCGCGCGACGAGGCGGCAGAGCTCGCGGCCAGGATCACCCGGTCCGGCGGCCGCGCTGCGGTGGTGACCGCCGACCTGACCGAGACGGGCGAAACGGAGGGGCTCCTTCCGGCCGCCGTGGCGGCACTCGGGCCGATCGGCCTCCTGGTCAACAACGCCTCGATCTTCGAGAACGATTCGCTCGGGGATTTCCAGCCGGGCGTCTGGGAACGGCATTTTGCCATCCACGTGAAGGCCCCGGCGTTGCTGGCCCGCTCCTTCGCCGCAGCACTGCCGGCCGACAGCAAGGGCCTCGTCGTCAACGTCATCGACCAGCGCGTCTGGAAGCCCACGCCGCAATACTTCTCCTACACGCTGTCGAAATCGGCACTGTGGACGGCGACGCGCACCATGGCCCAGTCGCTCGCTCCGAACATCCGGGTCAACGCGCTCGGACCCGGGCCGACGCTCGCCAATGTCCGGCAGGCAAGCCACGACTTTGCGGCCCAGGTCGACGGCATTCTCCTCAGGAAGGCGCCCGATCTCGGCGAGTTCGGCGCGGCGATCCGCTATCTCTGGGACGCGCCCTCCGTCACCGGCCAGATGATCGCGCTTGACGGCGGACAGCATCTTGCCTGGCGCACGCCCGATGTGACAGGCATGGTCGAATGAACCCAGAGGACGGAAAGAAACTGCCCCCATCGGAGGCCGACGACGACATTGCCGGCTTCATCGCCGGCGATGAGGTCGACGACGAGGCCGATCAGCCCGACGAATCGCCGCCCGCTCCCGCGGCGGCCACGGCCGATGTGCCGTTCACGGCGATAGACTGGACCGCGCATGCCGGCGATGCCGATGGCATGATCGGCGCCGAGGTGATCCAGACGTTGGTCAAGCGACTGCCCAACGCGCCCGGCGTCTACCGCATGATGAACCGCGATGGCGACGTGCTCTATGTCGGCAAGGCGCGCAGCCTGAAGAAACGCGTCACCAACTACGCCCAGGGCCGCTTCCACACCAACCGCATCGGCCGCATGGTGCGCGAGACGGCGACGATGGAATTCGTCGTCACCCGCACCGAGATCGAGGCGCTGCTGCTCGAGGCCAACCTCATCAAGCGCCTGCGGCCGCGCTACAACGTGCTGATGCGGGACGACAAGTCGTTCCCCTACATCGTGCTGACCGGCGATCATCCGTCGCCCGGCATTTTCAAGCATCGTGGCGCGCGTTCGCGAAAGGGCGACTATTTCGGGCCCTTCGCCTCCGCCGGCGCGGTCGGCCGCACGATCAACTCGCTGCAGCGCGCCTTCCTGATCAGGACCTGCACGGATTCGGTGTTCGAAAGCCGCACGCGTCCCTGTCTTCTCTACCAGATCAAGCGCTGCTCCGGGCCGTGCACGGGCGAGATCGAACCCGCCGACTATGCCGAACTGGTCAAGGAGGCGAAGGACTTCCTGTCCGGCCGCAGCCAGAACGTGAAGACCGAGATTTCCGAGCAGATGCAGCAGGCCGCCGAGGATCTCGACTTCGAGCGGGCGGCGGTCTACCGCGACCGGCTTGCGGCCCTGTCGCACGTCCAGAGCCACCAGGGCATCAACCCCCAGGGCGTCGAGGAAGCGGATGTCTTCGCCATCCACCAGCATGGCGGCCAGGTCTGCATCCAGGTGTTCTTCTTCCGCACCGGCCAGAACTGGGGCAACCGCGCCTATTTTCCCAAGGCCGATTCGGCGTTGCAGGCATCGGAGGTGCTCGGCTCCTTCCTGGCGCAGTTCTACGACGACAAGCCTTGCCCGCGCATGCTGATGCTGTCGCAGGCGGTCGAGGAGCAGGAACTGCTCGAGCAGGCGCTTTCGACGCGCGCAGGCCACAAGGTGACAATCCTCGTCCCGCGGCGCGGCGAGAAGAAGGATCTCGTCGATCACGCCGTGCAGAACGCCCGCGAAGCCCTCGGGCGCCGCCTGGCCGAGACCTCGACGCAGACCCGTCTGCTCGCAGGCTTCGCCGAGACCTTCGGGCTCGCCGGCCCGCCGCGCCGCATCGAGGTCTACGACAATTCGCACATCATGGGCACCAATGCGGTCGGCGGCATGATCGTCTCGGGCCCCGAGGGCTTCGTCAAGAATCAGTACCGCAAGTTCAACATCCGCTCGACCGACATCACGCCGGGCGACGATTTCGGCATGATGCGCGAGGTGATGCAGCGGCGCTTCTCGCGGCTGATCAAGGAGCATGGTGACGGGCCGCTGCCGGCCGGCGGCGAGGAGATCGAGGATTCGGCGTTCCCCGCCTGGCCCGATGTCATCCTGATCGACGGCGGACAGGGCCAGATGTCCGCGGTGCGCGCGATCCTCCAGGAACTCGGCATCGCCGACCGGGTGGTCGCCATCGGCGTCGCCAAGGGCCAGGACCGCGAAGCCGGGCGCGAGCGCTTTTTCGTCGAGGGCAAGCCGGCCTTCACGCTGCCGGTGCGTGACCCCGTGCTCTATTTCGTTCAGCGGCTGCGCGACGAGGCGCATCGTTTTGCCATCGGCTCGCACCGGGCTCGCCGCAAGAAGGAGATGGTGCGCAATCCGCTCGACGAGATCAGCGGCATTGGTCCAGGCCGCAAACGTGCATTGCTCCTGCACTTCGGCACGGCCAAGGCGGTCAGCAATGCGGCGATCGACGATTTGACCGCCGTGGACGGCATTTCCGAGTCGGTGGCGCGGCTGGTCTACAATCACTTTCACGAGAATTGAGCCGAAACGCGCCCCGGATTCGACGCGGCCGCGCTTTTGATGCAGTTGACCCCCTATGCTGCCATCTGATTTCACTACGCCTGACAATGAGCATCGAAAAATGACAAAGCACGCATACAATCTGCCCAACATGCTGACCTATGGGCGAATCCTGGCGGTTCCGCTGGTCGTGTTGTGCTTTTTTCTCGAAGGCCGGCTGCAGTCGAGCGACTTCGCGCGCTGGAGCGCCTTCGCCATTTTCATCCTAGCCAGCATCACCGATTATTTCGACGGCTATCTGGCGCGGGCTTGGCAGCAGCAGTCCAACATCGGCCGCATGCTCGACCCGATCGCCGACAAGCTTCTGGTCTCGACCTGCTTGTTGCTGCTCGCCGCCGATACCGACCGCACCATTGCCGGCTGGTCGCTCTGGGCGGCGATCATCATCCTTTGCCGCGAAATCCTGGTGTCGGGCCTGCGCGAATACCTCGCCGCGCTGAAGGTGAGCGTGCCTGTCACCCAGCTTGCGAAATGGAAGACCGCCATCCAGATGGTGGCGATAGCGGCGCTGCTGATCGGTCCTGCCGGCGACAAGATCGTGCCCTACTGGACGCAGACCGGCATCGCGCTGCTCTGGGTGGCCGCGCTCGTCACCCTCTATACGGGCTACGACTATTTCCGCGCCGGCGCCAAGCACATCATGGAAGAATGACGATGACGAAGCTGGTCTATTTCGCCTGGGTACGGGAAAGAATCGGCAAACAGGACGAAGAGCTCGAGGTTCCCGCCACAGTGGCAACGGTCGCCGACCTTCTGGTCTGGCTGAAGTCGCTCGGTGAAGGCTACCAGAGTGCACTGCGCCATCCCGAGGTCATCCGCGTGGCGATCAATCACGAACATGTCGACCATTCCACCCGGATAGCCGGGGCAGGGGAGATAGCCCTGTTCCCGCCGATGACCGGCGGCTGACAGCGATGCGCGGCAATACCGTTCCGGTCGTCAGGCTGCAGGCCGAGGATTTCGATCTCGCCGCCGAGGTCGACAGGCTGACCACCGGAAATCCCGATGTCGGCGCGGTGGTCACGTTTTCCGGCCTCTGTCGCGGCGAGGCAGGTTCGCTCTCTGCGCTCGAACTGGAGCACTATCCGGGCATGGCCGAGGCCGAGATCATGCGCATCGCCGAGGAAGCCGTCGTCCGCTGGCCGCTCACCGGCCTGACCGCCATCCATCGTTACGGCAAGATCAGCCCCGGCGAGAATATCGTTCTCGTTGTCGCCGCCTCGTCGCACCGGCAGGCGGCCTTCGAGGCCGCCAGCTTCCTGATGGACTATCTGAAGTCGCGCGCACCCTTCTGGAAGAAGGAACATCGCGCCGACGGCAGCGAGGGCGACTGGGTCGAGGCAAAGGACGCGGACGACGAGGCTGCGGCTCGCTGGAAGTCCTGAAACGGCCCACGAAGGGCCATGGAACGGACTCAATCTCTGGTGACATTGACCCCGGGGAACAGGAGAAGCCCGGGTCATGCACGCAATAGCGGAACTGCTTATTTTCGGTTTGGCGCCACTGCTTTTCGGCGGCCTGGTGATGCCGCAGGACGTCGCCGACGACGAAACGACCATCTCGGGCGAGGTCACCGCGCGTGACGGCACATCCCTGCCGAACGGCGCCATCCTCACGGTCCAGCTGGCCGGACTTTCGCCGTCGGATGGTGACGAGCCGATCGTTGCCAGGCAGACGATGCTCGTCGCCGACCACGTCCCTCTCAATTTCGAGATGACCTTCGACCGGACCGCCATCCAGCCTAACGTCAATTATGCCCTGCAGGCGCAGGTCACCCTGAACGGCGAAATCCTGTTCGCCAACGAGTCACCGGCTCGCTTCGACCCGGTCAGCCCCGGTCCGCTCAGCCTCACGCTGGTCAAGTCCAGCGCCTGAGGCAGAGGCAAGGTCGCCGCCATAAAAAAAGCCGGGCAGGGCCCGGCTTTTCCATTTCGATCCAAAGACTTGACGCCTTCAGGCGAATTTCTGCCTCAGCCGACGATCTCGGTGTCGGAGAACCAGTACTTGATCTCCTCGGCTGCGGTCTCCGGCGCATCGGAACCGTGCACCGAGTTCTCGCCGATCGACAGGGCGTGCACCTTGCGGATCGTGCCTTCCTCGGCATTGGCCGGGTTGGTCGCGCCCATCACTTCGCGGTTCTTGGCGATTGCATTCTCGCCTTCCAGGACCTGCACGACGGTCGGCGCCGACGACATGAATTCGACCAGTTCGCCGAAGAAGGGGCGGTCCTTGTGAACGGCGTAAAAGCCCTCGGCCTCGCGGCGGCTCATCCAGACGCGGCGCGACGCGACGACGCGCAGGCCGGCGTCTTCCAGCATCTTGGTGATGGCGCCGGTCAGGTTGCGCCGGGTCGCGTCCGGCTTGATCATCGAAAAGGTGCGTTCGAGCGCCATGGTCATTCCTTCTGGGGATTGGGGATTGTTGCGTGGCGCGCTCTATACAAGCGGGCCGCCGCCTTGCCAAGGCCCAGTGCCTGAAACGACTGGCTGGACGTTCAGGCAGCTTCCACGCTGCGTCCGAGCCCCTCGTGCAGGTCGAGACAGCGCTCGAACCAGTCGAGCACGGGGTCGCCCGCCGCCAGCAAGCCGAACGGCGAGGTGACGCGCACCCACTGGAAGGCGCCGAAGACGATATAGTCGGCAAAGAGCGGCGATGTGCCGCCGATGAAGGGCTGGTAGCCGAGCATGCTCCTGAGCGGCGCCAGGGATGCGCGGAAGCCTTCGAGGCCCGCCTCGCGCGTCGCCGGCACCTCCTCCAGCCGCTTGCCGAAGCGCGCTTCGCGGCTCTCCCGGAAATAGGCCTGGTCCGCCGGTGCCAGCCGGTCGTGGATGTCCATCAGGGCCGCCGACCCGAGATAGCCGTGGATTGTGCCCTGCGACCAGCGCTCGATGAAGCGGGCCATGGCAGCGCCGCCCGGGCCGCCGAACAGCGTCGGCCGGTCGGGATAGTTCTCCTCGAGATAGAGCGCGATGTCGAAGGAATCGGCAATGACCCGGTCGCCGTCCCGGATCACCGGAACCGTCTTCGACACGCTGCCCTCGACCGTCGGCACGCTGGTAAACGGCACCGGCACGCGCTCGAACGCCAGCCCCTTGTGCGCCAGCGCCATCGCCGACTTCCAGCAGTGCGGGCTGAACGGCCGCGACGGGTCCTGGCCGACAAGTTCGTAGAGAAGAATGGTCATTGGCGCTTCATCCGCTTGCGGTTATGCAGATGGCGAATATTCAGCAGCCATCGAGCGAAGGGAAGTCCTTGAAACAGCATTTCATGATGTTCGCCGCCTATAATGCTTGGGCCAACCAGCGGATCTACGAGGCGGCGGAGACCCTGGGTGACGATCAGTGGACGCGCGACACAGGCGCCTTCTTCAAGTCGCTGATGGGCACGCTGAATCACATCCTGGTTGCCGACCGTATCTGGATGAAGCGCTTCACGGGCGAGGGTGCCGCCCCCGCCACGCTCGACACGATCCTGTTCGCCGAATTCGGAAAACTGCGCTCCGCGCGCGAGGCCGAGGACAAGCGCATCGTGCAGTGGGTCGGCTCGCTCAGCGAAAAGTCGCTGTCCGGCCGCTTCACCTACATGACTGCGACCGACATGCGCACCATCTCGCAGCGCCTGGCGCCGGCGCTCGACCATTTCTTCAACCACCAGACGCATCATCGCGGCCAGGCGCACATGATCCTGACCAACCTCGGCAGCCCGTCGGTCCAGCTGGATCTGAGCTACTTCCAGCGGACGGACGAGGGACGCGCTTTCGCCTGACCCGCCCGGGGGCTGGCGCGGCGCCGAGTGCCGAGGAGTAGTTAAGACTTTATCGATGTCATTTTCGATTGGTAAAGGCTGAGAGCGCCTCATCAATACAGTTCGGAACAAACGCGCTTTTCCGACGGATATTTTCCTATTTGCTGAATGACTCAGTCGATGAGAAACAAGATAGAGGCGGAAACAAAATAGCCAACTCTTTGAGAATTTCAACTATACTTGCAGCTGGCGGCATTGTATTGGCTGCTCAGCATTCCGACATCTGCGCAGAGCCTTGGTGTCGGCGCGTCTGTTGGCGGTGGCGGCGGCGTTAGTGCC